>NZ_JBBMMC010000001.1:0-746987 GCF_037936805.1 Nocardioides epinepheli | reverse complement strand
ACAGAGGAGAACCAGCCGGTCCACCCTGCCAGCCAGCCCCAGGCCAGCCACCACCAACCCTCACAGCAAGCGAGCGCCAGCGAGCGCTGACGAAACCCCGGCGGCGGACTGCGCGATTGTGGTCGGTGGGTCGGCGCGCATGTGTGCCGACTCGTCCGGGTGGTGGGGTGGTCGCGCGCGTAGCCGATCGAGTCTCGCCGTCAAGGATCGCCTTCGGCGTCCGCTTCGCGGCGGACTACGTCCGTCCTTGACTGCGAGCCTCGCTCGATCGACTGGACGACGCGCTCAACGGCACGGGCTCCGCCCGCGCCGCCGCCTGCGCGGCCACCCCTGCTCGCTCCGCCGTCGCTGATTCGTCCGCGCCTGATTCGCACGGCTCGCGTTTCCGGGGGCGGTTGCGAGGTTTCGTCGGCGCCGGTCGGGCTCGTTCCTCGCCCTCCCAGCTTGCTCAACCTCCGAGAACCACCCGCCGCCGGAGGTTGAGCAAGCGAGCGCCAGCGAGCGCCGACGAAACCCCGGTACCCCTAAGATCCTCTAGAACACACTAGCGAATACTCGTTACGAGAGGTAGAATCAGACATGGCCGCCACCACCGGAACCGGGCACCCGCTCGCCCTACTGGTCGCGCGGTTCAAGAAAGACCTCGCCGGCCACGTCGACACCCCGCTGTGGAGCCTCGATGCCGACGACACCACTGCGCTTTTGGTCGACCTGGCCGAAGTCACCGCCAGCCTCGCCGAGCTCGAGGCCCGAGCGGTGACCCAGGCCGAAGCGCTCGACCTGCCCGGCTCGATCGGCGCCCGCTCGACCAGTGCCTGGCTGCGGCGGCTGGTCCCGATCACCCCCGGCCAGGCGCACCGCACCACCCGCCTCGCCCACGAGTTGGCGGCCCACGAACAGACCCGGGTCGCGGCCGCAGCAGGCCGGGTCTTACCGGACCAGGCGCAGGTGATCGTCGCGGCGGTCGACGAACTCGACCCCGAACACCGAGACCTCGCCGAGAAGCACCTCCTCGCAGAAGCGGCCCATCACGACGCGAAAGCCTTGAAGCTCCTCGGCCGCCGCATCCTGGAAGTCATCGACCCCGCCCGGGCCGACGAGCACGAAGCCCGACTCCTGGAGGCCGAAGAAGCACGGGCCCGGAAGAAGACGTCGTTCTCGATGTACGACGACGACCAAGGCCTCACCCACGGACGGTTCACCCTCCCCGCCGCCCAGGGCTCGATGCTCCGCAAAGCCCTCACCGCGCTCGCCGCACCCAAACACGTCCGCGCCACCGACGGCGCCGGGGCTTACGACTACGAGCGACCGACCCCGGAGAGGCTCGGACGGGCGTTCGCGGAGTATGTCGAGCGGTTCCCCACCGAGAAGCTCCCCAAGGCCGGCGGGCTCAACGCCACCGTCATCGTCACCATGACCCTCGACACCCTCCTCGGCGGGTTGAAGGCGGCCCACCTCGACACCGGTGTAGCCATCTCACCGGGCCTTGCACGCCGACTCGCCTGCGAGGCAGGGGTCATCCCCGCCGTCCTCGGCACCAACAGCGAGGTCCTCGACCTCGGCCGCACCCGCCGCTTCCACACCCCAGCCCAACGCCACGCGATCGGCCTCGAACAACAGCACTGCCAGACCCCCGGCTGCGACACCCCCGCCGCCTACTGCCACGTCCACCACGCCCACTCTTGGCAAGACGGCGGCCACACCAACACCAAAGACGCCCGACTCCACTGCCCCTTCCACCACCACCAACTCCACGCCACCGGACAAGCCCATCCGATGCGCACTTAGAGCGCTGCTGCCCGGCGGTGGCTAGCATCGCCGGGTGCCCACTCACCCGCTCTGGAATCGGTTCGAGGTGCCGACTCTCGACGAGATCGAGGCGGCTCGGGTCGGTGCGAGGGCGGCGGCGCCGGTGGTCGTGGTCGAGCCGGATCCGGCGTGGGCCGAGGCGTTCGCGGTCGTGGCAGGCCGGCTGCGCGAAGCCCTCGATCAGCGGGCGCTCGGCATTGAGCATGTCGGCTCGACGGCGGTGCCCGGGCTCCGGGCCAAGCCCGTGATCGACGTCGACCTGACCGTCGCTCACTCCGGTGCCGAGGATGAGTGGCTGCCCGACCTCGAGCGGGCAGGATTCACGCTACGAGTGCGGGAGCCGGAGTGGGAGGAGCACCGCATGGTGCGCGGTGAGGGTCCGCGATGCAACGTGCACGTCTTCTCGGTCGGGGCGCGAGAGCCTCGGCGGCACCTGATGTTCCGGGACTGGCTGCGCACCCACCCAGAGGATCGAGACGCGTACGGCGCGCTCAAGTGCGACCTGGCCGACCGGGGCTTCGCCGACGGCATGCTCTACAACAACGCCAAGGCGGGCTTCGTCTACGACCTGTACGAGAGGATCTTCGCCGCCGACCCCGAGCACGACCACGAACCGCAGGGTCGGTGAGATGACGCCGCTGTTCGAGACCGACGAGCTCCGAGTCACCCGTTCGGCGCCGGGGCCGCGCACCAACCGCTACGAGTTCGCCACCAGCGACCGGGTCCTTGCCAGTGCCGTCCAGCGACCGGCGGCTGCGCGGCGCGGCCTGCGCCAGCTGCTCGGGATGACCAGGTGGAGCCCCGATGCCGAGTTCGACGTCGCGGACGCCGACGGCTGGCCGCTGCTCGAGTTGCGCCACAGCGTCGTGGCGGCGACGGGCTTCGAGGTCTCGGTGGCAGGCATCGACGGCGCCGTCCTGGGGTGGGTGACCGCCTCCGGCAGCGACGCACCCGGGATCGTGCTCACCGATCCCGACGGGGCGCGTCTGGGCTCCGCGACCGTCGCCGGCACGCTCAGCGTGCACGACTCGTCCGGTCAGCGGCGCGCCGAGGTCACCTGGGCGTCCGGCGCCCCCGCCGGCGAGCGCGGACCGGTCTTCGCGCTGCGCTTCGCGGGCCCGGCAGATCCACGGATGCGCGCGCTGAGCATCGGCGCGCTGATCGGCTGGGACCTGGCGACGAGGCCGAAGTAGCTCAGACCCGCCGGAACAGAGCCGCCAGCGCCTGGCCGCCGCCGATGCACATGGTGACGACGCCGAGCTCGAGGTCGCGGCGGACGAGGTCCTTGGCCACGCGCAGGGTGAGGATCGCGCCGGTGGCGCCGACGGGGTGGCCGAGCGCGATGGCGCCGCCATAGGGGTTGGTCTTCTCCGGGTCGAGCCCGGCGTCGCGGACGACGGCGACGGCCTGTGCCGCGAAGGCCTCGTTGCACTCCACCACGTCGACGTCGGCGGCGGTGATGCCGGTGGAGTCGAAGAGCTTCTGGAGGGCGATCACCGGCGCATAGCCCATCACCTCGGGCTCCATCGCGCCGGTGGCGACGGCCTCGAGCCGCACCAGCGGCGAGAGACCCCGCTCGGCGGCGGCCGTCTCGCGCGCCAGGACGAGCGCGGCGGCGCCGTCGTTGATGCCCGAGGCATTGCCGGCGGTGACCGTGCCGTCCTTGCGGAACGCCGGACGCAGGCCGGCGAGCGTCTCGATCGTGGTCTCGGGCTTGGGGTGCTCGTCCTTCTCGACCAGCACCGGACGCCGCCCGCCGGACTCGACGCCGACGATCTCCTCGGCGAAGACCGCCTGCGCCTCCGGGGTGGCGGCGCGCCGCTGGGACTCGGCGGCGAACTCGTCCTGCTCCTCGCGCGAGACGCCGTAGCGTGCGGCGACGTTCTCGGCGGTGACGCCCATGTGGATGTCGTGGAACGGGTCGGTGAGCATCATGACGGTGCCGTCGACGAGGGTCCGGTTGCCGAGCCGGTAGCCGGCGCGCGCCTCGAAGTCGTAGAACGGCATCCGGGTCATCGACTCATCGCCGCCGGCGACGGTGAAGTCGAGGCCGTTCCAGCGCATCTCCATCGCGGCCGACCAGACCGCCTGCAGGCCCGAGCCGCACAGCCGGTTGACCGAGTAGGCAGGCGTGCTCGTCGGCAGCCCGGCGCCAAGCGCCACCCGGCGGGCGTTGTAGGCGTCGCTGCCGACCTGGCCGATGCAGCCCATCACGACCTCTTCGATCTGCTCGGGCGCCACGGCCGCCCGCGCCAGCGCCGCGCGCGTCGCCGCCGCGCCGAGCTCGGGCGCAGGCACGTCCTTGAACACGCCGCCGAAGCTGCCCACCGGCGTCCGCGCGCCGTCTACCACCACGATCGAGTCGTTGCTCATGCTCGGATAGTAGGACGTCCGATCAGATTGGGCACAGCCTGCCCAGGTGGCGGGATCAGGCGTTGATGTCGGAGGGGTGCACCGCGAGCGGGGTGACCTCGATGGCCATGTAGGGGAAGAGCGGAAGGCCCGAGAGCAGCTCGTGCAGCGCGTCGTTGGACTCGACGTCGAAGATCGAGACGTTCGCGTACTCGCCGACGATCCGCCACAGGTGCGGCCAGCGGCCCGAGCGCTGCACCTCCTGGGCGTACTCCTTCTCGCGGGCGACCAGGTCGGCCTTGACCTGCGGGTCCATGTCGAGGGGGATCCGGACGTCCATCCGTACGTGGTAGAGCATGCTCAGTCCTTGTCCTTGCGGTAGTGCGCGAGCTTGTCGGGGTCGATGGTGGCGCCGAGTCCGGGTCCGGAGCGGACGACGAGGGCGCCGTCGCGGATCTCCAGGGGCTCGGCGAGCAGGTCGTCGGTCATGTCGAGGAAGTTGGAGAGCTCGCCCGCGCGCCGCGAGGTCAGCTCGAACGCCGACCCGAAGGCCACCGAGCACAGCGAGCCGACCTGGCCGTCGATCTGGTTGCCCATCACCAGCTCGATGCCGAGGCCCTCGGCGAGGTGGTGGATGCGGCGGCTGGTGGTGAATCCGGTACGGGCGGTCTTGATGCTGGCCGCGGTGGCGGACTTGCCGAGGATCTCGCGGGTCAGCTCGGCCGGCGTCACCACCGACTCGTCGGCGATGAACGGGACGTCGAGCTGGGTGACCAGCCAGCGGCGTCCGACGACGTCGTCGGCGGGGCACAGCTCCTCGGCGAAGGTGAGGCCGAGGTCGCTCATCTCCTTCATCGCGCGCGCCGACTCCGAGGCCGACCAGCCGCGGTTGCCGTCGATGTAGAGCTCGACGTCGTCGCCGAGCCCGACGCGCAGCGCTCGCACCACGGCGGTGTCGAGCGAGATCGGGTGGCGGCCGACCTTCACCTTGAAGGTGGTGATGCCGTAGGCCTCGCGCATCCGCTCGGCCTCCTCGACCATCGCGGCGGGGTCGTCGAAGCCGAGCATGTGCGAGACGCGCATCCGGTCGGTGTACCCGCCGAGCAGCTCGGTGACGCCGTAGCCGAGGGTCTGGCCCAGGGCGTCCCAGATCGCCATGTCGAGGGCCGACTTCGCCGTGGGGTTGCCGATCGTGCGGGCCAGCCGCTGGTGGATCTGCTCGCGCGCCATGAGGTCGAGCCCGGTGACCTGCTCGGCGAAGATCGAGTCGATCACCGCGACGATGCCGGCCTGGGTCTCGCCGTAGGTGAACGGGCGCGGCGGTGCCTCGGCCACCCCGGTGACGCCGTCGTCGGTGGTGACCCGCACCAGCACGTGCTCGGCCACGTGCACCTCGCCGCTGGCGAACTTCAGCGGCTTGCGATAGGGGATGGCGAACGGGATCGCCTCGACCTGGGTGATCTTCATCGGCTCTCCTCGGAGGTCGCGTGGGATGCGGCGGCGCGCTCGACGGTACGCGGGTCGGCCGCCGCGCGGGCCGGCGTCCAGCCGTAGCGGCCCGGCGCCCAGCCCTCGTCGCCCGGCACCCAGAAGAAGAAGCTCACCTTGCGCTCGGTGAAGCGCCAGCGGCCGTCGTCGCAGCGCACCATGTGGTCGTCGTAGCGGCCGGCGGCGATGTGGGCGCGGCCGTCGACGACGCAGGGCTGGTCGAGCCAGGTGGTGCCGGTCGCTGCATGCGCCGGCGTTCCCTCGAGCTCGACGGTCTCGTTGGAGGAGAAGTGCCACCAGGCGCTGAGCGGACCTGACTGCAGGTCGGCGAAGAAGGTGCGCAGCTGGTCGTGGCCGCGCGCGGTCGAGAGCCCGACGAAGGCGCCGTCGGGGGTGAAGAGGTCGACGAGATCGTCCCAGCGGCCGTCGTCGAGGGCCTGGCAGTAGTGGGCGCGCAGCTGGCCGATGTCGTGCAGGTCCTCCAGCCGGCACACCCGAGCCGCGAGCTGGTCGGGGTCGTCGGGCATCTCAGACCCCGACCGGCACCCGCACCGGCGCTCCGGTCTTCTCGGCGATCTCCTCGGCGGTGACGCCCGGGGCGAGCTCGACGAGCTCGAAGGCGTCGCCGGCGACGTCGAGGACGCCGAGGTCGGTGATGACCCGCGAGACGACGCCGCGTCCGGTCAGCGGCAGGTCGCAGGCGGCGACCAGCTTGTGGCTGCCACTGCGGGCGACGTGCTCCATCAGCACGATCACCCGGCGGGCGCCGTTGACCAGGTCCATGGCACCGCCCATCCCCTTGACCATCGAGCCGGGCACCATCCAGTTGGCGAGGTCGCCGGTGGTGGAGACCTGCATGCCGCCGAGGACCGCGGTGTCGATGTGGCCGCCGCGGATCATCGCGAAGCTGAGTGCGGAGTCGAAGAACGAGGCGCCGGGCAGCACGGTGACGGTCTGCTTGCCGGCGTTGATGAGATCGGGGTCGACCTCGTCGTCGTAGGGGAACGGCCCGACACCGAGGATGCCGTTCTCGGCGTGCAGCGTCACCGTCGAGTCGGCGGGCAGGTGGCTCGGGATCATCGTCGGCAGGCCGATGCCGAGGTTCACGTACTCGCCCTCATGCAGCTCCTGGGCCGCGCGGGCGGCCATCTCGTCACGGGTCCAGCTCACGCCGGCACCTCCTCGCGGGGTCGGGTGGTGCGCTTCTCGATGTCCTTCTCGTGCGCCTGCTCGGGGGTCAGCTCGACGATGCGCTGGACGAAGACGCCGGGCAGGTGCACGTCGTCGGGGTCGATCTCGCCGATCTCGACGACCTCCTCGGCCTCCACGATGGTGAGCCGGCCGGCCATCGCGGCGGGGATGTTGAAGTTGCGGGCGGAGGCGTGGAAGACGCAGTTGCCGGCGCGGTCGACCTTGGCCGCGCGCACCAGCGCGACGTCGGTGACGATGGACTCCTCGAGCACCATCTCGGTGCCGTGGAAGGTGCGGACCTCCTTCGGCTCCGAGGCCAGCGCCACGGTGCCGTCGGGGTGGTAGCGCCAGGGGAGGCCGCCCTCGGCGACCATCGTGCCGACACCGGTGGGCGTGTAGAACGCGCCGACGCCGGCGCCCCCGGCCCGCAGCCGCTCGGCGAGCGTGCCCTGCGGGGTGAGCTCGACGGTGAGCTCACCGGAGAGGTACTGGCGGGCGAACTCCTTGTTCTCCCCGACATAGGAGGCGATCACGCGGGTGATCCGCCGGGCCTCCAGCAGCAGGCCGAGGCCGGCGCCGTCGACGCCGCAGTTGTTCGACACCACGGTGAGGTCGTCGGCGCCCTGCTCGAGCAGCGCGTCGATGACGATCCACGGGATGCCGACCAGACCGAAGCCGCCGACGGCGAGGCTGGAGCCGGCCTCGATGTCGGCGACGGCGTCGGTCGCGCTCGGGACGACCTTGTCGATGCCCTTGGTGCTCATGACTGGACCCCCAGGTGGTCGAGGATGGCGGCCGCCACGGCCTCCGGCTGCTGGGCGGCGGCCAGGTGGGCGGCGTCGGGGACGACCACCAGCCGGCCGTCCTGGACGCCGTCGGCGATCTCGCGCAGGTACGGCGGCGGGGTGGCGGGGTCGTCCGCGCCGGCGATGGCGAGCGTGGGGGCGGCGATGGAGGCGAGGTCGGGGCGCAGGTCCATCGCGGCGATGGACTCGCACGAGCCCGCGTAGCCCTCGGCGGACGTCGCGGCGCACATCGCCACGTGGTAGTCGCGGACGTCGGGGTTGGCCTCCAGATAGGCCGGGGTGAACCAGCGGCTCACGACGCCCTCGGCCACCGAGCCGGTGCCCTCGGCGCGGACCTGAGCGGCGCGCTCGGTGTAGGCGGGCCCGACATCGAGGTGGGCGCCGGTGCACAACGCCACCAGGCGGTCGACCCGCTCGGGGTCGCGGGCCGCGAGCCGCATGCCCATCATGCCGCCGAGGGAGAGTCCGACGATGTGGGCGCGCTCCACCCCGAGCGTGTCGAGCAGGGCGACGACGTCGTCGGCGAGGTCGTCCATGGAGTAGGGGCCCGGTGCGTCGGGGGAGTGGCCGTGCCCGCGGGTGTCGTAGCGGACCACCCGGAAGTGCTCGGACAGCGCATCGACGATGCCGTCCCACATGCGCAGGTCGGCGCCCATCGAGTTGGACAGGACGACGACGGGCGCGTCCTCGGGGCCGGTGACGACGTGGTGGACGGCGACGGGGTTCGAGGCGGACATGCTCACGCCACCCGCTCGAAGATCGCGGCGAGGCCCTGGCCGCCGCCGATGCACATGGTCTCCAGGCCGTAGCGCGCCTCGCGCCGCTGCATCTCGTGGGCCATGGTCGCCAGGATGCGGCCACCGGTGGCGCCGACGGGGTGGCCGAGGGAGATGCCGGAGCCGTTGGGGTTGAGCCGCTCGTCGGTCGGGTCGACCTTCCACTCGCGCAGGCAGGCCAGCACCTGGGCGGCGAACGCCTCGTTGAGCTCGATCACGCCGATCTCGTCGAGGCTCAGGCCGGCGCGCTCGAGGGCGGCGGCGGTGGCCGGCACGGGTCCGATGCCCATGGCCTCGGGGCCGACGCCGGCGACCGCCCACGACTTGAGGGTCAGCAGCGGACGCAGGCCGCGCCGCTCGGCCTCCTCGCGGGTGGTGACGACGCACATGGCGGCGCCGTCGTTCTGGCCGCTGGCGTTGCCGGCGGTGACGGTGGAGTCGGGGTCGATCTTGAGGCGCACCGGGCGCAGCGCGGCCAGCTCTTCCAGGGTGGTCTCGGGGCGCGGGTGCTCGTCGCGGTCGACGACGACGTCCGGCTTGCCGCGGCGTCCGGGCACGGTGACTGGCACGAGCTCGTCGGCGAACTTGCCGGCCTCGTGGGCGGCGCCGGCACGCTGCTGGGAGCGGACCGAGAACTCGTCCTGCTCCTCGCGGGAGATGTCGTACTCGCGACGCAGGTTCTCGGCGGTCTCGAGCATGCCGCCGGGCACCGGGTGGTCCTTGCCCCCGGCCGTCTCGCGGGCCCGCACGAGGCGGTCCATCAGGTCGATGTTGCCGCCGCGGACGCCGGTGCGCAGGCCGAGCGCGTAGTGCTCGACGTTCGACATCGACTCCGCGCCGCCGGCCACGATGACCTTCCCGGCACCGCTGGCGATCTGGGCGGCGGCGTAGAGGACGGCCTGAAGGCCCGAGCCGCAGCGGCGGTCGAGCTGGAGGCCGGGGACGCCGGTCCCGAGGCCCGCGTCGAGGGCGGCGATGCGGCCGATCGCGGGGTTCTCGCCGCTGGGGTAGCAGTTGCCGAGGATCACGTCGTCGACGTCGCCCTCGGTGAGTCCGGTGCGCGCCACGAGCTCACGCAGGGTGGTCGAGGCGAGGTCGACCGCGGAGAGCGAGGAGAGGGCGCCGCCGTAGCGCCCGACCGGGGTGCGCAGCGGCTCGCAGATGACGATGTCGGTCATGGAGCCACGGTAGTGGCGGCAGGTCGATACAGAGAAGTATCGATCTGGCCGTTATTGAGAGTCATAGAATATCAATGCTCGCGGATGACGCCGGCCTCGGCGAGCCTCCCGATCTCGGCTCCCGACAGGCCGAGCACGTCGGCCAGCGCCCACTCGGTGTCGGAGGCGAAGGCGGGCGCGGGACGCGGCTCGGCGTACACGTCGTCCCACCGCAGCGGCGAGGCCGCGGTGAGCATCGGCGAGCCCGCCTGGTCGATCTCGGTGAGGATCGCGGACTCCTCGCCGCGACGGAACGCGTCGACGACCTCCTTGGGCGAGCGGAACTCGCCGACCATCACCCGGGTGCCCTCGGCGGCCGCCAGCACCTCGGCGGAGGTGCGCTTGGCGAACCACGGGGCGAGCACCGCCTCGATGATCGCGCGGTGCTCGAAGCGCTGGCCCTCGACCGAGAGGTCCGCGCCGAGGCTCTCGGCGATGGCGTCGAAGACGGCCTGGGTGCCGGTGAGCCGGACCAGGTCGCGCCACTGCTGACCGGTGATCGCCACGGCGATGACGCGTCGCCCGTCGGCGCAGCCGAAGTCGACCCCGAAGGCCCCGAACATGTGGTTGCCCAGCCGGGGCCGGTCGTGGCCGCGCTCGGCGGCCTCGGCCAGCCAGCCCAGATGGGCCACGTGCGCGGCGGCGACGTCGGCGAGGGCGAGGTCGATGCGCGACCCCGAGCCGTCGCTCCGCCGCTTGTGCAGGCCGGTGAGCAGGCCCGTGACGGCGAGCAGGCCGGTGGCGATGTCCCAGGCGGGAAGGACGTGGTTGACCGGACGATCGCTGTCGACCTGACGGGTGAGCATCGGGACGCCGTAGAGCGGGTTGACGGCGTAGTCCATCGCCGGGCGGCCGTCGGGATGACCCTGAATGTGCACGTGCACCAGGTCGGGGCGGCGCGCACTGAGCGAGTCGTAGGAGAGGAAGTCGCGGCCGATCGTGTTGTCGACGAAGAGTCCGGCGTTCTCGCCCGGCGCCGTGATCAGCGCGGCCGCGAGCTCCTGCCCCTCCGGGCTGCGGAAGTCGAGCGCCACCGAGCGCACGCCCTTGTTGAGCCCGGCCCAGAACAGGCTGCGGCCGTCGTGGTCGAGCGGCCAGCGCCCGGCGTCCGCGGGACCGGAGGCCGGATCGAGCCGGATCACCTCGGCGCCGAGCTGGGCCAGGGTCATCCCGGCCAGCGGGCCGGCGACGAAGCTGGTGGTCTCGACGACGCGGAGCCCGTCGAGCGGGCCGAGGGCGGTGTTCGTGGGCTGATCGGACATGTCAGCGACTCCAGACGGTGTAGTGCCAGTCGAGTACGGGACGCGCCTCGCCCTCGGCCTCGAGGGCATCGGCCGTGACGAGCGAGCGAAGATCGAGCAGGTGCGTCCCGGCGGGTCCGGGGCGGACGTCGTCGACCGTGACGGTGCTGCGCAGGGTGTCGCCCTCGTGCACCGGGCCGGTGTGGTCGCACGAGCGCCAGCCCACGAAGGTGAGCAGACCCGGCAGCGCACGACTCGCCTGGGCGGCGGCGAGCCCGATCGTGTGCCCGCCGTAGACCAGTCGACGACCGCCGCCGGCGCGGGCGTCGTGATGCACCTGCGCGACGTTCAGGGTGAGCCGGGCCAGTTCGGGAGCACTGCTCACTACGTCGCCCCCGATCACCTCGATCACGGTGCCGGGCTCGGGCGGTGGCCCGAACGCGGCCGGTACGGCGTCGAGGTCGAGACTGTCGAGGACGCTGGGGTCATCAGTCGACTCAGAGCCCAGCTGCGACAGGTCGTCGGCGTCCTCGGTGGGGCCGGCCCCCGGCGAGAGAGGGAGCATCGCGCAGCGATGGAAGTCCAGGACGGCGGTGCCGTGCTGGTCGACCGTGGTGATCCGCAGGGCGGCGAGGCCGGTGAGCGGACGTCCTTCGCGTGGGGTGTTCTGCTTGAGGCCCACGACGGTGGTGACCGTCGAGAGCGTGTCGCCGAGCACCGGGAACCGCCGGAACGCGAGGCCGCGGTAGAACAGATTGGCCTTGACGAAGTGGGTGGCCAGCGTCGACTGGCCGATCGAGACGTCCCACACGTATCCCGGGTGGGCGAGCGGGCCGCGTCCGCTGAGCCGGCGCCCGAGCTCGTGGTCGGTGGCCAGCGCCAGCCGGTCGCCGAGGATCGCCTGGTGGGTGGCGGCGCCGCCAGAGGTGAGGGTGACGCCGGGAGCGGTGTCGAAGACCTGGCCGCGGGTCAGCTCGTCGAAGTAGGGCCCGCGGGCGGGGGTGGTCGTTCCGGTGCTCACCGCGCAGCCTCCGCCCGGGCGAGGATGGAGCGTGCCCGCACCGCGACCGCCTCGTCGAGCATCTGCCCGTCGAGGGCGACCGCGCCCGCGCCGTCGGCGATCGCGGCGTCGAGTGCAGCCACGACCCGCCCGGCCCAGTCGACCTGCTCGCCGGTGGGGCTGTAGATGCGGGTCGCCTCGGCGATCTGGGCCGGGTGGATCACCCAGGTGCCGTCGAAGCCGAGGGCCCGGGCGCGCTCCCGGTCGTGCACGAACTCCTCGTCGGCGGCGGTGCCGAGCCAGGGCCCGTCGACCAGCCCGCACCCGGCCGCACGGGCCGCGGTCACGACCCGGTCGCGGACGGCGTCCCACCGGTCGCCGCCTGGCTCGCGGCCGAGGTCCGCGCCGAGGTCGGCGTAGCCGATGATCGCCGCGCGGACCAGGTCGCCCGAGGCCGCCGAGGCCGCCGAGAGGATCTGGTCGAGGTCGCGCAGGGCCGCCGCGGTCTCGATCAGGACGTCGACCGCGATCCGGCCACGGCCGCCAACGGGGTCGCCGTGCTCGGCGAGCGCTCCTCGGAGCAGGCGGTCGACGAAGCCGACGTCGGCGGCCGACTCCACCTTGGGCACGACCAGGGTCACCGCAGGCGCCCCGGCGGCGATCGCGCCGGCCACGGCCAGCACGTCGAGGTGGCACCAGGCGCTGCCGATCTGGTTCACCCGTACCGCGAGGGCGGGGGCACGGGAACCGTCGGGGCCGGCGTTCGTGAGGGTCTCGACGACGGTGTCGCGGGCCTCGCTCTTGGCCGCCGGTGCGACGGCGTCCTCGAGGTCGAGCACCACCTCGTCGGCGGTCGAGGCCAGGGCCTTGGCCACCATCCTCGGGTTCGAGGCGGGGACGACGAGCGCGCACCGGGGGAGCGCGGTCAGCGGAGAGTCCATGGAGCCGAACGTAGTTGACGACCGTCGATATGTGGAAGAACCCATTCTCAGATCACTGGAACTCTGCAAGTATCAGTGGATGGAACTGCGGCATCTGCGCTACTTCGTCGCGGTGGCGGAGCAGCGGCACTTCGGTCGCGCTGCCGAGCGCCTGCACATGGCCCAACCGCCCCTCTCGCAGGCCATCCGCCAGCTCGAGACCGAGCTCGGCGTCACCCTGCTGACCCGCACGACCCGTCGCGTCGACCTCACCGCGGCCGGCGCGTCCTACCTCGAGCACGCTCGCGAGATCCTCGCCGCCGTCGATGCGGCGGGAGAGCTGGCCGGCCGGATCGCGGCCGGCCGGAGCGGGCGGCTCATGGTGGGGTGCGTCGGGTCGGCGACGTACTCCCTGCTGCCGGCGTTCGCCAAGGCACTGCGGCGGGAGATGCCCGGGGTCGAGTTCGGCTTCCGTGGCGAGATGCTCTCGCCCGAGCAGGCGACCGCCTTGCAGGACGGCGACCTCGACCTCGCCCTGATGCGGCGGGTCTCTGACGCCGCCGGTCTCGCGCTCGGCGCCGTTCGTCAGGACCGCCTCCTGGCGGCCGTCCCCGAGGAGCACCGGCTCGGCGAGCGCAAGCGGCTGCGCCTCACCGACCTCGCCGGTGAGGGGCTGATCATCCATGCCGGCAGCGGGCGCTCGGCGATGAACTCCCTGGTGCACGACCTCTTCGGCGCCGCCGGGCTCGACCTCCAGGTCGTCCACGAGGTCGCCGAGACCTCGACCCTGGTTACCTTCGTGGCCGCGGGCATCGGCATCGCCGTCGTGCCCGAGCCGACCGCGGCGCTGCAGGTGCCCGGCGTGGTCTACGTCCCGCTGACCGGATCACCGGGCGTCGAGCTGGTGGTCGCCACCCGCGAGGGCGACGACAACCCGGTACTTGGGCGCGCACTGGCCCTGTTGGACGGCCTGGCCTGACCGAGCGCTAGTGCCCCGTCGGCGGCGGGAACATCCCCGGACGTGGGCCGCCCGGGAGCGTGCGGGGGCGGGCGGTGACCACTTCGAGATCGGCGCTCACAGAGGCGGCGGCCTCCAGCAGCAGGGGCAAGGCGTCGCGGACGAGGTCGTCGGGGGCGAAGCGTCCGCGCGAGGTCGAGTAGGCGAGCGCGGCCACGACGTCGCCGCGACCGTCGCGCACGGGCACCGCCATCGAGAGGAAGCCCTCCTCGAGCTCGCCGTCGACGAGGGCGTAGCCCTGGGTCCGAACCTCGTGCAGGATGTCGCGGAACCTGATCGGGTCGGTGACGGTGCGCGGGGTGAGCGCCGGCAGGCCGGTCTCGTCGATGATCCGGGTGACGGTGTCGGCCGGCGCGTAGGCCGCCACCACGCGGCCCATCGAGGTCGCGTGCACCGGGAGCCGGGTGCCGATGTCGACGTTGTGGCTCAGCACGCGACGGGCGTGCACGCGGGCGACGTAGACGACCTCGACGCCGTCGAGCTGGGCCAGGGACGCGGACTCGCCGGTGAGCTCGACCAGGCGCAGTAGGTGGGGTTGGGCGATCTCGACGATGCCGTGTGTCGCCGCATAGTGCTGACCGATGGTGAGCACCCGCGGAGTGAGGGACCACCGGCCCGACTCCCCGGCGACGTATCCGAGGCGCTGGAGGGTAAGCAGGATCCGGCGGACGGCGGGACGCGACAGGCCGGTCTTCTCGGCGAGCTCGGCCAGGGTGGCGGTCGGCAGGTCGGCGTCGAAGGCGAGCAGCACCGCGAAGCCGCGCTCGATGCTCTGGATGATGTCGCGTCCCGAGACCTCGTCCATGCCCTTCGCCGCTCCTCTCCGATGACCGTCCTGCGGTGCTCGCCTCCAATGTCCCAGGCCGCGTCTTAGTCGATATCGCATGCGTACCAATGGGTGAGAGCCGACCTGTTGACTTCGGCTGTGATCGCGGACACAGTCGGTGTACGCCAGTCGTACAGATCGTACGCATAGCGTACAGGAGGTTCGGATGGACCCGCGCCAACTACGCAACGCCTTCGGTGGCTTCGCCACCGGCGTCACCGTCGTGACCTGTGAGACCAGCGAGGGTCAGCCCCACGGCGCCACGGTGAACGCCTTCACCGCCGTCTCGCTCGAGCCGGCCCTCGCCCAGGTGACGCTGGGCCGCGCCTCCAAGGCGTGCCAGTTCCTCGACGGCCGCCCCTTCGCCATCAACGTGCTGGCCCACGACCAGCTCGACGTCGCCTGGCACTTCGCCGGGCGTCCGGCAGAGGACCCTCCCGCGTGGGCCGAGGGACCGACCGCTCCGCTGCTGGCCGGCGCCGCCACGACGATCTCGTGCCGGCCGTGGCGCACCTACGACGGTGGCGACCACCTCATCGTCATCGGCGAGGTGGAGGCCGTAGAGCTCACCGGTCAGGACCCCCTGCTCTTCTTCGGCGGCCAGTTCCGCTACCTGAGCCCCGACCACGACCAGGCGCCCGGCCTGCACTGGGACGGCTCGATCGACTGCCCGACCTCCGGCTGGTTCGACGCCGAGAGCTTCCGTCCGCTGGCCGGCACCGCCCAGCTCTGACCACCAACGTCCGACCCCAGTTCCCATCTATCGAAGAGAGAACGAGATGACCCAGACCGAGGATCGCCCCGAGACCACGACCGACGCGCACATCGAGGCGCTGCAGGCCCCCGAGGGAGCCACGGCCACCGCGCCGATGACCGGCGCGGAGTACATGGAGTCCCTGCGTGACGACCGGGAGATCTGGATCTACGGCGAGCGGGTCAAGGACGTCACCGAGCACCCGGCGTTCCGCAATCCGATCCGGATGACGGCCCGGCTCTACGACTCCCTGCACGACGAGGAGCTCAAGAAGGACCTGTGGGTCTCCACCGACACCGGCAACGGAGGCTGGACGCACCCGTTCTTCCGCACCCCGCACTCCAGCGAGGACCTCGCCGCCGACCGTCGCGCGATCGAGCACTGGGCCCGGCAGACCTGGGGCTGGATGGGCCGCTCGCCCGACTACAAGGGCAGCTTCCTCGGCACCCTCGGCGGCTACCCGGAGTTCTACTCGCCGTACCAGGAGAACGCCAAGCGCTGGTACAAGGAGAGCCAGGAGAAGGTCCTCTACTGGAACCACGCGATCATCAACCCGCCGGTCGACCGCAACCTGCCGCCCGACGAGGTCGGCGATGTGTTCATGAAGGTCGAGAAGGAGACCGACGAGGGCGTCATCGTCTCGGGCGCGAAGGTGGTCGCCACCGGCTCGGCGATCACCAACTACAACTTCATCGCCCACTACGGGCTCCCGATCCGCAAGAAGGAGTACGCGCTGGTCTGCACCGTGCCGATGGACGCGCCGGGCGTGAAGCTCATCTGCCGCCCGTCGTACGGCATGCAGGCCGACAGCCTCGGTAGCCCGTTCGACTACCCGCTCTCGAGCCGGATGGACGAGAACGACACGATCTTCGTCTTCGACAAGGTCCTGGTGCCGTGGGAGAACATCTTCGTCTACGGCGACGTCGACAAGATCAACGGCTTCGCCATGCAGACCGGCTTCTTCCACCGCTTCACCTTCCACGGCTGCATCCGCCTGGCGACCAAGCTCGAGTTCATCGCCGGCCTGCTGCTCAAGGCGCTCGAGGCGACCGGCACCAAGGACTTCCGTGGCGTGCAGACCCGGGTCGGCGAGGTGATCGGCTATCGCAACACCTTCCGCGCCCTGGCCGACGCCTCGGTGGCCAACCCCGACCAGGGCCCCGGCGGGATGGCGCTGCCCAAGCTCGACTACGGCATGGTCTACCGCCAGCTGATGATCCAGATGTACCCGCGGGTCAAGGAGATCATCCAGCAGGACGTCGCCTCCGGCCTGATCTACCTCAACTCCAATGCCATCGACTTCAAGACCCCTGAGGTCCGTCCCTACCTCGACAAGTACGTCCGCGGCTCGAACGGCTACGACGCCGTCGACCGGACCAAGCTGATGAAGGCCCTCTGGGACGCCGTGGGCACCGAGTTCGGTGGGCGCCACGAGCTCTACGAGCGCAACTACTCGGGCAACCACGAGAACGTGAAGGCCGAGATCCTCTTCGCCGCCGAGGCGCAGGGAGAGGCCGACCGGATGACCGGCTTCGCCGACTCCTTCCTGGCCGAGTACGACCTGGACGGCTGGACCGCTCCGGACCTGATCAACCCGACCGACGTCAGCCAGATCCTCAACCGGAGCAACTGACCGCGGCCTGCCTATCGCCCCCACTCCGACCCAGAAAGAGGTTAGATCGAGCATGACAACCACCCAGAACACCCCCACCGCCGCAGGCGCGGGCGCCAATGCCAGCAAGAACTTCAAGGCGACCGCCGCCTCGGGCGATCTCGCCGACACCCCGCCGGAGCGGGTGGCCGCGATCGTCACCGCCGTCCTCAAGGGCGTCCACGACGCGATCGCCGAGCACGACGTCACCTACCCCGAGTTCCAGGCCGCGAAGGGCTGGCTGATGGCAGTCGGCGAGGGCGGCGAGTGGCCGCTGTTCATGGACGTCTTCGTCGAGCACGCGGTCGAGGAGCAGGTCGCCAAGTCGCAGTCCGGCACCAAGGGCTCGATCCTCGGCCCCTACTACCTGCCCGACCAGACCCGTCTCGAGTCGGTGTGCGAGCTGCCGCACCAGGACGACCCCAACGCGACCCCGCTGGTCTTCGACGGGCAGGTCCGCGACATCGACGGCACCGGCCTCGGCGGCGCCACCGTCGAGATCTGGCAGAGCGACGCCGACGGCTACTACTCCGGCTTCGCCGAGCATCTGCCCGAGGGCAACCTGCGCGGTGTCGTGGTCACCGACGACGAGGGCCGGTTCTCGATCACCACGATCCAGCCTGCGCCGTACCAGATCCCGACCGACGGCCCGACCGGCCAGCTCATCGAGGCCGCGGGCTGGCACCCCTGGCGTCCGGCTCACCTGCACATCCTGGTCAAGGCCGAGGGGCACCGCCCGATCACCACGCAGCTCTACTTCGCCGGCGGCGAGTGGCTCGACTCCGACGTCGCCGAGGCGACCAAGCCCGAGCTGATCCTCGACCCGCAGGACGACGGCACCGGCACCCGCCGCACGACCTACGACTTCGAGCTCGAGCCGGCCAAGGCCTGAGCCTGGTAGGTCAGTCTCACCCAGGCTTCGGTCGTGGGGCCGGCGGCGTACCGGCCCCACGACCGATCACCACTCCCTTCTCGACTCCCTTCTCGACGTCCGTCCCCCTCTGGAGGCCCCGATGAACCGGTCGCGACAGCAGCGCGTGTGGCGGACCTGGCCGCTGATCGGCGAGATCGACGGATCGGTCGTCACCGCAGGCGTCTTCGACGGCTTCCACCGCGGCCACGTCGCGCTCGTCGAGGAGGCGCTGGCCTCGGGTCGACGCCTCGACCTCCCCACGGTGCTGGTCACCTTCGAACCGCACCCGTTGGTGGTCCTCGCTCCCGAGCGGGCGCCGGTCCAACTGCTCTCGGTGACCGACCGGATCGACCAGGCCCTGTCCCTGGGCGTCGACGGCGTCGTGGTGCTGCCCTTCACCCGCACGCTGGCCGCCCAGACGGCCACCGCCTTCGTCGAGCGTGGCCTGGTGGGCCGGCTCGGTGCGCGGTCGCTCGTCGTCGGTGACAACTTCCGCTGCGGCTACGGCGGCGAGGGCGATCTGCTCTTCCTCGAACGCCTCGGCGCTCGGCTCGGCTTCGAGGTCCGCGGCGTCGACCTCGTCCGCCGCGGCGAGCGGACGTGCTCCTCGACCGAGCTCCGCAGGGCTCTCGCCGCGGGAGACCGGGCGACGGCACTCGACGTCCTCGGCCGCAGCGACGACCGCATCCTGGCCCTGGCCGGCTGATCCTCGTGGACTTCCTCCACGAGTGGCTCCCGCAGCGGGTGCGCTTCGACACCGGTCGCGCGACGGCAGCGCTCGCCGAGGAGGCCGCGTCGGCGGCGATCGCCCGTCCGATGGTGATCGCCACCCCGCGTGGTGCCGCCCTCGCGCGCACGCTCACCGCTGGCCTCGACGTCGCGGTGCTGCACGACGACGTACGCGAGCATGTTCCCGCCGACGTCGCCGAGCGGGCTCGCACGGTGGCCGGTGAGCACGACGTCGACGGGCTGATCTGCGTCGGCGGCGGCTCGGCCACCGGCCTGGCGAAGGCCGTCGCGCTCACCACGGGGCTGCCGATCCTCGCGGTGCCCACGACCTACGCGGGCTCGGAGGCCACCGACATCTGGGGCCTGACCACCGACGGCGTCAAGCGCACCGGCGTCGACCCGCAGGTGCTCCCGAAGGCGGTGATCTACGACGCGGCGCTCACCGTCGGCCTGCCGGTCGGGCTCTCGACGTCGAGCGGTCTCAACGCCCTGGCGCATGCCGTCGACGCGCTGTGGGCGCCGCGGGCCGACCCCATCAACGCCGTCCTCGCGACCGAGGCCGTGCGTTCCCTCGCCGCGGCGCTCCCCGCGGTGGCTGCGACCCCGGACTCGCTCCCGGCGCGGGCCGACGCGTTCTATGGCACCTACCTGGCGTCGACGGCGTTCGCCTCGGCCGGCTCCGGGCTCCATCACAAGATCTGTCACGTGCTCGGCGGGCGCTACGACCTGCCGCACGCCGCGACCCATGCGGTGGTGCTTCCCCACGTCCTCGCGCTCAACGCGCCGCACGCGCCCGACGCCGAGCGGCGGCTGGCCGAGGCCTTCGGCGCGCCGTCGGCGTCGGCGGGTCTGCGCGCCCTGTACGACGAGCTCGACCCGCCGCGCACGCTGCGCGAGCTGGGACTGTCGGAGGCGCAGGCGGTCGAGGCCGCCGCCGCGGTGCTGTCGGTGGTGCCCGAGTCGAACCCCGCCCCGGCCGACCTGGAGGTGTTGGAGACCCTGCTGCGCTCGGCCTGGGCCGGGTCCTAGGGCGTGTCCTAGCCGTTCACCACTGCCAGAACGGTCAGCAGCATCGCGATCTCCGAGACCTGCTGGGCGGCCCCGGCGATGTCGCCGGTGTAGCCGCCGATGTGTCGGGCGGCGAAGGGGACCGCGAGCAGCCCCACGATCGCGACGGCGCCCAGCCCGGCCGCGGTCGCGCCGAGCGGTGCGCCGGTCGCGGCGGCCAGGGCGAGCCCGGCGGCGGCCGCGAGCACCCACGCGATACCGACGCCGAGGCGGCTGGGCAGGCCGACCGAGTACGACGCGCCGTCGGTGCGCGCGGTGGGCAGGAGCACCATCATCAGCAACGGCGCGGCGCGGCTCGCCCCGGCCGCGGCGACCAGGAGGGCCGCGGTCTCGGCGGCGTCCAGGTGCGCGAGCAGCTCGGCGAGGGCGCCGACGCGCAGCAGCAGGCCGAGGATCAGTGCCGCGGCGCCGAACGTCCCGATGCGCGAGTCGCGCATCACCTCCAGGCGCCGCTCGGTGGTGTGCGCCCCGAAGCTGTCGGCCGTGTCGGCGAGGCCGTCCTCGTGGAAGGCGCCGGTGGTGACGGTGGCGGTGGCGACGGCGAGACCGGCCGCGAGCAGCGGACCGAGGCCGACGGCGTCCGCGCCGAGGAGCACGGCGGCGGGGAGCACGCCGAGCAGCAGGCCGATGATCGGGACGACCGGCGTGATCCGCCGGAAGTCGGGCACGCCGTGCGGGTCGCGCTCCCAGGGCCCGGTCGGGATGGGTAGTCGCGAGTAGAACCGCAGTCCCATGCAGATCTGCGTCAGCACCGGCCCGCCCTCGTCGTTCGGCCGGACCTCTCGTCCGGCACCATGGGGCGGTGCCCGACTCCTCCGCCGTGCCCGCCGTCTCGACCGCCGACGATATCCGCGCTCTGCTGGACGATCTCCCCGGGCCCGACCTTGACGCCGCCGCCGCGGTGCGCGAGCGGGACGCCCGGCTGACCAAGCCGCCGGGGAGCCTGGGCCGCGTCGAGGACGTCGTGGAGTGGCTCGCGGCCTGGCAGCGGCGTCCGCGCCCTCGGCTGGAGACGCCGCGGATGTGCGTCTTCGCCGGGAGCCACGGCGTCGTCGAGCAGGGGGTGTCGGCCTTCCCGGCCGAGGTGACCGGGCAGATGATCGCGAACTTCCGAGCCGGTGGTGCCGCGATCAACCAGATCTGCCGCACGCACGGCATCGACCTCGAGGTGGTCGACCTGGGCTGGGAGCGCCCCACCCAGGACCTGACGATGCAGCCCGCGATGGACGAGGCAGAGTTCGTGGAGGCCTTCGCCGCGGGGATGCGCGCCGTCCCGCCGGGCACCGACCTGCTGGCGATCGGCGAGATGGGAATCGGCAACACCACGTCCGCGGCGGCGATCTATGCCGGACTCTGGGGCGGCGCCGCCGAGCACTGGGTCGGTCGCGGGACCGGCGTCGACGACGAGGGGCTGGCCCGTAAGGCCGCCGCGGTCTCCGCCGGTCTCACCCGCCACGCCGACGGGCTCGACGACCCGCTCGCGGTGCTGGCGCGGCTGGGTGGTCGCGAGATCGCCGCGATGGCCGGGGCGATCCTGGCCGCCCGACTGCTCGGAGTCCCGGTCGTCCTCGACGGCTACGTGACGACGGCCGCCGCCGCCGTCCTGTTCGCGCAGGAGCCGACCACGCTCGACCATTGCCTGGCCGGACACGTGAGCACCGAGGGCGCCCACGCCGACGTCCTCGCCCGCCTCGGCCTCGCCCCGCTCCTCGACCTCGGCCTGCACCTCGGCGAGGGCTCCGGCGCCGGCCTGGCCGTCGGGGTCCTGAGCGCCGCGGTGGCCGTGCACGACGGCATGGCGACCTTCGACGAGGCCGGAGTCGCCGACGGCGGTCCCGCCGGAGGTTGAGCGAGCGACCGGCCGGAGGTTGAGCAAGCGAGCGTCAGCGAGCGCCGACGAAACCCCGGCGGCCGTCCTTGCCGGGGTTCGCGAGGGGGCTGGTGAGGTTTCGCCGGCGCCGGTCGTGCTCGTTCCTCGCCCTCCCGGCTGCTGACGTCGTGCGGGTGGGAGTTCGCTCACCTTTCAGGCCGTAGTGCCCTACCGGCCACCGCGGACCCCCATAGTGGGGGCATGAGACCCGACCTCACCCAGCACGCCGACCGGGTGCGCACCTTCGACGGCGTGCACAACGTGCGAGATCTCGGCGGCCTGGTCAACGACGAGGGACGCCGGGTGCGCAGCGGCCTGCTCTACCGCAGTGACTATCCCGGCTTCGTCGACGTCGCGCACGCCGTCGAGACGCTGGGCCTGCGGTCGGTGGTCGATCTGCGTCAGCCCGCCGAGGCGCAGTACGAGTGCGTCGACTGGTCAGCGCACGGCGTCGACTACCTCGCGGTGCCGATCTCGGCAGGGCGTGAGACGTCGTGGCACGCGAAGTACCAGGGCTACCTGACCCATCGGCCCGACCTGGTGGTGGAGGCGGTCCGCAAGGTGATCACCCCCGAGGACGCGCCGGTGCTCTTCCACTGCGCCGCAGGCAAGGACCGCACCGGCACCGTGGCCGCGCTCGTGCTCGGCCTGCTCGGTGTGCCCGACGAGGAGATCATCGCCGACTACGTGCTCACCGAGGGTGCGCTCACCGCGATCCTCGGCCGGCTGTCGGGACGTGGACCCTACGCGGAGATGTTGTCCGGGTCGTCGTATGACGACCAGCTGCCGCGGGCGGAGAACATGCGGGGCCTGCTCGACTACCTCCACAGCGAGGGCGGACCGCGCGCCTGGCTGCGAGCGCACGCCCTGTCCGACGGCGACGTCGACCGCTTCCGTGCGGCCACTTTGGAAGGCTGAGCAAGGGCCGATCGAGAAAGTTCCGGCGAATCACGCGATTGTGCTGCGCTCCCTTGAACCAACGCCCTACACTTGAACACAGAAGCCCGCTGGAGACCCGAGACTCCGGCGGGCTTCTTCTATTGTCCGGCGCGCTCTGTGGGACCCCGGGTTTCGTCGGCGCTCGCAGGCTCGCTTGCTCAACCTCCGGGGGCGGTGCGGGACCCGGGGTTTCGTCGGCGCTCGCAAGCTCGCTTGCTCACGCCCCGGCGACGACGTCGGCGACGGGCTCCGGTCCCTGGTTGAACGTGATGATGCGGCGGTCGGTGGAGGCCGGATGGTCTACGACCGCGGCGATCACCTCGGCCACGGTGGCGCGGGGGACCTCGCCCGGGTTGCGGTCGGTGGTGCTCACACCGCCGGGGGCGCCGTCGGTGAGCCTGCTGGGTCGCAGGATCGTCCACGGCACCGCCGAGGCCTCGATGTAGGCGTCGGCCTCGGACTTCGCCTCGGCGTAGGGGAAGAACGCATTCTCCGGCGCGACGCCGTGGTCGGGTCCGGCGCCGAAGTACGACACCATCACCAGGCGCGCCGGCGTGCCGCCGTCGGCGGCCGCCGCACCGACGGCGTCGACCGTGCGGATCGCGGCGTCGCGATCGACCGCGTAGGTGCGGGCCGGGTTCCCGCCGCCCGCGCCTGCCGACCAGACCACTGCGTCGTATCCCGCCACCAGTTCGGTGAGTCCGGCCACGTCGAGGCTCTCGACGTCGCTCACCAGCGGCTCGGCGCCGGCGGCCCGGACGTCGTCGGCATGGTCGGGATTGCGGATCACACCGACCACGCGGTGGCCGGCGCCGGCCAGCAGGCGCTCTGCAAGCAGTGCCACCTTGCCGTGGCCGCCGATGATCAGTACCTCGCTCATGTCTCTCCGATCGCCGTCGTGTCGAGGGTGCTTAGGGGGTCAACGGCCGAGTGCGCGTCGGTGTTCCAAGAAGGCACGGCCCGGGGGCGGCGTCGGGTCGAGTTGGTGGGATAGGCCACACTGACGGCTCGAAGGAGCCAACGAGGGGTGTGTCCGGTGCGGAAGGAGTCGAGCATCGACGAGGAGCCCGCCACGACCGGCGCTCCCACGGCGGAGGCGAGCGCAAGCACGCCGAACCAGACGCGGCCGGCCGCCCGCTACACCGCGATGACGGTGTGGGTCCTGCTCGTCGTCGTGTGGTCGGCGACGATCGGGATCCCCAACGATGCCCTGACCGTGCTCTTCACCTGCTGGCTCGGCACGATCGCCTGGAGCATCGAGGCGCCCTGGCGTCAGCACCTCGGCTTCCTGCGCGACTGGTCGATCCCGGCGCTCCTGCTCACCGTCTACTTCTTCAGCCGCGGGTGGATCGACGAGTTCGACATCACCATCCACTGGCAGATGCCGATCGACGTCGATCGCTGGATGTTCGGGGGCACGACGCCGACCGAGACCCTCCAGCACGCCTGGTGCGGCGACCCGTGTCGCCTGGACCAGCCCACCCGGTGGTTCGAGGTGGTCTTCACCACCGTCTACGCGACCCACTTCCTGGCCGGGCTGATCATCGCCGTCGTGCTGTGGCTGCGCAATCGTGCCGAGTGGCTGGTGTGGATGCGCCGCTACATCGGCCTCAACTTCGCCGGCCTCCTCATCTACATGTCCTACCCGATGGCGCCACCGTGGCTGGCCTCCCAGGAGGGCCTGTTCGGGCCGGTGACCCGGCTCACCTCCCGTGGCTGGGGCGATCTCGGCGTCCAGCGGGCCAATGTGATCCTCAACGGCGTCGGGAACCCGGTCGCGGCGATGCCGTCGCTCCACACGGCCACGGCGGTGCTCATCGCCCTCTATGGGATCTGGCGATGGAAGAGCCCGTGGCGGTGGATGCTGCTGATCTACCCGGCGTTGATGTGCGTCGCGCTGGTCTACTACGCCGAGCACTACGTCATCGACCTGATCGTCGGCGCGCTCCTGGCCGGACTGGTGATGTGGGTCGCGGCCTGGTGGGAACGAAGGCAGGCGCGACGCCAGGCAGCACGCGCCGACGTCGAGTCAGACGAGCTGGTCGGCGACGACTCCCTCCGCAAGGCGTGAGCGGGCGGCTCGCCGGCGGTGTGCTGCGACCGGGTGTGCGATCACGCGCGGCAGCAGCGCCTTGACGGCGAGCACGGCGAAGAGCAGCACCAGCCCGGCGAGGGTGTGCTGCAGCAGGACGAAGGGCACGCCGATCGAGGCCATCGCGGCCGAGGGCGAGTAGTGCATGGAGGCTCCTTGAGGAGGCGGTCTCGGCGACCGCGGCTTCAGGTGGGTGAGGTGGTCCGACGTCAGGCGCCGGCGGGGGACTCCAGATGCCCCCACTCCAGGCGCTGGCGCAGGAGCCGGCGGCGGATGGAGTCGGCGAAGACCGCTTGGAGGAACAGGGCGTAGACCAGCTCGGGGAGCAGCAGGACCGAGAGCCATCGCCCCTGGCGGTGCCGCCACGAGGTGACGACCTGGTTGACCCAGAACGCCACGCCGACGGCGATCCAGAACGGGGAGGTGGTGAGGTCGTCGGCGAAGAACGCGGTCGCCGTCACGATCAGGAGCAGCGCCATCGCGAAGGTGCTCAGTCCGAGCATCACCTGCTGGCCCCAGTAGCGCCAGGTGACGCGCGTCATTCCATAGGTCCCGACCGTCTGCAGGGCACCGGCGTACCACCGCGAGCGCTGGCGCCACAGGGCGGGCCAGGTCGGCATGACCTCGGTGGTCGAGGAGCACTCGAGCGGTGAGCGCAGGTCGTAGCCGACCGTCCGCAGGGCGAGGGTCAGCTCGAAGTCCTCGGTGAGCGCGTCGGAGAGGTAGACGTCGCCGCGCCGGCCGGGCAGCGTCGTCCCGCGGGCCTGCGCGACGGCGCGCAGCGCCTCGCTGCGGATCAGGGCAGCGGTGCCGGACAGCACCCACACCCGGTTGGCGCGGGAGAGCTGGCGGGCGTAGCGGGCCCACTCGTTGACCTGGCAGCGCTCGAGGAACGAGCGTCCCTCGCCGGTGAAGACTGCGCCCACCGCGCCGATCGCCGGATCGCGCAGCTCCTCCAACGCGAGCTCGACGAATCGGGGCGAGATCACGGTGTCGGCGTCCATCACCAGGGTCAGCGCCGGGAGGTCGAGCCGTGCGATCGCCTGGTTCAGCGCGCCGGCCTTGCGATCCTGGTTGCCCTCGGTGACCACGACCTCGGCGCCATGACGCCGTGCGATCTCCGCGGTGTCGTCGGTGCAGTTGTCGGCTACCACGACGACGCGGGTCACCGGCGAGGTCTGCTCGCGCAGTCCGGCCAGCGTGTCCGCGATCCCCGCGGCCTCGTTGTGGGCCGGCACGATCGCGCAGACCTCGTGGGCAGCGGGCCGTGGCCGAGCATCGTGTTCGGCGGTCACGCAGTCGTTGTCCATGCTGGTGGCCCCCCTCGAACCTCAGCCGGTGTGCTCCGAGGTATCGGTCCGCGGAGTCAGTGACTAAACGGTACCGTTCGGAAAAAAGTCCACACAAACAAAGATTCTTCGGCTTTGTGACCTATGTCACAAGCCCGTCGGTCTCGGCGGACTGGTACCACTCGCGGTACTCGGCCAGGGCCGCGCACGCGTCGTCCAGGGCGAGGACGAGCCGCTCGAGCAGGGCGGCGGAGCCGGCGGTACTGGCGCCTCGGCCCAGCTCCTCGAGGGTTGCCGCGATGTCGGCGACGACCGGGAGACCCAGGTTGCCGGCGCTGCCGCGCAGTGCGTGGGCCGCGGCGACCAGGGCCACGGGGTCGCGCTCCTCGATGGTGCGAGACACGGTGGACACGACGCCGCTGCGTCGCTCCAGGAAGTTGCCGATCGCCCGGTCGAGGTAGGAGGTGTCGCCCGGGCGCAGCTCGCGCAGCATCGTCAGCCGGTCGTGGTCCAAGGGTGCTGCCGGGGACGGCTCGAGGTCGTCGACGTCGTCGCGATGGTCCACCGGTGCCGCCTCGGGCTCGAGCTCGGGGGCGTGCTCGCCGATCCAACGCGAGAGCGCCGCTGCGAGGGCTCCGATCGAGACCGGCTTGGCGATGAAGTCGTCCATCCCTGCCGCCAGGCAGCGCTCGCGCTCGCCGGTGATCGCAGCGGCGGTCATGGCCAGGATGGGCAGCCGCCGGCCGCGCCGGTCCCTGACGTCGTCGAGCCGGAGTGCCCGGGTGGTGTCGTAGCCGTCGAGGCGTGGCATCTGGACGTCCATCAGAACCGCGTCGAAGGACCGTTGTCGCAGTCGGTCCAGGGCGGCCGTGCCGTCGTCGGCGGTGTCGACCTCGTAGCCGAGCGACTCCAGCAGGCCGCGTGCGACCAGCTGGTTGATCGGGTTGTCCTCCACGACGAGGACCGAGCCGTGGCCTACCGGCATGAGCTCCCCGGAGTCGCCGGCAGCCGAGTCCCGTTCGGTCAGCGCGCTGAGGAGGTCCTCGCGCAGCGAGTCGAACCGGGTCGGCAGGTTCCGCGCGATCGCACCGAGGGCGGCCAGATCGTCGACATCGGCTGTGGTCGCGCTGAGCACGATGATCGGACGGCCGTCGGGGAGCCCGGCCGCGCGCAGGTCGCGGGCCAGGGCGACGTCGTCGTGCGGGGCCACGAGGTCGACGATGACCGCGTCGTAGCGCACCGAACGATCGCCCACGGCGAGCACGGCCGCGTGCGCGTCGACGACCTCGGTGCTGCTCGCCGTCCACCAGCCGAGCTGCTCCTGCAGCACCATCCGGTTCCGGGAGTCATCGGCGACCACGAGGAAGTGTGCGGCCCCGAGCGTTTCGCGGTCCGCAACGAGAGCGGTGCTCACCGGACTCGCCGCCGAACCGAAGCGCGAGGTGAACCAGAACGTGCTCCCCTCGCCGGGCTTGCTCTCCAGGCCGATCCGGCCGCCGAAGGCAGCGACGATCTCGGCGGAGATCGCCAGGCCGAGACCGGTGCCTCCGAAGCGGCGCGTGGTGGACGCGTCGGCTTGGGCGAAAGGGGTGAAGATGTGCTCCTGCTGCTCCGGGTCGATGCCGATGCCGGTGTCGTGGACGTCGACGCGCACCACGGTGACGTCGCCGCGGTCCGGGCGTGCGGTCGCGCGGATCGTGACCGACCCCTCGGCGGTGAACTTGACGGCGTTCGAGGCCAGGTTCAGCACCACCTGCTTGAAGCGCATCGGATCGCCGGACACCGAGGCGGGCACGTCGGGGCTGCAGGAGATCCGCAGGTCGATGTCGCGGGCGCGTGCGGCCTCGGCGAGGACGTTGCCGACCTCGGTGAGCACCTCGCGCACCCCGAAGTCGATGCTCTCCACCTCGAGCCGTCCGGCCTCGATCTTGGCGAAGTCCAAGATGTTGTTGGTCAGTTCCAGAAGCGACCTGCTGGACACCGCGATGCCCGAGATCAGGTGCTGTTGCTGGTCGGTGAGCTCGGTGGCCGCGAGCAGCTCGTTCAGGCCGATGATGCCGTTGAGCGGGGTGCGGATCTCATGGCTCATCGTGGCCAGGAAGTCGGTCTTGTGCTGGGAGGCGCCTACCGCCCGATCGCGGGCATCGGCGAGCTGGCGAGCGGTCCGCTCGCGCTCTGCGACGCGGCCCAGCTGGAGCGCTGCCTGCTCGACCAGCTGCTCGAAGACCTCACGCTGGCGCACCGGCGGGCGCGAGGTGATCGTGACGACGGTGATGATCCGGGTGCCCAGCAGGATCGGGAAGGCGATGGTGAGCCCGCGGTCGTCGTCCCAGACCGTCGCTCCGCGGTGCAGGCAGGCCAGGGCGGTGGACGCCTCGACGGAGGCGAGGTCGGCGGGGGTCTGGTCACGATCCGGCTCGTCGTCCGGGGCCAGGAGCGGGTCGAGTCCGCGCCCGTCGTCGGTCGGTACGAATGCCCGGGCACGCTCCCAGGACTCGTGAGCGAGGACGAGCTCTCGTGCCTGGATCAGTGCCTCGCCGAATGTCGCCGCATGGTTGGCGGCGCTGGCGACCGCCTGCATCAAGGAGCTCTGAGCCACCAGGTCCTGCAGCTGGTCCTCGGTGTCGCGCGCGCGCGTGATGTCCTGGTAGGTCCCCGAGAGCTCCGCCGGAGCACCGTCGTCGCCGTAGCTGCCGACGGCCCGGAGCCGGACCCACATCCAGCCGGCGACCCCCTCTTGGCGCACCTCGAGGTCGAGTGTGGTGGCCTCGCGGCGCAGCAGCCGGTCCAGCGCCGTCGTCAACCGCTCGTGGTCGTCGGGGTGGGTCACCGAGAGCAGCCGCTCGCGATCGCGCACGGTGAGGTCCTCGGCTCGTGCGCCGTAGAGGTCGACCAGGCCCTGGGAGTAGGCGACGACGTCACGGGCCAGGTCCCAGGTCCAGCTGCCGGTGCGGGAGATCCGTTCGGCCCTGGCCAGGCGTACCCGGCTCGCACTGACCGAGTCCCACACCTGCTTGGTGCGGCTGTGATCGGTGAGGCGCAGGACCACGCCGATCGGACGACCGTCCTCCTTGAGCATCGTCCGGCGCAGGCGCACCCACTGCGGAGCCCCGTCGGCGCGGACCAGCATGGTGTCGAGCTCCTCGTCGGCGGGGTCGGTGCCCTCCGAGGTCTCGGTCAGCAGCTCGTCGGCGTCGATCATCCCGACCGAGTCGAGGAACTCGCCGATGTGACGCCCGATGAGCCGGTCGACGCCGAGGAGGGTCTCCACGGCCGGGTTGGCGAACCGGACCGTGCCGTCCAGGCCGACGATGACGGCGCCGTCCGGCAGGGCGTCGACGAGCTGGCGGGCGAGATCACCACTCTCCATATGGATCCCTGGAGGCCTAGGCCCGGCTCGCGTGCAGCGCGGCGCCGATGATCCCGGCCTTGTTGCGCAGGAGGGCCGGGATGATCGGGGTGTCGATCTTGATCAGCGGCAGGAACTTGTCGGCGTGCTTGCTCACTCCGCCGCCCACGACGAACAGGTCGGGGGAGAGGAGCCGCTCGACCGTCGTGTAGTAGACGGTGAGCCGGTCCGCCCACTCCGCCCAGTCCAGGTCCTCGCGTTCGCGCGCACTGTTGGCGGCGTGGGACTCGGCGTTGCGGCCGTCGATCTCGAGGTGCCCGAGCTCGGCGTTCGGGACCAGGGCGCCGTCGTACAGCAGCGCCGACCCGATCCCGGTGCCGAGGGTGGTCATCACCACGAGGCCGCGCTGACCTCGCGCGGCACCGAAGGCGGCCTCGGCCAGGCCGGCGGCATCGGCGTCGTTGAGAGCCACGACCCGGCGCCCGGTAGCGGTCCCGAAGACGGCCGAGGCGTCGGCGCCGATCCAGGACTGGTCGATGTTCGCCGCGCTGCCCACGACGCCGCCGCGGACCACACCGGGCACGGTGACCCCCACCGGGCCGTCGGCGTCGACGGCGTCGAGCAGGTCGACCAGGACCTTGGCGACGGCGTCGGGTGTCGAGGGCTGCGGGGTGTCGATCCGGGTCCGTTCGCCGGCGAAGTCGCCGGTGTCGAGGTCGACGGCGGCCGCCTTGATCCCGGACCCGCCGAAGTCGATGCCGATCGGCGTCCCGCTCGGGGTGCTCGTGCTCATGCGCACATCCCACCACGTCGGCGGGGCGGCTCGTGATCGCTGCCGGGTCCGGGCGAGAATCGGCGGAGTGAGCCTGAACGACATCCCGCTGGACGCGTCCCTGATTCGTGGTGTCATCGAGGTCGAGCCGACCCCGCGAGGGCTGGTGCTTCATCGCCTGCCAGCACGAGCACGTGCCCAGTGCACCGATCCACAGCTGCTGATGGCGGAGTCTCAGCCTGCGGGCATCCGGCTCGCCCTCACCACCGCAGCGCGCACGATCGAGCTCGACACGGTGCCGACCAAGCGGGTCTACCTCGGAGCCCCACCGCGGCCCGACGGCGTCTACGACCTGCTGGTCGACGGCGCGCTGGTCGCGCAGGCCACCGCCGACGGCGGCGACGTCCTCACCATCGACCTGGCGACCGGCAGCTTCGAGCAGCGCGCCGGTGATCGGGCGACCGTGCGCTTCGCCGACCTCCCCGAGGGCGAGAAGTCCGTGGAGATCTGGCTGCCGCACGACGAGAGCACGGTGGTGTCGGCGCTGCGGGCCGATGCGCCGGTGACCCCGCTCGCGGCCTCGGACCGGGTGTGGGTGCACCACGGCAGCTCGATCAGTCACGGGTCCAACGCCACCCATCCCACCGGCACCTGGCCGGTGATCGCGGCCCGCCGCGGCGGCGTCGACCTGGTGAACCTCGGCTTCGGCGGAGGTGCGCTCCTCGACCCGTTCACCGCCCGTGCGATCCGCGACGCGCCGGCCGACCTGGTGAGCGTGAAGATCGGGATCAACGTGGTCAACGCCGACCTGATGCGCCTGCGCGCCTTCGGCCCGGCGGTGCACGGCTTCCTCGACACCATCCGCGAGGGACACCCCGAGACGCCGCTGCTGGTGATCTCGCCGGTGCGCTGCCCGACGCACGAGAACACGCCCGGCCCGCTGGCACCCGACCTCTCCGCGATGGCGGAAGGCCGAGTCGGCTGGATCGCGACCGGCGATCCTGCCGAAGTCGCCGCCGGGCGGCTCACGCTCGAGGTGATCCGCGCCGAGCTGGCCCGCATCGTGGCCGAGCGCGCGTCGTCCGACCCGCACCTGCACCTGCTCGACGGCCGCGAGCTCTACGGCGAGGCCGACGAGGCCGAGTACCCGCTTCCCGACGGCCTGCACCCCGACGGCCCCACCCACGCGCTGATGGGGGAGCGGTTCGCGGCGCTCGCCTTCGGTCCCGGCGGCGCCTTCGGGGCCGGTCGCTGACGGATAGTTTGAGGCGTTATCAACCTTTTCGGACCCGCTGGAGGTTGATAACGCCTCAAACTATCCCGGGCCCGTCCACAGCCCGCCCAACGCCGGAACGCGTCAGGACCGGCGGCGACGCGAGCGCAGCAGGAGCCAGCCGCCCAGGAGGAGGGCGAACAGGCCGGTAAGCGCCAAGGGGGTGAGGGAGGCGTCGGCGCCGGTGTCGGGCAGGTCTGGGCCGCCGGGGTGGTCGGGACCATCAGGGCCGGGGCCGGGGCAGTCCGGGCATCCCGGGCTCGTGGCCGGCTCGACGTCGACGGCGACGGAGTCGTCGTTGTTGTCGGCCGTCGGATCTGCTGTGGACGAAGAGACCTCGGCGCCGTTGACGATGCGTCCGCGTGCGTCGTCGGCCACGGCGACGCTCAGCGTGATCGTCACCTCGGCGTCCGCGGCCAGGTCGCCGAGTTCGCAGGTCACCAGCCCCCCGCCCGCGGTGATCGAGCAGGAGCGGCCTGCGCCGGGCACGGTCGCGCGCTCGGCGGTGAGACCGTCGGGAAGCTCGTCGGTGACGACCATGTCGCGGGCCACGGCCGGGCCGGCGTTGGTGACGCTCAGCTGGTAGTCGAGCCGGTCGCCCGCGGTGACCTCCGCCTTCGAGGCGTCCTTGACGATCTGGACGTCGGCGCCCTGGACGTCGTCGCTGACGATGGTGGCCTCGTTGTCGGCCGGGTCCGGGTCGATCTCGGCGCCCGGGGCCACCGAGGCCGTGTTGGTCAGCGGCCCTGTCGTGCCGGGGGCGATGGTGCCGCGCACGGTGATCACCGCCGTCGCACCCGGTGCCAGGTCGGCCACGGCGCAGGTGACCACTCGGTCCGAGCCGAGGGAGCAGTCGGTGCCGGGTGTCGCACTGACCCGCGGGTCGCGGATCTGGCTCGCCAGTGGATCGGTCACCACCGCGCCCGTCGACGTCGACGGGCCGGCGTTGGTCACGGTGAGGGTGAAGGTGACCGGCCCGCCGGCCAGCGGCGCCTGCGGGTCGACGGTCTTGGTGAGGCCGAGGTCGGCCCGCGGCCCGACCGGCTCGGTCGAGGTCGCGGAGTTGTCGCCCGGGGCGGTCTCGATGTCACTCGAGGTGACCTCGGCTGCGTTGACGAGGTCGCCGCGGACGTCGGTGCCGAGCAGCCCGCCCACCTGGATCGAGACCGTCGCGCCCGGCGCGATCTCGTCGAGCGTGCAGGTGACGAGCCCGGAGACGACCGTGCAGGTGACGCCGGTCGGACCGGTGGCGGTGACGTCGCCGACGGTCGCCGGGACCTGGTCGCTCACCACGACGTCGTGGGCGACCGACGGACCGTCGTTGCCGACCTCGAGGGTCCACGAGACCGCCTGCCCCGGCACCGCCTCGCGGTCGAGCGTCTTGGTGATCGCCAGGTCGACGCGGCTGCCGCCGGTGCCGGCGGAGGTCGCCTCGTTGTTGCCGGGCGTGCTGTCGGTGGGGGAGTCGACGGTGGCGGTGTTGTCGAGGGCGCCGGTGAAGTCCGCAGGCACGGAGCCGGTCACGGTGATGGACACCGTGCTGCCGGGAGCGAGGTCGCCGAGGTCGCAGTCGACCTGGTTTCCGGCGCCGACGGTGCAGGTCGCGCCGCCGGTCGCGGTGGCGGTGACGCCGGTGAGCGCGTCGTTCACGTCGTCGGCGACCGTGACCCCCTGGGCCGTGGAGGGTCCGGTGTTCTCGACCGTGATCCGCCAGGTCACGTCCTGGCCGGCCACCACGGGTCCGCTGGTGCGGACCTTGGCGATCGACACGTCGGCCTGCGGCTGGGCGGAGCCGGTGGACGTCGCGGTGTTGTTGCCGGGCGTGGTGTCGGTCGGTGAGCTCACCGTGGCGGTGTTGTCGACGGTCCCGGTGTAGCCGGCGGGGAGCTCGCCGGAGATCGTGACCGTGATCGACGATCCGGGGGCGAGGTCGCCGAGGTCGCAGGTGACCTGGTTTTCGGTGGCGACGGTGCAGGTCGCGCCGCCGGTCGCGGTGGCGGTGACGCCGGTGAGTGCGTCGATCACGTCGTCGGCGACGGTGACGTCGCGGGCCACCGACGGGCCGGAGTTGGTGACGACGACGTCCCAGCCGATCGGTCGGCCGGGGGTCGGGGCACCGCTGGTGCGGGTCTTGGTGATCGACACGTCGGCGTCCGGCTGGGCGGTGCCGCTGGAGGTGGCGGAGTTGTTGCCGGGGGTCGTGTCGGTGGGAGACGAGACGGTGGCGGTGTTGTCGAGGGCGCCGGTGATTCCGGCAGGGACCGAGCCGGTGATCGTGATGGTCACCGTGCTGCCGGGGGCGAGGTCGCCGAGGTCGCAGGCGATCTGGTTGCCGGCGGCGACGGTGCAGGTCGTACCGCCGGTCGCGGTCGCGGTGACGCCGGTGAGCGCGTCGACCACGTCGTCGGCGACGGCGACGTCGCGCGCCACCGACGGCCCGTCGTTGGTCACGGTGATCCGCCACGTGACGTCCTGGCCCGGGACGACCGGGCCGCTCGTCCGGGTCTTGGCGATCGAGACGTCGGCCTCGGGCAGCGCGCTGCCGGTGGAGGTCGCGGTGTTGTTGCCCGGGGTGGAGTCGGTGGGAGACGACACGGTGGCGGTGTTGTCGAGGGCGCCGGTGAAGCCGGCCGGCACCGAGCCGGTGATCGTGATGGTCACCGTGCTGCCGGGGGCGAGGTCGCCGAGGTCGCAGGTGATCTGGTTGCCCGAACCGATCGTGCAGGTCGTGCCGCCGGTCGCGGTGGCGGTGACGCCGGTGAGGGCGTCGACCACGTCGTCGGCGACGGTGACGTCGCGAGCCACCGAGGGGCCACTGTTGGAGGCCACGATCGACCAGGTGACGTCCTGGCCCGGGACGATCGGTCCGCTGGTGCGGGTCTTGGCGATCGAGACGTCGGCCTCGGGCTGGGCGGTGCCGCCCGAGGTGGCGGAGTTGTTGTCGGGCGTGGTGTCGGTCGGCGAGCTCACCGTGGCGGTGTTGCCGACCGCGCCGGTGAAGCCGGCGGGGATGGACCCGGACACGGTGATCGTGACCGTCGAGCCGGGGGCGAGGTCACCGAGGTCGCAGTCGATCTGGTTGCCCGACCCGACCGTGCAGGTCGCGCCGCCGGTCGCGGTCGCGGTGACGCCGGTGAGGGCGTCGATCGCGTCGTCGGCGACGGTCACGTTCCGCGCGACGGACGGGCCGGCGTTGGAGACCTGGATCTGCCAGCCGATCGGCATGCCGGGGATCGGCGTCCCGCTGGTGCGGGTCTTGGCGATCGAGACGTCCGCCTCGGGCTGCGCGGTGCCGGTCGAGGTGGCCGAGTTGTCGTCGGGCGTGGAGTCGGTGGGAGACGACACCGTCGCGGTGTTGTCGGCCGTGCCCGTGTACCCGGCCGGAACCGACCCGGTCACGGTGATGGTCACCGAGTCTCCCGGTGCCAGTTGACCGAGGTCGCAGGCGATCTGGTTGCCCGCGGCGACGGTGCAGGTCGCGCCCGGCGAGGTCGCGGTGACTCCGGTGAGGGCATCGATGACGTCGTCGGCGACGGTGACGTCGCGGGCCACCGACGGGCCGTCGTTGGCGACGGTGATCCGCCAGGTGACGTCGCGGCCGGGGACGACCGGCCCGCTGGTGCGGGTCTTGGCGATCGAGACGTCGGCCTCGGGCTGCGCGGTGCCGCTCGACGTCGCGGAGTTGTTGCCGGGCGTGGTGTCGGTCGGCGAGGACACGGTGGCGGTGTTGTCGGCGGCGCCGGTGAAGCCGGCCGGAACCGTGCCGGTGACCGTGATGGTCACCGTGTCGCCGGGGGCGAGGTCGCCGAGGTCGCAGGTGATCTGGTTGCCGGCGGCGATGGTGCAGGTCGCGCCGCCGGTGGCGGTCGCGGTGACGCCGGTGAGCGCGTCGATCACGTCGTCGGCGACGGTGACGTCACGAGCTGTCGACGGGCCGCCGTTGGCCACCACGACCGACCACGACACGTCCTGGCCGGGCACGACGGGGCCGCTGGTGCGGGTCTTGGCGATCGAGACGTCGGCCTCGGGGCCGGCGGTGCCGCCCGCAGTCGAGGTGTTGTCGGTGGGATTTCCGTCGGCCGGGTTCGAGTCGACGGTCGCGGTGTTGGCGACGCTCCCGGTGTAGCCGGCCGGGATCATCGCCCGCACGGTGATCACCACGGGCGCCTGGCTGGGCGTCACGGTGCCGAGATCGCAGGACACCTGGTTGCCCGCGGCGACGGTGCACGCGACACCGGGCGTTGTGGTGGTCGCGGTGACGCCGGTGAAGGCGTCGAGCACGTCGTCGTCGACGACGACCTGGGTCGCGTTCGAGGGTCCGGCGTTGTCGACGGTGAGGGTCCACTCGATCGAACGCCCCGGGATCGCGGGTCCAGACACCCGGGCCTTGACGATCGAGAGGTCGGCGATCGAGTCGACGTCGCCGGGAGAGGTGGCGGTGTTGTTGGACGGCGTGGTGTCGGTGGGTGAGGCGATGGTCGCGGTGTTGTCCAGGGTCCCGGTGAAGCCGGCGGGCACGTCGGCGGTGAGGGTGAGGACCACCGTGCGCCCCGGCTCGGTGGCGGGGAGGTCGCCGAGGCTGCAGGCCACCTGGTTGTCCGCTGCGACAGTGCAGGCGGCTCCGGCGGGCGCCCCGGCCAGGGTGGCGGTCACACCCGTGAGGGCCGGCTCGACGGCGTCGGAGATGGTCACCTGACGGGCGACCGACGGCCCGTTGTTCGTCACGGTGACCTGCCAGGACACCGGCTGGCCCGCCACGACCGGGCCCGACGTGCGGGTCTTGGCGACCGTGACGTCGGCCTGCGGCTGGGCGGTCCCGGTGGAGGTGGCGGTGTTGTTGTCGGGCGTGGTGTCGGTGGGCGAGGTGACGGTGGCGGTGTTGTCCAGCGTGCCGGTGTAGCCGGCCGGGAGCGACCCGGTGATCGTGATCGTGGTCGAGCTGCCGGGGGCGAGGTCGCCGATGGTGCAGGTGACCTGGTTGCCGGCGGCGACGTCGCAGGTCGTGCCGACGGTCGCGGTGGCGGTGAGTCCGGTGAGGGCGTCGACCGCGTCGTCGGCGACGGTGACGTCGCGCGCCACGGACGGGCCGGAGTTGGTGACGACGATGTCCCAGCTGATCGGGCGCCCCGGGATCGGTGTGCCGCTGGTGCGGGTCTTGGTGATCGAGACGTCGGCGTGGGGCTGGGCGGTGCCGGTGGAGGTGGCCGAGTTGTTGTCGGGGGTGGTGTCGGTGGGCGACGTGACCGTGGCGGTGTTGTCCAGCGCGCCGGTGTAGCCGGCCGGGAGCGACCCGGTGATCGTGATCGTGGTCGAGCTGCCGGGGGCGAGGTCGCCGATGGTGCAGGTGACCTGGTTGCCGGCGGCGACGGTGCAGGTCGTGCCGCCGGTGGCGGTGGCGGTGAGGCCGGTGAGGGCGTCGATCGCGTCGTCGGCGACGGTGACGGCGCGGGCGACGGAGGGGCCGTCATTGACGACGGTGACCCGCCACGTGACCGGCTGGCCCGGGACGACCGGGCCCGACGTACGGGTCTTGGTGATCGACACGTCGGCTTGCGGCTGGGCGGTGCCGGTGGAGGTCGCGGTGTTGTTGCCGGGGGTCGTGTCGGTCGGCGAGGTGACGGTGGCGGTGTTGTCGACGCTGCCGGTGTAGCCAGCGGGGAGCGAGCCGGTCACGGTGATGGTCACGGTGGCGCCGGGGGCGAGGTCGCCGACGGTGCAGGTGACCTGGTTGCCGGTGCCGACGGTGCAGGTCGCGCCGCCCGCCGCCGAGGCGCTCACGCCGGTGAGGGCGTCGATGACGTCGTCGGAGACGGTCACGGCACGTGCGGTCGAGGGACCTGAGTTGGTGACCACGACCGACCAGGTCACGTCCTGGCCGGGGACGACAGGCCCGCTGGTGCGGGTCTTGGTGATCGAGACGTCGGCCGCGGGCGCGGCGGTGCCGGTGGAGGTCGCGGTGTTGTTGCCGGGGGTCGTGTCGGTCGGCGAGGTGACGGTGGCGGTGTTGTCGACGCTGCCGGTGTAGCCAGCGGGGAGCGAGCCGGTCACGGTGATGGTCACGGTGGCGCCGGGGGCGAGGTCGCCGACGGTGCAGGTGACCTGGTTGCCGGTGCCGACGGTGCAGGTCGCGCCGCCCGCCGCCGAGGCGCTCACGCCGGTGAGGGCGTCGATGACGTCGTCGGAGACGGTCACGGCACGTGCGGTCGAGGGACCTGAGTTGGTGACCACGACCGACCAGGTCACGTCCTGGCCGGGGACGACAGGCCCGCTGGTGCGGGTCTTGGTGATCGAGACGTCGGCCGCGGGCGCGGCGGTGCCGGTGGAGGTCGCGGTGTTGTTGCCCGGCGTGGAGTCGGTCGGCGAGGAGACGGTGGCGGTGTTGTCGACACTGCCGGTGTAGCCGGCCGGCAGCGACCCGGTGACGGTGATGGTGACCGAGCCGCCTGGAGCGACGTCGCCGAGGTCGCAGTCGATCTGGTTGCCGGTGCCGACGGTGCAGGTCGCGCCGCCCGACGCCGAGGCGCTCACGCCGGTGAGGGCGTCGATCACGTCGTCGGAGACGGTCACGCCCCGTGCGGTCGAGGGACCTGAGTTCGTGACCACGACCGACCAGGTCACGGGCTGTCCCGGCACCACCGGCCCGCTGGTGCGGGTCTTGGTGATCGAGACGTCGGCCGCAGGCGCGGCGGTGCCGGTGGAGGTCGCGGTGTTGTTGCCCGGCGTGGAGTCGGTCGGCGAGGAGACGGTGGCGGTGTTGTCGACGCTGCCGGTATAGCCGGCCGGAAGCGAGCCGGTCACGGTGATCGTCACGCTGGCGCCGGGGGCGAGGTCGCCGACGGTGCAGGTGACCTGGTTTCCGCCGGCGACGTCACAGGTCGTGCCGCCCGACGCCGAGGCGCTCACGCCGGTGAGGGCGTCGACCAGATCGTCCGAGACGACGACATTGCGAGCCACCGAAGGGCCGGCGTTCGTGACGACGACCGACCACGTGACCGCACGTCCGGGCACGATCGGCCCGCTGGTGCGGGTCTTGGTGATCGAGACGTCGGCCGCGGGCGCGGCGGTGCCGGTGGAGGTGGCGGTGTTGTTGCCCGGCGTGGTGTCGGTCGGCGAAGAGACGGTGGCGGTGTTGTCGACGCTGCCGGTGTAGCCGGCCGGAAGAGCGCCACGCACGGTCAGCGACACCGACTGGCCGGGTGCGAGGTCGGGCAGCGTGCACGCCACGGTGTTGCCGGCCCCGACGGCGCAGCTCGCGCTGCCGGGTGCGTTCACGGTGACGCCGGTGAGCGCGTCGAGGAGGTCGTCGGACACGGTGACGCCGGTGGCCGAGCTCGGGCCGGCGTTGGAGACGGTGATGCTCCATGCCACGTCGGAGCCGGGCACGATCGGTCCGCTGGTGCGGGTCTTGGTGATCGAGACATCGGCGGCGGGCTGCGCGGTGCCGCCGACCGTGGCGGTGTTGTTGGCCGCGACCGGGTCCGGCGTCGTGGCCGACACGGACGCGGTGTTGCCGACCGCGCCGGTGTAGTCGGCGGGGACCCGGCCGCTGACGGTCAGAGTGATGCTGGCCCCGGGGGCGACGTCGCCGAGGTCGCAGCGCACCAGGTTGGGGTTCGCCCCGCCGTTGGTGACCGTGCAGGTGCCGGCCGTGGCGGTCGCGGTGACGCCGGTGAGCGCGTCGATCACGTCGTCGGTGACCACCACGCCGGTGGCCACCGAGGGGCCGCCGTTGGTGACGGTGATCTGCCAGGTGACGTCCTGGCCGGGGACGACCGGACCCGAGGTCCGCGTCTTGGTGATCGCCAGGTCGGCGCTGGGCTGGGCGGTGCCGCTGGAGGTCGCGGAGTTGTCACCCGGCGTGGTGTCGGTGGGGGAGGCCACGGTCGCGGTGTTGTCGAGGGAGCCGGTGAATCCGGCCGGCACGGTGCCGCTGACCGTCACTGTGGCGGTGCCGGCGGGGAGGTCGCCGAGCGCGCAGGACACCAGGTTCCCCGAACCCACCGAGCAGGTGGCGCCGGGAGCGCCGCTCACGGTGGCGGTGACGCCGGTGAGCGCGTCGGCGACGTCGTCGGTGATCGTCACGGCGCGCGCGATCGACGGCCCGGCGTTGGTGACGGTGATCTGCCAGGTGACGTCTTGGCCGGGGACGACCGGACCCGAGGTCCGCTGCTTGGCGATCGACACCGCCGCCCGGGCGGTGACCGGGTCGGTGACGGTCGCGGAGTTGTTGCCGCCCGCCGGATCGGCGGTGGTGGCGCTCGCGGTGGCGGTGTTGCTCAGGGCCGTGGTGCGATCTGCCGGGACGATGCCGGAGATGGTGACGGTCACCGAGTCGCCGACGTCGAGACGACCGATGGTGCACGTCACGCGGTTCGTCGCGGCGACCGAGCAGCCCCCACCCGCCCCGGTGGCGGTCACGCCGGTGAGGCTGGGGTCGACCGGGTCGTCGAGCGTGACGCCGCGGGCGGCGCTGGGCCCGGTCGGGTTGGACACCGTGACCGTCCAGGTGACCCGCTCGCCCGGCACGACCGGGCCGGACGCGGGCACGGTGCGGGTCTTGGTGACGCGGACGTCGGCCGCGGCCGTCACGGGGAGGGTGAGCGTGTCGGCGTTGTTGGCGGAGTTCGGGTCGTCGGTCGTGGAGGTGACGCGCCCGGTGTTCTCGATGGAGGTCGCGGTGAGGTCGGCCGCGGGCCGGACCCGCACGACGACCAGCGCCGAGGCTCCGGGCGCGAGGGTGCCGACCGGGCAGGAGATCTGCTGGCCGGTGACCGAGCAGGCGGTGCCGCCGACCGTGGCCGAGAGGATGGTGAGCGCTGCCGGGACGTCGTCGGTCACCACCACTCCGCGGGCCACCGACGGGCCGCCGTTGGCGGCCTCGAGGGTGTACTGGAACGCCTCGCCCGCGACGACGGTCGCGGTGTCGGCGCGCTTGACCACGGCGACGTCGGACTCGGCCACGACGGCGGCGGTCGCGGTGCTGGAGTTGTTGCCGGGGGTGGGATCGGAGACGTTGCTTGCGACCGTGGCGGTGTTGACCAGGTCGGTGCCGGTGTAGCCGGCGTCGAGGAGGGCGGTGACGGTCGCGGTGATCGGCGTGCCCGGAGCCACGGCCCCCAGCGCACAGTCGAGCGCACCGCCGGTGATCGTGCACGTGCCCGCGGAGGCCGGTGCGAGGGTGACCGTGGCGCCACTGAGTCCGGCGGGCAGCGGATCGGTGAGAGTGGTGCCGGTGGCGGTCGCCGGACCGTTGTTGACCACGGTCAGGCCGTAGCTGACCTGGCGTCCCGGCGCCACCGGATTCGGCTGCACGGTCTTGACGACGGCGAGGTCGGCCGCCGAGGTGACCGGGCTGGTCAGGTCGAAGGAGTTGTCGCCGGGCGCGGTCTCGGTGGTGCTGCTCGAGACGACGACCCGGTTCACCTGCGCGGTGGTGGTGTCGGCGCCGACCGCGACCCGGATCGTGATGGTCCACGTGTCGCCCGCGGCCAGGAGCGGCCGCTGGCAGGTGACCGTGGTGGTGCCGCTGCACGAGCCGGCCGGGGTGCTGGCGTCGACCAGGCTCACGCCCGTCGGCAGGGTGTCGGTCACGGTGATCCCGCGGGCGTCGGAGGGCCCGTTGTTGGTCACGGTGACGGTGTAGACGGCGCGCTGGCCGGCCAGCAGCGGGCTCGGCTGGACCCGCTTGGTGACGGCCAGGTCGGTGCGCGTGTCGATCGCGGTGCTCGCGCTCGCGGTGTTGTTGCCCGGCGTGGGGTCGGTGGTGCTGGAGGAGACCTGCGCGGAGTTGGTGACGCTCGAGCTGTCCGCCTGGCCGGCGGGCACCCGCACCCGAAGCGTCGTGGTGCGGGTCGCGCCCGGCGCGAGGGTGCCCAGCGAGCACTCGGCCGTGGTGGTGCTGCCGCTCTGGAGCGCGCAGTCGGGGCTGGAGACGAATGCGGTGCCGGCCGGCAGCTGGTCGGTGATCATCACGTCACGAGCCTCGGACTGCCCGGCGTTGGTCACGCTCAGCGTGTACTCGACGACGTCGCCCGCAACCACGCGAGCCGGCCCGGTCTTGGTGAGGGAGAGGTCGGCGCGGGTCACCACGGGGCTGGTGCTGGTCGCGGTGTTGTCCGACGGCGAGGGGTCGACCGGACCGGTGGCGCCGACGGTGGCGGTGTTGGTGAGCGTGCCCGCCGGCGTCGTCGCGGCGAGGGTGCCGGGGATCTGCACGGTGAAGTCGGCTCCGGCGGCGAGGGTGGCGCGGGTGCAGGTGACGGTCTGCCCCGCGCGGGTGCAGCCCGCCGGCAGTGTGCCGATCGCGACGTTGTCCGGGAGAGTGTCGGTGATCGAGACGCCGTTGGCGTTCGAGGGTCCGTCGTTGTGCGCGGTGAGGGTGAAGGTGACCGGTCCGCCCGCCACCAGCTGCGCGGGCGCCGCGGACTTGCTGAGGCTCACGTTGGCCTGGGCACCGGTGGTGAGGGTGTGGCTCGCGGAGTTGTTGCCCGGCGTGGGGTCGGTGGTCGAGGTGCTCACCGTCGCGGTGTTCACCGCGCCGTTGCCGCTGCCGTCGGACGGCGTGCGGGCCACGATCGTGACGGTCGCACTGGCACCCGGTGCGAGGGAGCCTAGGCTGCACTGGGCGTTCGTGCCGCCGGTGCAGGTGCCCTGCGAGGAGCTGATCGAGACGAAGCTGAGCGGGGCCGGGATCGGGTCGGTGACCTGCACGCCCTGGGCCGTCGAGGGGCCGTTGTTGGTGACGGTGACCGTGTAGTTGACGTTCGCGCCGGTGACCGCCGGGCCCGCGGTCTTGGTGATCGCGACGTCGGCCCGCGGCTGCAGGATGTCGGTGGTGCTCGCGGTGTTGTTGCCCGGCGTCGGGTCGGTGGCGCCGCTGGTCGCGGTCGCGCTGTTGGTGAGGCTGCCGGTGGCGCCGGCGGCGACGAGGCCGTTGACGGTGATCGTCGCCGAGCTGCCCGGCGTGAGCGTGCCGAGCGCACACGACGTCGCCGTGGCGCAGGTGCCCTGCGACGGCGTGGCGGTCAGGCCGCTCAGCGCGCCGGGTGGCGCGTCGGTGACGGTGACGCCGGGAGCATCCGATGGGCCGTTGTTGGTCACCGTGATCTGGTACTGCACCGGTGCGCCGGGCACCACGGGGCTGGTCGTCGTGGTCTTGGTGACCGCCAGGTCGGCCTGTGCGGCTCCCGGCGTGAACGTCGCGGTGGAGGAGTTGTTGGCGGGGTTCGGATCCGTCGTGGAGGTGCTGGCCGTGGCGGTGTTGGACACCGCGCCACCGGCGTAGCCCGATCCGAGCCGGGCGAGGATCGTCACCGTCGCGGTCTGGCCTGGGGTGAGGGTGCCGATGCCGCAGCTGACCGCGCGACCGGCGACGGTGCAGGTCGCGCCGCTCGTTCCGGTGATCGTCGCCGTGGGCGCCGGGGTTGTGAGGAATGCTCCCGGAAGGGTGTCGGCGAGGTTGACGGCGGCGGCGTTCGACGGACCGTCGTTGGTGACCTCGACGGTGTACGTGACGTCCTGGCCGGGCGCCGGGGCGGCGGGCGAGACCGTCTTGGTGACCCGCACGTCGGCCGCGCGGGAGACCGGGGTGGAGACCGAGGCGGTGTTGTTGCCGGGCACGGGGTCGCCGACGTCGGAGGAGACCGAGGCGACGTTGGTCAGCGAGGAGCCGCCGAACCCGCCCTGGACCTGGGTGAGCAGGGTGATGGTGCGGGTCGCGCCACTGGGGATGTCGCCCAGGGTGCAGGTGACCGTGCTGGTGCCGGTGCAGGTGCCGCTCGACGGCGTCGCCGAGGTGAGGGTGAGTCCGGACGGCAGAGTGTCGCTCACCGTCGCGTTGGCCGCGGTGTTCTCGCCGTTGTTGGTCACGGTGAGCGTGTAGGTCAACGGCGACCCGGCGACGGCGGCGGTCGGCGAGGCGGTCTTGGTGATCGCGAGGTCCGCGCGTGCGGTCACCGGCGTGGAGTTGGTGGCCGAGCTGTAGGTGTAGTCCCGTCCGATCTGGGGGGCGCGGTAGTCGAGCTGGGCGACGTTGTCGACCGAGGTCCCGGCCGAGGCGTCGACGAGGGTCGCGCGGAACTTCACCGTCGAGGTCACGTTCTTCGCCAGGGTCCCCCCGGTGGTCGCGTTGGCGCCGGTGCCGAGCCGCACCCGCACGGTCCGGCTCGCGGCCAGGTACTCCGCGACGTCGTCGCCGGTGGCGTCGGTCTTGGCGCCGGCGTTGGGTCCGGCCGTCACCTGGATCGAGCCGGGGACGTACTGGACGCCGGCAGGAAGGACGTCGCGGGCCACCGCATTGGTGGCGTTGTCGTCTCCGGTGTTGGTGAACGACATCGTGTACTCGAGCAGGTCGCCGACCTGCGCGGTGCCGCTGCGGGTGAGGTTGGTGGCCGTCTTCTGCCCGTTGATCGTCGGCGCGTAGAGATCGACCTGGGTGGTCAGCGCGGCCGGGTAGTAGACGTCGTTGGTGCTGTTGAACTGCAAGGTCGCCGAGGTGGCGTTGTTCGGGATGGAGGTGGTGCTGAACGTCTTGGCGTCGACGCCCATCGAGTTGGCATAGGCCGGGCCGCGATTGGTGAGCAGCGTGCCGTCGGCGGCGACGCGACTGTTGGCGAAGTTGGTCGTGGACCCGGCGCTGCCGTCGGACTGCGCGACGCCGTTCACGAGGAACTGGTCGCCGGCGTACTGGAGGTCGCCCTCGTACATCACCACGCCGACCTTGGAGACCACGGTCCCGGTCGGCGGGGTCAGGAAGCCGGAGATCGAGGCGGAGGCGGGGTTGTTGACGCCGACCGTGGCGTAACCGGAGAAGATCGACAGGTCGCGCAGCGGCGCGTTCGGATCGGCGATCGCGATGACCAGGCTCCAGCCGGCGTACTGCCCGGTGGCGCCGGCTGCGAGCGGGATGTCGGCACCCCAGTAGGTGCCACTCCCGCCGGCTCGCAGCAGGGAGGTGACGTCCTTGTAGGCGCTGTAGTCGGTGGCCGTGGAGTCGCGGCCGTCGGAGGTCAGGGTCTGGTAGCCGCCGGCGGGCGTGCGGAACCGGATGGTGCTGGCGGTGCCGGTGGGGGCGGTGTTGGCGCCCCAGAACAGGTAGGCCCGAGCCACGGTCGAGCCTGCCGGGAGCGTGACGTCGGCCGAGGAGCTCGACGTGGTGGAGGAGTCGGCGTCGGCGTCGACGCGGGACATGACGAAGTCGTTGTTGCCCAGCGCGACCGTGCCGGCCCGCGCCGCCGGGCAGTTGGCCACCGTCGTGGTGCAGCTCAGCAGGGTGTTGCCGGTGATCTGGATGCTGCCGTTGATCTGCGCGGAGTAGAGCTTGGTGAAGTCGCGGATGACCGCGGCGTCGGCGCGCGGGGCGACCGGGACCAGGGCGAGGCTGGCCGCCAGGCCGATGGCCATCACGAGCAGGCCTCGGAGCAGGACGAACCTGTGATGCGACAAGTGCCTGACTCCCCACGCCGAGTGCCCCCCCGAGCGTGGGGGTCGAGGGATTCTGTCAGGTTTCCGGTGTGTTGTGTGGCCAATGGGGCACTTGGTCAGGTAAGAGGCATCCTCGGTGCCATAGCCGGCGTTGTCAGGCCGGCGTTGCGGTCACGATCCACACCGCACCCGGGAAGCGCACGGAGCCGTCGACGGTCGAGGAGCGCAGATGGGCCCGCGACTCTTCGAGCAGGTCGGCCCAGCCACTCTCGCCGAGGGCCGGCGCGAGCGCCGACTGGGCGTGCGCCCCCGCAGGCGTTGCCAGGATCATGTCGAGACGCTCGTTGACGCCGTCGGTGGCGCCGGGCGCGCGACCATAGTCGACCTCGAAGTCGTACGCGGTGATGGTCGGCGGCGTCCATCCGGCCGCGGTGAGGATCGAGGTGATCCGGGCCGGATCACCGAGCGAGGTCGGACCGGGGGCATCCGGAGCAGCGGGGGGCGGCAAGGCGCCGATCCTCTCCAGTGCCTCGTTGATGAGCTCGCTGCCCGAGGTGAAGATCGGGTTCTCCTCGCGCGGGCGCCAACAGGCGAAGGCGAGGCGGCCGACTTCGCCCGTGGCCGCACCGATCCGGGTGAAGGCCACCACGGGATCGGCGAAGAACATCACGCCGAACCGTGAGATCACCCGATCGAACGGTCGCCCCGGCGCTGCGCTGACGAGGTCGGTCTCCTGGGCATCGGCGAGCAGCACGGTGGCATCGGGGACGCGGGCGCGCGCGGCGGCCACCATGGTGGCGGAGATGTCGATGCCGACCACCGCGGCGCCGTCGGCGACCGCAGCCGCCAGCAGGGTGCCCGACCCGCAGCCGACGTCGAGCACCCGGTCGCCCTCGGAGATCCCGGCCGCGGCGAGCAACGCGCGGGTCGCCGGTGCGAAGACCGCGTCGAAGACGGCCTCGTGCTTCACCCACCTCGTGCCGAGCGCCGTCCAGCTGGCGCGCATCTCCTCGTTGGTCATGCGACTCGCCTCCGGCCTGGTCCACCCGATCTGCAAGGGAGACCCGATGATGCCCTCGGGTGAGCCCAGCGCGGCAGACTCGATCGGGGTCTTGACACCGATACCTCGCGGAACCGCGGTCTGCCCCGGACGTCCTCGTACTTTCCGGACCATGTGGGCGGGGTCGGTCGGTGATCGAGTGGCGTCGGGGTCGCCGACCGGACGGAGCTGGGGATGAGACGCCACCGCGAGATCACCGCACGCGGCCGAATCGTGGGAGCCGTGGCGCTCGTGTGCCTCGTGACGGCGACGCTGGCCTCGGTCACGCGGTTCGCCCTGGCTGCGGGCTCGGGCGACCCGGGCGATGAGAAGAAGGTCTGGGTGTGCAAGTACGTCGGCAAGCCCGGTGTCGACGAACGCCTCAAGGAAGGAAAGAACCCGATCGAGGTGAGCATCGACGCCGTGGGAGCGGTGGGCAGCGTGTTTCCCGATGCACAGGGCCGGTCGTACGTGATCGCGATCTCGCACGGCGAGGCCGAGGGTCCGCAGTGCCCGGCCACCCCGCCGGGCGAGACGACCACGGAACCCACCGAGCCCGGGGACACCGAGACCCCCTGTGCCACTGAGACGCCCACCGAGACACCCACCGAGACCGAGGGACCCACCGAGTCGCCGACGCAGCCGGAGACGGAGGACCCCGCCGAGACCACGACCGGTCCTGCGACCCCGGGTGAGACCGCCACCGATCCGGCCACGCCGACCGGGATCGCCACGACCGACCCGAGCGACCCGACCGCGACGGACGGGACCGCCGAGCCGACGTCCACGACAGACGACTCGGCTTCGCCCCAGCCGCCGACGTCCACCGGCTCCTCCTGTCCCACCGGAAGCGCCGCGGGCCTGAAGAACACGGCTCCGGCCGGGGCGGACGCCGCGCTCGGGAGGGTGCCCGCCTCGACGGTGGAGATCCCAGCGGTCGGCATCCAGGCCCCGATCGGCATCGCGGCCGTGGTCGACGGGCTCCTGGAGCCTCCGGCCGATGCCGCGGCGGTCGGGCTCTGGGCCGGTGGGGCCGTACCCGGCAGCGCCTCGGGTCGATCGGTCCTGGTCGGCCACAGCCTCCGCCAGGGCGACGGCGCCTTCGACGAGATCGGGTCCCTGCGCAAGGGCGCGAAGATCTTCCTGCACCGGACCGACGGCCCGACGCTGCGCTACCGAGTCGCCTCGGTGCGCGTCCTCACCGACGCCGAGTTCGCGCACCGATCGGCGAGGATCCTCGGCTCCGGCGGCCGCCCCGGCCTCCTGCTGCTGACCTGCACCGGCTGGGACGGCACCGAGTACCGCGGCAATGTCGTCGTCACCGCCCACCCGACCGCCGGAGGTTGAGCAAGCGAGCGCCAGCGAGCGCCGACGAAACCCCGGCAACCGTCGCTGCCAGCGTCGGCGCTGTCGGGCTCGTTCCGCACCCTCTCGGCTTGCTCAACCTCCGGGGAGTGGCCTGCGGCCGGAGGTTGAGCAAGCGAGCGCCAGCGAGCGCCGACGAAACCCCGGCACCCGTCCTTGCCAGCGCTGGTGAGGTCGGTTGCGAGGTTTCGTCTGCGCTGTCGGGCTCGTTCCTCGCCGTCCGGCTTGCTCAACCTCCGGGGAGTGGCCTGCGGCCGGAGGTTGAGCAAGCGAGCGCAGCGAGCGCCGACGAAACCCCGGCAACCGTGCCTGCCAACGTTCCCGACGGAGGCCAACGGGGTTTCGTCGGCGGCCGACTGTCAGGCGGGCTCGTTCCTCGCCCTCCCGGCTTGCTCAACCTCCCCGTCGGGCGCCGCTACGGCTCGACGGTGACCTTGATGGCCTCGCCGTTGGCGACGATGTCGAACACGGACATGACGTCGTCGAGGGGGACGTGCCTGGTGATCAGGTCCTTGACCGGAACCTGGCCGGTGGAGATGTACTCCAGTGCCCGCTTGTTGTGGTCGGGGGAGGAGCCGTTGGCGCCGTGGACGTGGAGCTGGCGGTAGTGGATGAGGTTCGAGTCGGCCTTGATGAAGGGGTCGTTCTTCGGCAGGCCGCCGAAGAAGGAGATGCGGCCCTGGCGGGCGGCCATCGAGATCGCCTGCTCCTGGGTGATGTTCGCCGGGGTCGCGGTGATGATCACGTCGGCGCCGCGGCCGTCGGTGAGCTCCATGACCTTCGCGACGACGTCCTCGTTCGCGGAGTTGATGACGTGGTCGGGCTGGACGGCGTCGGCCGACATCTTCAGTCGCTCGTCGTTGATGTCGACCAGCACGATCGTGCCGGCCTTGTGGACGCCGCGGGCGATCCGGGTGTGCATGCAGCCGATCGGTCCGGCGCCGAAGACGACGACGAAGTCGCCCTCCTCGATGCCGAGCTGCTCTTGGGCATTGATCGCGCAGGCGAAGGGCTCGGCGGCCGAGGCCTCGTCGTAGCCGACGTTGTCGGGGATCCGGTTGAGGCCGTCGACCTTGAGCACCTGCTCGGGGACGATCATGTACTCGGCGAAGCCGCCGTCGTACTGGTATCCCACCGAGGTCTGGTTCTGGCAGACCTCCATCCAGCCCTTGCGGCACTCGTGACACTCACCGCACGGCACCGCGGCGATGCTCTGCACGCGGTCGCCGACCTTGAAGCCGCCCTTGGCGTTCTCGCCGACCTCGACGACCTCGCCGGCCACCTCGTGACCCAGCGTGGTCTCGCCGGTGATGTTGGGGTGACCGTTCTTCTTGATCTTGACGTCGGTGCCGCAGGTCGAGCAGTTCTTGACCTTGATCTTGACCTCGTCGGGTCCGCAGACCGGCTCGGGCACCTCGACCAGTCGTACGTCCTCGGGTGCGTAGAACCGCAGTGCCTTCATCGCTGTCTCCTGAGTCGCTATGGGGGTCGTCGGGTGCCACCGACCCTAGCCCATGAATGTTGATTTGTGCCCGCTCATGTTGGTTCAAGTTGCTTGACGGCCGAACAGGCGGGCAGATATAAAGGCAATCACAGATGCGGTGACTGTCGTCACAGCGCCGCGCCAGCCAGGGCCGTGGGGTGAACACGGTCCGGAGGGAAGGGCGAGCATGGCCACCACTCAGCAAGCGCCTCAGCACAACGAGGGCTCGACGAGCCTGCGGGTGCGGATCCAGAAGTTCGGCACGGCGATGTCGAACATGATCATGCCGAACATCCCGGCCCTGATCGCCTGGGGCCTGCTCACCGCGCTGTTCATCGACGTCGGCTGGCTGCCGAACGAGGAGCTCGCCTCCATGGTGGGCCCGGCGATCCACTACCTGCTGCCCATCCTGATCGGCGCCACCGGCGGTCGGATGATCTACGGCGACCGCGGCGCCGTCGTCGGCGCCTTCGCGACGATGGGCGTGATCGCAGGCTCCGACTGGCTGATCGCGCAGACCAACGCCGACGCTCTCGAGGCATGGCTTGCTGCCGGCAAGCCCGAGGCGGACTTCAGCGAGCTCGGCCAGGTCCACATGTTCATCGGCGCGATGATCATGGGTCCGCTCGCCGCGTGGGTGATGAAGAAGCTCGACTCCTTGTGGGACGGCAAGGTCAAGGCGGGCTTCGAGATGCTCGTCAACATGTTCTCGGCCGGCATCATCGCCTTCGCGATGGCCCTGGTCGGCTTCCTCGCCCTGGCGCCGCTGGTCAACGAGCTGATGGACGGCCTGAGCAACGTCGTGGAGTACCTGGTCGACAACAACCTGCTGCCGCTCACCTCGCTCCTCATCGAGCCGGCCAAGGTCTTCTTCCTCAACAACGCCATCAACCACGGCGTGCTCACCCCGCTCGGCCTCTCCGAGGCGGCCGAGTCCGGCAAGTCGGTGCTCTTCCTTCTCGAGGCCAACCCGGGCCCCGGCCTCGGGCTGCTGCTGGCGTTCACCTTCTTCGGCAAGGGCATCGCCAAGGCGACCGCGCCGGGCGCCGCGATCATCCACTTCTTCGGCGGCATCCACGAGATCTACTTCCCCTACGTGCTGATGAAGCCCAAGCTGCTCATCGCGATGGTCGCCGGCGGCATGACCGGCGTGGCCCTCAACGTCGCCTTCGACGTCGGCCTGCGTGCCCCGGCCGCGCCCGGCTCGATCTTCGCCGTCTACGCCCAGACCGCCAAGGACTCCTATGTGGGCGTGACGATCGCGGTCTTCGGCTCGGCCCTGGTGACCTTCATCGTCGCCGCGCTGCTGCTCAAGACCGACAAGGGCGACGACGGCGACCTGGCCGCCGCCACCGCACAGATGGAGGCCAACAAGGGCAAGAAGTCGTCGGTCGCCTCGGCGCTCACCGGCGCGGGCGGCACGGGCCCGATCAACCGGATCATCTTCGCCTGCGACGCCGGCATGGGCTCCTCGGCGATGGGCGCCTCGGTGCTGCGCAAGAAGATCAAGGACGCCGGCTTCGGCGAGGTGAGCGTCACCAACCTGGCGATCGCCAACCTCAAGGACGACGTCGACCTGGTCGTCACCCACGAGGACCTCACCGCGCGTGCCGAGCAGCGCACGCCGTCCGCGGCCCACGTGTCGGTGGAGAACTTCATGAACAGCCCGCGCTACGACGAGATCGTCGAGCTGGTGCGCGAGCGCAACGGCGGCGGTGCTGCCTCGAGCAGCGCATCCGGAGGCGGAGCGCACGCGGCCACCCCTGCGGAGCCGGCGACCGACGCCTCCGACGGCGGAGCCGACCTGCTGCCCGAGGGCGCCCTGCTGCTCGACGTCGGGAAGGAGTCGCGCGACGCGGCGATCACCCGGGCCGGCGAGCTGTTGGTCGCCGCGGGCGCGGCCGACCAGGCCTACGCCGACGCGATGCACACTCGCGAGGAGTCGGTGTCCACCTACATGGGCAACCTGCTCGCCATCCCGCACGGCACCAACGACGCCAAGAGCGGCGTGAGCCGGACGGCGATCACCTTCGTGCGCTACGCCGAGCCGATCGACTGGAAGGGCAAGGAGGTGCGCTTCGTCATCGGCATCGCCTCGGCCGGGAACGAGCACCTGAAGCTCCTGGCGAAGATCGCCACGATCTTCACCGACCCCGACCAGGTCGCCCGGCTCGAGGCGGCCACGACTGAGGCCGAGGTCCGCGAGATTCTCGGCGCCCTCCAGCCGGCCCAGTAACCCGGTAGGACTTGCCGAGCCGCGGTCTGGGGGGCCGGAGCTCGGTAGCCCTGAGGGGCAACTCTCCCCACGCAAGTGATCCGCGGGGCCTTCGGGCTCCGCGGATCACGTGTCTCCGGAGACGCCCGGGGTCCGTGCCCGCGTTGGCCGGGGGCCGCTCGCCACGCCGGAGGTTGAGCAAGCGAGCGCCAGTGAGCGCTGTCGAAACCCCGGCAACGCTCCGTGCCAGCGTTCGGTGGGAGGCTTGCGAGGTTTTCGTCGGCCGGTCGGGCTCGTTCTTCGCGCTCCGGCTTGCTCAACCTCTGAGTGTGGGCAGGTACTGCGACCTACCGCACCAGGCTGTTGTCGTAGACCGACTCCACGCGGGCCTTGACGCTGAGCAGCGTCTCGATGATCAGGTCCTCGCGGCCGCCGACCAGGCGGCTGATCGGGACCGCCACGCTGAGCGCGTCGCGCGTGGTGCGCGAGAACGGTAGGGAGACGCCGAAGCAGCGAACCCCGAGGCAGGACTCCTCACTCTCGACCGCGTAGCCCTGCTCGTGCGCCTGGGCGATGATCGCGAGGACGGCGTCCTTGTTGGTCGTCGTGTGGCTGGTGATCGCAGAGATCTCCTCAGGCACGAGAGCGCTGCGTTCGGCGGGGGCCAGGTCGGCCAGCACCGCGCGGCCGAGGGACGTCGAGTAGGCCGGCAGCCGGCGTCCGACGGCCGAGTGCATCCGCAGCGGGTGCACCGACTCTCGTTTGGCGGTGTAGATGACGTTGGCGCCATCGAGGCGACCGAGGTGGACGGTCTCCTCGGTGGCGGCCGCGACCTCGTCGAGCACGGTGGCGGCCCGGGCGAGGACGGGATCGCCGTCGAGATAGGCCGAGCTCACCACGAGCGAGTGGATGCCGAGCATGTAGACACTGCCGGTGGGATCGGTGTCGAGCCAGCCGCGGTCGGTCATGGTGCGCAGGAGCGCGTGCAGGCTGCTCTTGGGGATCTTGAGCCGGGTGGAGAGCTGCAGCTGCGTTCCGGGGCCGTGGGCGGCGATCTCATCGAGCAGATCGAGGGCCCGGGCGGCCGATTTCACAGGTCCCGCGGGGGAGTGGCCGGTCTCGGTGCTCGCCCCGCCGACCGTCGTCCTGGGCGAGCCCGTGCTGTCGGCCGGGTTGTCGGTGGCGGTACTCCCCGCCCCGGTCACCGTTTTCTGAATCGTCATCCGAGAGGCCTCCTGATCAAGACAAGCGGGGGGTCGGTACCCACGGTACGACGCCCCGGATGGGTAGCGCCTCGGGCGTTTGACAACAGTGTACTGCAGTTCGCATACGTGGACTAGTTTCGAACTCTTGACCAGTGATCGGGGTCACGTGTACGGTCCAGTTCACATAGCCGAACGTAGTTCATGACCGAGGAGTGTTTCAGTTGATCAAGGTCCGATATTCCACCGCCCCAACGAGCGTGGAGACAGCATGCACCGCGGACCTCAAGGCTGACTATCTCATCGAGGATCTGTTCGTTCCGGGCGATGTGAACGGTGTCTACACCCACGACGACCGCCTCGTCGTCGGCGGCGCCGTCCCGAGCGCCGGCCCGCTCGAGCTTCCCGCGTGGACCGACGTCCTCGGTGTCGACTCCCACCTGGAGCGTCGCGAGCTCGGCATCATCAACGTCGCCGACTCCGGTCACGTGATCGTCGACGGCGAGAAGTTCGAGCTCGGGCACCTCGACGGCCTCTACGTCGCGCGCGGCAGCGAGGTCACCTTCGACGGCGAGGACGCTGCCTTCTACTTCGTGTCGGCGCCGGCCCACGCCACCTACACGACCACGCTCCTCGAGCGCAGCAAGGTCGAGCCGGTCGAGCTCGGCTCGCCCGAGGCCGCCAACGAGCGCAGCCTGTACCGCTACGTGTGGGGCCAGGACGTCGAGTCCGCCGCGCTCCAGATCGGGATGACGGTCATCGCCGACGGATCGGTGTGGAACACCTTCCCGCCGCATCTGCACGACCGTCGTACCGAGGTCTACCTCTATCTCGACCTCGACGAGAACGACCGCGTCTTCCACTTCCTCGGCCAGCCCGGCGCGACCCGCCACCTGGTCGTGAAGGACAAGCAGGCCGTGATCTCCCCGCCGTGGTCGATCCACAGCGGTGCCGGCACCGGCTCCTACGCCTTCGTGTGGGCCATGACCGGAGAGAACAACGCCTACACCGATCTCGCACCCGTCGCCCTGGAGGACCTGTGAGCACCTCGCCCTTCGACCTGAGCGGCAAGACCGCCGTCGTCACCGGAGCCGGCCGCGGTCTGGGCCAGGGCGTCGCCCGCGGTCTGGCGGACGCCGGCGCCGACCTGATCCTGGTCGGCCTGCCCGGCAGCCAGGACGAGTCGGCCAAGCAGATCGCCGATCTCGGCCGTCAGGTCCAGGTCGTCGACCTCGACGTCTCCGACCACGACGCCGTCGCGCGGGTCGGTGCCGACCTCGTCACCGGCGGGCAGATCGACATCCTCGTCAACAACGCCGGCATCATCGAGCGCGAGGACACCGTCGACCTCGGCGCCGACTCGTGGAACCGGGTCATCGACATCAACCTGACCGGACTGTTCCTCCTCACCCAGGCGCTCGGCCGGCCGATGGTCGAGCGCGGCGCCGGCAAGATCGTCAGCATCGCCAGCCTGCTCGCCTTCCAGGGCGGCATCCGGGTCATCTCCTACACCGCCGCCAAGCACGGCGTCGCCGGCATCACCAAAGCCCTCGCCAACGAGTGGGGTCCGCTCGGCGTGCAGGTCAACGCCATCGCCCCCGGCTATATGGCCACCGACAACACCGCTCCGCTGCGCGCCGACGCCGACCGGGCCCAGGCGATCCTCGAGCGGATCCCGGCCGGTCGCTGGGGCACGCCCGAGGACATCGCAGGCGCCGCGGTGTTCCTCAGCTCTCCCGCCGCCGACTACGTCAACGGTCACGTGCTGGTCGTCGACGGCGGCTGGATGGCCCGCTGAGTCCCCGTCCGTCTCGGACCTGAATCCCCCGCAGTGCAGTAACCGCAGCTCCACCAGCAGTGCCGCACCACCTGCAGTACCCGCACCACCTTCCCGACCTCTCGGATCATCCCGCCGGACTTCCTGGCACCAAGAAAGAGGAAATGACAATGAAGTTGAAGTCACGTCCCGCCGCAGCGCTGATCAGCCTGTCGCTGGCTGCCGTCGCCCTGGCGGGTTGCAGCGAGGAGGCCTCCGGGGGCGGCAACGGCGGGAGCGGGGACGGTGACTCCGCGGCCTGCGCCAAGGAGGACGTGCAGCTCCTCGGCCAGGTCCGCAACGAGTCCAACCCCTACGAGGCGGCCTGGCTCGACGGCGGCGACGCCTTCGCCGAGTCGGTCGGTCTCGAGCAGGAGCGCCTCACCTACGACGGCGACTCCACCAAGCAGCAGGACCAGATCACCCAGCGCCTGGCCGGCGACACCAAGTGCCTGGTCATGAACATCCTCCCCAACGGCGACTCCGACACCCCGCCGATCGTGGAGGGCGCCGAGGCCGCCGGTGTCTACACCGTCACCCAGTGGAACAAGCCGGCCGACATGAACGTCGCCGACTACGACTACTGGATCAGTCACATCACCTACGACGGCGTCGAGTCGGGCAAGCAGATCGGGGACGCGCTGGCCGAGGCGATCGGCGGCGAGGGCGGCATCATTGCGCTGCAGGGCGTCCTCGACACCGCGGCGGCCAAGGACCGGTTCGCCGGCCTGGAGGCCTCGCTGGAGGAGAACTCCGGCGTCGAGCTGCTCGACCAGCAGACCGCGAACTTCTCCCGCGACGAGGCGCTGACGGTCACCAAGACCCTGCTCTCCAAGCACGGCGACAAGGTCAAGGGCATCTGGACCGCCAACGACGACATGGCGCTCGGTGCTCTGGAGGCGCTCAAGCAGGCCGGTCGCACCGACGTCGCCGTCGTCGGCATCGACGCCGTGCCCGACGCGCTCAGCGCGATCGAGGACGGCACGATGACCGCCACCGTGTCCAGCGACGGCCCCTGGCAGGGCGGCGTCGGCCTGGCGATCGGCTACTGCGTCGCCATCGGCGAGCTCAAGGTCGAGGACATCGCCGATGAGGACCGCGCGTTCTACGCCGAGCAGTTCCTGATCAACAAGGACAACGTCGCCGACTTCTCCACCCCGGAGACCGACCCGGCCGACTTCGAGTGCGACAACGTGTTCAACCGCGCAGTGGGTCCCATCTCGTGACCATGACATCCCCCGCCGAGGACGTCGTCGCGGCGCGCCCCCAGCCTCGGCGGGGGGTGTCCCTCGCTGACGCCGGGCCACCCATCGCGCTCGTCGTCATCTTCTTGTTCTTCGCTGTGGTCAACACCCAGTTCCGCAGCCTCACGAACATGCAGAACATGCTGGACACCGCGGCCGTGCTGGCCGTGGTGACCTGCGGCATCTCGTTCGTGTTGATGATGGGGTCGATCGACCTCTCCGTTCCCGGCGTCATGGGCGCCTCCGCGATCGCGGTGGCGCTCCTGGTCGCCAACAATCGCAATGACAACGACCTCGGCCTGATCGGGATCCTGATCGCCATCGGCCTGGGCGCCGCCATGGGAGCACTGAGCGGTCTGACGCTGGTGTTCTTGAAGGTGCCCTCCTTCATGACCACCCTCGGGATGTCGGCGGTCGGCCTCGGTGTGGCGACCTTGATGTTCAACGGCGTCCAGCCCAACATCACCGACGAGTTCCTCCAGGGCTGGGCCGTCAACCGGTTCCTCGGCCTCTCCTATCTCACCTGGATCGCCATCGGCTGCATCGCGATCGGCTACCTGATCCAGCGCTTCACCCGTCTCGGCCGCTACGCCTACGCGATCGGCGGCGCCGAGGAGGTCCTCGCTCTCTCCGGAGTGAACGTCAAGCCCTACAAGATCGCGGTCTTCGCCCTCGCCGGCGCCTTCTACGGCCTCGGCGGCGTGATGGTGACCAGCCAGCTCGGCGCCGGGCTGGTCCAAGCCGGCGACGGCTACGACTTCTCCGCCATCACCGCCGCCGTCGTCGGCGGCACCCTGCTCACCGGCGGCCGCGGCGGCGTGCTCCACTCCGCCGTCGGCGTGCTGCTCACCGTGGTCCTCACCAACGGCCTGGTCCAGGTCGGGGTGAACCTCTACTGGCAGGGCGGCGTGCAGGGTCTCATCGTCGTGGTCGCGGTCGCCGCCGCGGTCATCCCGCAACGTCGCAGGAACCAGGTGGTCAAGTGAGCGTCGAGATGGACAAGCAGCCAGCCGAGCACGCCGCGACCGTGCCCGCGCTGGAGGTGCGCGGCCTCGTCAAGCACTACCCCGGCGTCAAGGCGCTCGACGGCGTCGACTTCCACGTCAAGCAGAACGAGGTGCTCGGGCTCGCCGGAGAGAACGGCGCCGGCAAGTCGACCCTGCTCAAGGCGCTGGTGGGCCTCGTCAAGCCCGACGCCGGCGAGATCTACGTGCGCGGAGAGAAGGTGCGCCTGCGCAGCGTGGTCGACGCCGCCAACCACGGCATCGGGATGGTCTTCCAGGAGCAGTCCCTGGTGCCCAACCTCACCGCCGCCGAGAACATCGTGCTCGGCAGCGAGGGGGCCGGCGTGCGCGCCGGCACCTACCGCTGGGGGACGATGCGCAAGCTCGCCCAGGAGCAGCTGGACAAGATCGGCTCCCACATCGACCCGCTGGCGCGCACCGACACCCTCAGCTTCGCCGACCGGCAGATGGTCGAGATCGCGAAGGTGCTGCGGATCGAGCAGCGCACGAACGTGGCGCCGGTGATCATCCTCGACGAGCCGACCTCGGTGCTCGAGTCCGGCGAGGTCGAGACCCTGTTCAAGCAGATCCGCCGGCTGCGCGAGTTCGCCTCGGTCATCTTCGTCTCCCACCGCCTCGACGAGGTCCTCGACGTCTGCGACCGGGTCGCGGTCCTCCGCGGAGGCCAGTCGGTCGGCGAGGTCCCCACCGCAGGTGCGGTGCCCGGCGATCTGCACAAGATGATGATCGGCTCGACCGGCTCCGACGACCACTACCACGAGGGCCTCGCCGAGACGGTGGAGAAGCCCGAGACCCGGCTCAAGGTCCGCGGCCTGAGCGGCAAGACCTTCCGCGACGTCGAGTTCGACATCGCCGGCGGGGAGATCCTCGCCATCGTCGGCGTCCACGGCTCCGGCCGCGAGGACGTGTGCCGCGCGCTGTTCGGCGCCGAGCCCGTCGCTTCCGGCGAGGTAACCCTCGACGGCAAGAGGCTCGACCTGTCCGGCACCCGCGCCGCCTGCGGCGCCGGCGTCGGCTACGTGCCGGCCGAGCGCAAGATCGAGGGCATGGTCGGTCCGATGTCGGTCGCCGACAACATGACGCTCACCAAGCAGAAGTCCCGTTGCTCCGGACCGCTCGTGGCGCCCAAGAAGCAGGCGAAGCTGGTCGACGGCTGGATCGAGCGCCTCAAGATCCGCACCCCGAACCGGGGCACCCAGATCCAACGGCTCTCCGGCGGCAACCAGCAGAAGGTCGTGCTCGCCCGCTGGCTGGTCAGCGGCGACATCCGGCTCCTCCTGCTCGACCACCCGACCCGAGGCCTCGACATCGGCGCCCGCTCCGAGGTCTACCGGCTCATGCGGGAGCTCGCCAACACCGGCGTCGCCACCGTGCTGCTCGCCGACAGCCTCGAAGAGGCGATCGGTATGGCCGACCGGATCGTCGTGATGAGCGATGGCCGGATCGTCTCCGAGATGGCCTGCCCCAATGGGAACAAGCCGACCCCCCTCGACCTCGTCAAGGAGATGGTCTGATCATGGCCACCCCCGTTGTGACTGCCCCTCCCTCCGAGGCAGCGATCCAGCGCGGTCCGACGCTGCGCCAGCGGGTCACCAACTTCATGCCCGTGATCGCGCTGGTGGCCATCATCGCCGCGCTCAGCATCAAGGACCCGGGCTTCTTCACCCAGAGCAATCTCACCGCGGCCTCCAAGACCGCGGCACCGCTCATCGTGCTCGCTGCCGGCGCCACCCTCGTGGTGCTGTGCGGCGGTATCGACCTCTCGATCGCGGCTATGTGCTCGCTCTCGACGGTCCTGCTCGCGATGTGGGTGCCCGACCTCGGGGCCGCGTCGGTGCCGGCGGTGATCCTCGCCGCCGGGGTGATCGGTGCCGTGCAGGGGGTGGTGCACGTGGTGCTCCGGATCCCCTCCTTCATCGTCACCCTCGGTGGGATGAGCATCTTCTCCGCGATCGCACTGGTCATCTCCGACGCGGGCCCGATCCGCCTGGTCGATCGCGACCTGCTGAACTGGCTCAACCTCTACGTCGGCGGCTACATCCCGATGTCCTTCGCGCTGGCGCTCATCGTCGTCGCCATCCTGACGCTGATCATCAAGCTGACGCCGATCCAGAGTTGGATCTCGGCCATCGGCTACTCCGAGTCGGCGGCGCGCCTGGCGGGCTCGCCGGTCGACTTCGTCAAGATCGGAGCTTTCACCGTCTCCGGTGCCTGCGCCGGACTCGCCGCCGTCATGCTGGTCTCCCGCAACTTCAGCGGCAGCCCGACCATGGCCGACAACCTGCTGCTCCCGGCGGTCGCCGCGATCGTCGTCGGGGGCACCGCCATCACCGGCGGCCACGGCAGCATGTGGCGAAGCGTGGCCGGTGCTCTCGTCGTGACGCTGCTGCGCGTCGGCCTGCCGATCGTGGGCGTGCCCTCGGCGTACGAGCAGATCCTCTACGGCGCGATCATCGTGATCGCCGTCGCCCTGACCCTCGACCGCTCGAAGGTGCTGATCATCAAGTAGGACGCCCACTGACCTCATCCGCATCACTCGTTCCTCCGTGGGCCATCGGTCCACATCCGCTGCCAGAACTGGAAGGCCATTCATGACCGTCACCTACGACCGCGCCGAGCTCCTCCCCGCCGTGCGCGAGTTCCTCTCCTCCCCGAAGAAGCTCCTCATCGACGGCGAGTGGGTCGACGCCGCCGACGGCAAGACGTTCGAGACGCTCAACCCGGCCACCGAGGAGGTGCTGGCCGTCGTCGCGCAGGGTTCCGCTGCTGACGCGGACCGCGCCGTCAAGGCCGCCCGCAAGGCCTTCGAGCCCGGCTCGCCGTGGTCGAAGTTCACCCCGCGCGAGCGCTCCCACCTGCTGTGGCGCATCGGCGACCTCATCGAGGAGCACGCCGACGAGTTCGCCCAACTCGAAGCGCTCGACAACGGCAAGCGCGTCGAGGCCGCCCGCGACGGCGACGTCGCCACCGCGGCCGAGCTCTTCCGCTACTTCGCCGGCTGGGCCACCAAGATGGAGGGCACCTCGATCCCGATGTCGGTGCCCGGCCGCGACTTCCACGCCTACACCCGCCGCGAGCCGCTCGGCGTCGTGGCCGGCATCGTGCCGTGGAACTTCCCGCTGCTGATGGCCGCGTTCAAGATCGTGCCGGCCATCACCGCCGGCAATACCGTCGTCCTCAAGCCGGCCGAGCAGACCCCGCTCACCGCGCTGCGCCTGGGCCAGCTGCTCCTCGACGCCGGCCTGCCCGCCGGTGTCGTCAACGTGCTGCCCGGCTTCGGCGACGCGGGTGCCGCTCTGGTCGACCACCCGGGGGTCGACAAGGTGGCCTTCACCGGCTCCACCGAGGTCGGCAAGAAGATCGCCGCGGGCGCGGCGGGCAACCTGAAGAAGGTCTCGCTCGAGCTGGGCGGCAAGGCGCCCAACATCATCTTCGCCGACGCCGACATCGACGCCGCGATCGCCGGCGCCGTCCTCGGCGGCTACTTCAACGAGGGCCAGTGCTGCGTCAACGGCTCGCGCCTCTACGTCCAGCGCGAGGTCTTCGACCAGGTGATCGAGGGCGTGGCCGCGGCCGCCCGCGCGATCACCCCCGGTGACGGCTTCGCCGCCGACTCCACCATGGGCCCGCTGGTCTCCAAGGAGCAGCACGACAAGGTGCTCGGCTACATCCGCAGCGCCGTCGCCGACGGCGCGACGATCAGCGCCGGCAGCGCCGACGCTCCGTTCGAGCAGGGCTACTTCGTCAACCCGACCCTCATCACCGGCGTCACCGAGGACATGGCCGTCCAGACCGACGAGATCTTCGGCCCGGTCGTCACCGCGATCCCCTTCGACACCGAGGACGAGGTCGTCGCCGCCGCCAACAACACCGTCTACGGCCTCGCGGCCGGTGTCTGGTCGCGCGACCTCGGGACTGCGCACCGCGTTGCCGGCAAGTTGCGTGCCGGAACCGTGTGGGTCAACACCTGGCACGCCGACGACGTGACGCTGCCGCGCGGCGGCTTCAAGCAGTCCGGTTGGGGTCGCGAGCTCGGCTCGTTCGGTCTGGACGACTACACCGAGCTCAAGACCGTCATCGCCGAGCTTCGATGAGCGCACCCGACGTTCTCGACCAGTTGCTGGGTGGTCACCGCGTCGTCCCGGTCGTCGTCTTCGACGACGCCGCCCGGGCCGACGACCTCGGTGCCGCCATGGTCGCCGGCGGCCTCCCGGTCGCAGAGGTCACCTTCCGCACCCCCGAGGCCGGCGCCGTCCTACGTGCGCTGGCCGCGCGGGGCGACCTGATCGTCGGTGCCGGCACCGTCATCACCGCCGCCCAGGTCGACCAGGCGAAGGAGGCTGGCGCCACCTTCGTGGTCTCGCCCGGCCTGAGCGCCTCGGTGGTGCGCCGGTGCCAGGAGGTCGGCCTTCCGGTGCTGCCCGGGGTGTGCACGGCCTCGGAGATCATCGCCGCACTCGACCTCGGGGTCGACGTCGTCAAGTTCTTCCCGGCCGAGGCCTATGGCGGCCTGGGCACCATCAAGGCCCTGGCGGCGGCGTTCCCGCAGGTGCGCTTCGTGCCGACCGGCGGGATCACCGCCGCGAGTGCGCCGTCCTATCTCGCCCACCCGGCGATCGCCGCGCTCGGCGGTACCTGGATGGTCGCGCCCGATCTGCTCGCGGCAGGGGAGTGGGACGAGGTGACGGCCCGCTGCGCGGCAGCGGTCGCTCTGTACAAGCCCGTATTAGAAGGAGTGAGTTCGTGATCGAGACCCGTCCCGCGGACGAGTGCGAGTTCGACATCGTGGCGCTCGGCGAGGTGATGCTGCGCCTCGACCCGGGCGACACCCGGATCCGCACCGCTCGGCGGTTCGAGGCCTGGGAGGGCGGCGGGGAGTACAACGTCGCCCGCGGCATGCGGAAGGTGTTCGGCAAGCGCGCCGGGGTGGTCACCGCCCTGGCCGACAACGAGGTGGGCCATCTCGTCGAGAACCTCATCATGCAGGGTGGCGTCGACACCTCGATGATCCGCTGGGAGAAGTTCGACGGCATCGGGCGCTCGGTGCGCAACGGCCTGAACTTCACCGAGCGGGGCTTCGGCGTCCGAGGCGCGCTCGGGGTCTCCGATCGCGCCAACACCGCCATCAGCCAGCTCGCCCCCGGCACCATCGACTGGGACGACCTCTTCGGACGTCGCGGGGTCCGGTGGCTCCACACTGGCGGCATCTATGCGGCCCTGTCGGAGAACGCCGCCGCCGTCGCCGAGGAGGCGATGGCGGCCGCGCAGAAGCACGGCACCGTCGTCTCGTTCGACCTCAACTACCGGCCGAGCCTGTGGGGCGCGATCGGTGGGCAGGAGTTCGCGCGCGACGTGAACACCCGGCTGGCCGGTCACGTCGACGTGATGATCGGCAACGAGGAGGACTTCACCGCCGCCCTCGGCTTCGAGGTCGCCCATGTCGATGAGAACCTCAGCGCGCTGCCGATGGACAGCTTCGAGGCGATGGTCGGCACGGTCGCGGAGAAGATGCCCTGGTTCAAGGTCATCGCCACGACCCTGCGGACGGTCCATACCGCCAGCGACAACGACTGGCAGGCGATCGCGTGGTCGCCTGCCACCGGGGTGCTGTCGTCGGTCGCCCGCGACCATCTCGACATCTTCGACCGGGTCGGCGGCGGCGACGGCTTCGCCTCCGGCCTCGTCTACGGCCTGATGGAGGGCGAGGACCTCCAGCAGGCCCTCGAGTTCGGCGCCGCCCACGGCGCCCTGGCGATGACCACACCTGGCGACACGTCGATGGTGACCGCAGAGGAGGTCCGCTCGCTGGCCGGCGGCGGCAGCGCCCGAGTGCGCCGCTGACCCCGGCTCGCCCCTACTCGACCCGCCATCTCTCGGTGACCCGTCAGCCATAGCTGACGGGTCACCGGAGGTTTTGCGGCCGCCGCGAGTTCGTGGCTGCGACCGGCTCCCGGACTCACCCGACCTGGGGGACCGTGGGCCAGGCTCGGATGCGGGCAGGAGCGGCACTCTCGGGGCCAGAACGGCTCGCCGACGCCTCCGGAAGACCGCGGTGGGCTCTCAGGGCGATCTGGGTTCGCTGGCGCGTACATCTGGCCCTGAATGTGACCCACTTCCCAACCAAATTCAGAAATGCGAACTGAAAGCCGTTTTCGTTCACAAATCTGGACACGATTCTTGACTCTGTGTGATGGTGCTCATACGGTCGGCCCACCAGAGTTCTGGACCGGGGTCCCCCAGGCGTCGGTCCAGGCTCGCCTCAGGTAGAGCCAACCAAGGGGACTCCCAAGATGAAACTGCTTCGCAGGTCATATCGCGGGCACCACGATCGGCGACGCCGACGCGGTGCCCGCGCCGTGGCGCTCGCAGCGGCACTCGCCGTCACAGCCTCCGTGCTCGGCATCGTGTCCGCACCGCAAGCCGCCGCGGCCGCTCCAGCCGCCGACGACGGGGTCCTACGGGTCCTGTTGTTCTACAAGACCCAGTTCCACGCCTCGCAGGCCGAGGCGCGGGTCGCCGTGAAGGATCTGGTCAACCAGCTCGGCACCGAGTACAGCCAGCCGGTCGAGATCCAGGAGACCGACGACCCGGCCAGCTTCAACGCCGACAACCTCGCGTCCAAGGACGCCCTGGTCTTCGTGCAGACCGGTGGGGTGCTCTTCAACGACGCCCAGCGCACCGCGCTCGAGGACTACATCCGCGGTGGCGGCGGCTTCGCCGGCGTCCACTACACCGGATGGTCGGTCGGCACCAGCGAGCACGACGTCAACCCCTTCTACCTCAAGCTTGTCGGCGCGATGTCCGAAGGACACCCCGAGAACCCCGGCGTGCGCCCAGGCCGCGTCGTCGTCGCCGACGATGCCGGCCCGCTCGCTGCGGGGCTGCCGGCCCAGATCAACCGCAACGACGAGTGGTACGACTGGGTGGTCAACCCGGCTCAGAACGTGCACACGATCGTTCGTGCCGACGAGGCCTCGTACGGCATGGGTCAGAACGGCACGAACCACCCGATCACCTGGTGCCAGACGATCGATCAGGGCCGATCCTGGTACACCGGTCTGGGCCATGAGGGCACGGCCTACGCCGAGCCCTTCATGCGCACCCAGCTGAAGAACGGCATCGCCTACTCCGCTGGCCTGCTGCCAGCCGACTGCTCCCCGCCGGCCAAGGACGAGGAGGGCGCCTGGAGCGCGGTCACGCCGTGGCCGAACATGCCCATCAACGCCTCCCTTCTGGCAGACGGCACCGTGCAGAGCTTCGGATCCGTCTCGACCGGATGCACCGACGCCAACCCCTACGACTTCGGCGGCAACGGTTGCGTGGTCCAAGGCGGTCAGACCGAGTTCGACATCTGGGACCCCGCCGACCCGCGCACCCTCGCGAACGTCCGCGACGGGGTCCAGGCCAACTCCACCTATACAGACCTGTTCTGCTCGATGCAGGTGCAGGACCCGCGGCGTCGCGCCGTGGTGACGGTCGGCGGCGATGACCAGCTCGGCGGCAACGCCCCGAACGACGCCGCCATCGGTGTCACCAGCTACACCAAGAACCAGGGCATCAAGGACGAGGCCCCGATGAACTACCCGCGGTGGTACCCCACCGGCACCACGACGCCCCAGGGCGACATCGTCGTGCAGGGCGGCAGTATCCGCGGCGGTCCCGGCGGTCCCGGCGTCATCACTCCCGAGATCAACACCCCCGGTGCCGGCACCGGCTGGAAGCTCCTCACCGGCGCCACCAGCGCCGCGGCCTACGGCGACGGCGGGAACGGAAACGGACCCGACGAGAACCGTTGGTGGTACCCGCGCGCCTTCGTCGTCCCCGGCAAGGGAACGCTGTTCAACATCAGCGGCACCCAGATGTTCGAGCTCGACCCCTACGCCAACGGCGGCAACGGCAAGCTCGACCTGCGCGGCACCCTGCCCGCCAACGTCGCCGACCAGGGCGCACTGGGCCGGCCGGTCGGCGCCACTTCGAGCGCCGCGATGTTCGCCCCCGGCAAGATCCTCCAGGTCGGCGGCGGATGGTGGGCCAACGGTGGCGGACCCGCAGGTGCCCGCGCCGCGTTCATCATCGACATCACCGGCGGCACCGAGAACCCCGTGGTGACGCCGATCGCGCCCATGCAGTACGCCCGCCACTGGCCGACCACGACCCTGCTGCCCAACGGCGAGGTCCTGGTCACCGGCGGGAGCAGCGAGAACAACGGCGCCGGCCAGTACGTCACCTCGGCTGAGATCTGGAACCCCCAGACCGGTGAGTGGCGCACGATCGAGAACCCGTCGGCCCGCATGCGGCTCTACCACTCCAGCGCCCTGCTCCTCCCGGACGGTCGCGTCATGGTCGGAGGCGGCGGAGCCCCAGGCCCGCACGACTACACCGACGTCGAGTACTACACGCCGTCCTATCTCTACGACGGTGACGAGCTCGCCGCGCGTCCGGAGATCACCAAGGCGCCGAAGAAGATCGGCTACGACGGCACCTTCCAGATCACCGCCAGCGAGCCCATCACCCGCGTCTCGCTGATGCGCAACGGCACCGTGACCCACGGCTTCAACAACGACCAGAGCTTCCAGGAGCTGGACTTCACCCAGACCGGAGACTCGCTCAGCATCACCGCTCCGGCCGACGCCACCTACGCGACTCCGGGCGCCTACATGCTGGTCGTGTGGAATGCCGCCGGCGTCCCGTCGGTCGCCTCGCTGATGGACATCGACCCGACGGTGCGGCTCGAGAGCCGGACTCCGATGGTCGTCGACCAGTTCGAGTACCCGAAGCTCCCCACCGAGTGGCGCTCGGCCAACCCGCCGGCAATCCGCGACGTGGAGGCCGGTAACGGCCGGATGAACCCCTGGTCGGTCTCCAACGCCGTCCAGCTGGTCCGCAGCACCGGCGCGAGCCAGGGTGGCTTCGGCTACGTCGGCTACGCCTTGGGCCTCGGCACCAGTGGCAGCCTCGAGCGCACGTTGACCAACCTCGACCCCGGCCACGAGTACCTGATCTCGGTCAAGTACGCCCGTGACAGCCGGTCCACCGGGACGGCCGACGCGAATGTCGACCTCAACGTGGGCGACCTCGACGCGACCCTCACCGCGACGACAGCGAACCCGTCGCAGAGCGGTGGAGCGCTGACCTACAAGACGTTCGTCGACACCTTCACCGCGTCCTCGCGCAGCGAGACCATCACGCTCGCGGCCGCCGACGGCACCACCGCCGGCATGATGCTCGACGACCTCGTGATCACCGCGACCGAGGCGGGCGTCAACGACCCGCAGGTCCACTACGAGTTCGAGGAGGGCAGCGGGACCACCGCGGCCAACACCGGTACCGACGTCTCGGTCGGCGACGCCACGCTCACCGGCGCCACCGCATGGACGCCGAACGGCGTGTACGGCAACGGTGTCGACCTGCCCGGCGGCGAGAACACCAACGCCGTCGACCTGCCCGACAACCTGCTCCAGAACGCCGACAGCTTCACCACGTCGTTCTGGGTCCGTCCGGACGCCAAGGCGAACTGGATCGGCATGTTCCACCTCGGCGATGGCCTTGGTGACGCCGGCAGCTTCTTCCAGATCCAGATGCAGACCCAGGCCCGCAACCCGGGCAACTCGGGTCTGGCGGCGACGTTCAAGAAGAAGGGCAGCGACCTGCAGGAGCGGGTGTACGCGACGCCGACCAAGGACGTGAACGCCAACGCGTGGAACCACGTGGTGTTCACCCGCACCGGCGCCACCGGCACCTTGTACCTCAACGGCGTCCAGGTCGCCCAGCGCACCGACCTCACGCTCACGATGAGCGACGTCGGCCCGACCAGCAACAACTGGCTCGGCCGCAACGGGTTCCCCGACCCGGCCTACGACGGCCGGATGGACGACGTCCGGCTCTACGAGACGGCGCTGTCCACCGACGACGTGGCCGCGCTCTACTCGGCCGGAAGCGCGCTGCGCACGACCACGGAGGTGTCGGTGACCCCGGCGTCCCCGTCGCCGTTCGGTGAGGCGCTGACCGTCAAGGCCGCCGTGAAGGACGAGGGCAACGCTCCCGCGCAGGGCAGCGTGCAGCTGTGGCTCGACGGCAACGCCGTCGGCGGCACGGTCGACCTCGCCAATGGTGCGGCCACCTTCCCGGCCCTGCCCGAGCGGCTGGCACCGGGCGAGCACGACATCGAGGTGCGGTTCACCGCCGCCGACGGATGGCGTGACTCGGTCGGCTCCCTCACCCACACCGTCGAGCGCCCGCCGGTCGGCGAGGGTGTGCCGATCCACTACGCCTTCGACGAGGGTCAGGGCACCGTCGCCGTCAACACCGGAGGCGACCCCTCCATCGGCGACGCCACGCTCGGTGGCACGGTCGGCTGGACGCCGAGCGCCAAGTTCGGTGCGGGTGTGAACCTGCCCGGTGGCGACGGCGGCTCCGGCAACCACGTCACCCTGCCGAACAACATCTCCGCGGGGATGACCGAGGACTTCTCGGTCTCGCTCTGGGCGAACCCCCGGGCACTGCCGAACTGGGTGCCGCTGCTCCAGATCGGCAGCAGCACCGACTCCTTCTTCGTGCTGCAGTCGTCGCTCATCAACGGCGACCGCGGGTTCGGTGCCACCTTCAAGCAGGCCGGCCAGGTGCTCCAGGAGCGCATTATGCTCCCGGGCGACCAGGACCTGCCGCTGAACCAGTGGACCCACGTGGCGGTCACGGCCAACGACAACGTCGTGAAGATCTACTTCAACGGCGTGCTCGTGGCCTCCCGCAACGACGTGTCGATCAACCTCGGCGAGGTCGCGGTCGACGGGCAGTCGACGGCGAACATGATCGGCGGGATCAGCTTCAACGACCCGCGCTTCAACGGTCAGGTCGACGACTTCCAGATGTTCGGCTACGAGCTGTCGGAGGCCGAGGTCAAGGACGTCTTCACCGGCGTCTCGAGCAAGGCCCCGGTCGCCGTCGACGACAGCTACAAGACCCAGGAGGGTGTGGCCCTCGAGGTCGCGGCTCCCGGTGTGCTGGGCAACGACACCGACGCCGATGGCGACGCGCTCACGACCACCGAGGCCACCCAGCCCGAGCACGGTGACCTCACGCTCAACGCCGACGGCTCGTTCAGCTACACGCCGGACGCCGGCTACTTCGGCACCGACACCTTCACCTACAAGGCCGCCGACGCCTCCCGCACCTCCGAGGCGGCGACGGTGACCATCGAGGTCGAGGAGGTCGCCGGTCTCACCGCGACCACGACGACGGTGGCGGTCACCCCCGGCTCGCCGTCGGCCTACGGTCAGGACCTGACCGTCAAGGCCCAGGTCGCGGCGGCCGGCGGTCCGGCGCCGGCCGGCAGCGTGGAGCTGTGGATCGACGGCAAGAAGGTCGGGGACGCGGTCACCCTGAGCGCCGGGGCGGCGACGTTCCCGAAGCTCGCCGGTGGCTTGGACCCGGGTGCGCACGACGTCGAGGTCCGGTATGTGCCGGGTGCCGGCTTCCGCACCTCGCAGGCCTCCGTGGAGCACACGGTCAAGCGGCCGCTGGACGGCTCGGACGCCCTGGTGCACTACACCCTCGACGAGGGCACGGGCACCGCGGCGGCCAACACCGGCTCGAACGGCGACATCGGGGACGCCACCCTCATGGGTGCGACCACCTGGACGCCCGACGGTCAGCTCGGTGGCGCGGCATCCTTCCCGGGTGGTGCGTCGACGACGAACAACCACATCAAGATGCCCGACAACGTCGAGGCCGGGCTCGATGACGAGTTCACCGTCTCGATGTGGGCTCGCCCCAACCAGCTGCCGAACTGGGTGACCCTCCTGCAGATCGGTAGCAGCACGGACACCTACTTCCTCCTGCAGTCCAACAGTCAGGCCGGCGCCAACAACACGCCGTCCGGATTCGCGGCGACGTTCAAGGCGCCGGGAACCCCGAAGGCCGGGGAGGAGCGGCTGGTGCTCGGTGCGGGCAACGACCTGGCGCTCAACGAATGGACCCACGTGGTGTTCGCGATGGAGGGGTCGGTCGGGAAGCTCTACTTCGACGGCGAGCTCGTCGGAACCCGCGAGGACTACACCCTCGGCATCGGGGACGTGGGCGTCGGTGGCAACACCGTGGCCAACTTCCTCGGTGGCACCAGCTGGGCCGACCAGCGCTGGAACGGTCTGATCGACGACTTCCAGCTCTTCGGTTACGGCATGAGCGACGACCTGGTCGCCGAGCTGTACGAGGGCGGTCCGGCTGATTCGGCTCCGACCGCACGGGACGACGCCTACGAGACCACCGAGGGCGCTGCCCTCACGGTCCCGGCACCCGGCGTCCTCGCCAACGACAACGACGCGGACGGCTCCACCCTCACCGCGACCGGCGCCTCGACGCCCGGCCACGGCTCGGTGACGCTCAACGCGAACGGGTCGTTCACCTACACCCCCGAGGCCGGCTTCGTCGGCACCGACACCTTCACCTACCTCGCCAACGACGGCGCGCTCGACTCCGAGCCGGCGACGGTGACGATCGAGGTGAAGGAGAAGGGTGACCCGCCGGTGGTGACGACGTCGGTCACCGGTAGTGCGGGCTCGATCGTCTACGGCAAGGCCGGCACCGTCGCGGTGACGACCAACCCGGCGACGGCCACCGGCCAGGTGCAGGTGCTGAACGGGACCACCGTCCTGGGCACCGGCACCCTGTCGGCGGGCAAGGCGTCGATCGCGCTCGCCGCCAAGGCGCTCAAGCCTGGCACGTACACCCTGACGGTGCGCTACGCCGGGGACGCGGGTCACACCGCGGCCACTGGCACCGTGACGGTGAAGGTCGCCAAGGCCACGTCGACGATCACGGTGAAGGCGCCCAAGCGGATCAAGCAGGGTGCCCGGGCCAAGGTCACCGTCACGGTCAAGGCTCCGGCCGGCGTTCCGGTCACGGGCCAGGTCAAGGCCTGGGTCAAGGGCAAGAAGGTCGTGGTCGGCAAGGTGAAGAACGGCAAGGTCGTTCTGAAGCTCGCCAAGGCGACCAAGAAGGGCAAGATGAAGGTCAAGATCTCCTACCTCGGCAGTGACCTGCTGACGAAGGCGACCAAGACCGTCACGATCAAGGTCCAGCCCAGACGCTGAGTCCGATCTGAACGCTGCGGACCCGGAGGTTCTCCTCCGGGCCCGCAGTGTCGTTCCGCTTCGGCCGGGACGGTCGGGAACGATCGCTCCCGCAACGCAACGAGGCCGGAAGGCGACCGATCGGTCGCCTTCCGGCCTCGCAGGCGGCCGAGCCCAGAGCGTGGCCCGGCCGCTCAGCCCTCGTCGGCGAGCGCGGCCACCACGCCGGCGCGGCTCTCGTCCTCGCTGGCCAGCACGCCGCCGTTGGCGACGATGTCGGGGGTGATCTCGCTGAAGACCATCCGGACGTCCTGGCGGCGGGCGCCGAGGATCTCCACGGCGCTGTCGGCGACGGCCTGGGCGAAGTCGCGGCGCTGCTCGACGGTGCGGCCCTTGAGGAGCTCGACGGTGATGTTGGGCATGGGGGATCCCCTTCGTGGGAGATCGCCCAGATACGGGACCCACAAGCGGGACCGTCCATATGGGCGACCTGGGTTCGGTAATGTGAATCACACTCTAGCCATCAGGCGGGCCGCTGGGCAATCGCGCACGTGACGGGTTCACATTCTTGACAGGAGTTCGACCGGCTGGTTCAGTGCTAGCAGAGTGATCGCGGTCACCCGGGCCTGCGTCGACCAGTCGAGGAAGCGAGCCCATGTACCGGATCCGCCTGCGCGCCGGCCCCCTCGCGCGCCCCCTGGCGATCGTGGTCGTCCTGCTCGCCGCCCTGGCCGTCGTCGTGGGCAGTGCCGGCCCGGCCAGCGCGCACGCCACCCTCGTCTCCACCGACCCTGCCGAGGGCGCCGTCCTGGAGACGGCGCCGGAGGCGATCAACCTGACCTTCGACGAGACCGTCCTCGGGGTTCCCGACGGCGTTCAGGTCTTCGACGCCGCGGGCACCCCGGTCGAGTCGACCTCGAGCGTGAGCGGCACCGCGCTCGCCGTCACCCTCGACCAGGACGTCGGCGAGGGCACCCTGGTCGTCGTGTGGCGCGTCGTCTCGGAGGACGGGCACCCGATCTCCGGTTCGCTCACCTTCTCCGTCGGTGCGCCCAGCGACGTCGTGGAGGCGCCCCAGGGTGGCGCCCCGGCCAGCGGCACCGGAGCACCGTGGGTCCTGAGCCTGGTCCGCTGGCTCGGCTACCTCGGGCTCCTGGGCGCCGCGGGCCTCGTCGGCTTCGCCGTACTGCTCCTGCCGCGCGACCCCCAGGCTGAGCCTGCACGCGGGCGAATCGTGTTGGCCGCGCGGGTCGGGGCCGGCCTCACCGCGATCGCCTGGCTGCTCGCGCTCCCGCTCACCGCGGTCTATGTGCTCGGCGGGGGCGCCGGCCTGCTCGGCAGGTCGAGCACGTGGTCGACGCTCTCGACCACCGAGTACCTCACGACGGCCGCGGTGATCCTCGGGACCGCGGCGGGCGTCGCGCTCCTGGGCGGCGGGACGCCGAGCCTCCTGCGCGGTCGACTCGCGGTGGGTGCCGTGCTCGTGGCCGCGATCGCGCCGGCGCTGGTCGGGCACACCCGCGCCGAGACGCCGGAGTGGCTCGTCGTCGGAGCCGACATGGTGCACCTGCTCGCGGGCAGCGTGTGGTTCGGGGGCCTCATCGCGCTCACGCTGGCGCTGGTCGACCTCGCCGACCGGGGAACTCTCGGTGGCGAGCTGCTCGCTCGGTTCTCCGGCCTGGCGGCCGGCATCCTGGTTGCGCTCGTCGTCACCGGCACCTTCGTCGCCTGGCGGATCCTCGGCTCCGTCTCGGCGCTCTTCGACACCGCCTACGGCCAGATGCTGCTGGTGAAGATCCTCGCCGCGGTCGCGGTCGTGCTGATCGCCGCGTGGAACCGCTGGAAGCTGCTGCCGCAGGTCGAGGAGACCGCACGTCGCAAGGAGCGCCGCGCCACCGCACGCCTGCTCGCCAAGGCGACCGGCGCCGAGGTGGCCATGCTCGTCGTCGTCCTCCTGATCACCGGCTTCCTCGTCGACAAGAGCCCGGCCGTCGACGCGCCGCTGACGCCCTCCGGCTCGGAGTTCGCGCCGCGCGAGATCAAGACCGCCTCTCTCGGGGAACGAGAGGTGCGCGCGTCGATGTCGCCGCAGACGACGGGCAAGAACACGCTCACCATCGAGCTCGTCACCGCCTCCGGGGTGCCGGTCGAGGGGGTCGAGGCTCCGGTGGTGAGCCTGCGCTCCGACGACGTCGATCTTGGGGCGCTGCCACTCACCTTCCAGTCGACCGGCAGCTACACCAGCGAGGCGGTGATCCCGACGTCCGGCGCCTGGACCCTCCAGGTCTCCCTCCGCATCTCCGAGTTCGAGAATCCGATCGCCACCATCGAGTTCGACGTCGAAGACCCCTGACACCATGACGCCATGACGGCGAACGCGACCGCCAATGGCGCGGTGTCCTTCTGGTGGGCCGACCTCGGCCGGCCCGCACCACGTCCGGCGTTGCCGGGGCCGATCACCGCCGACGTCTGCATCGTCGGTGCGGGCTTCACCGGGCTGTGGACCGCCTACTACCTCAAGCGTGCCGAGCCCGGCCTCCGCGTGGTCGTCGTCGAGTCCCGGTTCGCCGGCTTCGGCGCCTCGGGTCGCAACGGGGGCTGGCTCACCAACACCGTCACCGGCGGTGTGGAGCAGTACGTCGCCGCCCACGGCCGCGAAGGCGCCGGTCGCCAGCAGCAGGCCCTGACCGACACCGTCGCCGAGGTCGTCGAGGTCGCCCGCGCCGAGGGCATCGACGCCGACGTCCGGCTCGGCGGCGAGCTCAACGTTGCCCGGACCCCCGCGCAGCTGGCTCGCCTCGAAGCCGCGGTCCAGGCCGAGCAGGACTGGCCCGGCACCGACTGGGAGCTGCTCGACGCGGCGGCGACCTCGGCGCGGGTCGCGGTCGACGGCGCGCTCGGCGGCATGTGGCAGCCGCACTGCGCGCGGATCCACCCGGCCAAACTGGTCCGCGGTCTCGCCGAGACCGTGGAGCGTCTCGGTGTCCCCATCTACGAGGACACCCACGTCGAAGCGATCCGGCCCGGGGTGGTGGAGACGCGCCGCGGCCGGGTGCTCACGCCGGTGGTCCTCCGTGCGACCGAGGGGTTCACCGCCCGGCTGCCGGGTGAGCGCCGGACGTGGCTGCCGATGAACTCCTCGCTCGTCGTCACCGAGCCGCTGCCCGCCGAGGCCTGGGCGCAGATCGGTTGGAGCGGGTGCGAAGCGCTCGGCGACCTCGCCCACGTCTATATGTACGCCCAGCGCACCGCCGACGGCCGGATCGCCTTCGGCGGACGCGGCCATCCCGACCGCTACGGATCACGCATCGACGACGACGGCGCGACCCCGGTCGCGACGGTTGAGGCGCTGGCCGGGCTGCTGGGCGACTTCTTCCCGGCGGCCCGCGACGTCCCGATCGCGCACGCGTGGTCGGGGGTGCTCGCCGTCCCGCGCGACTGGGCGGCTCGGGTCCGGTTCGACCCGGCCACCGGCCTCGGCCACGCCGGCGGGTACGTCGGCACCGGCGTCACCGCCACCAACCTCGCCGGACGGAGCCTGGCCGACCTGGTGCTCGAGCGCGACACCGAGCTCACCTCGTTGCCGTGGGTCGAGGCCCCCGACGCCCCGACCCGGCGCTGGGAGCCGGAGCCCCTGCGCTGGCTGGGCGTCTCCGGGATCTATGCGGCCTACCGGGCGGCCGACCATGCCGAGGACCGTTCCGGCAAGGCGTCGGCGTCGTGGTTGGCCCGGGCGGCCGACGTCGTCGCCGGCCGCCACTGACGCCCCGACCGACTAGCGCGGTCAGCGGGCGCGGTCAGCGGGCCCCGGCGCGGATCCTGCCCCAGGTGGCGCCGTCGACGATCCCGGTGGCCGGCATCTTCAACCGGCGCTGGTAGGTCTTGACCGCAGCGGCGGTCGTCGCGTCGTAGGTGCCGTGCAGCGGCACCTTCGTGCCGATGTTGGCGCTGTTGATCGCACGTTGGACGCGGCGCACGTCCGGGCCGGCCGAGCCGACCTTGAGCACCGGCGAGGAGCCGAAGCCGTGCAGGGTCATCCAGTCGCGGGGGTACCACGTGTCGCCGGTCGCCTGACCGCGTGCGGCCTTCCACCGACGGACGGCGTCTAGGAGCGGGGCGGAGTACTTGCCGGTGACCTGGCCGCGGAAGTAGCCGCGCTCGGTGAGCAGGCACTGGAGTGCCTTGAGCCGACCCGGTCGGCGGCTCTCGCCGCTGGCGGCGATCTTCAGCGCGCCGTAGCGGCCGAAGTTCACCTGGACGCCGCCGCAGTGGTTCTCCGGCGGTGCGACCGAGCCGCGCCCGAGGTCGAGGAAGTTGCTGTCGATGTTGATCCGGACCTTGCCCCACACCTCGTCGTGCCCGCCGCGGTACTGCTTGACGCGACCGCCCGGCATCCAGCCGTCCGGGCGGAGGTAGGACGTGGAGGTGTTGGCGACGCCGTCCCAGCGGGCGACCCAGATCCGGTCGGGGAGGGTCACCGAGCCCGGACGGTTGACCCGGGCGTCGTCGAGCGCCTTGATGCCGGAGCCGGCGCTGGAGTAGACGCCGGTGACATATCCGAGGCGGCGGACGTTGGTCACCCACGTGCTCAAGAACGCCAGGGCCGACTCGCGGCAGGCGGTGTTGGTGATGTCGAAGCCCTCGAGGTCGTACCACAGCGTGCTGCCGGCCGGGATGCCCAGCGCACGGGCGTCGGCGACCGTGCTGGCCGCGGAGTCACGGGCCATCTTGCGGGCCTCGCCGTAGTTGCCGGCCTTCCCCTTGACCGGGCTGATCTTGAAGTCGTCGGAGTAGCGCGGGAAGCGCGGCTGGCAGGAGGCCTGCGGGCCGAGCGTGATCGGCAGCAGGCGCCAGCCCTTGAGCAGCTGGGTGCGGATCCACTGCGGGGTGAGGTTGGGCTGCGAGCGGCAGGCGCGGGAGTCCCCGGAGATGTAGATGCCGACCGCGAGGAATGGCGAGCGACGCAGCCAGGCGTCCATCGCCGACTGGCTCGGCGCGAGGCACTGGTCGAAGCCGTAGCCGGTGAAGTCGCCCGGCGTCGGGGGGAGGGGGTCCGCGGCGCGCTCGCCGATCCCGGCCGTCAGGGCGGGGGACGCGCTGGGGAGGGTCCGCTCGGCCGGTGCCGCCGATGCCGGTCCGGTGACCGAGGTGACGCCGAGCGTCAGTGCGATCGCGGAGAGCGTGGCCAGGCCGGAGACGGCTCTGGCGGTGGCCGATCGGCGGCTGGCTGTGGGGGCCGATCGGTGCCTGCGCAGGGTGAAGCTCATGGCGGAGAAACTCCTGGGGAAGTAGGTGATGATCCGTCGCGAATCAGCACTCTAACCTCAGAAATCACACCAGTAACACGAGTCGCAGGAACTACAAACGTGTAGTTCTCGCACCCCGGTTTTCGGCCTCGCCGGACCGCGGCTCACTGAGCCGGCGGCGGCCCCCACTGGCCCGGCGGGGGCGGTCCCCACTGTCCGGGCTGCCCATGCGGTGGTGCCTGCGGCGGTCCCCACTGCCCGGGCTGACCGGGAGGCGCCTGTGGTGGCTGCGGCTGGGGATAGCCCTGCTGTGGATAGGCCTGGGGCGGGCCCTGCGGGAAGCCGGAGGCGCCGCCGCCGGCCACCAGTGGGCCGAGCGCGCTGCGAACCTGCGGGGGAGCGGTGAGTGCGTAGGCGCCGAGCGCCGGCAGCGAGATCCACGCGGCGACGGTGTAGCCGTTGTTGACGAAGGTGTTGTCGTCGCCGTTGAGGACGATCATCGCGATCAGGCCCAGCAGGGCTGTCCCGCCGAGGATCCCGAGCAGCACGACGCGGTGTCGACGCAGGTCGGAGAGCAGCGTGAAGCCGTAGCCACCCGCGCCGGCGGCAAGCAGGAGCAGCACCATCGAGACGATCGTCGCGGCACCGAAGTCCGCCTCGAAGGCATGGAAGAGCACTGCCGCCACGGCCAGCGCCGAGCCGGCGATCGACAGCTGGAGGACGGCGGAGAGTGTCTCGCGGCAGTCCTGCAGCGCGTCGTGGGCGGCGGTCGCGCGCTCCATCGGCCGCGACACCGCGAAGCCCGCGGCCGCTCCGACCAGCAGGCCGCCGGCGCCGGGGAGGTAGCCGCCGAAGTAGCCGTTCCACTTCTCGACCTCGGGCCAGAAGAACAGGCCGTCGTGGTCGGAGGCGAGGGCGAACAGCGCCACGACGACCACCGAGAACCCGACCGTCGCCAGGGCGCGCCGCCACGCGGCGCTTCGCGCGCCGAACACCAGCTGGTACGCGGGATAGCCGAACATCGCCAGCGGGATCACGAGGAAGGCGATGAGGATCGCCACGAAGTCGGTGAAGGGATCGAAGATGTCGATCCCGGCGCTGAGTCCGGAGCCGTCGAGGACGTCCGCGTCGTCGCTCAGCGCGCCGTGGAGCACCCAGAGCGCGAACAGCAGCACGGTCAGGACGACGGCCGAGGCCGCTGTCGCTCGGGCGAGCGTGGTCCAACGCCGATCCTGCGGATAGCCGGGCATCTCCTCGGCCGCCCGCGGCTGGATGGCCAGTGCCACACCGGCCAGCGCCATCGCCATGCCACTGCCCAGGCCGCCGTCGGCGTCGTCGTTGATGGCGACCAGCTCGAAGATGACTGCGGCGAGCACGCTGAGCACGAGGGGTGCGTTGAGCGCGAGCTTGGTGAGCAGGTAGTGCTGAGGTCCCCAGTTCGGGATCGCGCGGGCCTTCTCCAGGTAAGGCACCGCCAAGGAGACCACCGCGAGCAGGGCCGCGATGACCACCCACCAGCGCTCGCCGGCGTGGTTGAACGGGTCGAAGGCCTCATCGCCGAAGTCCCACGGCATCCCGAGGCAGGCGAACAGGGCTACAGCAGCGGCGGCGTCGCGGAGGTAGTCGGCCAGCGGCCATCCCTGGAACGGGTTGATCTTCGCGGTGGGCTGCGGGTGCTGCACAGGCTGGTACGGCTGCCCCGGGTGCCAGGGCTGCTGCTGGCTCGGCTGGCCGGGCTGGCCGGGCTGGAATGCCTGGGTGGGGGGCGGGCCCTGTGGTGGGGGGCCCGCCCAGCCACTTGGCGGCGGCCCCGCGGGCGTGCCCGTCGGCGGCCCCTGTGGGTACCCGGAGGGCGGCGGGCCGGCGTACGGCGCGCCCTGCGGAGGAGCCTGGGGATGGACCGGCTGTCCGCAGTTCGAGCAGTAGGCGCCACCTGCTGCGGTGTCGTGGGTCGCGCCGCAGTGAGCACAGTAGGTGGGCATGCCGGGTCGCCTCCTCGGCCGCACCGCGGCCCGTCGCGAGTGCTGTCGACCGCTGTCGACGGCTTCGACCAGGCAACTTATCCGAACCGACCCCTGACAGGGCCGGGCACCCGCCCCTCAACCCCCCCAGACCGAGGGGCAGGTGCTCCGGCCTTCACCGAGTCAGAGCGCGCAGATCGGGGTCAGATACAACGAATCTGAAAAGTTCTCTCCCCGCTGCCCGGTCCGGGCCGATCCGCCGCCGATCCGCGGGGGATCGGCGGATAGATTGGCTCCGTGCCTGCGCCCCACGCCGCCCCGGTCCTCGACACCGTCTCCCACGCCGCCGACGACCCCGGGCGGGAGCTGCCTTGGGCCGAGCTCGGGCTCAAGTCCGAGGAGTACCAGAAGATCCGCGAGATCCTGGGCCGCCGCCCCACCGGCGCCGAGCTCGCGATGTACTCGGTCATGTGGAGTGAGCACTGCTCTTACAAGTCCTCGAAGGTGCACCTCAAGCAGTTCGGGGAGATCCCGCAGGAGACGCCGGTGGGTCCGATGCTCGCCGGCATCGGCGAGAACGCGGGCGTCCTCGACATCGGCCAGGGCTACGCGGTCACCTTCAAGATCGAGAGCCACAACCACCCGTCCTACGTCGAGCCGTACCAGGGCGCGGCCACCGGTGTCGGAGGGATCGTCCGCGACATCCTGGCCATGGGCGCCCGTCCGATCGCGGTCATGGACTCGCTGCGCTTCGGTCCCCTCGACGCCGACGGCGACACCAGGCGGGTGCTCCCGGGAGTGGTGGCCGGCGTCGGCGGCTACGGCAACTGCCTCGGCCTTCCCAACATCGGCGGCGAGGTCGTCTTCGACGAGAGCTACCTCGGCAATCCGCTCGTGAACGCCCTGTGCGTCGGTGTGATGCGTCACGAGGACCTGCACCTGGCCAAGGCGAGCGGCGCCGGCAACAAGGTCATCATGTACGGCGCCCGCACCGGCGGCGACGGCATCGGCGGGGCCTCGATCCTCGCCTCGGTGACCTTCGACGAGGACGGCCCGGCCAAGCGCCCCAGCGTCCAGGTCGGCGACCCGTTCATGGAGAAGCTGCTCATCGAGTGCACCCTGGAGCTCTTCGCCGCCGGCATCGTCGCCGGCATCCAGGACTTCGGCGCCGCCGGCATCTCGTGCGCCACGTCGGAGCTGGCGGCGGCCGGCGACGGCGGCATGCACGTCGAGCTCGACAAGGTGCTCCTGCGCGACCCCACGCTCTCGCCGGAGGAGATCCTGATGAGCGAGAGCCAGGAGCGGATGATGGCCGTCGTCGAGCCCGGCGATGTCGACACCTTCCTCGCGATCTGCGAGAAGTGGGACGTCGAGGCCACCGTGATCGGCGAGGTGACCGGCGACGGGCGGCTCGTCGTCGACTGGCACGGCGAGACGATCGTCGACGTCGACCCGCGCACCGTCGCCCACGACGGCCCGGTCTACCAGCGCCCACTGGCCCGCCCGGACTGGCAGGACGCACTCCAGGCCGACGGCTCAGGGGCGCTGGCCCGCCCGGCGTCGGAGGAGGAGCTGCGCGAGACCGTCCTGCGCTTGGCCGCGAGCCCGAACCTGTGCGACCGGTCGTGGGTCACCGACCAGTACGACCGCTACGTCCGCGGCAACACCGTGCTGGCCCAGCCGTCGGACAGCGGGATGATCCGCATCGACGAGAGCACCAACCTCGGCGTCTCGGTCGCCACCGACTGCAACGGTCGCTTCGCCAAGCTCGACCCGTACGCCGGCGCCCAGCTCGCGCTGGCCGAGGCCTACCGCAATGTCGCCGCCGGAGGCGCCGTCCCACTGGCGGTGAGCGACTGCCTCAACTTCGGCTCACCGGAGGACCCCGCGGTCATGTGGCAGTTCGCCGAGGCCTGCCGCGGCCTCAAGGACGCCTGCCTCGCGCTCGGCATCCCGGTCACCGGCGGCAACGTCAGCCTCTACAACCAGACCGCCGAGACGCCGATCCTGCCGACGCCGGTGGTCGCCGTGCTCGGCGTCGTCGACGACGTCACCAAGCGGACGCCGTCGGCGTGGCCCTCCGTCGAGGGCGACCAGCCGGGGCACCGGGTGTTCCTGCTCGGCGAGACCCGCGAGGACCTCGACGGCTCGGAATGGGCCCACGTCGTGCACGGCCACCTCGGGGGCCTGCCTCCGGCGGTCGACCTCGACGCCGAGAAGCGGCTCGCCGCGCTGCTCCACGAGGGCGGCCAGGAGCTCGGCCTCCTCGCCAGCGCCCACGACCTCTCCGACGGCGGCCTGGCCCAGGCGCTGGTCGAGTCCGCCCTCGGCAACCTGTGCGGGGTGCGGGTCGACCTGGCCGGCGTGCACGCCGACCCCTTCGTGGCGCTGTTCGCAGAGACGCCCGGGCGAGTGCTGGTGAGCGTGGCCGCCGCCGACGTCGACGCGCTCACCGACCTGGCCGCACGCCACGACGTCCCACTCACCGGCCTCGGCGTCACCGGCGGCGACGTCCTGGTCGTCGACGGCGGGTTCGAGATCAACCTGCTCGAGCTGCGCTCGGCCTGGATGGCCACCCTCCCGGTGGCCATGGCGTGAGCCAGACCGAGGGCGACTACACCGCCTACCCGTGCCCCAACTGCGGCAGCACCACGTATCAGGAGGGCTGGGTCGACGACGACCGGCAGGGCCGGGTGCGTTGGATCGCCGGGCAGCTGCGGCGCAGCGCGTTCGGCAACGCCAAGGGCCGGGTGCGCAATGCCAAGCTGTCGGTGATCGCCTACCGGTGCACGCACTGTTCACGTCTCGAGCTCTATGCGCTCGATCGGTGAGGGGCCTTGTCCGAGGCCGTGCGATCGGGTCGAATGACCCGGTGACCGATTCCCCCTCGTTCGACGTCGTCAACAACTCCGACCAGAGCCGCTACGAGATCCGCGACGGCGACACCCTCCTCGGCTTCGCCGACTACCAGGAGACGCCCGACTCGGTGGTCTTCACCCACACCGAGGTGTTCCCGGGTTCAGAGGGGAAGGGCGTGGGCGGCGCTCTGATCGGCGCCGCGCTCGACGACGTCCGGGCCCGCGACCTCAAGGCGCTCCCGATCTGCCCGTTCGTGCAGGCATACCTCAAGCGCCACCCCGAGTACGCCGACCTCGACTACCGCACGTCCCGCCCGGCCCAGGACTGAGCCTTGAACCGGGCCGAGCCTTGATCCAGGCCGAGCCGTGACGACGCGGATCCCCTACGGCGAGGATCCCAGCCAGTTCGGTGACCTGCACCTGCCGGACGGGAAGGCGCGCGGCGTCGTCGTCGTGATCCACGGCGGCTTCTGGCGCGACCGCTACGACTGTGCCCTCGGCACGCCGCTCGCGGCCTCCCTGGCCGAGCAGGGGTGGGCCGCCTGGAACCTGGAGTACCGGCGGCTGGGGAGCGGCGGGGGCGCCCCGGCCACCTTCGACGACGTCGCCGCCGGCATCGACGCGCTGGCCGCGCTCGCGCCCGCGCGCGCCCTCGATCTGTCGACCGTCGTGACGCTCGGTCACTCCGCCGGCGGCCACCTCGCGGCCTGGGCCGCCGCCCGGCAGCGGTACGGATGGTCCTCCCGCGCCGGGATTCCGGTCACCCACGTGATCTCCCAGGCCGGCGTCCTCGACCTCCGCGCCGCCTCCGCCGACGGCCTGAGCGACGACGCCGCCGCCGCACTGCTGGGGCATCGCCCGAGCGAGGCCGACGAGCGCTACGACCCCGCCCAGCAGGTCCCGCTCGACGTCCCGGTCTGGTGCGTGCACGGCGCCGCCGACGACGACGTCCCGCCGTCCCAGTCGCGCGACTACGTGGCCGCCGCCCGCGCCGCCGGGGCCGAGGCCGAGCTGGTCGAGTTCGCCGGAGACCACTTCGAGGTCATCGACCCGGACTCCGCTGTCTGGCAGCGGATCCTGAGCATCCTCGAGGGAATCAGGCCGGACGGGCGCCCTGGTTGAGCATCGAGATCTTCTGCCAGATCTTGCGGCTCAGTGAGGTGGTGAGGGTCTCGATGTCGCCGACGGCATCGAGCACCAGCGCGTCCTGCGACTCCTCGGCGACCAGCGCGGCGGCCTTGCCGACCAGACTGAGCAGCTCCGAGCAGTACTCCAGGTAGTGCACCATCTCGGTCGCGCTCAGGCCGGGGTCGAGGCTCTGCGCCGTGCCCCGGTAGTCGGCGCGGAGCCGCTCGGGGTCCTTGGCGAGCTGGTGCATGTCGATCACGTGGGCCAGCGACCGCAGCCGGTGCAGCAGGGCGAGCAGCCGGCCGCGCTGGAGACGGTCGGGGAACGAGTACAGGAACCACAGAGCCAAGGCCGCGAACACGACGTCGTTGACGGTCGACTCGATCAGCGGCAGCCAGTCGACGCCGTCCTCCCGGCCGAGCGCATCGCGGAGTGCCAGGCCGAGGGCAATGACGGTCACTACCAGCACGAGCGCGGCCAGCGCGCGGCAGGCGATGCGAGTGCGCCGCAGGCGCCGGTTGATCTCCGGCGTCGCCCCCTCCATCTCGGCGACCAGCTCTCCGAGTCTCCCGGCGACCTTCTCGATGCCCCGGCCGGCGAACCGTGCCGCCACCCGCGACCGGAGCCGATCGACCGTCGCACGCACCCGGGTCGCGTCCAGCCGGTCGAGGTCGCTCACGCCCCGCAGCCTAGTGAGGCGGCTCTCGGACCGCCCATGAGCGCTGCCCCGTCCGCTATAGCTGACGGGTCAGCGCCTGGGTGAGTTGGTCGGGCGGCGGTCAGGAGGCACGGCGCATGGTGCGCAGGCCGACCACGACGCCGAGGGCGGCCACCGCGGCGGCGGCGAGGGCGCCGGCGCCGACCGTGTCGAGGGGGAAGTCGCCGGCGAACAGGGCGCGCTCGGCCTCGATGATGTAGCCGAGGGGGTTGAGGTCGGCGAGCAGGCGCAGCCAGCCCGGGGCGTCGGGGCCGATCGGCAGGAGGACGCCGGCGAGCAGCAGCAGTGGGAAGATCAGCGTCTGCTGGACGGTCCAGAACAGCCAGTCCTGGCCCTTGGCGACCAGGGCGAGCGCGAAGGACAGGGCGCCCACGCCGATGCTGAACAGGGAGAGGATCGCCAGGCCGGCCAGGACGCCGAGCGGGTGCAGGTCGAAGCCGAAGGGCGTGACCACCGCGACGATCAGCACTCCCTGCGCGAGCATCGGGACGACCTCCTTGAGGGCTCGCCCGACCAGCAGCGACGAGCGGCTCAGCGGCGAGACGAGCAGCCGTTCGTGGGAGCCGGTGTTGATCTCCTGGGAGAGGTCAGCCCCGGTCATCGAGGCGCCCATCAATGCCGTCATCGCGATGATGCCGGGCACGAACCACTGCAGCGCCGATCCGCCCACGCCCTCGTCGGGGAGCAGCGGCGCGAACAGCGCGAGGAACACCAGGGGCTGGACCATCGCGAACAGGATGGAGGCCGGCTCGTGGAGCATCGGTCGCAGCTGCCGGGTCATCACGCTGAGGGTGTTGGCCAGGAAGCCGGGGGTGGCCGGCTCCACTCCGGCCCGGGCGGGGGCGGCGGTGTCGATCGTGGCGGTGCTCATGCTGCTGCTCCTTCGTCGTGGGCGTGCTGGTCGGTGGGGGTCTCGCGCAGGCTGCGACCGGTGAGGTGGAGGAAGACGTCGTCGAGGGTCGCGCCGGCGATCTCGACCCGGGAGGCGGGCGTTCCCGTGGCGGCCAGGTCGGTGAGGAGGCCGGGGGCGAGTTCGCGGCCGTGGGCGACGCGCACCTCGACGTCGGCGCCGGTGAGATCGACGGCGGCGCCAGGGAGACGCAGCGCCCGGTCGGCCGCGGCAGCGGCGTCCGCGGAGGAGGTGAAGCCGAGCGAGACGAGGTCGCCGAGTCCGGACTTGAGGCGCTGGGCGGTGTCGTCGGCGATCACCTGGCCGTGGTCGATCACGATCACCCGGTCGGCGATGGCGTCGGCCTCCTCGAGGTAGTGGGTGGTGAGCACGATCGTGGTGCCGAGCTCGCGGTTTAGGCGCTGCACCTGCTCTTGGAGGTTGACCCGGTTCTGCGGGTCGAGGCCGGTCGACGGCTCGTCGAGGAACATCAGTCGCGGGCGGTGCACCAGCCCGATGGCGACGTCGAGGCGTCGCCGTTGGCCGCCGGACAGAGTGGAGACCGGCCGCCGGGCGTGCTCGGTGAGGTCGAAGGCGGCGAGGAGCTCGTCGGCGCGAGAGTTGGCCTCGGTACGGCTGAGGCCATGGGCCCGTGCCTGGCTGAGGATCTCGTCGCGGCCACGCTGCTGGTGGCCGGCCGCGTTGCCCTGCCCGACGTAGCCGATCGCCCGCCGCACGGCGCGCTGGTCGGTGACGACGTCGTGGCCGGCGACCCGTGCGGAGCCGGAGGTGGGAGCGATGAGGGTGGTGAGCATCCGCAGCGTCGTCGACTTGCCGGCGCCGTTGGGGCCGAGGAAGGCGACGAGCTCGCCGTCGGCGATCTCGAGGTCGAGGCCTCGCACGGCCTCCACCTTCTGCTTGTGCCGGGTGAAGGTCTTGGTGAGGGCGTGGGTCCGGATCACCGGCCCCCTGGTGTCTTGATGAGTTGTCATGACGGCGACGCTAGAGTCGCCTTAGGTCAACTTCTGTCCTGAATCGAGACGAGTCTGGATCAATGTCCACCAGCGCCCGGATGCTCTCCCTCCTCTCCCTGCTCCAGACCCACCGCTACTGGCCCGGCGAGGAGCTCGCCGAGCGCCTCGGCGTCAGCGGTCGGACGCTGCGCCGAGACATCGAGCGGCTGCGCGAGCTCGGCTACGTCGTCGACGCGTCCCGCGGCGTGGCCGGCGGCTACCAGCTGCGGGCCGGTGGGTCGCTGCCGCCGCTGCTGCTCGAGGACGACGAGGCGGTGGCGATCGCTGCCGGTCTGCGCACCGCCGCGGCCGGCTCCGTGGGCGGACTCCAGGAGACCTCGGTCCAGGCGCTTACCAAGGTGATCGCGCTGATGCCGCCCGGCCTGCGTCGTCGGATGGACGCGCTCACCTCGCAGACCGACACCGCAGGGCCGTGGGGGAGTCGCGGGCCGAGCGTCGACGCCGTCCTGCTCACCACGCTCGCCCAGGCCTGCCGCGACGACGAGCCGCTCACCTTCGGCTACCAGGGCCGCGGCGCGGATCCGACCCATCGCCGCGTCGAGCCGCATCGACTCGTCTCGCTCGGACGCCGCTGGTATCTGGTCGGCTACGACCGCGATCGCCAGGACTGGCGCTCCTTCCGGGTCGACCGGATCAGCGACGTCGCCCCCACCGGCCAGCGGGTCCGCCCCCGCGACCTGCCGGCCGAGAGCGCCCTCGCCTTCGTCCAGGCCGGGTTCCGCCGGATCCCGAGTCGCTACGACGTCCGGGTGCGAGTGGCCGCCCCTCTCGACGACGTGCGCCGGGCCGTGGGTGGTTGGGGCACCGTCTCCGAGCTCGACTCGGGTGAGTGCCTGCTCGAATGGAACACCGACGACCTCACCTGGCCGGCGATGGTGCTCGGGCACATCGGAGCCCCGTTCGTCATCGAGTCGCCCGACGAGCTGCGCGGCGCATGTCGTCGGATGGCCGACCTGCTGGCCTCTGCGTCCCGCGCCCCGTAGGCCCCGCAGCGTTCAGGCGACCGCGGCGACGGGCGTGGCGTCGTCCCCGATCTCCTCGAGCGCGGCGCGCCACACCGCCGGCCGCGGCACCGCGCGGATCGTGTGGCTCAGGGTCGGGATCAGCGCGGTCGCCGCCACGAGGAGTCCGAACGCGAGCACCGCCCGGGTTCCGCCGAGGACCGTGAGGGCCGCGCCGCCGAGGACCGGCGCCAGCGGCATCGCCGCCATGGAGGCGAACTGGCTGAACGACTGCACCCGGCCGACCAGGTCCGGCGGCGTGACGGCCAGCCGGTAGGCGCCGATGCCGGCGTTGCCCGCAGGATTGAGCAGCAGCACGATCGCCAGCGCGGACGCGACGACGACGGGGCTGTTCCACAGGGCGAGCGGGATCAGCAGCGGCAGGAAGCTCCACGCGATGACGACGGTGAGGGCTCCGGTGGCGAACCGGTCGATGATCCAGGGTGCCGCGATCGCCCCGAGGATCCCGGCCGCGCCGGCGACGGTCTCGACGAGGCCGAGATGGACCGGGTCGACGCCGTCTTGGATCAGGCGCAGGACGGCCACGAAGAACAGGGCGTTCACCAGCAGGTTGGTCAGCGCCGACCAGCACAGCAGGGTGCGGAAGAACGGCTGGCCGAGCACGAAGCGAGCCCCGGTGGCCAGGTCGGTGCGCAGGCGGCGCGGATCCCCCACGTGCGGGATCGCGCTCAGGTCGGTGCGGATCCGGCCGAGCATCACCCACGAGATCGCGTACGTGACGGCGTCCGCGGCGAACGGGAGCCAGCGCGCGACGGCGTACAGCGCGCCGCCGAGCGGGGCGCCGATGAGGCCGGCGACATGCTCGCGGGCCTGGTTCTGGGCGAGCGCGGTCGGCAGCTCCTCGGTGGAGACGACCGTGCGCACCGCGGAGGTCTCGGCCGGCGCGAACGCGCCGGCGCACACGCCGGTGACGAGCGAGACCCCGAGGAGGTGGACCATGCCGAGCTGTCCCAGGATTCCGGCGAGCGCGAGCGAGGCGTACAGCGCGACGCCCGTTCCGCTGGCCAGGCGCATCACGCGACGCCGGTCGAGCCGATCGGCGAGGACGCCGGCCGGCAGCAGCGTCGCCGCCATGCCGAGCAGGTGGAGCGCCTCGGCAAGCGCCGCCATGAAGGCCGACCCGGTGAGCGCGAATGCGAGCAGCGGGAACACGAACATGCTCATCCGGCTGCCGAGGGTGGAGGCGGTCTGGCCGATCCACAGCGCGGTGAAGTCGCGGTTCCGGGCCAGGCTGCGGTACGAGGACATATCCGCACCATATGTTGCGCAATAAGTGTTGCGCAATAGTTGGTGCGCAACTCGGTAGACTCCCGTACGTGCCGGAACAGCCACGACGAAGCCCCCGTACGATCCACGACCCGCAGGTGCTCCGCGCCATCGCGCACCCGGTGCGCAACCAGATCCTCGACGAGCTCGACGCCCAGGGGCCGCTGCGCGCGGCCGACATCGCGCGCGAGCTCGACATCCCGGCCAATCAGGCGAGCTTCCACCTGCGCCAGCTGGCCAAGTACGGCCTGGTACGCGAGGACCCAGACGCCGCGCGCGACCGTCGGGACCGGGTGTGGAAGATCGTCGACGACGCCGGCACGACCGTCAGCTTCGAGGAGCTCGAGGCGACACCGGGTGGTGCGGCCGCCTCGGCCGTCTTCCGCGACAACGCCGCGAGCTGGGGGCAGTACGTAGTCCAGCAGGCCTGGGCTGCCGAGCGCACCCCTGACACCGTCCGCCAGATCGTCAGCTCCGCGCTCCGGCTGAGCAAGGACGAGGCCGAGGACCTCGCCCGTGAGCTCGACGCCGTGGTGGTCGGGTGGAGCGCGAGACGCCAGAGCGAGCTCGACATGCTCGAGGACGGCACCGAGCGGCGTACCTACCTCTATTACGGGGTACTCCAACCCCATCCCGGTCGGCCCACGGCCGAGGATGCGTAGCGATACTCATTCGTCGCGCCCCATCCATCCCTAGTCTCGGCAGCACCTTCACCGAGAGGACCCCCTGTGCGCTCCCAACCTCCGCCACGGGTCGGCATCACCGCCGCGGCCCATGTGCTTCCCCCGACCGTGCTGACCACCGACGACGTGCAGGCGCGCATCGAGCGAGCCTCCGGATTCGGGCTCCCGGCGGGACTCCTGGAGCGCATCACCGGCATTCGCTCCCGGCACGTGGTCGTCGAGGGTGAGCAGTGGGCATCGAGCCTCGCGATCGACGCCGGTCGTGCCGCGCTCGAGCGGGCCGGTCGCGACCCGGCCGAGGTCGACCTGCTCCTCTTCGCCTCCGCGACCCGCGATTTCGTCGAGCCCGCCACCGCCCACGTCGTCCAGCACGCACTCGGCACGAACGCGCACTGCCTCGACGTCACCAATGCCTGCAACAGCTTCATCAACGGTCTCGATCTCGCCAGGGCGATGATCGAGACCGGCCGCGCGCGTACCGCGTTGGTGGTCACCGGTGAGACGCCGAGCCTCTCGATCCGCTGGCAGGTCGAGAGCCTGCGCAGCGCCGTCGAGCACTTCGCCGGATACACCTTCGGCGACGCCGGTGCCGCGTGCGTGGTCGAGCCCGTCGCGTCCGGCGGCCTCGGTCGGACCGAGACCGAGACCCACAGCGAGCACTGGGACGTCGGCGGGATCTTCGGCGGTGGATCGCGCCACCCCCGCGACGAGGACCTGCTCTACTTCTCCGGTGCCGGGCACGAGTTGCGTCGCGTGTTCGAGAAGATCGGTCCGGCGATCGTCGACTCGACCCTCGCCCACGCCGGCCTCGCCATGGACGACCTGGCCGCGGTGCTCGTCCACCAGGTCGCGGTGCCCTATCTGGACCGGTTCTGCGAGGTCACCGGCACCCCGCCGCACCTGGTCGATCGCACCGTCGACGTCGTCGGCAACATCGCCTCCGCGACCCTCCCGCTCCAGCTGAGCCGGCAGTGGGAGCGGCTTGCCCCGGGTGACCAGGTGCTGCTGCTCGGACTCGGCGGCGGGGTGTCGGTGATGTCGATGATGTGGGAGAAGGCATGAGCGCTCTGTGGGTGATCGTGCCCGCGTTCGACGAGCAGCAGCGCCTGCCCCAGACCCTGGCCGCCCTGGCCGCCCAGGACGACGTCGACTTCACACTCGTCGTGGTCGACAACGGTTCCACCGACAAGACCGCCGAGGTGGCGCGCGCCTTCGCGCCGACGGCTCCCTTCGCGGTCCACGTGCTCGACGAGCCCGAGAAGGGGGTCGGCTGCGCGGTCGACACCGGGTTCCGGACGGCGATCGCGGCCGGCGCCGCGTACCTGGCGCGCACCGACGCCGACTGCCTGCCGCGGCGAGACTGGATCCGCGAGATCAGACGCGGCTTCGCCGACGGTGCCGAGCTCGTGTGTGGCCACCTGGTCGCACGCCGCGATGAGAACCGGCCGGCGGCTCGCGCGGCGTTCCGCGGCATGGTCGTCGCCGCCGCGCTCTTCGGTCGCTATCGCAGCAAGAACCGCGGGCCGGACTACCTGGTGCCCTACCAGATGCATGCCGGCAACAACATGGCGATCACCGCCGACCTCTACCTGCGGTGCGGCGGGATGCCGCGGATGCCGTCGCCCACCGATCGCACCTTCCTCAACCGGGTGCGTCGCTGCACCACCCGGATCCAGCAGCGTCGCGCCATGGTGTCGGAGAACTCGATGCGCCGGATCTATGCCTACGGCGTGCTCGGCTCCGCACGGTGGTACCTCGACCGTGGCCCAGGCCGGCGCACGGCCGACCCGCGATGATCGGCGCCGCAATGATCGACGACCTCCTGCCACGGCTCCGCTCGACCCCCCACGAGCCGGCGTTCCTCGCCGAGGGTCTGGCGCGCCGCGCGATCGTGCGTCGGGGCGCGATCGCCGACCGCGCGCTCCGGATCGCAGGTCTCCTTCACCAGCGCGGCCTCGCCGCGGGAGACACCGTCGCACTCGCCGTGCGCCCCGGCCCCTCGGCCCTGGCGGTGGTGCTGGCCGCGCTCCGGCTCCGCGTCCGGGTCGCCCTGGTGGACCCCGCCGTGCCGCCCGAGCTCCTCACCGCGCGCCTGCGCGCCGCCGACGTCAGCACGGTGATCGCCGATCCCGTCGTCCGGGCCGCCGCCGGTTGGGCCGCGCCGGTCGTGCGCCGGGCGACCGGCCTGCGGCTCGCCGAGCTCGACGCCATCGCACCCGTGCTCGTGCCGCCGCGCCGGATCCCGCTCACGCCGTCTCCCGACCGCAGCGGCGAGGACGCCGAGGCCCTGGTGATCTTCACCTCCGGCACCACCGGCGATCCGCGGGCCGTGGTGCACACCGTGGCCTCGCTCTCGGCCGGCCTGACCGCGGTCACCGACCTGACCGACGTCCGGCCGCAGCATCCCGTGGTCGGCGCGACCTTCTTCGCGATGACGCCGGCGCTGCTGGCCGGAGCGCCGGTGTGCCGTCGCGCCGACCGCCGCGCCCTCGCCGGCCTTCGCCCGCAGCTCACCTATCTCACCCCTCCGCAGGCGCGCGATCTGCTCGATGACGGCGCCCGCTTCACCGGTCGGGTGTTCACCGGCTCGGCACCGGTCTCCGCGAGACTGCTCGAACGGCTGCGCACCGCCGGAGCCCAGGAGGCATGGGGTGTCTACGCGCTCACCGAGGCGTTCCCGGTCGCGGCCGTCGAGGCCAGGGTGAAGGCGTCCTACGACGAGAGCGGTGATCTCGTGGGCGACCTGGTGGCAGGCATGACGGCGCGCACGGACCAGGCGGGTCAGGTGTTGATCGCGGGTCCCGGGGCCGCTGCCCGCTACCTCGGCGGGGGGCCGCTCGAGGAGATCGCCACCGGCGACCGCGGCGAGGTCGTCGGCCGGCGGATCGTGCTGCACGGCCGCCTCAAGGACATGGTCCTGCGTGGAGCGGAGAACATCTATCCGGGGCTCCTCGAGCCGGGGCTGATTGTGCCCGGGGTCGCGCAGGCGCTGCTGGTGGGCGTGCCCGGGGCCGACCTCGACGAGCGTCTGGTGCTCGTGGTCGAGCCCGAGCCGGGACACTCCCCGGACGCCGTCCGGCGGAGCCTGCGCGAGCCGCTGACCGCGCTCGGTGCCGCACGTCCCGACGCTGTCGTCGTCGCCACGATCCCGACCTCGGGCCGGTCCCGCAAGCCGGACCGCGGGGCCACCGCCGCGCTCGCTGCCGCGAGGCTGGGCGGGTGAGCATCGGCCTGCGCGGACGTCGACGCGAGCTCCTCATGGCGTCCCACGTCCGCTACACGCGCGCCAACGGCGACGCGCTGGCGAGTGCGGCCACCTACTCGCTCCTGCTCGCGCTGGTGCCTGCCCTCCTGCTGGTCGGGACCGTGCTCGACTGGGTCGGCGTCGGCGAGGGGGCCGTCGCCCGGACGGTCCGCACCGCGGCCGGCCGGGTTCTTCCGGACACGGTGGCGACGGTGGTCCGCGGCGCCGCCGAGGACCTCGGTCGCACGCTGCCCTGGCTCGCGATCGTGATGGTGGCCTGGGCGACGGTGCGCTCGGTCCGCGCGCTGCGCACCTCCTTCCGCGCGATGTGCGCCCAGGACAACGGCTCGGGCAATCCGATCGCCGACAACCTGCGCGACGTCTGGCTGGCGCTCGCCCTGTACGTCGCGGTCGCGGCCGCCGTTGCGCTGGTCGCCGCGCCGGACGCCGTCGTAACCGGTCGGCTGATCGGCGCCAGCGCCCTGCTGGCCCTGGTCTTCGCCGCGATGCGGCTCCTGCCCTGGCCGCGCGCCGACCGTCCGTCGCCGCGCCGCACCGCGGTCGCCGCCGCCGCGGCGTCCGGTGTCGTGCTGCTGCTCGGCACCGTCGGCGGCGTCTACCTCGATCGCACCGCCTCGGGCCGCGATGCGATCTTCGGGGCGGTCGCCGCGCTCGTCGCGACCGCGGTGTGGGTCGCGCTCTCGGTGCGCGCGGTGCTCCGTGCGCTCTCGATCGCCTCGGTGCTCGAGTCGTGGTCGCGTCCGGCGCCCGCGGACGACCGGCGTCTGTGGGTCGTCGTTCCGGCCTACCAGGAGGCGGCCGGGATCGGCGCCACCCTCGACGCTCTGGCGGCACAGACCGACCGCGATGTCGAGGTCGTCGTCGCCGACAACGGCTCCACCGACGACACCGTCGCCGTGGTGCGCCGCTTCGCCGCCTCCGCGCCGTTCCCCGTGCACGTGGTCGAGGAGCCCGAACGCGGCGTCGGCTGCGCCGTCGACGCCGGCGCGCGGTTCGCGATCGCCCACGGCGCCGGCCTCCTCGCCCGCACCGACGCCGACGCGTTGCCGCGACCGGACTGGATCGCCCGGATCCGCGAGCGGTTCGCCCGCGGGGCGGACGTCGTGTGCGGCGCCAGCATCCCTCGTCGCGACGAGCACCCGACCCTGGCCGAGCGACGGCTGCTGCCCGCCGTCCAGCGCACGCTCGCCGTCTACGGTCGCTATCGCGGGGCGCACCGCGGACCGGAGTACCTCGCGCCGTACGTGCTCACCCACGGACACTCGTTCGCCATCGCCGCGGACGTCTACGAGCGTGCGGGCGGTGCGGTGCGACGTCCACTCGAGGACGGCCCCGAGGACGTCACCCTGCTCAACCGCGCCCGGCAGGTGACGCCCCGTGTGGTGCGCGCCGAGGAGGTCGTCGTCGAGAACAGCCTGCGCCGGCTGCGCCAGTGGGGCGTCAAGAACACCCTGCTCTGGTACTGGGACCGGCGCTACCGGCCCGCTTCGTCCGACGAGGTGCACGTGCGGTGAGCAGTGATCACACGCGCGCGCGCCGCCGCGACCGCCGCGTCTACCTCGCCTCCCACCCCGTTCTCTTCGCAGCCTTCGCCGCCCTGCGGCGGAGTCCGGTTCGCCGAGCCGGCTCGCGAGTCGTGGTGAGCGGCACGGACGCCGTTCGCCGAACGCTCACCGAGATCCGACTCGATCGCGTGGCCGAGCGCACCACCGGCGGTGCGATCCGGCGCCACGAGGGGAGCGGTGCGTTGTTCGACCAGACCGGAGACGCGCACCGACTGGCCCGCCGCGACCTGGCGCGACGCCTCGACTCGCGCGGCGTGGCCCAGTTGCGCCCCGTCTGGCGACCCGTGCTCGATGAGATGAGAGCAGCGCTCGCTCGTGGCGACGAGATCGACCTCTGCGACGTCGCCGACCAGATCTCCGGCCGTACCACCGCCGCCCTGCTCGGCCTCGAGCTCACGCCCGCCGAGTGCGTCGAGCTCGCCCGCGCGGCCCGCCGGACGGCGTCGTCGGCCGCCGCGGCAGAGGTGCCCTCGTGGAGACGCCTCGGGTTCCGCGACGATCTCGTCGATGCCTTCGACGGCCGGGTCGACCCGCTCGGCAAGATGCTCGCGCTCGCCGCGGTGAACACCACCTATGCGGCCGTGCCGCGCGCCGTCGCCTGGGCCGCGGACGCCGACCTCTGGCCCGATGCGCTCGACCCCGTCCGCCGTCCGGTGCTCGTCGCAGAGCTGCTTCGGGTGCTCGCGCCGACGCCGTTGCTGCCCCGGGTCCCGGCTGCCGCGGCCGAGCTCGACGGCTGCCCGATCACTCCCGACGATCAGCTGCTGGTGATGGTGCGGCACGCCGTCGAGGCACACCGCCGCGACCCCGACGTCGACGCCCCGGCGTCGCCCGCGATCGGACAGCTGGTGTTCGGCGCCGGCGCGCACGCCTGCCCGGGGGCGCACCTCGCGCGGACCCAGCTCGACGACGTCCTCGCCGCCCTCGCCCCGTACGCGCCCCGGGTCGTGCGCTGCGCTGCCGACCGACGCGCGGCGCTGCCGGCCTGGCGCACCCTCGTCGTGGCCGCCCGGAGCGACGTCGGGAGCAGCCCATGAGGATCGCGGTCACCGGCGCCAGCGGGTTCTGCGGCAGCGCGGTGGTGCGGGCGCTGCGAGCGCACGGTCACGGCGTCGTCGCGCTCGGCCGTCGACCGGTGGCGGACGCCGAGTGGCGCGGCTGGGACGCCGCCGCCGACGTCCCCGACCTCGCCGCCGTCGAGGCGGTGGTCCATCTCGCCGCCGCCGTGGGGGACCCGCGCCCCGGCGCCGACGACGCCGAGTTCGAGCGGGTCAACGTCGACGGCGCCGCCCGGCTCCTCGACGCCGTCCGGCTCCGTGAGGTGCCTGTGGTGTGGGTGAGCTCGGCCAGCGTCTACGACCCTCGTCTCGACCGCTCTCTCGTGCCGGAGAGCCATCCGACCGAGGGCGGTCATCTCAACGCCTACGGGCGCACCAAGGCCCTCGGCGATCGGCTCGCGCTGGCCGCGGGCGCGGTGGTGCTCCGCCCGCGCGCCGTCTACGGCCCCGGCGACCCGCACCTCCTGCCCCGGCTGCGGCGCGCGGTCCGCTGCGGGCGGATCGTCCTCCCCGGCGCCGACGTCGACCTCTCGCTCACCCACGTCGACAACCTCGCGAGCGCGTGTGTCGCGGCTCTCGGCTGGCCGGCTGGTGCCTACAACGTCGCCGATCCGGCGCCGGTACGCCGCGACCGGGTCGTCGCCGCGGTCCTCTCGGCCCGGGTGTCCCACCTGCCGATCGCGATCGTCGACGGCGCTGCCCGGATCGTCGAGCGCACCGCCGCTCTCACCGGGCGCGAGCCGCTGCTCACGCCGTACGCCGTCGACACCCTGGCCCGCCCCTGCTGCCTGGATCTCTCCCGAGCGCGGGCCACCGGCTGGGAGCCGGAGGAACGACTCGCCGGCTTCGTGGAGGCGTTGGCGAGTCGGTAACGTCGCTCGACGTGCCTGCCCGCCTGCGTCCCGCCGATCCCGCCGAGGTGCGCGAGGCGCACGCACGGCTCGCGGACGACACCGCGACCCGCGCCGACCTCAAGCTGCTGGTCAAGCACTATCTGGCGCTCCTCGAGGCACGAGCGCCGGGGCACTCGGTCGAGGTGCGGGTCCCGCCCTTCGCCGCCGTCCAGGTGATCGAGGGCGTGCGGCACACCCGCGGCACGCCGCCCGCAGTGGTCGAGACCGACGCCCGGACCTGGATCGCCCTGGCCGTCGGCGAGCTCACCTGGCCCGACGCCCTCGACGCCGCGCGGGCGAGCGCATCGGGGGAGCGCACCGACCTCGCGCCGTACCTGCCGCTTTCTGGCGGAGCCGTCGCGGGCCGATAGGTTTGCGAGCATGAGCATCGACAGCAGCGCCATCAGGGACCGCGTCACCGAACTGCTTCCGGGCATCCGGAGCGATCTTGAGGATCTGGTGCGGATCGAGTCGGTCAGCGCCGATCCGGAGCGTGCCGCCGAGGTGCAGCGCAGTGCGGAGGCGGTGGCCGACCTGTTCCGGGCCGAGGGGTTCGCGAGCGTCGACATCGTCGCCGCCGACGGCGGCGGGCCTGCGGTCATCGCGCACAAGCCCGGCCCGGAGGGCGCCCCGACGGTGCTGCTCTACGCCCACCACGACGTCCAGCCGGAGAACGACCACGCCGATTGGGACAGCCCGCCGTTCGAGCCCACCGAGCGCGACAGTGCGCACGGGCCGCGGCTCTACGCGCGTGGCGCCGCCGACGACAAGGCCGGCATCGCCGCCCACCTCGGTGCCCTGCGGGTCTTCGGCGACGACCTGCCGGTGAGCGTCACGATGTTCATCGAGGGCGAGGAGGAGGTCGGCTCCGACACGCTTCCCGAGCTGCTCGCCGAGCACAAGGAGGCCCTGCGCGCCGACGTGATCGTGATCGCCGACTCCGGAAACTGGGACATCGGCGTCCCGGCTCTCACCACCAGCCTGCGCGGGCTGGTGCGCGTCGACGTCGAGGTCCGCACGCTCACCCATGCCGTCCACTCGGGCATGTGGGGCGGCCTGGTGCCCGACGCGATCATGACGCTCGCCCGGCTGCTGTCCTCCCTGTACGACGACGACGGCGGACTCGCGATCGAGGGCCTGCACAGCGGCCCGGCGGCCGACGTCGAGTACCCCGAGGAGCGGTTGCGCGCCGAGAGCGGTGCGGCGCCGGGCGTCGAGTGGGTCGGCCACGGCCCCGTCGTCGAGCGCCTGTGGACCCAGCCGTCGCTCACCATCACCGGGCTCGACGCCCCCAAGGTCGCCGGCGCGAGCAACACCCTCACCCCTGCTGCACGAGCCCGGCTGAGCCTGCGCATCGCCCCCGGCGACACCACCGAGAACGCCCTGGCCCGGCTCACCGAGCAGCTCGAGCGCAACGTCCCGTGGGGGGCCCAGCTCACGATCACGACCGTCGACACCGGCGAGGCCACCTCGATCGAGGCCACCGGCCCTGCCTACGACGCCGCACGCGCGGCGTTCACCGAGGCGTGGGACGGCACCGAGCCGGTCGACATGGGCGTGGGCGGCTCGATCCCGTTCATCGCCGAGTTCCTCGAGGCGTTCCCCGAGGCCAGCGTCCTGGTCACCGGCGTCGAGGACCCCGACACCCGCGCCCACGGCGCCAACGAGGGCCTGCACCTGGCCGAGTTCGAGAAGGTCGTGCTCGCCGAGGCGTTCTTGCTGCGCAACCTCGGCGACCAGTAGGCGTCCGCGAGCTCCCTGACGACGTGGGGCCGGCCGGCTGATCGATCGCCGGCCGGTCCCGTCTTTCTTCCCGCCGTGGTCCTCGCCGGCGACCGGTGAGCAAGAACACCGTGTGGAGCGGGCCGGTCGATACCGAACTTTCTATACTTGGTCGCTACAGTTAGGGCATGTCAGTCGTGCACGTCGATTCCCCTCCCCCCGCCGACGCCGCCGGGCGGGCCGCGCCCGGTCATCGCACGGCCATCATCGGGGGCGGGGCGAGCGGCGTCCTCACCGCGATCCAGCTCCTCGCGGGCTCCGACGACCCGGAGCTGCGAGTCGAGATCCACGAGACCACGGGCATCGTCGGCCGCGGCATCGCCTACGGCACCAACGACCCCCACCACCTGCTCAACGTGCGCTCGCGTCACATGAGCGCCTTCGCCGACATCCCCTCCGACCTCATCGACTGGGCGCGCGCCACCGGACGCAGCCACGACCCGCAGGCGTTCCTTCCCCGGCTCGACTTCGCCACCTATCTCCAGGACCGGCTCGCCGGCGTGCTCCGCACCGGCGGCCACCGGCTCAGCATCCGAGCCGGGCGGGTCGAGGACGTCGTCCCGCACGGCTCCGGCTTCGACCTGCACACCCGCGACGTCGTCACCCACGCCGACTCGGTCGTCCTCGCCTACGGCAACCAGCACCCGCGGGCCCTCCAGGTCGACGGCGACCTGCTGCCCGACGCACCCTGGCACCTGCCGAACCCCTGGGACCTGGCCGCCCTGCGCCTGCTCCCGGACGACGCCACGATCGTCGTGGTCGGCACCGGACTGACCGCGGTCGACACCGTCATCACCTTGCTGGAGGAGGGGGCCGCCCGCCGCGTCGTCATGGTCAGCCGGCACGGCCTGCTGCCGCAGCAGCACGTCGCCCAGCAGTCCACAGCCTGGGTCCAGCCGGTCCCGGAGGGCGAGCTCACCGCCGACCTGCTGGCCGCTCACGTGCGCGACCAGGTGGCGGCCGCGGCGGCTCAGGGCGTCGGCTGGCGCGCGGTCGTGGACGGCCTGCGGTCGGCGACGACGTCGTTGTGGCGCCGGCTGCCGCTGGCCGAGCGGCGGCGCTTCCTCGACGTCTACGCGCGCGAGTGGGAGATCCACCGGCACCGGATGGCGCCCGAGGTGGCCGACCGGATCCGGGCCTACGCCGACGACGGCAGGCTCAGCGTGCTGGGTGGGGGGCTCGTCTCCATCGCCGACCGCGGCGCCACCTGCCAGGTCCGCGTCGCCGGCGTCGCGACCCCGCTCACCGCCAGCGCGGTGGTCAACTGCACCGGCCCGTCCACCGACATCACCCGCTCCGACGACCCGCTCCTGCTCGCGCTGCGCGAGCGCGGCCTGGTCCGCCCTGACCCCCTGCTCCTAGGCATCGACACCACGGAGAACGGCGCTCTCCTCGGCGACGACGGCGTCGTCCCGGGTCTGTTCGCGGTGGGCCCCCCGCGCAAGGGCACCTTGTGGGAGTCGACGGCGATCCCCGAGATCCGCTCGCAGGCCGCCGAGGTGGCCCAGGGCATCCTCGCCCTCGCCGCCCGTGGTCGCGCTGGGGCGGCGCACACCTGAGCCGACCCACCTCGCACCCGAGTGGTGGCCCTGCCGTCAGTCGGTGGCGGGGCGGGGGAGGACGACGCGGAAGGTGCTGCCGTGATGCAGCCGGGACTCGACCTCGATCCGGCCGCGGTTGCGTTCGATCATCCGTGAGCTGATCGTCAGGCCCAGGCCCGTCCCGGGCTGGGCCAGGGCTCGGGGGTTGGTGGAACGGAAGAACTCCGTGAACAGGTGCTGCTGGTCCTCGGGGGAGATCCCGATGCCGGCGTCGCTCACCGCGATCTCGACGTGGTCGGGGCCCTCGTCGACACTGACGGTCACCTGGCCGCCGCGCGGGCTGTACTTCACCGCGTTGCTCACCAGGTTGGTGAGCACGCGGTCGAGGTCGAACGGCGAGCAGCAGACCAGCACCGGATGCTCGGGCGCCCTGACCTGGAGGTCGAGATCGCGGCGGGCCGCGGCCCGCATCAGCTCGACGGCGTCCTCGACCACCGGGCGCACGTCGAGCAGGGACGTGGGCACGGTGGCCTCGGGGTCCTCGACCTCGGAGAGCACGAGCAGGTCGTCGACCAGCCGGCCCATCCGGCGCGTCGCCCGGTCCAGCGCGCCGAGCGAGAGCTGCCCGGTGCCGGTGATCCCCGGATCGCTCTCGAGCATCTCGACGTAGCCCGAGATCGCCGCCAACGGGTTCTTCAGCTCATGGGAGACCATCGAGAGCACCTGCGACTTGTAGGCCGCGAGCCGGCGCAGCTCGGCGACCAGGCGCTGCTCGCGGGCAAGGGTGCGCGAGTGCACCACGACCTGACCGATGTCGCGCGCGATGTCCAGGATCCCGGCCCGCTCGTCGGAGCTCCACGCCATGGCGGGGTCCTTGCGACCGAACAGCAGGTGCCCGATGCTCGCGTGAGCGGCGCCGAGCGGGACGAGCATCGAGGTGCTCATCCCGAGCAGCGTGTGGGCCTCGATGAGCCGGGCGTTGGTCTCGGCGTCGACGAACCGGCCGTGCGCCAGGTCGGCGCCGATCACCAGCACCTCTTGTTCGTCCCAGCAACGCCGCGCGGTCGTCCGGATCGCCTCGGCCAGCTCCGCCGGGAGGCCGGTCGGGGGCGATCCCGCCTCGGGCAGCTCGGCGGGCTCGGTGGTCGCGTAGGTGCGGATCTCCAGGTAGTCGGCGCGGAAGGCCTCCAGGAGCGGGTAGCGGCAGTCGTCGAGCACGCTCTCGACGTCGTCGAGGGACGTCGCGAAGCGCACCACCCGGCGCGCGGCCTCGGCCAGCCGGATCCGCTCGGCCAGCTCCTCGCGCTCGACGGCGAGCCGCAAGGTGCGCTCGGCCTGCGCGGCGTAGCGCTCCATGAGGTGCCGTTGATGCAGGTCGGGACGTCGCCCCGAGGTGGGCACGTCGATCGAGAGCAGCCCGATCAGGCTGCCTGAGTCGGCGTACAGGGGAGCGATCAGCAGGTCGAGGGGGTGCCAGGCGTCCTCGGCGTCGATGGGCACGATGTCGGGGATCCACCACCCCGCCGCGGGGTCGACGTCCGGGCCGAGCCGCTCGTGCGGCACGAAGAGGAACCTGCCCCAGTCGTCGGCGCGCTCGAACTCCGGGGCGACCACCGACATGGGTGTCGCGACGCCGATCATCGCCGACGTGGCCCCGCTGCGCCCCTCGACGGCGACCGAGAACATCGACTCGCCGCGCACGACGCTGATGATCGCGATCTCGAAGCCCACCATCTCGGCCACCGAGGACGCCACGAGGGCCAGCGCCTCGCGTGATCCGGCATCGGACCAGGTGGAGACGTCGATCGGGGCGCGATTGCGTGGGGGGGCGTTCGACACGGGATGGCCTAGGAGTGGGAAGCGTGTGCCTCAGCCTAAGACCGCGCGGGGGCGATGTCCGCGAGTTGGCGCAAGAGCCCACGGTGCGGCCGATCGGGCTCTGCGATCTAGAATGGTGGCCGTGCCCTACATGAGCAGTCGTGGCCCACGTCCCGGCGGTGATGGCAGGCTCACCGCGGCGCTGGATCCCCACGAGCAGGGACCCCAGGACGCCTGCGGTGTCTTCGGAGTCTGGGCCCCCGGCGAGGACGTCGCCAAGCTGACCTACTTCGGCCTCTACGCCCTCCAGCACCGCGGGCAGGAGTCGGCGGGCATCGCGGTGAGCAACGGCCGCCAGATCCTGGTCTACAAGGACATGGGCCTGGTCTCCCAGGTCTTCGACGAGACCACGCTCGCCTCCTTGCAGGGACATCTCGCGATCGGCCACACCCGGTACTCCACCACCGGCGCCAGCACCTGGCAGAACGCCCAGCCGACCTTCCGGCCGACCGCGGACGGCTCGATCGCGCTGGCCCACAACGGCAACCTCATCAACACCCACGAGCTGCGCGAGCTGGTCGAGGCGCTCCCGGGCCCCGACGACGAGCTCGACCTGCGGGCCCGCCCGGTCGAGACCTCGACCAACGACACCGGCCTGGTCACCGCGCTGCTGGCCCACCACCCCGACACCTCCCTGGAGCAGCGCGCCCTGGAGGTGCTGCCGCTGCTGAAGGGGGCGTTCTGCTTCGTCTGGATGAACGAGGACACCCTGTACGCCGCCCGCGACCCGCAGGGCATCCGGCCGCTGGTGCTGGGCCGCCTCGAGCGCGGCTGGGTCGTGGCGAGCGAGGACGCCGCACTGGCGACGATCGGGGCGAGCGTCGTGCGCGAGATCGAGCCTGGCGAGATGGTCGTGATCGACGAGAACGGACTGCGCTCTCACAAGTTCGCCGAGCCCGAGCGCAAGGGCTGCGTCTTCGAGTACGTCTACCTCGCGCGTCCCGACGCCACCATCAACGGCCGCAGCGTGCACGAGTCGCGCGTCGAGATGGGCCGCCAGCTGGCCCGGGAGTACCCGGTCGAGGCCGACCTGGTCATCCCGGTGCCCGAGTCGGGCACCCCGGCGGCGGCCGGCTACGCCGAGGAGAGCGGCATCCCGTTCGGACAGGGCTTCGTGAAGAACGCCTACGTCGGACGCACCTTCATCCAGCCGAGTCAGACCCTGCGCCAGCTCGGCATCCGGCTCAAGCTCAACGCGCTGGACCACATGATCCGCGGCAAGCGCGTCGTCGTCGTCGACGACTCCATCGTGCGCGGCAACACCCAGCGGGCCCAGGTGCGGATGCTGCGCGAGGCCGGCGCCGCCGAGGTGCACGTGCGGATCTCGAGCCCGCCGGTTACCTGGCCATGCTTCTACGGGATCGACTTCGCCACGCGCGCCGAGCTGATCGCCAACGGGCTGAGTCCTGAGGAGATCGCTGCCAGCATCGGCGCCGACAGCCTCGGCTACATCTCCCTGGGCGGCATGGTCGATGCCACCGACCAGCCGATCAGCCAGCTGTGCACCGCCTGCTTCACCGGCGAGTACCCGGTGGAGCTGCCCGACGAGAGCCTCCTGGGGAAGCACCTGCTCGAGGCTTCGATGAGCGCGACCGACAAGGCGCTCCCCGTCCTCAACAACCCCTGAGTCCACACCCGAGTCCATCCCGACGCCGAACGGAACGACGTGACCCAGCAGCAGAACGCCTACGCCCGCGCCGGCGTCGACATCGAGGCAGCCGACACCGCGATCGAGCTGATGCGGGGATCGGTGGGCCGGGCCACGCGCCCGGAGGTGATCGGCGGGCTCGGAGGCTTCGCGGGGCTCTTCGACGCCTCCGCCCTCACCGGCTACACGCGGCCGCTCCTGGCCACCTCCACCGACGGCGTCGGCACCAAGGTCGCGATCGCCCAGGCGCTCGACAAGCACGACACGATCGGCTTCGACCTGGTCGGCATGGTCGTCGACGACCTGGTCGTGTGCGGCGCCGAGCCGCTGTTCATGACCGACTACATCGCCACCGGGTCGGTGATCCCCGAGCGGATCGCGGCCATCGTCAAGGGCATCGCCGATGCCTGCATCGAGGCCGGCTGCGCGCTGGTGGGCGGCGAGACTGCCGAGCACCCCGGCCTGCTCGGCCCCGACGAGTACGACATCGCGGGAGCGGCCACCGGCGTCGTCGAGGCCGACCGGCTGCTCGGCCCGGGCCGGGTCCGCCCCGGAGACGCCGTCCTCGCGCTCGCCTCGTCCGGCCTGCACTCCAACGGCTACTCCCTCGTGCGCCACGTGCTGCTCCAGAAGGCCGGCTGGTCGCTGGACCGCGACGTCGCCGAGTTCGGCCGCACGCTGGGGGAGGAGCTCCTCGAGCCCACCCTGGTCTACGCCAAGACCTGTCTCGCGCTCGCCGACGCCGTCGAGGTGCACGCCATGTCGCACGTGACGGGAGGCGGCCTGGCGGCCAACCTGGCGCGGGTGATGCCGGAGGAGCTGCGGGCCACCGTCGAGCGGGCCACCTGGAACCCGCAGCCGGTCTTCGACGTCGTCCGCCAGGTCGGCGCGATCAGCCAGGCCGACCTCGAGGGCACCTTGAACTGCGGGGTCGGGATGGTCGTCGTGCTGCCTCCGGAGTCGGTGCCGGCCGCGCTGGAGCTGCTCTCGGGCCGGGAGGTGCGGGCCTGGGTCGCGGGCGAGATCGACGTCGATCCGGAGCAGTCCGGGACCGTCCGGCTCACCGGTCAGCACCCGAACTGGTAGGCCCGAAGGGCCCGGCGCGGAAAATCGTGGGGGTCGATCACGGTGCCGACGTGCCGGAACAGACACCTAACAGGTAGCGTTACACCCACGAGATCCTGTTGAGAGAGTCCGGGACGCCCGAGGCGCCCGGCCAAGTGTGCGAGGGGGCTGGACCCTATGGGCCGCGGCCGAGCTAAAGCCAAGCAGACGAAGGTCGCGCGCGACCTGAAGTACCGTACTCACGAGACGGACTTCGGCGCGCTGGCGAAGGAGTTGCACGGCGACTCCGACGCCGCCGACCAGGCGGACGAGCACGACGAGTGGTCGGATTACGCCGACCGCTCGCGCGACTGACGCACCGACCGGACTCCAGGCCGCGGATCGAGTCCGCGGCCTGGAGCGGTCGTGTGTCGTCGTAGGTCGCGCTCAGCGCAGCCAGATACCGCGCAGGCGACCGACGTCGCGCATCCGCTTCTCCGCGAGCCGATCGGCCGCGGTGGCCGGGGCGACGCCGTCGGATGCGGCCAGCTCCAAGACGTCGCGAGTGGTGTCGTAGATGCCGCTGGCGCGCTGCTGCGCGCGCTCGAAGGAGAAGCCCTCGAGCTCGTCGGCGACCTGGATCAGGCCACCGGAGTTGACGCAGTAGTCGGGTGCGTAGACCACGCCCCGGTCGGCGAGCTTCTTCTCGATCCCCGGGTGGGCGAGCTGGTTGTTCGCGGCGCCGCACACGACCTTCGCGGTGAGCTGCTCCACGACGTCGTCGGTGAGGGCTTGGCCGAGCGCGCACGGGGCGTAGACGTCGAGCGGCTGGGCGATGAGTGCCTCGGTGGACTCGACCACCTCGACGGAGGGGTACTCCTCGCGGATGCGGTCCAGGGCCGGCGCCCACACGTCGGTGACCACGACCCGGGCGCCTGCCTCGACGAGGTGGCCGACCAGGTGTCGTCCGACCTTGCCGACCCCCGCCACGCCGACCAGGCGGCCCTCCAGCACGGCGGGATCGGCGTCCTCTCCGCCCCAGGCCGCCTCCGCCGCGGCCAGCATGCCGCGGTAGACGCCGTAGGCGGTGAGCACCGAGCTGTCGCCGGCGCCGCCGTGGGCGACCGTCCGACCCGTGACGTACTGGCACTCGCGGGCGATGTGGTCCATGTCCTCGGAGAACGTGCCGACGTCGCAGGCGGTGTAGTAGCGACCCGACAGCGACTCCACGAACCGGCCGTAGGCGCGCAGCAGCGCCTCGGACTTCAGCGTGTTCGGGTCGCCGATGATGACCGCCTTGCCGCCACCGAGGTCGAGGCCGGCCAGCGCGGCCTTGTAGGACATGCCGCGGGAGAGGTCGAGGACGTCGGCGACGGCGTCGGCCGTGGAGGCGTAGGCGTGGAAGCGGGTACCGCCGAGGGCGGGGCCGAGTGCGGTGGAGTGGATCGCGACGATGGCGCGCAGTCCGCTGGCGGGGTCGTTGCAGAAGACGACCTGCTCGTGCTCGGCGCCGAGCTCGAAGACGTCCTGGTTCGTCGGCGTCGTGACTGGGGTGGCTGATGACATGGGTCGTGTCCGTTCGATCGGTGTGGCGGGCGCAGGGGTGTGGCGTCCTGGGGTCATCCGCAGGGGTGGCGCGGATGCCCTCCACCCTAATCGTGACCCACCTCATACGCCGAAGCCCGACGCGCGATCGCCCGTCGCAGCTCCTGCGGCCGGAGGTTGAGCAAGCGAGCGTCAGCGAGCGCTCGTTGATTGATCGAACCCCGGCAACCGTGGCTGCCAACGTTGGCGAGGTCGGTTGCGAGGTTTCGTCGGCGCCGGACGAGTTCGTTCCTCACTCGTCCGGCTTGCTCAACCTCCGGGGAGTCGGCCTGCGGCCGGAGGTTGAGCAAGCGAGCGCAAGCGAGCGCTCGTTGATTGATCGAACCCCGGCAACCGTCGCTGCCAACGTTGGCGAGGTCGGTTGCGAGGTTTCGTCGGCGCCGGACGAGTTCGTTCCTCACTCGTCCGGCTTGCTCAACCTCCGGGGAGTCGGCCTGCGGCCGGAGGTTGAGCAAGCGAGCGCAAGCGAGCGCCGACGAAACCCCGGCTACCGGCGCCGGTCGGGCTCGCTCCTCGCCCCCCGGCCTGCTCAACCTCAGAGGACTGGCGCGGTTTCGTCTGGCCTCCACGAGCAGCGAGGCCGGCCCCGCGGATGCGGGACCGGCCTCGGTGGTCGTGCGTCGGGACGGCTGGGCCGTCGAGCGATGGTCAGCTCGGCGAAACGGCCTTCTTCAGCGCGGCGCCGGCCTTGAAGGCCGGGGCGACGCTGGCGGCGATGTCGATGGTCTCGCCGGTCTGCGGGTTGCGGCCCTGGCGGGCGGCGCGCTCACGGGTCTCGAAGGTGCCGAAGCCGGGGAGGGTGACCTTGTCGCCCTTGGCCAGCGCGCCGGTGATGGCGTCGAGCACGGCGGAGAGCGCCTGGTCGGCCTGGGCGCCGCTGAGGCCGGTCTCGGTAGCGATGGCCTCACGGAGCTCGGTGCGGTTCATGAAGTTGTCTCATCCTCTCGGGTGGTGGTCAGGGGTGCGGGTCCCGGGAAGTCAGGGCCGCGCAGCACTCGACCGTAGCGCAGAGGCGGGCGGACCGCCGTCATTGGGGCGCTCATCGGGCCGATCGGCGCGTTTCAGCGTGGTGCCAGCGCGGTGTCAGCGGGGTGTCAGCGGGGTGTCAGCGGGGGAGGTGTGCCTGGAGTGCGAAACAGAGCGCAGTGAGGCACAAGATCGCCACCATGGCGAGGATCGCGACCAGATCCTGGTCCAGACCGCTCCGTCGACGTCCGCTCGGTGTCCGCCGGGACCCGTGGCTCGGGTGGTGATGCGACACGCTCATCTCTAGCTCCCCGAAATCGACAACAACCACTGAGTTAGTAGTCATACTACGCCGAAGCGGGTCGCTGCACCACCAGATCTCCGTGCGTTCCATAGCCGAGCAGCGGACCGCCTGCCGGCGTGCCGTCGAAGCCGATGAGCATCGGCCCCGACGGTGTCGTGATGAGCGTCGGCCACGGGATGTTCGACGGATAGTCCGCGCGGACCGCGCCCTGCTCGACGAAATCGAGATCGAAGACCGGGTACGCCGCGCGTCGGCCGCGTGGGTTGTCGCGCCCGTCCGAGGCGAGAACGCGCCACTGCTCGCCGAGCCGGTGCAGGATCGGGCCCTCGGTGGCTGTGCGGTCCCGTGCTGCCGAGCGCAGGCTCAGCCGGTCGAGATCGGGCCCCGCGGCGAGCGCGGGGTGGAAGGAGAAGAACCGGCGCGCGCTCACGAAGGCGACCAGCCAGCCCTCGGCGGTGCGCACCAGGTGCGGGTCCCACCGGCCGACGGACTCCAGTCCCGCGGTGGGCAGAGCGAGGGGGGTGGTGTCGAGGATCCGGATCCCGTCCGGCGCGGCGGGGCCGCCGAGGCGGGCCAGCGTCGTGGTGACCCGTGGGTGGGTGTGGCGATCGAAGTCGCCCCAGGTGCTGGCCGCGACCAGCCACTCGCCGTCGTCGAGCAGGAGATGACTCGCGTGGTCGCCGAAGACGCCAGGTCGTTCGGGGCGCCGGAAGAACAGATCGGCGCGGTGGGCCAGCTCCAGCGTCTCGGGGTCGAAGGACCACACGGAGTTGTGGGCGCTGCGGAATCCGGCCGGCCCGGCGCTGGTGGCGGTGAGCAGCACCCGGCCGTCGTCGTGGTAGGCCGCACCGTCGGCCCGGGAGACCGCCCTGACGTCACGCAGCCCCAGCTGGCCGAACGTGCCGGCCCGGTCACCGTCTCCGGCGAGGCCGGCGAGCCAGCCCTCGTCGTGGACGTCGGGTGCCGACTCGTGCTGGGTCAGGTCCACGATCGCGCGCGCCGTCCAGGAGGCGCCGGAGCCGGTGCGCACGAAGGCGGTCACCGTGGGCCCGGTAAGGCTCACGGCCAGGCTCGTGACGTCGGAGACCCGGCCGTGGCGGCGGCTCACGTGGCGCGTCGTCCCGGCGGTCGTGGTGATCTCCAGTGCGACCACGCCGCGTTCCCAGGTCGCCCGGAAGACGCTGCTGCCTGAGCTCAAGGAAGCCTGCGCCGCCGGCCCCCGCACGTCGGTCTCGGCGGCGGCGTACGGGGCGCGGGGGAGCGTGCTGCCGGGCTGCACGACCGAGACCGGGCGCAGCCGCGCCGCCTCCGCGAACGCCGGCAGGTCGAGGGCGGACACGCGCCCACGGTAGTGGGTCAGGACGAGGGCTCGAGGACGACGAGGATCATCCAGTTGGCGGCGTGGAGATAGACCTGTCCGTCGGTCACCGACACGTGGCGCACCTTCGCGAGCCGATCGAAGAGGGGTGACTCGTCGCATCCGACCAGGGTCGACTCCAGCCCTTCGAAGCGCAGGTTCTCCCCGACGAGGGTGTACTCGCCGCCGAGCCGGTTGCACTCGGTGGTGCCCTTCACCGAGTCCGCGTCGAAGGTCAGGCGCAACGCGTCTCGCCCGGCATCCGACAGGACCGACCGGCCGCCGGACCCGACCAGTGCGACCACCCGCCACGCCCCCTCCAAGGAGGTGACCTCGTCCGGTCCTCCCGCCGGCTCTGATGCCTGGTCCGGCGCGGACGTGAGCGTGTTGCCGTCTGCGAAGGAGGAGCCGTCGCCGCTCGGTGCCCAGACAGCCACCCCGACGCCGGTCGCGGCGACGGCGGCCACCGCGCCGGCCGCCGCAAGCGCGACCCGGCGACGTCGGGACCGGCGGTGGCGCTCCAGCATCGCGGTGACCGGCGGCGATCCGATCGGGGTGCGGTCGGCCGCCCGTTCGAGGAGGTCGATCAGGTTCTTCTCGGTCATCGCAGATCCCTCAGTTCGACGAGGTCGGGGTCGAGCGCGAGCGCCTTGAGGGCGCGAGACAGCCGGCTCTTGACGGTGCCGGGGGCCACGCCCAGCACGGTGGCCATCTGCTGCTCGCCCAGGTGGGCGTAGTAGCGCAGCACCACGGCCGCGCGTTGGTCGTGGGGGAGCCGGTTCAGCGCTCGGTCGACCGAGGTGGCGTCGTCGACCTGCGCCGTCTCGTCGTCGACGATGCGCTCCGTCAGTTTCTCGGTGGGTCGCTCTCCGGTCCAACGGCGTCGGCGGGCGGAGTAGAAGGCGTTGAGCACCACCCGGTGCACGTAGGCGTCGGGGTCCTCGGCCCGCTCGACCGCCGACCACCTGCGCAGGCACCGCTCGAGCGCGCTCTGCACGACGTCCTCGGCCTCGGCGGGAGAGCAGCCGAGCAGCGCGGCGGTGCGCACCAGGCGCGGCCACCGCGAGGCGACGTACTCGCCGAAGTCGATGCTCGCGTTCCCGCCCACACCTCAAGGACGCTCCAGACCCCCACCCGGGTTCCGACCCTCCCGATTTCCGCTGACCCGTCCGCTATAGCTGACGGGTCAGCGCACTGGCGGGCCCGTTGCCTGTGGATAAGAGGGGTGGGGGAAGTGGTCAGTCGGTCTCGGGGTTGAGCGAGCCGGGCCACATGCGCTCGACGGAGTACCGGTCGCCGATGGAGAAGTCGTACTGCACCAGGCGGGCGTCCTCGAGCAGGCGGCGGGCGCGGGGGCCGAGCTGCTCCTCGGTGACCTGGCGGCCGTCGGGAGTGATGTAGCGGCCCTGCTCCATGGCGCTGATGTGCTTGCGCAGGCGGTTCAGCAGCACGTAGTACGGCGGGATGGGGGCGTCGACGGTGTCGTAGAGCAGCGGCAGGAACTGGCTGGGGCTGGTCTGCGGAAGCTGCTGCTGCGGCGTGCCTTTGCTGTCCCAGATGAAGAACGGCGTGGTGTAGAGCCCGAGGTCGGGGTTCTGGTCGGCGATCGAGGAGTCGTAGATGCCAGGCAGGTGGTCGCCGTAGAAGACGACCACGGTGCGCTCCTTCGACTTCTTCAGGCCGGACAGGAAGTTCGCGACGGCCTCGTCGGTGTAGCTGAGCCCCCGGGCGTACTGGCCGATCCGCTCGGCCTGGTCGCCGTCGACGCCGGTGACCGGGATCGGCTCGCGGTAGTTGCCGTCGACGGGGATGTGGTTCTGCATCGTGACGAGGTTGACCATCAGCGGCTCGTCGGAGTCGGCGATCTGCTTGGAGACCTCGTCGAAGGCCGACTGGTCGGAGATGAACTCGTTGTCGTCGATCCGCTCCTGCTCGGTCATCGTCGTGTCGTGGATGAACCGGTCGAAGCCGAAGGTCTGGTAGACCTTGTCGCGCTTGTAGAACGACGTGAGGTACGGGTGCACCGCGACCGGGTCGTGTCCGTGGGACTTGAACCAGCCGACCGCCGAGGGGTACTGGTCGTAGTCGGCCACCAGCATCTGGTACGGCGTGGTGAGCTGCGGCTCGAAGAGCGCGATCGACTCGCCGGTGAGTGCCTCGAACTCCATGTTCGCGGTGCCGCCCCCGAGCAGCTGCGCCAGCATGGTGCCCGAGGTGCCCTGCTGCATGATCTTGCGGATGTTGGGGATCGGATCGCGTTCGAGCTCGAAGCCCTCGAGCTGGGTCGGGTCGCTGAACGACTCGCTGAGCACGACGACGACGTTCGCGCCGTCGAGGGAGCCGCTTCGGTCGCGGTTGATCCGGGCCGCGGCGCGCTCGTAGCGGGTCGCGAGCGCGTCCATGGTCTCCTCGGAGTAGTTGTCCGGGGTCTGCATCGCCACGGTCGGCATGTTGGAGAGGAACCCACCGACGAAGCCGTTGGCGAGGTAGTTGTTGCGCTGGTTCCACGGCCGCCAACGCTGGCTGTCGCCGACCTCGTAGAGGCCACGCCACGGATTGCCCGGGTCGTTGAACCCGCGGGTGCTCTGGAGCATCCCGATCGCGAGGGTGACGATCAGGGCGCGCACGATCACCGCCGTCCACTGCACGCGCAGGGGCTGGCCGGTCGGCCAGATCCGCGGCATCGGCGGCTCGAAGCGGCGTCCGAGATACCAGGCCAGGACGAGGAGGCCCGCCAGCCCGACGCCGGCGAGGATCAGCATGCCGGTGGAGACCTGGCTCAGGAGGAACTTCGGCTCGCGGAGGAAGTCGACGTCGCTGGGATAGACGGGCTCCGAGCGCAGACCGAGCTTGACCCGGTTCGCGGCCGCGAGGGTGACCGTGCCGACCGCGACGATCCCGAGCGAGAGCACGACCCGGTTGGTGAGCCCGATGAGGACCACCATGATGATCCAGATGACGACGCAGTCCATGACGTAGCTGAGGCCGTCGACGAAGGTCGCGTGCCACCAGTAGGACTCCTCGCCGATGAGACCGGAGAGCTCCAGCGCCAGGGCGCAGGCCATGGCGCCGAGCCAGGAGACCCGGAGCGCCCAGAGCAGGGCCTGCCAGGGCGTCGTGCTCGTCTCGTCGGACGGCGCGGTCGCCTCGACCGGCTCGTCGACGAGCTGCTCCGACACCAGAGAACCTGCTTCCGCGGCTGAGTTGAGTGCCGCGGGCTGCGGCGTGGTGGACGTCCTATCGTAACGATCCGGGCGTCATGAGTTCATCTCCGATGAGACGCCGTGGCAAACGTTCTGGTTCCCGCCAGCGGGGCGCGGTGAGGCATCTCACGCCGCATCTGGTATCGGCCTGCGGCGTCGCGCTGAGCCTGCCGGGTTGGGGCCCGGACGCCCCCGGAGGCTCGGACCATCCGGGACGGCACCATGATGGGACCCGAGTCGAGCGCAAGGAGCGAGGATGAGCATCAGCAAGGTAGGCGTCGTGGGCTTCGGGCTCATGGGGAGCGGCATCGTCGAGGTGACGGCACGCCAGGGCCTCGACGTCGTCGTGGTGGAGGCCAATGCGGCGGCCGGCGACGCGGGACGAGCGCGCCTGGAGAAGTCGCTGCGCCGCGCCGTCGATCGCGGCAAGCTCGACTCCGCCGAGGAGGTGCTCGACCGGGTCCGGGTCGAGACCGACCTCGAGGCGCTTGCCGACCGCGACCTGGTGGTCGAGGCGATCCTCGAGCAGGAGGCGGCCAAGGTCGAGCTGTTCAAGCAGCTCGACGCGATCGTCACCCGTCCCGACGCGATCCTCGCCTCGAACACCTCCTCGATCCCGATCATGAAGCTCGGTGTCGTCACCGAGCGCCCGCAGCAGGTGCTCGGCATCCACTTCTTCAACCCCGTCCCGGTGCTCGCGCTCGTGGAGCTGGTCCCCAGCCTGCTCACCTCGGAGGAGACCACCGAGCGCTCCCGCGACTTCGTCGAGGGCCAGCTGGGCAAGCAGGCGATCTTGTGCCAGGACCGTGCCGGCTTCGTCGTGAACGCCCTGCTGATCCCGTTCATCCTCTCCGCGATCCGGATGCTCGAGTCCGGCTTCGCCACCGCCGAGGACATCGACCGTGGCCTGGTGCTCGGCGCCGCACACCCGCAGGGCCCGCTGGCGCTGGCCGACCTGATCGGCCTCGACACCACCAAGGCGGTCGCCGAGTCGCTCTACGAGGAGTTCAAGGAGCCGCTCTACGCGCCGCCGCCGCTGCTGGCACGGATGGTCGACGCCGGCCTGCTCGGCCGCAAGACGGGGCGCGGTTTCTACACCTACTGATCATGCGGGCGGCTCGGGTCCGCTGCGCTCACGTGCTCAGCTCGCGGGGGAGAGCAGGCGTCGCACGGCGCGCTCGCCGGCGTGCTCGGAGGGAGTCGGCCCGTCGAACCAGCTGATCGTGACCTCGCCGTCGGGCTCGCGCGTCCACGTGCCGCGCACGACGCCGTCGACCAGCACCGGGTTCGCCTTGCGGGTCATCGCCGTGCGGGCCTCGGCCGGGACCACATGGGGGTCCTTGGTGCCTGCGCCCATCACCCACTGGTCGTGGCCGGGCAGCAGCCAGACCGACTCGGGCTCGTCCTCCATCTCGAGGAGATCGTCGAGGTCGTCGCGGAGCACGAGGGCGGAGGTGCCCTCGACGTCGACCGGTGCCAGGCGCTCACCGAGGCCGGCGAGCCAGGAGCGCAGGCGTCCGCGGCCGGCGCTGAGGCCCTCCCCGAGCCAGTAGTGCACGTGCTCGTGGGTCGCGGGTCCGTAGGTGCCGAAGTACTGGAGGATCGCCCACGGTCCGGCCACGTCGAGATCGGGCAGGCCACCCCATCTGGGGTTGCCGGCCAGGCCGCGCACGGTGAGCTGCCCGTCACGCGGGGCGACCATGCTCAGGTCGCCCTGCCAGGAGAGCGGCTTGACGAGGGTGCCCGCGCCGTCGGCGAACACCGGAGCCAGATGCCGGTAGTCGCGTTGCTCGGCCAGGGCCTCGCCGAGCTCGCCGATGGTGAGCGATCCTGCGGCCAGTGCCTCCCTCACCGCCGCGCGGAAGTCGGACCACGCCTCGGCGGGCAGCCGGTAGTGCTCGACCCAGCTCGCTCGCTCCCACTGGCGCCCCGCCGCGCGGAGGGCGAGATAGGCACCGCCGTCGACGGGGGAGAGGTGGTGCTGGGCTCCCCGGAAGGCGAAGGCGGTGATCACCGCGCCGTCCTCCACGGCGCGATCGAGGGAGTCCGGTCCGGCCGAGGGGCACCGGACCCCAACCGCCAGCCGGGCCAGCCGGCGGTCCATCGACGGCACGGCGCCCAGCCGCGCCACGACGTCCGGCACCGACGTCGCGCAGGGCCCGAGGAACTGCCGTCGCAGCCGCCAGCCCAATGCCTGGCGCCAGGTGAGACTCGCCTCCGCTCCGGTCCGCACGTGCGACACCCTCGCACGGGTTCCGGACGAAGGGCGTCCGCGGTGTCGCTGGGACTACCGTCGTGCCATGAGTGATGCGGTGCACGGCTTGGGGTTCCCCGACGAGCCGGAGACCGAGCGCGCCAAGCTGACCCGCAACTGGAACGAGCTGCTCCAGGAGGTGCGGGTCGTGCAGACCGGCGTGCAGATCCTGACCGGCTTCCTGCTCACGGTGCCCTTCTCGAGCCGCTGGGACTCCCTCGACGACGTCCAGGTCGCGATGTACCTGTGCGTGCTCTCGGGCTCGGTGGCCACCACGGGGTTCGTGCTCTCGCCGGTCGCGTTCCACCGGTTGGTGTTCCGGCGCAACCAGCGCGCCTGGCTGGTGCAGTCGGGCCACCACGCGGCGCAGGCGGGACTCGTGCTGCTCGGTCTGACCTGCGCGGGCGTTGTGGCACTGGTGTTCGACGTCGCCGTGAGCCGGACCGTGGGTCTGGTCGCGGGCATCGCGGTCGTCGTGTTCTTCGCGATCCTCTGGGGAGCGGCTCCCGCACTGCGCCGAGCACAGCACGAGCCCAACTGAGTCACCCGGTCCCACTCCGTGGCGCGGGTCGCGCGATGGCGCGCGGTACAGCAGAGTGTGCCTATGCCGAGCGAGAACGGAACCGCCCCTGGCGCCGTCCCGGTGTTCTTCCTGTCCGACTCCACCGGAATCAGCGCCGAGACGATGGGCAATGCGCTGCTGCTCCAGTTCCCCGACCTCGCCTTCGACCGCACCACCATCCCGTTCATCACCACCGTCGAGCGGGCACGCGAGGTGGTCGCCATGCTCGACGCCGCCATGGACGGCCCCGTCGCGCCGCTGGCCTTCACCACCGCCGCCGAGGACGTGATCCGGCACGAGCTGGCCACCACCCGGGCGCCGATGATCGACTTCTTCGAGATGCACATGAGCCGGATCGAGGAGATCCTCGGCCGCCGCGGCGTCCGCGAGGTCGCCCGGCTGCACGGCGTCGGCGACGTCAAGAGCTACAACACGCGGATGGCGGCGGTGGAGTTCACGATCGAGCACGACGACGGGCAGAGCGTGCGCGCGCTGGACCGCGCCGACGTGATCCTGCTGGCGCCCTCGCGGTGCGGCAAGACGCCGACCAGCATGTACCTCGCGCTCCAGCACGGCCTGTTCGTCGCGAACTACCCCCTGGTCGAGGAGGACCTCGAGGACGCCGACCTCCCGCGTCCGGTGCGCGAGTTCGCCGACCGGTGCTTCGGCATCACCACCACCGTCGACCGGCTCAGCCGGGTGCGCAACGAGCGGCGTCCCGGCTCGCGCTACGCCCAACCGGCCCAGTGCCGGTGGGAGCTGCGCCGCGCCAAGGAGCTCTTCGCCGCGCACCGCGTCCCGGTCATCGACTCCTCGACCAAGTCGGTGGAGGAGATGGCCGCCCTGATCCTGCAGACCCTCAAGAAGAACGGCGGCGTCCCGAGCCGGGCGACGCGCGCGACCACACGGCTCGACAACTCAGGAGGAAGCACGTGAACGACACCGCAGGCCCCGACAGCGTGACGGACAGCTCGGCGAACGTCCGCTGGTTCTCGACCTTGGGGCTCGGCGACCTCGAGCAGGTCGGCGGCAAGAACGCCTCGCTCGGCGAGATGGTCTCCCACCTCACCGACCTCGGCGTGCGCGTGCCCGACGGATTCGCGACGACCTCGGAGGCGTTCCACCGGTTCCTCGAGACCGACGTCGACGGCAACGGCGGACTCACCGACCGGATCGCCGGTCTGCTCGACGGTCTCGACACCGACGACGTGCGCCGGCTCGCCGAGGTCGGCCGCGAGATCCGCGAGGCCGTCGTCGCTCAGCCGTTCCCGCCGGACCTGGAGGCCGACATCCGCTCGGCCTACGACCAGCTGGTCGCCGAGTCGGGCGGCCCCGACGGAGCCTCGTTCGCGGTGCGGTCCTCGGCCACCGCGGAGGACCTGCCCGACGCCTCGTTCGCCGGCCAGCAGGAGACCTTCCTCAACGTCCGCGGCATCGACGCGGTGCTGCTCGCGATCCGGGAGGTCTTCGCCTCCCTCTACAACGACCGCGCCATCGCCTATCGCGTGCACCACGGCTTCGCCCACGAGGACGTCGGCCTGTCCGCCGGCGTCCAGCGGATGGTGCGCTCCGACATCGGCTCCTCGGGCGTCATGTTCACCATGGACACCGAGTCCGGCTTCCGCGACGCCGTCTTCATCACCTCCGCCTACGGCCTCGGGGAGGGCGTGGTGCAGGGAGCGGTCAACCCCGACGAGTTCTACGTCTACAAGCCGGCGCTGAAGGCCGGCCGCCCCGCGATCCTCAAGCGCGGCGTGGGCGGCAAGGCCACCAAGATGGTCTACACCGACGACGCCACCGTGGGACGCACGACCGAGTTCGTCGAGGTCGAGCCCAGCCAGAGCCGCCTGCTCAGCCTCACCGACGAGGAGGTCGAGGAGCTCGCGCGGCACGCACTGGTGATCGAGGAGCACTACGGCCGCCCGATGGACATCGAGTGGGGCAAGGACGGCGTCGACGGGCTCCTCTACGTGCTCCAGGCGCGCCCGGAGACGGTCGAGTCGCGGCGCAGCGGTGCGCTGGAGCGGTTCTCGATGAACGGATCCGGGCCGGTGCTGGTCGAGGGTCGCGCCATCGGCCAGCGGATCGGCGCCGGGGCGGTGCGCGTCCTGCGCACCATCGACCAGATGCACGAGTTCCAGCCCGGCGAGGTGCTGGTCGCCGACATGACCGACCCCGACTGGGAGCCGATCATGAAGCGCGCCTCGGCGATCGTCACCAACCGTGGTGGCCGCACCTGCCACGCGGCGATCATCGCCCGCGAGCTCGGCATCCCCGCCGTCGTCGGCTCCGGTACCGGCACCAAGGACCTCGAGGACGGTCGCGAGGTCACGGTCTCGTGTGCCGAGGGCGACACCGGGCTGGTCTACGACGGGCTGATCGACTTCGCGGTCGAGCGCACCGAGCTCGACACGATGCCCGACGTCCCGGTCAAGATCATGATGAACGTCGGCACGCCCGACCAGGCGTTCTCCTTCGCCCAGCTCCCGAACTCCGGCGTCGGGCTCGCGCGGCTGGAGTTCATCATCAACCGCCAGATCGGCATCCACCCGAAGGCGCTGCTCGACCTGCAGCGAGACCCCGACTCGCTCGACCCCGACCTGCGCGCCGAGATCGAGGAGACGATCGCGGCCTATCCCAGCCCGCGCGACTTCTTCGTGCAGCGGGTCGCGGAGGGGGTGAGCATGCTCGGTGCGGCCTTCGCGCCGTCGCCGGTGATCGTGCGGACCTCCGACTTCAAGTCCAACGAGTACGCCAACCTCGTCGGCGGCGAGCTCTACGAGCCCGACGAGGAGAACCCGATGCTGGGCTACCGCGGCGCGGCGCGCTACCTCTCGCCGGGCTTCGCGGAGTGCTTCGCGATGGAGTGCGAGGCGCTGCGCTACGTGCGCGACGAGATGGGGCTGACGAACCTGTGGATCATGATCCCGTTCGTCCGCACCGTCGACGAGGCACGCGGCGTCATCGACCTGCTCGCCCAGCACGGGCTGGTGCGCGGCGAGAACGGCCTCAAGGTCGTGATGATGTGCGAGCTGCCCTCGAACGCGGTGATCGCCGACCAGTTCCTCGAGCACTTCGACGGCTTCTCGATCGGCTCCAACGACATGACCCAGCTGACCCTCGGCCTCGACCGCGACTCCTCGCTGGTGGCCGACGGCTTCGACGAGCGCAACCCCGCCGTCCTCCACATGCTCGGCCTGGCGATCGCGGCCTGCAAGGAGCAGGGCAAGTACGTCGGCATCTGCGGCCAGGGCCCGTCCGACCATCCCGATCTGGCCGAGTGGCTGGTCGACCAGGGCATCGAGTCGATGTCGCTCAACCCGGACACGGTGGTGCCGACCTGGCTGCGGCTGGCGGCTCGCAACGAGTGAGTCGTGGCGCCCGGGGTTGTCCGGGCGCCGCTCTCGTGTTCCTCTGGTCGGGTCGAAGTGCAGCACGCAGAGACCGGGGGGACACATGATCCGCGCACGCCGCACGGCAGTTCGACTGGTGGGGGCGGCGATCGCCGCGCTGGTGACCGCCACGCTGCTCGTCGTCACCGGGGGCTCGGGCTCGCCCGCGTCCGCGGAGGAGCGGCCGGGCGTGCGCTACCCATGGCACACCCGGATCGTGGCCACGACGTTCTGGGTGGGCGAGATCTTCGATCCCGATGCCCCCGACGGCAGCCAGATGATCTCCACCTACGACGACCACTGGTATCGCAACTACGGCGGCTGCGACGGCGTGATCCGCAAGGAGGTGTGTCATACCGAGCGCCGGTTCCGCCGAGACGGCTGGTTCCCACGCCGGATGACCCCCAAGCAGAACCCGTTCTACCTCGACCTGCCCTACGACGACCTCAACGATCCGATCGGCTTCCGGCGTCGTGGCGACGTGGTGCCGTGGGCGCATCGCCCGCGCTATGTCGACGACATCGACAATCCACACGTCAGCCTGATGAAGAACCGCTGGGTGGAGATCCGCCGCCGGGGCCGCACCTGCTACGGCCAGATCCAGGACGCCGGCCCCGCCCGCTATCACGACGCCCGCTACGTCTTCGGCCACCGCGACGCCCGTCCCGCGAACCGTCGCTTCAACGGCGCCGGGATGGACGTCTCACCCGCCCTCAACGGCTGCCTGGGCTTCCGCCACCTCAACGGCGACCGGGACCGGGTGTCCTGGCGCTTCGTCGACGGCCGCGACGTGCCACCTGGCCCGTGGCGGCGCATCGTCACCCGGAACTGACGCCGGCTCGGCCGGCCGGAGGTTGAGCAAGCGAGCGCAAGCGAGCGCCGACGAAACCCCGGCAACACCTCGGCCGGAGGTTGAGCAAGCGAGCGCAAGCGAGCGCCGACGAAACCCCGGCAACCGTCGCTGCCAGCGTTCCCGAGGTGGCTTGCGAGGGTTTGGTCTCGCCCGTCGCGGCTTCGTTCCTCAGCCGCGGGGCTCGCTCAACCTCCGACCGCGACGGATCTGCTCCTTCGTCGCAGCTCCTGCGGCCGGAGGTTGAGCAAGCGAGCGCCGACGAAACCCCGGCGACCGTGCCTGCCAGCGTTGGCGAGGTCGGTTGCGAGGTTTCGTCGGCGGCCGACTGTCAGGCGGGCTCGTTCCTCGCCCTCCTGGCTTGCTCAACCTCCGAGCCAGCGCGCCGGCGAGCGCCGGCTCAGCGGCAGGGGCTGTGCGTCTCGTCGATCGCGACCGAGAGGCCGTCACCGGCGGGAACGCACCTGCCGTTGTCGTACATCACCACGCGGCCGGACTGCACCAGCGTGAGACGGGTGCCCGGGTTCGGCTGCGCGGTCAGGTGGTCCCGGGCGGCGATGGCCCGTGGGTGCACCGTCACCACGTTGGAGCAGAAGTCCTGGCCGCCGATCCGGCACGACGACGTCGGGATCGGGGCGCCGCCGGCGACGACGTAGACCGTCGCGTCGTCGGCTGCCTTGATCCGGGTGCCGTCGGCCGGGACCGGGTTCATGTGGTCGAGCCGGTCGACAGCCTCCCGGTCCACCGCGACCGCGTTCGCGCAGAGATTGACTTCGCCGAACTGGCACGACCAGGCCTGCAGCGGAGCGCCACCGGCGAAGGTCCACACGGTGCCGTCCTGTGCGCTGGTGATCGCGGTGCCGTCGACCGGCACCCGGGTCAGGTGGTCGAACCCGTCGATGGCGCCCGGGTCGACCGGGATCACCCGGTCGCAGAAGTTCGTGCTCCCGATCCGGCACGCGGACACGGCCAGTGGCGTGCCGCCCACGACGACGTAGACCTGGCCGGAGCCGGCCCGGCTGAGCTGGGTGCCGTCGCGCGGATAGCCGCGGAGCTGGCCGAACTGCTCATAGGTGATGTCGGAGTACGGCTGCGGTCCGCCGAACGGCGCCCACGACCGGACGTGGATCGGGGCTCCGCCGGCGATTCGGAACACGTTGCCGTTGGCGGTGCGCACGAAGTTCCCGTCGGCGAGAGGCTCTCGGGTCGGCACCAGTTCGTTGTTCAGAAGCGACGGTTGCGCACCACAGCCACCGCGGGGCGTGACCGTTGCGCCGTCCCGGTCGCGCGTCCAGTAGCCGCAGTAGTTGCCACCCGTGGCGTGGACGGTGTACCCGCCCATCGAGGTGCCGTCGATCGGCACCGGAACCCCGTTGTGGAACAGCACGAAGTGCAGATGGCGGAAGTTCGCGGATCCAGTGCCGCAGGTCTCGGTGCCTGATGGCGGATCGGAGAGGGGCTGACCGGCCCAGCCGAGCGGGTCACCGGGATGGACGGTCTTGCCGTCGAGGGTGTCCGGCACGCCCTTGAGGTGGTAGTAGTGCGTATCCCAGCCGTTCGGGTGGTGGATGATCACCCAGCAGCGGCTGAAGCCCTGGTGGTCGCGCACCTCGGCGACGCCGCCCGCGGCGGCGGTCACCTGCAGCGGGATGTTGTTCGACATCGACCCGAAGTCGACCGAACCGGGCACGCCGCGCCAGTTGTGTGGACCGCCCGCTTTGACCCTGGCGCCTACCGGCACCGGCAGATACAGCCGGGGCGCGCCCGCAGCCGCCGCGGCGGGAGCTGCGGCTGGGGTCGCAGCCGGGGTGGCGCCCGCGGGCGCCGCCGTGGAGTTCTGTAGTGGGACGAGCAGCGCAAGGACGCCGAGCAGAAGCGCGGCGAGCCTTACCGACGTCCGTGTCAGGACATGACGAATCGATTGCACACCCATGGTGTTTCCTCCCGAGAATGGTGGAGGCGGCGTTGCCTCCACGCGAAGGAATTTCTCCGCCGGTCAACCCCTGCAAACTCCGAACCCGCCGGTAGGCAGGCTTCGAGGGCCGGAAGGATCCGGTTGACGGCGGGGGATCAGTCCTGCCGGGGGACCACCCGGCGCGCGGTGCGTTCGGGGGACCGGTCGTCGAGGGTGATCCGGGTGCTCTGGTCGCGAGCGGCCGCCCCGGTGACCGTGATCTCGACCAGGCCGTCGGCGAAGACCGCCGTGACGTCGTCGGCGACGGTGCCCTCGGGCAGCCGGATCAGCCGGCGGAACTCGCCGTGGAAGCGCTCCCGGACGTAGAACACCGCATCGGTCTCGTCGTCCGCGGTGGAGGTCCGCGACCCCGACACGGTGAGGACGCCGTGATGCAGGGCCAGGTCGATGTCGCTGGGGTCGACCCCGGCCAGCTCGATGCGGATCACGACGTCGTCGCCGCGGGCCAGGATGTCGGTGGTCGGCAGCCAGGCCGAGGCGTGGGTGCGTTCGACGATCTCCACCTCGGTGGGCGGGAGGCCGACCGCGCGAAGCCGGGACAGCTCGGTGACGAAGTCGGTCACACCCTCGAACGGGTTGCGACGGCTGTTCGGCACGGCTACTCCTGGGCGCGAGACGTGGGGCGTCAACGGCCCATTGTCGCCGACGGTAGGCGCCCCGCGCGGCAGGATCTGGAAATCGGTGCTGCATCGATAGGGCGCCAACGCCTTGAGTTCCGTCGTCCCGTGCGCGGCGAGCCCGATGGGGTGATTGACGCGCCGCGAGCCGCGGGTCAGCATGCTTTCGGCCTTCTTCGGGGCCGTCGGCGATGGAGTGGGCGATTGAACAGCGGAGACGGGCAGAACGGTCGGAAGGGGCCCTCGCACGACCATGCCGGACCGCTCTTGCTGGCAGGCGGGTTGGCGGCCGTTGCCGTCGTCGCCGTGACGCTATTCGTCGGTCACTCGAGCGCACGTGAACCCACGCGAGGCGAGGATGGCGACTGCGCTGCAGCCTTCACGCTGTCGGGTGTCGAGTACGTCGCGACCGGACCGCTGCCCATGGTCCCCCGCGCTGGTGAGTCGCTGGAGTCCGCGAACGTGACCGGCTGTGACGACGGCAATGGCGTCGCAGCCAGGCGTGCAGTGTCGATCGCGACACTCCCAGGCGCCGACCCGGACATCGCGGTTCAGACCGAGGACGGCGCGATCTACACCGCTTCCTCAGCGACAGAGGCCGAGGTCGCGGCCGTGCTCGCGCAGCTCCGCGAGCCGCCCGACTGCCGGCTCACCAGCGCTGCGCGATTCCGCGGCTCACTCGTCTCGGTGCAGGCCAACGAGGATGACCAGTTGCGAAGCGTGATCGCCGACCTCACCTCGGGCGCCGGCCTGCCGTTCGATCGATACTCCCGGATCACCGTGGAGCTGACGGTCGACCCCCGAGATGTCGAGGTCGCCGAGGCCGACGTCGTGGGTGCGGTGCGGTCCGGAGGGCCGGTCGAGCTCACCTTGAGCTGTCGTGGCAGCCGGTATCACCTCGACACGCTTGAGCGGGTCTCCTGACCTTGCCGTGATCGGCGGTTGTGGGAAGACTCGAAGGCCGGGCAGCACGGTCGACGGGTAGGGTGCCCGGCACGAGCGAGAGAAGGTCCACATGAGGGCTGGCGCCGACTCCCGAATCGCGGGAGCGCCCGTCTCGTGGGGTGTCTGCGAGGTGCCCGGCTGGGGACGGCAGCTTCCGGCCGATCGCGTGCTCGCCCAGATGCGGGCGCTCGGGCTGCGGGCCACCGAACTGGGCCCGGAGGGCTTCCTGCCCGACGCGCCGGCCGCGCGTGCGGCCCTGCTCGAGCGTCACGGGCTGACGGCGGTCGGCGGTTTCCTTCCGGCGGTGCTCCACGAGCCTGACCACGACCCCCTGCCTGACGTCGCCGCCTACCTCGACCTCGCGCTCGCGGTCGGCGCCGACACCCTCGTCCTGGCTGCTGCCACGGGCCGGGAGGACTACGAGATGAGGCCGCGCGACCTCGACGTCGCCGGCTGGGACGGGCTGCTCGCCCGACTCGACCTGATCGCCGAGCACGCGTCCCAGCGTGGTGTCCGCGCCGTCGTCCATCCGCATCTCGGCACGCTTATCGAGGACGCCGACGACGTCCGTCGCGTGCTCGACCACACCGGACTCGGACTCTGCCTCGACACCGGGCACCTCGCCGTGGCCGGAGCCGACCCGGCGGCGATCGCGCGTGCCCACCCCGACCGGATCGGGCACGTGCACCTCAAGGACGTCGACGGCGACCTCGCCGCCCGCGTCCGCACGGGCTCGCTGTCCTACGCCGACGCCGTGGCGGCCGGCCTGTGGACCGCGCTGGGCGACGGAGTCCTCGACGTTCCCGCGATCGTCGCCGCGCTGGAGACCGCCGGCTACGCCGGGTGGTACGTGCTCGAGCAGGACGTGATGCTCGACGACGGCACCTCTGCCGACCCGGCCGGCGAGGTCCGCCGGAGCCTGGCGTACCTGCGCGGAGTGCTCACCGGCCACCAAGGCTCGGCCTCGTGACCGCGCCCTTCGACCTCGTCACGATCGGCCGGGTCGGCGTCGATCTCTACCCGCTGCAGAGCGGCGTGCCGCTCGACGAGGTCACCCGGTTCGGCCGCTTCCTCGGCGGCAGCGCCACCAACGTCGCCGTCGCGGCCGCTCGTCTCGGCCACCGCAGTGCCGTGATCACCCGCACCGGGGCCGACCCGTTCGGCAGGTTCGTGCGCACTGCGGTCGCCGGCTTCGGGGTCGACCCGCGCTGGGTGGGCGTCGTGGACGGTCTTCCCACGCCGGTGGTGTTCTGTGAGCTCTTCCCGCCCGACGACTTCCCGCTCTACTTCTATCGCAACCCCACCGCCCCCGACCTCGAGATCGACGCCGCCGAGCTCGACCTCGACGCGATCGCCGCCGCGCGGGTGTTCTGGACGACGCTCACCGGCCTGTCCCGCGAGCCCAGCCGCACCGCCCACCTCACGGCACTGCGAGCACGGCACCGGCGCGACGTCGATGCCGTCACGGTGCTCGACCTCGACTACCGCTCCATGTTCTGGCCTGACGAGAGCACTGCTCGCGTCGCCGTCGAGGAGGCGCTGCCCTTGGTCACCGTGGTCGTGGGCAACACCGAGGAATGCCGCGTCGGGGTGGGGGAGTCCGACCCGGAACGAGCCGCCGAGGCACTCCACGCCGCCGGGGTGCGACTCGCGATCATCAAGCAGGGCCCCGGCGGCGTCCTGGGCAGTCGCCGGCACGACGACGGACGGATCGAGCAGGTCGTCGTGCCTGCGGTGCCGGTCGACGTCGTCAACGGGCTCGGGGCCGGTGACGCCTTCGGTGGCGCGCTCGTCCACGGACTGCTCACCGGGCTGGACCTGAGCACCACCCTCACCCTTGCCAACGCGGCGGGCTCCTACGTCGCTGCACGGCTCGCCTGTGCCGACGCGATGCCGACCCGTGCCGAGCTCGAGGCTCATCTCGCCTCCGGAGGCGGCCGATGAGCGCGGACGCCGACCGGCTCGTCGTCCGCGCCGGCGCCACCTCCCACGACGACTGGGCTCTCGACCTCGACCCGGACCGCGCGGAATGGGACTACTGCGGGCTGCGGATCGTCGAGCTGGATCCCGGCGGCACGCTCGCCACGACCACAGGCGGCAGTGAGGCGGTACTGGTGCCCCTGCAGGGCGCCGTGAGCCTCACGATCGACCCGGAGGGCATCGTCATCGAGCTCAGCGGAAGGGACTCGGTGTTCGCCGGGCCCACCGACGTCGCCTATGTGCCACGCGACAGCGAGGTGCACCTGCGCAGCGCTCACGGTGGTCGGTTCGCCCTCTGCACGGCGCGGTGCGAACGGCGTCTGGATCCGGTGCACCTGCCCGCTGCGGGCGTGGCGCTGGAGCTGCGCGGCGCAGGGCGCGCGAGCCGTCAGGTGCACGGCCTCGGGATGCCGGGGGTGCTCGCTGCCGACCGGATCCTCGTCTGCGAGGTGCTCACCCCGGGTGGCAACTGGTCGTCGTGGCCGCCGCACAAGCACGATGAGGAGAGCCCGGAGGAGACACGGCTCGAGGAGATCTACTACTTCGAGATCGCCCCGGGGGCCGTCGGTGACGGCGTCGCGCTCCACCAGGTGCGCGGCCACCGCAGGCCCGAGGTCGACCTCACCGTGCAGGTCCGCACCGGCGACGTCGTGCTGGTGCCCGAAGGCTGGCACGGACCCTCGGTCGCCGCGCCCGGGCACGACCTCTACTACCTCAACGTGATGGCCGGGCCGGGTGCCGAGCGGGCCTGGCGGATCTGCGACGACCCCGACTTCGCCTGGGTACGCGAGGAATGGGCCCAGGAGCCCGTCGATCCTCGGCTGCCGTTCGACGCCCGATCCGCCGTCCCCGAGGAGGACCGTTGACCATCCGGCTCACCGTCGCCCAGGCCCTCGTGCGATTTCTCGCCGTCCAGTACGTCGAGCGCGACGGCGTCCGCTCGAGGTTCTTCGCCGGCTGCTGGGGGATCTTCGGCCACGGCAACGTGGCAGGTCTCGGTGAGGCGCTGCTGGCTGATGGGCCGGCCGACACGCCCGTGGACGGTCCACTGCGCTACCTGCAGGGCCGCAACGAGCAGGGCGTGGTGCACGCGGCGGTGGCCTATGCGCGCCACCGCGACCGGCTGGCCGCGATGGCGGTCACCACCTCGATCGGGCCCGGGGCGACCAATCTGGTCACCGGGGCCGCGCTGGCCACGATCAACCGGCTGCCGGTGCTCCTGCTGCCCGGAGACGTGTTCGCCACCCGGCCTGCTCCGCCCGTGCTCCAGGAGCTCGAGTCGCCGACCGGAGGCGACGTCTCGGTCAACGACGCGCTGCGCCCCGTCTCGGCCTACTTCGACCGGATCCTGCGTCCCGAGCAGCTGCCGAGCGCCCTGCTCCAGGCCACCCGGGTCCTGGTGGATCCCGCACAGACCGGGGCGGTCACCCTCGCACTGCCGCAGGACGTGCAGGCCGAGGCGCACGACTGGCCCGAGGAGCTGTTCGCCGAGCGCACCTGGCACGTCCCCCGGCCACGTCCCGAGCCCGCGGCGCTCGACCGGGCCGTCGCGCTGCTCCGCAGCGCGCGGCGTCCGTTGGTGATCGCGGGGGGCGGGGTGATCTACAGCGGCGCCGACGACGCGCTCCGATCCTTCGCCGAGACCACCGGCATCCCCGTCGCCGAGACCCAGGCCGGGAAGGGCTCGCTTCCCTACGACCACCCGCGTGCCGTCGGAGCGATCGGGGCCACCGGTACCGCCGCCGCCGACACCCTGGCCGCCGAGGCGGACCTGATCATCGGCGTCGGTACCCGCTACAGCGACTTCACGACCGCCTCCCGGACGGCCTTCGCCCCGGATGCGCGCTTCGTGAACCTCAACATCGGCGCGGCCGATGCCCACAAGCTCTCCGCCGCCGCCCTCGTAGCCGACGCGCGCACCGGCCTCGAGGAGCTCACCGCCGCGCTCGACGACTGGGCCGCGCCGCCGGAGCACACCGACCGCGCGGAGTCGCTCGCCCGCGCGTGGGACGAGGTCGTCGCCACCGCCTACGCGGCCCCGCCGCCCGCCGAGGGCGGGTTCACCCAGACCCAGGTGCTCGGCGCCGTGAACGAGGCCACCGAGCCCGCCGACGTCGTCGTGTGTGCGGCCGGCTCGATGCCCGGCGACCTCCACCGGCTGTGGCGCACCCGCGACCGCAAGGGCTATCACGTCGAGTACGGCTACTCCTGCATGGGCTACGAGGTGGCCGGCGGGCTCGGCGTCGGCCTGGCCGTGCGCGACCTCGCCGAGGACCGCGTTCCGGTCGTGCTGGTGGGTGACGGGTCCTGGCTGATGCTCAGCAGCGAGCTGGTCACCGCGATCGCCGAGGAAGTCGGCCTGGTCGTGGTCCTGGTGCAGAACCACGGCTACGCCTCGATCGGCGCGCTGTCGGAGTCGGTGGGCACCCAGCGCTTCGGCACCCGGTTCCGCGCAGCGGACGGCGGCCCGTTGCCGGTCGACCTGGCCGCCAATGCCGCGAGCCTCGGCGCCACCGTGGTGTGCCCGCTCACCGTCGAGGAGCTGACCGAGGCCGTCCGCGTGGCCCGAGCCGCCGCGCGCGAGGGGCGGTGCACCGTGATCCACGTGGAGACCGACCCGACGGCCTCCGCGCCGGACAGTCCGGCCTGGTGGGACGTGCCCGTGGCCGAGGTCTCCGAGCATGCTTCCGCGCGCGCCGCGCGAGCCGACTACGAGGCCCGCAAGGCCGGTCAACAGCACCATCTGAGGCCGAGTGATCCGAGTCCGTACGGCGTGGCGGAACGGGGTGGTCCTTCCGGGGCGGCACCCGACTCGGCATGATCGGGGGTCAGGCGCGGCGCGCAGGCACCGATCTCGCCGAGTTGTCGAGCCCTCTCGAGACCGAACGAAGGAACCAGACATGAAGAAGCTCACCGCGTGGTGTGCCCTCGCCCTGGCCGCGACCGTGCTCACGGCCTGCAGCGGGACCGGGGACGAGGACAAGCCCGAAGAGGTCAAGTCGAGTGACCTGACCTACGCCGTCATCACCCACGGCGCACCGGGCGACGCGTTCTGGGACCGGGTGAAGAAGGGCGCGGAGAAGGCCGGCGACGACTACGGCGTCGAGGTCGTCTACAGCGCCTCCGAGAAGCCGGACGCGCAGTCGCAGCTCATCGACGGCGCCGTCGCCGACGAGGTCGACGGGATCGTCGTCTCCATGGCGAACCCCGACGGGCTCGAGTCGAGCATCAAGGCGGCCGTCGACGCCGGCATCCCGGTGGTCACGATCAACTCCGGTGTCGACCGGTTCGCCGAGTTCGGCGCGATCACCCACATCGGCCAGAGCGAGACCATCGCCGGCACCGCCGTCGGCGAGAAGCTCAAGGAGGAGGGGCTGAAGAACGTCATCTGCGTGATCCACGAGGCCGGCAACATCGGCCACGAGGAGCGCTGCGGGGCGGCGGCCGAGGCGCTCGGCGCCACGATGACCAACCTCCAGGTCGACGGCACCGACGACAGCGCCGTCCAGGCCGCGATCACCGCCAAGCTCCAGGCCGAGCCCGACATCGACGGCGTGCTCACCCTCGGCGGCCAATACGCCATCGACGCCGTGAGCGCCGTCGAGGAGTCCGGCTCCTCGGCGAAGGTCGCCACCTTCGACCTCAGCGAGGACGTCGTCGCCGACATCGAGAGCGGCAAGATCCTCTTCGCCGTCGACCAGCAGCCCTACGTGCAGGGCTTCTTGGGCATCACGACCCTGTACCTGAAGTCGATCAACGGCAACGACGTCGGCGGCGGTCAGCCGGTCAACTCCGGCCCCGCCTTCGTCACCAAGGAGAACGCCGCCGAGGTCGCCGAGTACGCCGCCAACGGCACCCGCTGACCAGCAGGTCGGCACGAGGAGCGAACGAGAAGACATGACCACCGTCACCGGCGAGCCGCCAGCCGACGAGCGGCTGATGCGCGCCTCCGCGCTCACGCGTGCCACGCGCCGTCCCGAGAGCGGAGCGGTCGTGGCGGCGGTGGCGATCTTCGCCTTCTTCGCACTCACCACCGACGTGTTCGCCACCGGTCGCGGCGCGAGCACCTGGCTCCAGGAGTCCGCGACGATCGGGATCATGGCGGTGGCGGTCGCGCTGCTCATGATCGGCGGGGAGTTCGACCTGTCGGCCGGCGCGATGACCGGCTTCACCGGCCTGGTCGTCGGCGTGCTCACCCGCGAGTACGGGCTCAACATCTGGGCCGCGATCGGAGTCTCGCTGGCGCTCGCGCTGCTGATCGGTGCGCTGAACGGCATCTTGGTGATGAAGACCGGGCTGCCGAGCTTCATCGTCACGCTCGGCACGTACTTCGTGCTGCGCGGCGTCGACCTGGCCGGGCTCAAGGCGCTCACGGGCGACGTCGCGATCCAGGGCATGACCAAGGTGCCCTACTACGACCAGGCAAAGGCGCTGTTCGGGTCCTCGCCGATCACGATCGACGGCGGCGCCCTGCGGGTCTCGCTGCTGTGGTGGATCGGCGTCACCATCGTGGCCACCTGGGTCTTGCTGCGCACCCGCGCCGGCAACTGGATCTTCGCCAGCGGCGGGGCTCAGATCGCGGCGCGACAGGTCGGCGTCCCCGTGTTCCGGACCAAGGTGGCGCTCTTCATGACCACCGCGGGCGCGGGCTGGCTGGTCGGCATGCTGATCCTGTTCCGCACCTCCACGGTGCAGAGCAACACCGGCGTCGGCCAGGAGTTCATCTACATCATCTGCGCGGTGGTCGGCGGGTGCCTGATGACCGGCGGCTACGGCTCGGCGATCGGTGCCGCGTTCGGCGCGCTGATCTACGGCATGGTCAAGCAGGGCATCGTCTACTCCGGCTGGGACAACGACTGGCTCTACGCCTTCCTCGGCGTGATGCTGCTCGGCGCGGTGCTGCTCAACGAGTGGGTTCGCAACTGGGCGGCAGGTGCCAAGCGATGAGCGCCGAGAAGACCGACGCCGCAGCGCCACTGCTCGAGGTCCGCCACCTGGGCAAGCGCTATGGCAGCGTGATCGCGCTGACCGACATCTCCACGACCGTGCGGGGCGGCGAGGTCACCTGCGTGCTCGGCGACAACGGCGCCGGCAAGTCGACGTTCATCAAGGTCCTCGCCGGCGCGCACGCCCACACCGAAGGCACCCTGCTCGTGGAGGGTAGTGAGCGCCGGTTCGGCAGCCCGCGCGAGGCGCTCGACCTCGGCATCGCCACGGTCTACCAGGATCTCGCGGTCGTGCCGCTGATGCCGGTGTGGCGCAACTTCTTCCTCGGCAGCGAGGTCACCCGCGGGGTGCCGCCGCTGCGCCGGCTCGACGTCGCGGCGATGAAGCAGATCACCCGCGACGAGCTGGCCGCGATGGGCATCGACCTGCGTGACGTCGAGCAGCCGATCGGCACGCTCTCAGGGGGTGAGCGGCAGTGCGTCGCGATCGCCCGCGCGGTCTACTTCGGTGCGAAGGTGCTCATCCTCGACGAGCCCACCGCCGCGCTGGGCGTCAAGCAGTCCGGGGTCGTGCTGCGCTATATCGCCAAGGCGCGCGACCGCGGCCTCGGCGTCGTGTTCATCACCCACAACCCCCATCACGCCTACCCGGTCGGTGACCGGTTCCTCCTCTTGCGTCGCGGACGCAGCATGGGCGACTTCGCGAAGGCCGAGCTCACCCTCGACGAGCTGGTGCGGATGATGGCCGGCGGTGCCGAGCTGGAGTCGCTCGTCGACGAGCTCCAGGCCACTGACGGCGGAGCCGGGATTGCCGAGGAGATGAAGGCCGAGCTGCCGTGAGCGATGCTCACGACCAGGTTGACGAGCCCCGGGAGCTGCGAGTGGGCGTCGTCGGTCTCGGCTGGATGGGCCAGGTCCACGCCCGCAGCCTGAGCCGTCTCGCGCACCACTACCCGGGCCTCGGCATCCGTCCGCGGCTGGTCGTCGTGGCCGAGCCGGTGCACGACGAGCGGACCACCGCGGCCGTGGCGGCGTACGGCTTCGAGGAGCGCACTGACGACTGGCGTGAGCTCGTCGCGCGCGACGACCTCGACCTCGTGTGCGTGGCCGGACCGAACTTCATCCACCGTGACGTCGCCGTCGCCGCGGCGACCTCGGGCAAGCACCTCTGGCTCGAGAAGCCGGCCGGGCGGAGTCTGGCCGAGACCCGCGAGATCGCCGCGGCGGTCGAGGCCGCCGGCGTGCACTCGGCCGTGGGCTTCAACTACCGCAACGCCCCGGCGGTCGAGCGGGCCCGGGCGCTCGTCGCAGACGGTCGGATCGGGACGGTCGAGCACACCGACGTCAGGTTCCTCGCCGACTACGCCGCCCACCCCGACGGAGCGCTGTCGTGGCGCTTCCGCAACGAGTTCGCCGGCAGCGGTGTGCTCGGCGACCTGGTCTGCCATGCCGCCGACCTGGCGCGCTACGTCGTCGGCGGGGTCGTGGGCGAGATCGACGAGCTGGTCTCCGACCGTGCGACGTTCATCCCACAGCGGCCCGAAGGGGTGGCCGGTGCCCGCCACTTCGAGCGCGGGAGCGGTGCCCTCGGCGAGGTCGAGAACGAGGACTACGCCAGTGCCCTGCTGCGCTTCGCCGACGGCTCCCGCGGAATGCTGGAGTCCAGCCGGGTGGCCGTGGGAGAGCAGTGCACCTACGGCATCGAGGTCCACGGCACCGCCGGCGCCCTCGCGTGGGACTTCCGGCGGATGGGCGAGCTGCGGGTCTGTCTCGACCAGGACTTCCAGGACGGCGCCTGGGCCACCGAGCTCATGACCCCCTCCCACGGCGAGCTCGGTGCCTTCCAGCCGGGCACCGGCATCGCGATGAGCTACGACGACCTGAAGGTGATCGAGGCGCACCGCCTGCTCGCCTCCATCGACACCGGCGTCGCCGTCGGCGCGACGATCCACGACGCCGTCGCCGCCGCCGAGGTGGTCGAGGCGATGACGACCTCGGCCGACGAACGCCGGTGGGTGCGGCCGTGAGGGATCCGCTGCGCGTCGGCGTCATCGGAGCAGGCGCGATGGGCGCGGCCCATGCCCGGATGCTCGCCGCGGAGGTGCCCGGCGCCGTCGTGGCCGAGGTCTACGACCTCGACGTGGGGCGTGCGGAGGCGATCGCCTCCGAGGTCGGGGCCCGCGCGGCGTCGTCCGCGCAGGCGGTGGTCGACTCGGCCGAGGTGGACGCCGTCGTCATCGCCTCTCCCGACGACACCCACGCGCCGCTGGCTCTGGCCTGCCTCGACGCCGGCAAGCCGACGCTGTGCGAGAAGCCGCTCTCCCCGCGCGCCGAGGAGGCGCATTCGGTGGTCGACGCGGAGGTCGCGCTCGGGCGTCGGCTGATCCAGCTCGGCTTCATGCGCCGCTACGACCCCGGATTCGTCGGCCTGCGCGAGGCCATCGGCTCGGGCTCGCTCGGCGCGGTGCGCCTGATCCACGCCGTCCATCGCAACGTCTCGAGCTCCACCAGCACCGACAGCGCGGGCCTGATCACCGGGTCGATGGTGCACGAGCTGGACGTCGTCGCGTGGCTCCTCGACGACGAGCTGACCGCGATCCGGGTCGAGTCGCCGATGGCGGAGGGCTTCCTCGACCCGCAGCTGGCGACGCTGTGGACCCGGGGCGGGGTGATGGCCACCGTGGAGGTCTTCGTCAACGCCCGCTACGGCTACGACGTCCGCTGCGAGGCCGTCGGCACCCACGCCTCGGCCACCCTCGAGCCGCGCGCGCCGATCCGGCTGCGCACCGACGGCGTCGACGGCGTCGTGATCCGCGACGACTTCGTCGCACACTTCGCCGACGCCTACCGCCGCGAGCTCACCGCGTGGGTGCGGGCCGCCCGCGACACCGGTGCCGCGCCGACGTCCTCGCCGTCGGCCTGGGACGGCTACGTCGCCGCCGTGGCCGCCCGCGCCGGCGTCGACTCCCTCACCTCCGGCACCACCTGCCCCATCACGCCAGGGCCGCGACCCGCCATCTACGCTGACCCGTCCGCTATAGCTGACGGGTCGACGTGAGATTTGCGCTGACCCGTCCGCTATAGCTGACGGGTCAGCGAAAACGCGGTTGGACCCGGACGCCTAGGCTGTGCCTGTGAGTCTGGATCAGGCGCCCGACGTGTCGTTCCTGGAGGATCTGCGCCGGTTCCTGCTCTTCCACAAGTTCGGGATGGAGGAGGTCGTCACCAAGCTCTCGATCCTGCGCGACGAGTTCGCCAACCTGCACGACGAGAACCCGATCGAGCACCTGAGCTCGCGGCTGAAGAGCCCCGAGGGGCTGCGCGACAAGATGATGCGCAAGGGGCTTCCGGTCGACGGCAGCGCCACGTGGGAGGAGGTGCAGGAGCGGGTGTGCGACGTCGCGGGCGTTCGCGTGGTCTGCTCCTTCGTCTCCGACGTCGTCCGGGTCTTCGAGCTGCTCGCCAAGCACGTCGACATCGAGGTCGTCGAGGTGCGCGACTACATCTCCGAGCCGAAGCCGAACGGCTACCGCAGCCTGCACGCCATCGTGCGAGTCCCGGTCTTCCTCTCCGACGGCTCGATGCCGATCCCGGTCGAGGTGCAGTTCCGCACCATCGCCATGGACTTCTGGGCCAGCCTGGAGCACAAGATCTACTACAAGTACCAGCGCGACGTGCCCGACGACCTGCTCGCCGGACTGCGTGAGGCGGCCGACAACGCCGCCAGCCTCGACACCAAGATGGAGCGGCTGCGGCAGGAGATCCGCGGCCTGGAGGACCTGCCGGCCGAGGTGGTCGCCGGACTCCGCCGCGGCTCCGGGCCCGACCCCGGCTTCGTCGAGTCGCTGCGCCGCCTGGACCGCTAGCCTCCCCGGAGGTTGAGCAAGCGAGCGCCGACGAGCGCTGACGAGACCCCGGCGACCGTGCCTGCCAGCGTTCGCGAGGTGGGTTGCGGGGTTTCGTGTGCGCCGGTCGGGCTCGTTCCTCGCCCTCCCGGCTTGCTCAACCTCCGCGACCGGGAGCGTGGTCGCTACTGCGGCGTCGAGCCACCCGCGACGTCGTAGCTCCAGACCTCGCTGTGGGTCGAGACCGGGGCGGGGGCGTCGCCGCCGGCGCGCTCGGCGGCCGAGCGGTGTCCCTCGGCGAAGTCCTGGGAGTTCAACCAGCCCTGGAAGGCGTCCTCGTCGCGCCAGCGGGTGATCACCAGCCACTGGTCGCGGCCGTCGGTGGGGCGGAGGAGCTCGAAGCCCTCGAAGCCCTCGGCGCCGTCGACGGCGCCGGCCCGGGCGGCGAACCGGTGAGCGAGCTCGTCGCCGGAGTCGGCAGGGACGGTGATGGCGTTGATCTTGATGACGGTCATGCCGCCAGCGTGCCAAAGGCGCAGCGCCTAGACGAGAGCACCCCCTCCGGAGATCCGGAGGGGGTGCTCGCTGCTCGGTGGGCAGGGGCGGGGTCGAACCGCCGACCTTCCACTTTTCAGGCGGACGCTCGTACCAACTGAGCTACCTGCCCCACTCCGGAGTACGACGCCGTCGCACGAGCATTCCGGACGCAGGAGAGCATACACATCGGCGCGGACCGCGCCCGCATCGGCAGCAGCTACGGCCGATCCCGCTCGGCCACGCGGCGCGACACGGTGGCTTGGACCTGATCGGCGACGATCGGGTCGTCGGGACCCAGATCGGGATGGAAGACCCAGTTGACGCCGCCGAAGGCGTCGATGAGGTCGCCACCGGGCGCCGTCGGGACCCGGATGCAGGAGTCGTAGAGCAGGTCCAGGACGGCGATCCCAAGACTCTCCGGACGTCGTCCGGACAGCACCAGGTTGAGCCCGGCCTCCGCGCCGTTGAGGACCAGCTGGTGCACGGCGGTCACCGAGGAGTCGTCCAGTCCGTGGGGGAAGTCGGGGATCAGCAGCAGCCGACCGGGGAAGTGCTCCGGAGCGAGATCCTCCAGACTGCCCGAGCGGCGCGCGAGCGTGACCAGGTTGACGTGCTCGACATGCTCGCGGAGGACCTCCGCGGCCGCGGTCGGGTCGGTGGCCGGCGGCGCCGCAGACGGCAGGTGGGCAAGCCCGGCGCGGGCGCCGATGTCGATGACGCTCACCCGGGGGGCGCGCGGTAGGGCGACGATCAGCCGGGTGGTGAGCGCGCTCATCATGCGCGAGGCGATCACGTCGCCGCCGTCCTCGAGCTCGATCCAGATCGGGGGCGCCAGGGGGAGGGCGCGCACCATCGGCAACCGGAACTGCGGCGCCGACTCCAGGCTCAGCTCGCCGAGCCGGAAGGCCCAGGGAGTCTCCTCGTCGGGCCGGTGGGTGTGCCAGCCCGGCGCCGACCACGGCGCCAGCGAGGCGGGCAGCACCTGGGCGAGGCCGTCGAGCTCGGCGGTGAGCTGGGCGAGGTCGGCGGTATGCCGGGCGCGTGCGTCGGCGACGAGCTTGTCGCGCCGCGCGGTGGCCTCCGCGCGGGCGGCGTCGCCGGCCGGCCCCATCCGCATCGACGGGTCGCCGACGATCCGTTCGAGCTCCTGCTCGTGCCGCTGCTCGGCGAACTGCTCGGAGGACTCGAAGGACGCCGTGGTGCGCGAGGCGTCGTTGAGGATCATGCCGATCTGGCGGATCGGGTCCTCGACGGTCAGCGGACCAGGGCCGCCCTGAGGCGCCGATGCCTGGCCGCCCGGCGGCGGAGCGGGTGCCGGTGCCGGGGGAGGCGGCGGAGGCGGGGAGGCCGAGGCCGGCGCCGGAGCGCCGTACGCCGCCGCGAGCGCGCCGGGGCCGCCGGCGTACCCCTGGGCGAGCGCCCGGACCTTCCAGGCGCCGTCGCGGCGGTAGGCCTCGGCCATCACGAGGGCGCGTTCGGTGCTGAGCTGCTCGGGCGTCACGGTGAACGCCACGGTGCCGTCGGTCGTGAGGAGCTGCGCGGTCGGCGCGGAGGCGAAACCGGTCGCCACCACGACGATCCGCGCGATGGACTCATCGACGTCGGGCAGGTGCATCGTGAGCCCCTCGACGTCGCCGCCGAGATGCTGCACACCGCCGCGGGTGGACGCGAGCCGGTCGATCCACGGGGCGCCGTCGACCGCGCGGCCGTCGGCGCCCAGGGCCAGGCCCGAGACCTGGGCCCCCGCGACGTAGACCGTGATCCGGGCATCAGGCCAGGGACGGTTCTCCCCGCTGCGCAGGGCGATGGGCTCAGCCACGACTCCTACTTGCCGAGGTAGGCGTTCAGCAGTGGCATCGCGTCGATCGGAGTGCGGGCCTGGATGCCGTCGCCGATCGCGTGGAACTTCCAGATGTCGCCCTCGCGGGTCAGTTTGGCCATCACCATGCCGGTGTAGGGCATGCCTCCGGCCAGGGTGTAGCGGGCGAGCTCGCCGTCCTGGTGGTCGACCAGGCGGCAGAACGCGTTCTGGATCTGCTCGAAGGTCTGGCCCTCGTAGCTGGTGACGATGAAGAACACGGTGTCGACGTGCACCGGCACCCGGGTCAGATCGACAGCCACGACCTCGTCGTCGCCCTCGCCCTCGCCCGTGCGGTTGTCGCCCATGTGCTGGATCGAGCCGTCGCGGGTGGTGAGGTTGTTGTAGAACGCCAGGTCGGCGGGCTGCCCGCCGGCGAAAAGCACAGCCGAGGCGTCCAGGTCGACCTCGACCTCGCGGCTGCCGAAGAAGCCGCCCTTCTTGATCGGGTCCCAGCCCAGGCCCATCCGCACCACGGTGAGGCGCTGGTTGCCGTCCTTGACCAGGTTGACCGACTGGCCCTTGGTCAGGTTGACCGGGCGTCCCTTGGTGAGATTCACGCCCCCACCGCTCTGGGCGGCCGGTGCGGCCGGCGCGGGCGGCGGGGGTGCCGAGGACGCCGGAGCCGGGGGCGGCGGCGTCGGGGAGGACGGCGGGGTCGTGGGTGCGCCGTAGGTCGGGGCCGGCGGCGGGGGAGTCGCGGCCGCCGGGGCGGCCGGGGCGGCCGGAGCCGGGGGCGGCGGAACCGGAGCCGCTGCGGGAGCCGCGGGGGCGGCTGGGGCGGCCGGCGCGGCCGGGGCCGGGTCGTCGCTGGCATCGATGCCGTGGTCGCCGAGGAGGGCGGCCAGGCCGCCGGCGTAGCCCTGGCCGACCGCGCGCACCTTCCAGGCGCCCTGGCGCCGGTAGATCTCGATCGGCATCACGATGGTCTCGCTCGACAGATCGGTCATCGCGAAGTCGATCAGCTGGTTGCCGGAGGCATCGCTGACCCGTGCGACGGGCTGGCCCGCCTGGCCGAACGTCTTGCCGCCGTCGTCCAGGGAGGTGACCAGGCGCACGATCTCGACGTCTGCGGGGATCGCGTTGAGGTCGATCGCCACCTGCCAGCCCTGGCCACCGGCCGGGGGCTTGCACTGGACACCGGGGCCGTTCGGGGCGTTGTAGAAGATGAAGTCGCTCTCGCTGCGGACCTTCCCGCCCGCGGCGAGCAGCAGCACGGAGAGGTCGGCGTTGGCGGCGACGTCGACGGTCACCGTCACCTGCGTCGCGTCGAGGGGGGCGTTGGTGCCTTTGGTCAACGAGGTCATGCGTGCGGGATCCTGTCGTCGAGCGTGCGGTTGCGATCGGGGTCGACCGGCTACTCGATCATGCCCCGTTGTGGAGCAACCTACCCGCGGGTGGAGAACCCGGCGACCTGCCTGTCCGCACCCGGCGCCGGCACCCTCTAGGATGGGCGCGGTTCAGGCCCCCATCGTCTAGCGGCCCAGGACCCCGCCCTTTCACGGCGGTAGCACGGGTTCGAATCCCGTTGGGGGTGCCAGCAGCAGGCAGGTGGTCCGCTCCACGGAGTGCCGCACCGCGAGCCGGACGCCGTGGTCGGGGCCCGATCGGGTCCCGATTGGGACGCGGCGTCGGGGTGCGTTACAGTTCCACCGCTCCACTCGTTGGAGCACTGGCCCCGTAGCGCAGTTGGTTAGCGCGCCGCCCTGTCACGGCGGAGGCCGCGGGTTCGAGTCCCGTCGGGGTCGCAGAGATTCGCTCCAGGTCGATGGCCTGGAGCGAATCGCATTTTCCGGCTCCGGCACGATAGGCCCTGTGCCGATGGAACTCGACCGTGCCGCCTTCGAGGAACTGGTCGAGCGTGCCCTCGACGACATCCCGGACGAGCTGGCCTCGCTGGTGCGCAACGTGGTGGTGCTGGTCGAGGACGAACCGCCCGACGGGGAGCCCGACGACCTGCTGGGGCTCTACGACGGGATCGCGCTCACCGACCGCAACGACATCATGATGGGCGGCATGGAGCTCCCCGACCGGATCTTCATCTTCCGCAACCCGCTGCTCGACTTCTGCGAGGACGAGGCGCACCTGACCGAGGAGGTCCGGATCACCGTCGTCCACGAGATCGCGCATCACTTCGGCATCGACGACGACCGGCTGCACGAGCTCGGATACGCCTGACACCGGTGGTTCAGGTGATGCCGCCCGCGAGTGTCAGGAGACGCTCGAGCGGCGCTCGACGGGCGCGTCGGCCTCCCGGTCGGCCGGCGCGCGCCAGGGGGTCGGCTGAAGCCCCTCGGCCTGCCGCACGAACTCGCCGAGGAACCACGACTGGAACGCCACCTGCCGTGGGTCGCGGGCCAGGGACAACATCTTCTCCTCGCGCGCGAAGGCATCGGTGAGATCGAGCAGCTCGATGAACCTGGCGACGCCGCGGGCCTCCTCGCGCCCCATCTCGACCTGGAGGTCGACGGTGGGCAGGTCCGACTCCTGGGCGCGGCGCACCTCCTCGCGCATCGTGGCCAGGGTGAGCGGTCGGCCGAGCTGGTTGAACACCTCGGCGAGGGTCGAGGCCAACGGGTAGTCGGACTCGTGGGCCATCGCCAGCAGCCGCACCTCGCGACGCAGCTCGCGGAAGTGGTTGTGGAAGGAGGTGTAGTCCCGTACCGGGACCGCGAGCAGCCGGAAGCGCATCGGATCCACGGGGACCTCGCCGGTGGGGGCGCCCCCGAGCAGCCCGGTGATCAGTCCGGTCGGCCCCTCGTCGTCGGCGAACTCTGCCGCCGGGGTGCACCAGACGGTCTTGCCGTCGTCCTCGATCTCGGCGCCCCACGCCTCCGAGGCGCGCGCGACGATCGAGAGGCCGCGGCCGACGGTCAGGAGGTCCTCGAGCTCGTCGCCGGTGGGGGGCTGCGGCAGGGTGGGGGCCTCCGTGGACTGGTCGGCAACCTCGATCCGCGGGTGCTCCCGGGTGCCGCGGACCCGGACGACGATCGGCGGCGTCCCGTGCAGCAGGGCGTTGGTCACGATCTCGGAGATGGCCAGCTCCGCCGATTCGACGAGGTCGTCGCGCCCGATCTCCCGCAGCGTGCTCACGACCCACCGTCGCGCGTCCTGGACGCTGCGGGGTCCGGCACCCAGGGTGAGTGCTGGCCGATTCAAGGGCACGTGAAGAACTCCGAGCTCGAGCAACGGTGGGGCGGAAGGCGATTCGGAACCGCCGAATCCTGACTCCCATACCCGGTCCCTGACGGGACAAACCAGGGAAGTTGAAAATGTTTTCACCGGTTCTCACCGGTGTCCGGCCCGGCCCGACCCCCTGTGCCCGACGCGTGCCCGACGCACGCCCGACGCACTGTGATCGAGGAGACGTGGCCGGTCCTTTGGCGTTGGGAACGCCTGGCGCGGGAGAATGGTTGCTACTCGGTAGTACCAGTCCCCGATCGCGGAGCCCATCATGTCGAGCGAGTCGCAGCAGAGCCAGAGCCAGTCGACCCCGTCGAACGGAGCGGACAGCCCGGCGAGCGTCGCGCCTGTCCACCCCGACAGGCACCAGGTGGTGGTCGTGGGCTCGGGCTTCGGGGGGCTCTTCGGGACCCGTGCGCTCAAGCGCGCCGATGCCGACGTCACGATGATCGCCAAGACCACCCACCACCTGTTCCAGCCGCTCCTCTACCAGGTGGCCACCGGCATCCTCTCCGAGGGCGAGATCGCGCCTCCGACCCGTGAGGTCGTGGCCGGGCAGGACAACGCCCGGGTGCTGCTCGGAGAGGTCACCGACATCGACCTGGAGGGCCGCACGGTCACCTCGGAGGTCCTCGGCCGCGAGATCACGGTGCCCTACGACTCGCTCATCGTGGCTGCCGGCGCCGGCCAGTCCTACTTCGGCAACGACCGGTTCGCCGAGTTCGCCCCCGGAATGAAGAGCATCGACGACGCCCTGGAGCTTCGCGGGCGCATCTTCGGCGCCTTCGAGCTCGCCGAGCTCGGCGCCAGCCGCGGCGAGGACGTCGACGCGCTCCTCACCTTCGTCGTCGTGGGCGCCGGACCCACCGGGGTCGAGATGGCCGGTCAGATCGCCGAGCTGGCCCACCGCACGCTCAAGCGTGACTTCCACGCCATCAACACCCGCGCCGCGCGGGTGATCCTCGTCGACGCCGCCCCGCAGGTGCTCCCGCCGTTCGGGCACAAGCTGGGACTGTGGACCAAGGAGAAGCTGGAGAAGCGCGGGGTCGAGGTGATGCTCGGGGCGATGGTCACCGAGGTCGACGAGAGCGGCCTGACGGTGAAGTTCAAGAACGGCACCGAGCAGCGCATCGAGTCCTACACCAAGGTGTGGGCCGCCGGCGTCCAGGCGTCGTCGCTGACCAAGACGCTGGCCGAGCAGACCGGGGCGCCGCTGGACCGTGCCGGCCGGATCGGCGTCAACCCCGACCTGACGCTCCCGGGGCATCCCGAGGTCTTCGTGGTCGGCGACATGATCGCCCTCGACAATCTCCCCGGGGTGGCCCAGGTGGCCATCCAGGGGGCGAAGTACGCCGCCAAGGAGATCAACGGCCGGCTCAAGGGCAAGCCTGCCCAGAAGCCGTTCAAGTACTTCGACAAGGGCTCGATGGCCACGATCAGCCGGTTCAACGCCGTCGCCACGATCGGGAAGATCCGGCTCACCGGGTTCATCGCCTGGCTGATGTGGCTGGCGGTCCACCTGTTCTACATCACCGGGTTCAAGAACCGGGTCAGTGCGGTGATGCACTGGTTCGTCTCGTTCCTGGGGCGCGGCCGGTCCGAGCGGACCGCCACCGAGCAGCAGATCTTCGCCCGGACGGCGCTCTCGCGCGTCGGCGGGGCCGCGGACCTGGTGTCGCCGCCGGTCGACGAGGACGCCGAGCGGCGCGCTCGCGAGGAGCTGGAGGCGCGCGCCGCGGAGGAGGCTCGCCTCACCGACGCCGGCGAGCGCGGGCTCAAGATCTGACCGGGGCGGAGCCCCACTCAGCATCTGAACGCTCGTTCGGTTTCTCCGGTCGATGGTGCGAGACTGGGCCCCACCCGTCTGTCCACGTCAAGGAGCCGCCATGTCCTTCGGTCCATCCGGGATGTCTCCCGCCTATCCCGCGCCCAGCGAGGACGCAACGCGCCTCTACGACGAGATGCTCGCGTTCATGCGTGAGGACGTCTTCCCGGCCGAGCTGGAGTACGAGACCTACCGGCACGAGGCCGGCGAGGACGACCACACGGTGCCGCCGGTCATCGAGGAGCTGAAGAAGAAGGCCCGCGCCCGCGGGCTGTGGAACCTCTTCCTGCCCTCGGAGAGCGGACTCACCCAGCTCGAGTACGCCCCGATCGCCGAGCTCTCCGGCTGGAGCAACGAGCTGGCCCCGGAGGCGATCAACTGCCAGGCGCCCGACACCGGCAACATGGAGCTGCTGCACCTGATCGGCAACGAGGAGCAGCAGCGCGAGTGGCTCGCCCCGCTGCTGGCCGGCGAGATCCGGTCCGCATTCGCGATGACCGAGCCCCGGGTCGCCTCCTCCGATGCCACCAACATCGAGACCCGCATCGTCCGCGACGGCGACGAGTACGTCATCAACGGACGCAAGTGGTGGATCTCCGGCGCCGCCGATCCCCGCTGCAAGGTCCTGATCGTGATGGGCAAGACCGACCCCGACGCCGAGCCCCACCGGCAGCAGTCGATGGTGATCGTTCCGGTCGACACGCCCGGCGTCGACATCCAGCGCTCGCTCCCGGTGTTCGGCCGCCAGGACCAGCACGGTCACTCCGAGGTCGAGCTCACCGACGTCCGGGTGCCGGTGACGAACCTCCTCGGCGAGGAGGGCGGCGGCTTCGCGGCCGCCCAGGCCCGGCTCGGCCCAGGCCGCATCCACCACGTCATGCGCGCCCTGGGCGCTGGCGAGCGTGCCCTGGCCCTCATGGTCGCGCGGGCCAAGGAGCGCCAGGCCTTCGGTGGCCCGCTCGCCGAGCAGAGCGCCGTGCGCGAGCGGATCGCCGAGTCGCGCATCGAGCTCGAGCAGGCACGCGCGCTGTGCTACCACGCGGCGTTCGTCATCGACAGCGAGGGCAACAAGGCCGCCCGCCACCTCATCGCCGCCGCCAAGGTGGCCGTCCCGCGTGCGGTCACCTCGGTGATCGACCGCGCGATCCAGCTGCACGGCGGCGCCGGCGTCACCGACTCCACGCCGCTGGCGATGATGTACGGCTGGCACCGCGCGATGCGGATCTTCGACGGCCCCGACGAGGCGCACCTGACGACGCTGGCCCGCGCCGAGCTCAACCGCGACCCGCTCTTCGACCTGCCGCCGTCGCTGTTCGACCAGTTGCGCGCGGTCTGATCACGCCGGACCGGGCTGGTGGGCCCCGTGGGACTCGAACCCACAACCTAAGGATTAAAAGTCCTCAGCTCTGCCAATTGAGCTAGGGGCCCATCGCCTCGGGATCGCTCGTCGACACGCGACCCAGACGGTGCGCGCACTGTATCGGAGCGACGTCGGAGCAACGACGGCGAGCGTCCCGCCCGGACTCTGCGAGGCGCTCGCCTACCACCCCCTGGCGGGGGGATGCCGTTCGGCGGGCGCCCTTGATACTGTCGGCCACGCAACAGATGCAAGTTCCAGCTGGTCTGACGCCTAAGGAGTACGTGATCCAACGGCGTTTCTGGTTTGTGGTCATATCCCATAGGTCGGAGCGACGTGTCACCGCAGCTGTTGTGGGTCGCTGAAGTGGCGGCTCTCGCCCCGACTAAGGAGAAATGAGCAATGGCTCAGGGCACCGTGAAGTGGTTCAACGCCGAGAAGGGCTTCGGCTTCATCGCGCAGGAGGACGGCGGCGACGACGTCTTCGTGCACTACTCGGCGATCCAGACCCAGGGTTACAAGTCCCTGGACGAGAACCAGAAGGTCGAGTTCGACGTCACCCAGGGCCCCAAGGGCCCGCAGGCGGAGAACGTTCGCCCCCTCTGAAACCAGCTGGACAGCTGACCACTGCGACGAGGCCCCGCCGACGGCGGGGCCTCGTTCGCGTTCGGGCCAGGCTCGACGGCGCCGGAAACCTCCGAATGATCGGCCATTGCCGACCGGCGAGGGGCACCGGCGTCGTAGGGTGGGAGACGACCGAGAGTGAGGGCCTTGATGTACGACCAGTTCGACGTGTCCCTGGAGGACATCGACCTGCTCGGCGAGGTAGAGCTCACCACCAACCTGATCATCGCCGCAAGCGAGTCCGACGACCGGCTCCCGATCGACCAGATCGACCGGATCCTCGGCGTCGTCCCGGTGCCCAGCGCCCCGTTGACCGAGAACTGACCCCGCACCTCGGTGGCAGTGCCGATGAGGGCATAGCCTGAGCGCCGTGCCCGGGTCGCTTCCGAAACTCGTGTTCGCCGCCGGTGCCGTGGTCTTCCGGCCCGGACGCCAGGTGCTCTTGGTCCATCGTCCGAAGTACGACGACTGGTCCTTCCCCAAGGGAAAGCTCGATCGGGGCGAGCACCGGACGTCGGCAGCGGTCCGCGAGGTCGCCGAGGAGACCGGCCTGCACATCCGCCTCGGCCTCCCGCTCACCGACCAGCACTACCCGGTCGCCGCCGGCCACAAGACCGTCCACTACTGGGTGGGCCGGGTCGTCGGCTCTGACGACGTGAGCGGCTACCGGCCCAACGCGGAGATCGACGAGGTCCGGTGGGTGCCGGTCGAGGAGGCCGCCGACCTGCTCACCTACGAGTACGACCGCGCCACCTTGGCCGAGGCGATCGAGCGACGTCGTCGGACGCGCCCGATCGTGGTCCTGCGGCACGCCAAGGCCCGCGCGCGACGCACCTGGCGAGGAAAGGACCGCGACCGCCCGCTCCTGCGTCTCGGCGAACGGCAGGCCGACCGAATGGTCGGCGCCCTGGCCGCCTACGCACCCGACCGCGTCATCTCGTCGACCAGCACGCGGTGCCTGCAGACGGTGGAGCCCTACGTCGCCGAGGCGGAGCTGGTGCTGGAGTCGACACCAGCCCTGTCGGAGGAGCACGCCTCCCCGGACGCCGTCGCGGAGCTGGCCGGCGACGTCCTCTCCGACGACCGGCCGACCCTGCTGTGCACCCACCGGCCGGTGCTTCCCGGCGTCATGGAGGAACTCGGCGTCGTGCCGGTCGCCCTCGAGCCGGGGGAGATGCTGGTCCTGCACGTGCGCAAGGACCAGATCGTCGGCGTCGAACGCCACCTGGTCTCCTAGGCGGTCTCGGAGCCTTGGCAGCGCCGGTTGACGGGGTTTCGTCGGCGCTCGCTGGCGCTCGCTTGCTCAACCTCCGGCAACGTGGCAGCGCCGGTTGCCGGGGTTTCGTCGGCGCTCGCTTGCTCAACCTCCGGCAACGTGGCAGCGCGGATTGCCGGGGTTTCGTCGGCGCTGGCTTGCTCAGCCTCCGGCAGCCGGCGGCTCGCACGCGCCCGGGAAACCGCATCCGTGGCCCGACGTCAAGGGCCGCTGGGCGGCGTTCATCCAGATGTTGCCTGCGTCACAGCCAATCGTCGCCGAGTGGGCGGTTCGAGTTCACCCCTCGTTCACCGTCGGCGCCGGAACCGTCCATCTGTGGTCAGCACAGTGACGTCGTCACCCCACGATGGAAACAGGAGACACGAAGTGATTCGCACTTCCGTTCGCCGGGCCCTCATCCCCGGCATCGCAGCGGCCACGATCTTCGCGCTGAGCGCCTGCGGCGCCGCGAACGAGGACACCAAGAACGACAACGCGGCCGACAACGGTCCGGAGAGCTCCGGCCTGTCCGGCGTGCTCAAGGGTGCCGGCGCCACCTCCCAGGAGAAGGCGCAGGAGGCTTGGACCATCGCCGTCCAGGGCTCCAACGACGGCCTCGAGATCCAGTACAACCCCATCGGCTCCACCGACGGTCGCGCCCAGTTCACCGACGGCGCGGTCGCCTTCGCCGGCACCGACTCCGCGATGACCGACGAGGAGGGCCAGCTCAGCGACGCGACCAAGACCTGCGGCAGCGAGCCGATCCAGATCCCGGCCTACGTCTCGCCGATCGCGGTGGCCTTCAACCTGCCCGACGTCGACTCGGTCAACATGTCGGCCGACACGATCGCGAAGATCTTCGACGGCAAGATCACCAAGTGGAACGACCCGGCGATCGTCGCCGAGAACGACGGCGCCGACCTCCCGGACCTCAAGATCACGCCGGTCCACCGTTCCGACGACTCGGGCACCACCAAGAACTTCACCGACTACCTCGGCAAGGCCAGCGAGTCGTGGTCCTACGAGGCCGACGACGCGTTCCCGGTCGGGGGCGAGGCCGCAGAGGGCACCTCCGGTGTGATCCAGCAGATCACCAACATCGAGGGTGCGATCGGCTACGCCGACAACAGCCAGGTCGAGGGTCTGGGCCGGGTGTCGGTGAAGGTCGGCGACGAGTACGTCGCCCCGTCGGCCGAGGGCGCCGCCAAGGTGCTCGAGGTCTCCCCGGGTGTGGAGGGTGCCTCCGACGTCGACATGGCTGTCGAGCTGGACCGCACCACCACCGAGGCCGGCGCCTACCCGGTCGTCCTGCTGTCGTACCTGCTGGCCTGCCAGAGCTACGACGACGAGGAGACCCAGGCGAACGTCAAGGGCTACCTGGAGTACATCGTCTCGACCGAGGGTCAGGAGCGCGCCGCCGAGGAGGCCGGCTCCGCACCGCTCGCGGAAGCGACGGCGAAGAAGGCACAGGAGATCGTCGCCAGCATCGGCGGCTGAACCTCGGCGTCAGGTGGGGACCGAGGCTCTCGGTCCCCACCCGCGCGCATGACCCGGGCTCAGCCCGAGACGCGACTCATCGAAGGACACACCGCGTGACGACCACCATGCAGGGCCCGAGGCGCGGGCCGAAGAACGGGCCCGGCGAGGCCAGGCCGAAGGCGGTGACCAGCCTCGGTGACCGGCTCTTCGCGGCGCTCACCCTCGGGGCCAGCCTGATCATCCTGGCCGCGCTCGCCGGCGTCTTCGTCTTCCTCTTCATCAAGGGAGCCCCGGGCTTCACCCAGGCCGCCGACGTCTACGGCCCGCGGGCCACCGACTTCCTCGGCTACGTCGCACCGCTGCTCGGCGGCACCGTGATCGCCGCGATCATCGCGCTCATCATCGCCGTGCCGCTGGCATGGGGCATCGCGCTGGTGATCAGCCACTACGCCCCCAAGTACATCGCGGTGCCCGTGGCCTATCTGGTCGACCTGCTGGCCGCGGTGCCCAGCGTCGTCTTCGGCCTGTGGGGCGTGATCGTCCTGGCCCCCAAGATGGTCCCGATCTTCGAGTTCTTGAACAAGTACCTCGGCTGGATCCCGATCTTCGCCGGCGACCCGAACACCGGCGACATCTCCAGCAGCGGACGCACCCTGGTGACCGCCGGAGTCGTACTCGCCATCATGATCCTGCCGATCATCACCGCGATCACCCGCGAGGTCTTCTCCCGGACGCCACGCCTGAACCAGGAGGCGGCCCTCGCGCTCGGCGCCACGCGCTGGGAGATGATGCGGCTCACCGTCTTCCCCTACGGCCGCTCCGGCATGGTGTCGGCGACGATGCTCGGCCTGGGCCGCGCGCTCGGCGAGACGATGGCCGTCGCCATGGTCCTCTCCCTCGGCGCGTGGACCGACTTCCGGCTCCTGCTGCCGGGCAACTCCTCGATCGCGGCCAACATCGCGAGCAAGTACAAGGAGCGCTCCGACGAGCTGCTCTCCGTGCTCATCGCGACCGGTCTGGTGCTGTTCCTGCTGACGTTCCTGGTCAACTTCGCGGCCCGATGGATCGTCGACCGTTCCGAGCGGAAGATGGCGAGCGCATGAGCACCCCCAACCTCGAGAAGCCCGACGCCCCGAGCAAGCGGGCCTCCATCCCCTTGACCTCCGCGCGCCTCCCGCGCTTCGCGCCGCAGCTGATCGGTGCGATCGGCGTCGGGGTCGCGGCGTTCTGCCATGTCGTGCTCGGTTGGCCGGTCGTCGGCTCGGTCATCGTCGGTGGTCTGGTCTTCCTGCTGGCGCTGCCGGCCTGGTCGCTCGCGGTCGAGGGGCGGCGCGCCGCGGTCGACCGGCTCATGACCGGCCTGATCTGGACGTCGTTCGTCATCGCCATGGTGCCGCTGGTCTCGCTCATCTGGACCGTGATCCGCAAGGGCGCCCCGGTCGTGAACAGCGAGTTCCTCACCTACTCGCTCTTCGCGACCGCGCCGGACCAGCCGCCGGGCATCTACCACGCGATCATGGGCACCCTGATCATCACCATCGGCGCCACGATCATCTCGGTGCCGATCGGTGTTCTCTCCGCGATCTACCTGGTCGAGTACGGCAAGGGGAACCGGCTGGCGCGGACGGTGACCTTCCTGGTCGACGTCATGACCGGGATCCCCTCGATCGTCGCGGGTCTGTTCGCCTTCGCTCTGTTCACCTTGATCTTCGGCTCCGGTTTCCAAGCCGGCATCGGTGGCTCGGTGGCACTCTCCCTGCTGATGATCCCGATCGTCGTGCGGGCCACCGAGGAGATGCTGCGCCTGGTGCCCAACGACCTGCGCGAGGCCGCCTACGCCCTGGGCACCCCGAAGTGGCGCACGATCATGAAGGTGGTCATCCCCACCACCATCGGCGGGATCATCACCGGCATCACCCTCGCCATCGCCCGAGTGATCGGCGAGACCGCGCCGCTGCTCCTCATCGCCGGACTGGCATCGAAGACGAACACGAACCCCTTCGACGGCGCGATGACTACGCTTCCGGTGCAGATCTACTCATTCAACTCCCGGCAGGAGACGCTGGACCTCGCATGGGGTGCGGCGCTCGTGCTGATCGTGATCGTGTTGGCGCTCAATCTCGTCGCCCGGATCTTCGGCAAGTTCTTCGCCCCCAAGACGGGTAACTAGGAAAAGGGAAACGACAGACCATGGCCAAGAGCATCGACGTCTCTGACCTCGACATCTACTACGGCGACTTCCTCGCCGTCCAGGGCGTCAACATGACGATCAAGGCCCGCTCCGTGACAGCCTTCATCGGGCCGTCCGGCTGCGGAAAGTCGACCTTCCTGCGCTCCCTCAACCGGATGCACGAGGTCATCCCCGGCGCCCGGGTCGAAGGGAAGGTCGTCGTCGACGGCCAGTCGCTCTACGACCCCTCGGTCGACCCGGTCGCGGTCCGCCGCCAGATCGGCATGGTCTTCCAGCGGCCCAACCCGTTCCCGACGATGTCGATCTACGACAACGTGCTGGCCGGGAACCGGCTCAACTCCAAGCGGATGAAGCGCAACGAGGCAGACGAGATCGTCGAGAAGTCGCTGCGCGGCGCGAACCTCTGGAACGAGGTCAAGGACCGACTGGGCAAGCCCGGCATGGGCCTGTCCGGCGGTCAGCAGCAGCGGCTGTGCATCGCCCGTGCGATCGCCGTCGAGCCGCAGGTGCTGCTCATGGACGAGCCGTGCTCGGCGCTCGACCCGATCTCCACCTCCGCGATCGAGGACCTCATCCACGAGCTGAAGTCCGACTACACGATCGTGATCGTCACCCACAACATGCAGCAGGCGGCGCGGGTCTCCGACGAGACCGGCTTCTTCAACCTCAAGGCGACCGGTGAGCCCGGGCACCTGGTGGAGTTCAACCCCACCAAGAAGATGTTCTCCAACCCCGACGATCCCGCCACCGAGGCCTACATCTCGGGCCGCTTCGGCTGAGAGGACCGCGCCAGGGTCAGAGGACCTCGATGAAGAAGTGCGCCACGTAGTAGCAGGCGCCGGCGGCCGCGGCCGCCATCGGGAAGGTGAGGATCCAGGCGGCGAGGATGCTGCGGGCCACGCCCCAGCGGACCGCCGAGAGCCGCTTGGTCGCCCCGACGCCCATCACCGCCGAGGTGATGGTGTGGGTGGTGGAGATCGGAGCCTCGATGGCGTAGGCCGTGGTGTAGAGCACCGAGGCCGCCACGGACTCGGCTGCGAAGCCGCGGGCGGGGTCCAGGTCGATGATCCGGCGCCCGAGGGTTCGCATGATCCGCCACCCTCCCGCGTACGTGCCCAGCGAGATCGCACCGGCCGCGGCGCCGATCACCCAGATCGGAAGGTCGTCGCCATCGGCGGCATAGCCGCCGGCCACCAGGGCCAGGAAGATAACGCCCATCGTCTTCTGCGCGTCCTGGAGCCCGTGCCCCAGCGCCATCGCCGACGCCGAGATCGTCTGCGCGACGCGGAAGCCCCGATTGGCCTTCGTCGGATTGGCCCGTCTGAAGGCCCACATGATCGCGGTCATCAGTGCGAACCCAGCGCCGAAGGCGAACAGGGGGGAGAGCACCATCGGGATCAGGACCTTGTTGACCACCGTGTCCCAGTTGACCGTCACCCCGCCGGCGATCGCAGCGCCTCCGAGGCCTCCGATCAGCGCGTGCGAGGACGACGACGGAAGCCCGAAGTACCAGGTGACCATGTTCCAGGTGATCGCCCCGAGGAGCCCGGCCATGACGATCACCAGGGAATGGATCGTGCGATCCTCCAAGTCCCCTGGACTGAACTCGATGACCTCCGAGACCGTCTTGGCCACCTTCTGGCCGAGGAAGGCGCCGACGAAGTTCATCACCGCTGCCATCAGAAGGGCGACCCGTGGGGTGAGCGCTCGGGTCGAGACCGAGGTGGCGATCGCGTTGGCGGCGTCGTGGAAGCCGTTGGTGTAGTCGAAGACCAGCGCGACGACGACGACGGCGATGACGATCGCCAAGGTGGTGGTCAAGAGCTCAGCTCTCCTTGACCGCGATCTGTTCCACGACGTTGGCCACCGTCTCGAAGGCGTCGATGGCCGCCTCGAGGGCCTCCACGATGTCCTTGAGCTTGAGCACCTCGATCGTCTTGAACTCGCCGGAGAAGAGCTTGGCCAAGGTACGCCGGTGGTTCTTGTCGCCGGCGTTCTCGAGCCGGTTGATCTCGATCCAGTACTCCTCGAGCGACTTCATGGACTGCAGCTTCGGCATCGCCTCCGCCGTCAGCTCGGCGCAGCGTTGGAGCACCTCGACCTGCTGGGAGAGCTCGGGCGGCATCGTCTTGACCTCGTAGAGCAGGATCAGGTCGACCGCCTCGTCCATCTCGTCCATCACGTCATCCAGCCCGGAGGCGAGGGCGTAGATGTCCTCGCGGTCGAACGGCGTGATGAACGTGCTGTTGACGCGCCGGACCAGCGCGTGGGTCGTCTCGTCGGCGTCGTGCTCGGCGGCACGCATCCGTGCTGCGACGTCCTCCTTGTCGGAGGTCTCGGCCATCATCTCGGCGAGAAGGGCGGCACCGGTGACCAGGTGCCGGGCCTGTTCGGTGAACAACTCGAAGAACGCCGAGTCGACCGGACGGAATCGCAGACCCACGTGAACTCCTGGTGAGGCGGGAATGAAGCGCACACCAATGTAGGGGGTCGGATCGGGGGACGCGCAAACCGTCGCCCCGAATGTCGGTCGGAGCGGGGCTGCCGCCGGGTGTCTCCTGCGACCTCAGCTCGCGCTGCGGCGGTGCCGTTGCCTCTCGATGAGGGTCTCCTGGAGATGAACATCACCCACATTGCGGGTCCACGTGCCGTCGTTGCCGAGCTCCCAGGCATCGGTCGTGGGTGCGAAGGCCAGGTCGAGCCAGTCGCGGATCTCGCGCCCGCTCTCGGGGTCGGGCAGCCGCACCAGGACCTCCACACGACGGTCGAGGTTGCGGTGCATCATGTCGGCCGAGCCGATCCAGGTGACCGGATCGCCGCCGTTCTCGAAGGCGAAGACGCGGCTGTGCTCCAAGAATCGCCCGAGCACCGAGCGCACGGTGATGTTCTCCGACAGCCCGGGGACGCCGGGGCGCAGCGCGCAGATGCCGCGGACCAGCAGCTGGACGGGCACGCCCTCCTGCGAGGCGAGGTACAAGGCGTCGATGACGGCTTCGTCGACCACCGAGTTCGCCTTGATCCGGATCGCCGCCGGACGCCCCTCCTTGTGGTGGGCGATCTCGGCGTGGATCTGCTCGACCAGCCCCGAGCGCACCGAATCGGGCGCGACGAGCAGCTGTTGGTAGGAGGCGTTGCGGGACCAGCCGCTGAGGTTGTTGAACAGGTGGGCGACGTCCTCGCCGATCTGCTCGTCGGTGGTGATGAGGCCGAGGTCCTCGTACAGGCGGGCCGTCTTGGAGTTGTAGTTGCCCGTGCCGATGTGGGTGTAGCGGCGGATTCCCTCGGGCTCGTCGCGCACCACCATCGCGAGCTTGCAGTGGGTCTTGAGGCCGACCAGGCCGTAGACGACGTGACATCCGGCCTGCTCGAGCTTGCGGGCCCACCGGATGTTGGCGTGCTCGTCGAAGCGGGCCTTGATCTCGACGATGACCAGCACCTGCTTGCCGGCCTCGGCGGCATCGATGAGCGCGTCGATCAGCGGGCTGTCGCCGGAGGTGCGGTAGAGGGTCTGCTTGATCGCCAACACGTGCGGATCGGCGGCGGCCTGCTCGATGAAGCGCTGTACGGAGGTGGCGAAGGAGTCGTAGGGGTGGTGCAGCAGGACGTCGTGGCGGCGCGCCGCCTTGAAGACGTCGACCGGCGCTGCGGACTCCACCTCGGCGAGCCGCGGGTGCGTCGTCGGCACGAACGCCGGGTACTTCAGCTCCTCGTAGTTGAGGTCGGCGATCCCGTGCAGGCCACGCAGGTCGAGGGGGCCGGGCAGCCGGAACACCTCGCCGTCGCTGATGTCGAGCTCGTCCTTGAGCAGTTCCAGGACGCTCTGCGACATCGTTTCCTCGACCTCGAGGCGGACCGGCGGCCCGAAGCGGCGGCGGAGCAGCTCCTTCTCCAGCGCGGCGAGCAGGTTCTCGGCGTCGTCCTCCTCGACCTCGAGATCCTCGTTGCGGGTGACCCGGAACATGTGCGACTCGAGCACCTCCATGCCGGGGAACAGCCGCTTCAGGTGGGCACCGATGACGTCCTCGAGCGGGACGAAGCGGGTGCCGCTGCCGGCGGTCTCCAGGCGCACGAACCGATCGAAGTTCGGCGGGATCTTCACCCGCGCGAAGTGCTCCTTGCCGGTCTGCGGGTTGCGGATGACCACGGCGAGGTTGAGGGAGAGCCCCGAGATGTAGGGGAAGGGGTGGGCCGGATCGACCGCGAGTGGGGTCAGGACCGGGAAGATGCGGCTCTTGAAGAGCTTCTTGCTGAACTTCTGCTCCTCGGGGGAGAGCTCGTCCCAGCGCACCAGCTCGATGTCGTGCTCGCGGAGCGCCGGCACGATCTGGTCGCGGAACAGCTCGGCCTGGCGCAGGCTCAGCTCGCGGGTGGTGGTCCAGATCTGCTCGAGCACCTCGCGCGGCATCATCCCCGACGCCGCCCGGACCGCGAGCCCGGTCGCGATACGTCGCTTCAGGCCGGCGACTCGCACCATGAAGAACTCATCGAGGTTGCTGGTGAAGATCGCCAGGAACCGGGCCCGTTCGAGCAGTGGGAGGCGCTCGTCCTCGGCGAGCTCGAGGACCCGCTGGTTGAAGCGCAGCCAGGACAGCTCGCGGTCCAAGAACCGGTCGTCGTACTTCTCGACCGCGGCGACCAGTTCCGGGTCGGGCGTGTAGGGAGCCTCGACGTCGTAGGTCTCGTCGGGGACTCCGGTGTTCGCCGCCGCCGGGTCGGTCACGATCTCGAGAGTCATGCCCCCATCTTGGCACCGTTCAGTGAACGGGGGGTGTCCGCGCGCGGCGGCTCTCGGGGGCCGGACGCGCCGCTGTCCTCCGGGTGTCTTCCGGGGTGTCTTCCGAGCCCGGGGCTAGTGCCGGCTGTACTGGACGTGGGTGTCGCGGGCGGCGTGGGTGAAGCCGAGGGCGGTGTAGACGTGCACGGCCGGAGCGTTGTCGGACTCGACGTAGAGGAGGATCTCGGCGACCCCGAGACCGGCGAGATGGTGCAGGCCGGCGAGGGTCAGGGTCTTGCCGAGGCCGCGGCCCTGCGCGGCCGGCCCGACCGCGACGACGTAGACCTCGCCGAGGTCGGGGGAGTGCTGCTTGGTCCAGTGGAAGCCGAGCAGGGTCTCGCCCTCGGTCGCCAGGATTAGGCCGGCCGGGTCGAACCACGGCTCGGCCATCCGCTGGGCCAGGCCGGCGGCGTCGAGAGAGCCCTGCTCGGGGTGGTGGGCGAACGCGGCGGCGTTGACGGCGAGAACTTGGTCGGCATCGGCCGCGGTGTACCCGCGGATCGAGATGCCGTCGGGGACCTCGAGCGCAGGCAGCGGCTCCGCGGTCGGACGCCGCAGGACCCACAGGTCGCGGGTCGCGGTCCAGCCGAGCTCGTCGGCCAGGCGCGCGGCGGCGGGATGGCCGCCGTGCGACCAGGCGCGCTGGGCGGTACCCGTCTCGGTGGCCTTCTGGGCCAGACGTCGTCCGATCCCCCTCCCGCGTGCCTGCGGCGCGACGGCGAGAGTGAGCTCCTCGTCGCGGACCAGCGCGAAGCCGCCGTCCTCGGCCCACAGGTCGGCGCCGTCGAGCCCGTGGTGCTTGAGGGCCAGGGCGACCGCCTCGTCGAGCGGATCCACCCCGTCCCCGGCCACGCAGGCCTCCCGGACGGCGTCGAGTGCGGCGAGCCGGTCGGCCGACATCAGTAGACCAGCGCCTGGACGTCGGGGCGCAGCACGTACTCGGCGAACGCCGCGGCTCCGGCGATCCGGGCTCCCTCGACCAGGTCGGTCTCGGTGAGGCCGCGGCGCAGCGCGCACTGGGAGCAGACGGTGATCTGGCCGCCGGTGCGCACGGCGTCCACCAGGTCGCTCGCGGCGGTGGCGTGCTCCAGGCCGAGATCGGGACAGCGATCCAGGACGCCGAACCACACGGCGTCCCCGGTGAGCCACAACGACACCTCGGCGCCGGCCGCCACCGCCGCGGCCGAGACCGTCAGGCCCTGGTTGGCCCGCTCGGCCGCCTCGGCTCCGCAGGTGATCTTCACGGCGAGTGGTCGACTCATCGCGCCAGCCTAGTGGCGCCTGTCGGGCGCGTCGCTGGCCGGCCGGACGGGGAACAGTGGGGCCGACGACGGCGTTCTGGCACAGTGATGGACATGAGCAGCCCCCTCCTCGAACTCGACGGTGCGGTCGCCGGCAATGGCGTCGATGCCGCGGTGGCGGCCCACTACGGCTCGTTCAACGGCGAGCAGCGGATCCTGGAGTCGGGCGAGGGCTTCGTCGACCTCTCCCACCACGATGTGCTCCGGATCGAGGGCCCCGATCGGCTCACCTGGCTGCACGACCTCACCACCCAGCATCTGCGCGACCTCGAGCCCGGCGTCGAGACCCAGGCGCTGATCCTGAGCCCCCAGGGTCACGTCGAGCACGAGTTCCGCGGTCACGACGACGGCACGGCGCTCACCGTGTGGACCGAGCCCGGCGCCTCGGCCGCGCTGGTGGAGTTCCTGGAGCGGATGAAGTTCATGTCGCGCGTCGAGATCACCGACGTGACGCCCGAGCTGGCGCTGACCTGGCGCCCCTCGACCGGGCACCGGTTGATCCCGCGCGCCGACCTGACGACCTACGCCGCCGCCACCGAGCCGCCCGCGGGCCTGTGGGCCTACGAGGCGTTGCGCATCGCGCGCGGCGAGGCTCGATTCGGCGTCGACACCGACCATCGCACGATCCCCAACGAGGCCGGCTGGATCGGCAGCGCGGTGCATCTGGACAAGGGCTGCTACCGCGGTCAGGAGACCGTGGCCCGGGTGCACACGCTGGGCCGACCGCCGCGCCGGCTGACCCTGCTGCACCTCGACGGCTCCGAGAACCGGCTTCCCGAGACCGGCGCGGAGGTGCTGCTGGGCGAGAAGGCGATCGGCTTCGTCGGCTCGGCCGCCCGCCACCACGAGCTCGGCCCGATCGCGCTGGCGCTGCTCAAGCGCAACACCCCGCTCGACGCCGAGCTGATGGTCGACGGCGTCGCCGCGGCTCAGGAGGTCATCGTCGACCCCGAGGTCGGGCTGCACGTGCGGCCGAAGCTGCGGTAGCGCGGGGGCGGGATTTCCCCGGTCGACCGGGGAAGTCTGAACTTGGGGGCCGATATCCCGCCCGACAAGTTCAGGTTTGGGCCGTCCAGTCCGCCTCCGGGTGGTGAATCCAGGCTAGGACCTGGTCTCGGGTACGCGATGCGCGCCGGAGGCCAGGCGGTCGGCGTCGTCGACGGCATCCTGTTCGGCGGCTGGGACGACGAAGCGATAGCCGACGTTGCGGACGGTGCCGATCAGGGTCTCGTTGTCGGTGCCGAGCTTGGCGCGCAGCCGGCGGACGTGCACGTCGACGGTGCGGGTGCCGCCGAAGTAGTCATAGCCCCACACCTCCTGGAGCAGCTGCTGACGGGTGAACACGCGGCCCGGGTGCTGAGCGAGGTGCTTGAGGAGCTCGAACTCCTTGTAGGTGAGGTCGAGCGCGCGCGATCCGATGCGGGCGGTGTAGGTGGCCTCGTCGACCACGACCTCGCCGGAGCGGATGACGTGCGAGTCGGGGTCGGCCGCCTCCCGGCCGGCCGCGGCGCGTCCGGTGGCCAGGCGGATCCGCGCGTCGAGCTCGGCGGGACCGCAGGTGTGCAGGACGACGTCGTCGACGCCCCAGTCGTGCGTCACGACCGCGAGACCGCCCTCGGTGACGATCAGGACGATCGGCTCGTCGGTGCCGGTGGTGCGGACCAGGCGGCACAGGCTGCGCGCTCCCACGAGGTCCTGGCGCCCGTCGACGAGGAGGACGTCGGAGGTCGGCGCTTCCAGTAGGGCGCTTGCCTCGGCGGGCAGCACGCGCACGTGGTGGGGGAGGAGAGCGAGGGCCGGGAGCACCTCGGCCGACGGCTGGAGGGCGCTGGTCAGCAGGAGTAGGGCGCTCATCGGATGGCCTGTGGGGCGCTGATCATCATCGGGTCCCTCCCAGCGGTGCGGGTGAGACCGAAACACGACATTGGGCTCCGGCCGGGTCGACCGCCGAGCGGCCAGGGGCCAGAATACCGAAGCGTGAGCCACGCCCGCATCGATTCGGCAACCGGTGAGACCGGCGTCGTGACCGTCCGCTACTGGGCCTCGGCTCGTGCCGCCGCCGGGGTGGACGCCGAGGCTGTCGCCGTCGAGGAGCCGATCACGCTGCGGGAGCTTCGCGCCCGCGTGCTCGCCGCACACCCGGACACCCGCCTCGCCGACGTCCTGGCGGTGTGCTCGGTGCTGGTCGGCGATCGTCCGGTGGCGACCGAGGATCCCGGTGGGGTGTGGGTGTCGCCGGGTGACTCGGTCGAGTTCCTGCCGCCCTTCGCCGGCGGGTGATCTCGAATAGTGGATACTGTGCTCACATAGTGAGACCAAAGCGGGAATGAACCGGCTTCCATCCGTACTGTTCCTCATATGTCGACGACATGGCTGACCAAGCGCCGGGCAGTGGATCACTGCCGTACGCGCTCTGCGCTGTGTCGAATGCTCTGACGGGCACCTCGTTGCCAGGTGTGCGCGCATGTCCAGTTAATCTCGACTGACATAGTGCACTATTGACCTCGGCTCAGCAGGCTGCCCGCTCGTCCCCGCGTTCTGGCATGTCGTCATGCCGCCCGGCCGAGCGAACCCAAGGCCCGCCGTACCTCTCTCCGACTCCCGCCGCATCTGCAGCACCCAACCGAAAGGCAACACGACATGACCCGCGAGAACGCTCTCGTCACGGCCCAGTGGGTCGAGGACAACCTCGATACCGACGGCATCGTGATCGTCGAGGTCGACGAGGACACCACCGCCTACGACAAGGGCCACATCCGGGGAGCGATCAAGCTCGACTGGACCACCGAGCTTCAGGACCAGGTGCGCCGCGACTTCATCGACAAGGCCCAGTTCGAGGACCTCCTCTCGAGCAAGGGTGTTGCCAACGACGACACCGTGATCCTCTACGGCGGCAACAACAACTGGTTCGCCGCCTACGCCTACTGGTACTTCAAGCTCTACGGCCACCAGGACGTCAAGCTCCTCGACGGCGGCCGCAAGAAGTGGGAGCTCGACTCCCGCGAGCTCACCGACGTCCTCCCCGAGCGGGCGCGGACCAGCTACACCGCCCAGGAGCAGGACCGCTCGATCCGCGCCTTCCGCGACGACGCCGTCGCCGCGATCGGCGTCCAGAACCTGATCGACGTCCGCAGCCCCGACGAGTACGCCGGACGGCTCCTCGCTCCGGCGCACCTGCCCCAGGAGCAGTCGCAGCGCGCGGGACACATCCCGACCTCGCTCAACGTGCCGTGGAGCAAGAACGCCAACGACGACGGCACCTTCAAGTCCGACGAGGAGCTCAAGAAGCTCTACGACGAGGTCGGCATCGATGACTCCAAGGACACCATCGCCCTGTGCCGGATCGGCGAGCGCTCCTCGCTCACCTGGTTCGTGCTCAAGGAGCTCCTCGGCCACCAGAACGTGAAGAACTACGACGGTTCGTGGACCGAGTACGGCTCGCTGGTGGGCGTTCCGATCGCCCTCGGTGACGAGCCCGGGGAGGCCTGAGATGTGCGGAGCAACTGAAGGCGGCCTCTCGCTCGACGGCGTCAACGTCGCCAAGGAGGCGGTGATCCAGGGGCAGGTAGTGCGGGCCGGCGAGCCGGTGGGCAACGCCTACGTTCGGCTGCTGGACAAGACCGGTGAGTTCACCGCCGAGGTCCCGACCTCGGCCACCGGGCACTTCAGGTTCTTCGCCGGCGAGGGTCAGTGGACCCTGCGCACCCTCGCCCCGAAGGCCGACCCGGTAGACCGCAGCGTGCAGGCGGCCGTGGGCAGCGTCGCCGAGGTGACCGTCGCCCTCTAGGCGACCACTGATCAACGCCGGGACGGCGCCAGCGCCGCCCGGGCGGCACCCTGGCGGCGTTGCCGGACGCTTGAAAGACGCCCAGTCTGCCTGCGCGCCGACTCCTTGCCAGGCCACCACCCGAACGACGCTGGCATCCACCCTCATTGATCAGTGATTCCCCAGCGAAGCCTGATCCTGCCGTCCAAGAGCGACGCGCAAGATCCGCGGTGACCCACGAGCCATGGCCTCGTGGGTCACCGCGGCGCTTTTGGGAGTTGCTCACGCCGGGGCAGCGGCCCAGGCGAGCGCCTGTTCGCCCTGGCTGAGCACGAGCAGCCCGGTGTGGTCGATCTCGTGATCGACCTCCCCGTCGAGGGTCGAGAGGATCAGCCGCTCGATGCGGGTCGCCTCCTCGCTGGGGCAGGCTCTCCGAGAAGTCCCAGGCGGCTCGAAGACCAGAGTGTCGCTGCCGGGGTCGACCGCGCTGTGGGCGAGGTTGCACCCGGTCGTGATGTTCACCTTGCCGCTGACCTCGAAGACGAGCGTGGGTGCGTCCAGGCCCTCGGGCAGCAGAGCGGTGGTCTCGTGCTCGGTGATCGTCATGAGAGACCACGAGGTGCCGAGCAGATTCGATCCGTTCGGCGTCGGCGCCGGCACCTCGTTCAACTCCATGCGGACCGCGCCCGAGACCAGAGTGAGGTCCGCAGGCCCGGAATCCATCTTCATTCCGGTGGTCAGCAGGTCGGCGAGCCATCTCTCCTGGGCGTCCAGACCGCCCGAGGGGCAGACCTGCAAGGTGGACGCCGGCCCTGACGTCCACCGCAGCATGCCGTCCGCGTCGCTATAGGGGCCGACCAGGGTGTTGCACCCTGCACGTGCGGCCATCACGCCATGGTCGAAGGAAAGCTCGATCATCGACCCCGGAACCAGCGTCCCTCCGGTGACGACGTCCGTCGTGAAGGCGCGGTCGGCGAGCTGGGTCTGCTCGTCCTCGACGATCGTGTCGGGGTCGTCGCGACCGTCCGTACGGTCGTCGGCGCAGCCGGACGCGAGGCAGACGAGGGTGACGACGCACGCGAGACGCGCGAGCGGTCGAGTGCGGCGGATGGCCACGATGTCCTCAGTATCCGGCCGGGTCGCGGATGAGGGGGCATGTCATGCAGTGGCCGCCGCCTCGACCCCGGCCCAACTCGCCACCGGCGATCGGGATCACCTCGATGCCGGCCTTCTCAAGCAGTGCGTTCGTCTCGGTGTTGCGGTCGTAGGTGAATACCACCCCGGGCTCGAGGGCCACCGCATTGTTGCCGCTGTCCCATTGCTGGCGCTCGGCGGCGTACTCGTCGCCGCCGGTCTCGATGACCTGGATCGTGTGCAGGCCGAGCGCCCGCGCGACGACGTCGACGAACTTGGCCGAGCCTTCGTCGACCACCTTCACGCCGGGTGCGGGGCTGGTGGGGTAGAGCGAGAAGGTGTGGATGTCCTCGACGATCCGCGGGTAGACGGTGACGATGTCGAGGTCGGCGAAGGTGAACACGGTGTCGAGGTGCATCGCCGCACGCAGGCTGGGCATGCCCGCCACGATCACCTGCTGGGCTGCGCCCCGGGCGAAGAGGGCCGCCGCTACCTGGGTGATGGCCTGTCGCGAGGTGCGCTCGCTCATCCCCATCAGGACGACGCCGTTGCCGACGGGCATGATGTCGCCGCCTTCGAACGTCGCGGACCCCCAGTCCAGTTCCGGGTCGCCCCACCAGATCCTGGCGTCGATGAAGTCCGGATGGAACTCATAGACGCACTTCATCAACAGAGTCTCCTCGCGCCGCGCGGACCAGTACAGCGGGTTCAAGGTGACTCCGCCGTAGATCCAGCACGTGGTGTCGCGTGTGTAGAGAGTGTTGGGGAGCGGCGGAACGAGGTACTCGCGAGGACCCACCGACTCCCGGGCGAGACTGAGGTACTCCGAGCGGCTCTCCTCAGGCAGGTTCGCAGGGGATAGGCCGCCGATCAGGTGGACGGCCAGCTCGTCGGGCGAGAGCGACTCCAAGAAGTCGCGAGTGGCGTCCACCAGTCCCAGGCCGACCTGGTTCGGGGTGACCTTTCGGTCCAGCAGCCAGTCACGGGCGCCCGGCGTCTCCATCGTGCGAGCCAGCAGGTCGTGCATCTCGACGACCTCGACGCCGCGCCGGATGAGCTCGCCCACGAACTCGGCGTGGTCGGCCTTCGCCTGCTCCACCCACATGACGTCGTCGAAGAGCAGGTCGTGGCTGTTGCGCGGCGTCAGGCGGTGGTGCGCCAGTCCGGGGGAGCAGACCAGAACCTTACGGAGGGTCCCCACCTCGGAGTGCACGCCGTGCGGGACACGCTCAGCGCAGTCGGGCTCGGTCGTAGTGGTCATGGTCGCTTCCTTTCCGGATCGGTTCCTGCGTGGTGCAGAGCGGGGGGATGCCTCGTCAGATCGAGATCCATCCGGCGGCGAGCGCGACGACGCCGGTGATCGCGCCGGTCACCGAGACGGCCAGGATCACCAGCTCGCGAGGCGAGAACCAGGTCCGGCCCTGCTCGCGACGACACATCACGAACAGGATCGTTGCCGGCGCATAGACGATGAACGACACGAGGACGAAGCGGGGCCCGGCGGCGAAGAGAAGGAAGGTGGTGTAGATCGTGGCGAGGATCGCTACACCCAGCTCTCGTCGGCGTCCTCGCGGATGCTCGGCATAGCCATCGCCATTGACGGCGATCTTGAGGGCGTACGCCGCGGCCAGCAGGAACGGGATGAGGGTCAGGGCGCTGGTGAGGTCGAGGGCGAAGTTGAACGCGTCCTCCGACAAGAGGCTGACGACCAGCACGAGCTGGATCAGCGCCGAGGTCATGACCAAGGAGGCGATGGGAACGTCCTTGGCGTCGGACGCCGCCAGGAACCGCGGCATGTCGCCGTCCTTGGCGGCTACGACCAGCACTTCGGCCGCCATCAGCGTCCAGGCCAGGTAGGCGCCCAGGACCGAGACGATGAGGCCGACGCTCACCAGCACCTGGCCCCACTCGCCGACGGCGGCCTCGAGGACCCCGGCCATCGAGGGCTGCCGGAGTTCGGCGATCTCGGAGGCCGGCAGGATCCCGTAGGAGACGATGGTGACGGAGGCGAAGACACAGAACACGCTGACGAACCCGAGAATCGTGGCTCGACCGACGTGTTCCCTTCGGATGGCGTGACGCGAGTAGACGCTGGCCCCCTCGACGCCGAGGAAGACGAAGACAGTGATCAGCATCGTGCCGCGAACCTGGTCGAACAGCGTGTCGTAGCCGGCGCCTCCGGTCCAGTTGTCAGCCAGCACGCCGGTATCGAGGGCGAATACCGCGAGGAGCACGAAGACCAGGATCGGGACCAGCTTGGCGATCGTGACGATCCGGTTGATCGCCGCAGCCTCCCGAACGCCGCGCAGGAGCAGGAGGTGGAACAACCAGACGAACACGCTGGACGCACCGACGGCGAGGATCGTGTCGCCGTTCCCGAGGATCGGGAGGATCGCGCCCAGCGTCGACATGATGAGCACCCAGTAGGTGACGTTGCCGACGCACGCGCTGGCCCAGTACCCGAAGGCTGAGAAGAACCCCAGGTACTCACCGAAGCCTGCCTTCGCGTAGGCGTACACGCCGGCGTCGAGATCGGGCTTGCGGATGGCGAGCTGCTGGAAGACGAAGGCGAGCATCAGCATGCCGAGTCCGGCGATCGTCCAGGCGATCAGCGCTCCGAGGATCCCGGTCTCGGTGGCGAAGCGACGCGGAAGGGAGAAGACTCCGGCACCGACCATGCTGCCGACGACCATCCCGGTCATCGTCCAGAAGGTGAGCACCGGAGTTCGCGTGGTGGTATCTGTCGCGCTCATCCGCACTCCCTTGCTGAGTACCCGAGTCCGAGCTCGCTGGGCGTCGTCGGTCTATGCGGTGACAGTAGGGACGGCGTACGCACGCTCGGGTCACCGAAACGGGGTGAGATCAGCGGGCTGCGACCGGCGTCCCCCAACGCGGTGCGCGGCGCTGTGAGCCAGCACGGTGCGGCGCTGCGATCCGGCGTCAAGGGCAACCGTCACTGCCCGGTAAGAGGAGCTGACGTCGCTTGCGTGTTCACCGATTTCGGGTGAGGGGATTTCGGGCTCGGAAACCAATTATGTGAAGCGAGATTGACGAGAAGCATGCTGGTGCGGAGGAGCGCGAAATGGGCACGTTGACCGTGTGGAGGTACGACACCCCGACGGGCGCGAAGGAGGCGTCCGCGGTGGTACAGCGGCTGGCGCGGGAGCGGATCCTGACCGTCCACGACGCGGCGGTCGTCTCGTGGGAGGAGGGACGCCGCAAGCCCAAGACCGAGCAGTTGTTCAACACCGCCGCAGCTGGCGCACTGAGCGGCACCTTCTGGGGGCTGCTCTTCGGGCTCATCTTCTTCATGCCGCTCATCGGCGCCGCGGTGGGTGCCGCGACCGGAGCGCTGGCGGGCTCGTTGAACGACGTCGGCATCAACGACACCTTCATCAACAAGGTGCGCGACGAGGTGATCCCGGGCACCTCGGCGTTGTTCGTCCTTGCCTCCGACGTGGTGGTCGACAAGCTGCGGGCGGCCTTCGAGGGCGAGACCATGGGCGAGCTGATCTTCACCAACCTGAGTGACGAGCAGGAGGCCGCGTTGCGCGAGGTGTTCGTCGATTGATCCGGTCGACGCCGTGGTCGGAATCGACACCGGAGTCCCGCCTGGAGAACCTCCGAGCGCCCACCGCTCGGCGGCGATATCATCGGAGTGCGACTCCGGGGTTCGCGCCCAAGTGCGGTGACCGGAGTGCCATCGCATCCGCCAGTTCGGCCCCAGGACTCACGAGACGGCGTGGGGGACCGCTCGAGCTTCTGGAGCCACCCAGATCCAGGGTGGAGAAGAGTTGATGCGTCCCCCAAGCACCTTCGCCGGCGCTGGTAGCGCGGCAGGAGGCGAACCCCACAACGCACCACCGAACGTGCCGCGGCTGCCTCGTACCTATCTGGCCCGCGTCGGCCTGTGGCAGAAGATCGATCGTGCGACCGCCGGGGCCGTCACCCTCCTGGTGGCGCCGCCCGGTGCCGGCAAGACGCTGGGAGTCGCCGGCTGGGTGCGCACGGCGGCTCGACGCGGCAGCGCCGGACCCGTGCACTGGGTGGAGGGCGACGCCTCGTGGTCGGCACCTCGGATCGCGGACCTGCTCGATCGCGCGGCCGGTAAGGCCGACCCCGACGGCGAGGACGCCGGCGTGCCCGATCTGGTGGTGATCGACGACGCCCACCGACTCCCGTGCAGCGCCGTCGAGTTGATCGATGAGCGACTGCGCACCGCTCCGGAGACGATCCGCCTGCTTCTGATCTCCCAATGGGACCTACCGTTGACTCGGTTGGTGCCCGAGATGCTCGGCCACTTCACCATGCTGCACGGTTCGCTGCTCCGCATGTCCGGCGAGGAGGCCGCGACGCTGGTCGCGTCCCACGCGCAGACCACGGACCCGGACGTGGTGCGCTCGATCGTCTCCCACGCCCAGGGGTGGGCGGCGGTCCTGGTGTTGACGGCTCGGGCAATCGCGGCGCAGCCCGACCCGCGAGCCACAGCCGAACGATTCAGGCGCGACAGCGCGCACCCCGGCGACCAGATGGCAGACGAGGTCTTCGGCTCCCTGGCGCCGCGCGAGCGTCACCTGCTGCTCTGTGTAGGTACCGAGGAGGTCGTCAGCGCCTCGACCGCCAAGCACCTCACGCACGACGCGGCAGCCGGCGACATCCTCGGAGCGCTGGAGACGAGCGGGTTGTTGGTGACCCGGCTGTCCGATCCGGACACCGATGGACTCGATCCGGACGACGCGCGCTATCGCATCCACCCGCTTCTGGCCGACGTGATCCGCCGCCGGATCGCGGTCGGCGGGGTCGACGTCGCCCGGGCGCGATCCACCGTGGCCCGGGCAGTCCGGATCGACATCGCGCGAGGCGACACCTCCCGTTCCTTCGACCGGCTGATCTCGGTCGCCGAGCCGAACGCGGCGGCAGAGCTTCTCGCGACCGAGGGCATCGAGATCGTCGGCCGCGACGGCGGGTTCCGGATCGCCGAGTTCGTCCGCCGCTTCCCCGGCTCGATCGCGGCCCATCCGCAGGCGTGGTTCGCGGTCGCCTGCGAGCGCTGGTTCGCCGGCGACGTCGTTGCCAGTCGGCACTGGCTCGACCAGGTGCTGATGACCGCCTTCGGGCCGGATCCCCTACCGGAGACCGAGGTGGCCTGCGCTCGCATGATGCGTGCCCGGCTGGGCCTGGAGCCGATCGCCGATGCGGTGGCGAACGCGATCCGCGTGGTGGCCCAGGCGCAGGGGCCGCCACCAATCGGCGTCGGGGTCGCAGTGAGTCCGTTCGCGGGGAGCGGCGCGACCATTCCTGTGCTGCTCACCGAGCTCGGCATCTGTCAGAACTGGCTCGGTGACCTGTCCCGCGCCGAGGTGAACCTCACCATGGCGATCGGACTCTTCCACAGCCGGGGTCTGGTGGCGTTCGCGGCATCCGCGAAGTCTCACCTGGCCTTCACCGAGTACATGCAAGGCCGCGAGCACATCTGCCGCAGGGCCGCCGACGAGACGATCGCGTTGTTGGCTTCGGGGACGACGCCACTGGAGCGATTCGCCATCGCGCGGGCGGAGCTGGCACTCGCCTTGGCGGGCATGATGGACCTTCCGCATCGGGTCATGCGAATGCAGCGTCTCCTCGCTGGCGGTCCGGACGAAGGAGTCGAGGTCCACCCCGCGGATCTGTGCACCCGCTACTGGGTGCGGATGCGCGAGGCCCGGATCGCCATGGTGAGAGGCTCGGTGGTCGAGGCCGAGCGGATTCTCGACATGCCGCTCAAGCTCCCGGTGGCAGAGGCCCTTCCCGCCCATCTCACCGTCGCTCTGGCCGTGGAGCGCGCCGTCTATGCGAACCTCTCTTATGAGGACCTGACGCTGCGCCAGCTTTCGGAGAGCCTCGGCACGATCGGTGCGGCTGCGGCGGAGGCTTTCGTGGACGGGTTGCGTGCGGACCTGAGGGGGGACCCACGCGCAGCGGTGGCGGCGTTCCGCAAGGCGGCGGAGAGGCCGAGCCACCCACAACCTCCGATTCGCGCCATGGCGTTGGTGTGCGTCGCGCAGCTCTTGGACGCGTTGGGCGAGGAGCCCGATGCCTTGGCGAGCCTCAAGGAGGCGGTGACGATCACCGACGTGCGTCGCAATGCGACGCCGTTCTACGGGTGGAGCCGCCATGGAGCGACCGTCGAATCGCTGCTGGACCGACTCGATGCCCGCTGCTCGACCCCATGGCTGAAGGAGATACTTGCCTCGGTCGCAGGTCAGGCCGGTGCGGTGGCGCACTTCGCCGCGACGACGGCGACGCCGCGTGAGCGGGAACAGGCTCGATCCAGCGGCCAGTCGATCTCGCTGAGTCCCCGCGAACGCGCGGTCCTCAACGAACTCGCTCGCGGGGCGACCTATGCCGACGTCGCGGCCGCGCTCTTCGTCTCGGAGAACACCGTCAAGACCCACGTGTCGAGCATCTATCTCAAGCTCTCGGTGTCTCGCCGCAGTGATGCGCTGGCGGTCGCCCGGACGCGGAACCTGATCTGAGGTGCCGGGACCGGGCGATTCGCGGGTCGATCACGCTTGGCCTGGATCCAGGCTTAGCGCTCGAGGACGACGGTGAACGGGCCGTCGTTGACCGACGAGACACGCATTTCCGCGCCGAAGACGCCGCGAGCCACGGTTGCGCCGAGCCCCTCGAGCTCGGCGCAGAACGACTCGTAGAGCGGCTCGCTGACCTGGCCGGGTGCGGCTGCCTCCCACGTGGGGCGCCGGCCCTTCCGGGCGTCGCCGTAGAGAGTGAACTGGCTGACCACCAGCACCGGCGCGCCGACGTCGGAGGCCGACCGCTCCTCGCGAAGGATCCGCAGCCCCCAGGTCTTGCGGGCCATCCACTCGACCTCGGCGGACCCGTCGGTGTGAGTGATCCCGAGGTACACCAGCAGCCCAGGCTCCTCGATCGAGCCGACGACGTCGCCGTCGACGGTGACGCTGGCCTGCTCGACCCGCTGGATGACCGCTCGCACGTGCGAAGTCTGACACCATGCGGGCATGTCCGATCGACCCACCGTGCCGCCCGAGGCCCTGCTCATCACCGTCGCCCCCACCGGGGCCGAGACGAGCAAGGCAGACTGCCCCCAGCTCCCGACCACCCTCGACGAGCTAGTGGCCGCCGCCCAGGAGTGCGAGGCCGCCGGCGCGGCCATGGTGCACGTCCACATCCGCGACGACGAGCACCAGCCCACCCTCGAGCCCGCCCGCCTGGCCGACACGGTCGCGGCGCTGCGCGAGAACACCGGGCTCGTCGTCCAGCTCTCCACTGGTGGGTCGGTGCACGACCCGCTCGAGAACCGTCTCAAGGTGCTCGACGCCGCGCCCGACTCGTGCAGCCTGACGATGGGCACCACCAACTTCGGCGACGACGTGTTCTTGAACCCGTGGCCGTTCATCAGCGACCTCTACCAGCTCAGCCAGGAGCGCGAGGTCGTGCCCGAGTTCGAGCTGTTCGACCTCGGCCACGTGGCCGCCCTGCACCGGCTGCTCAAGACCCACGGCCTGCCGTACGGCGGTCGCGTGCACGTCGACTTCGTGATGGGCGTGCCCGGTGGCATGCCCGGCACCGCCGACGCCCTCGTCGCCGCGGTCGCCGCACTCCCGGACGCCGTCACCTCCTGGGGCGCCACCGGCATCGGCCGCACCACGCTCGCCGTCGGCCTGGCCGCGCTCAGCAAGGGCGGCCACCTGCGCGTCGGCATGGAGGACGTGCTCACCCTGGCCCGCGGCGTCCCGGTGGAGCGCAACAGCCAGCTCGTCGAGCGGGCCGTGGCGATGGGCGAGCTGGCCCAGCGCCGTCCGATGACGCCGGACGAGGCCCGCGTGCTGCTCGGAACCCGACCACGGTCGTGACTACGGGTCGGTGACCTCGCCGGTCGCGGGGTCCCACCCGAGCGCCTGGACGGTGTCGGGCTGCACGCGGGTCCCGAACGCCTGGTCGTGGACCCGCTGGGCGAGCGCATCGTGCCGCGTCGCTCGACTACCGGGGTTGATTATCCGGGCCGGAGCGCCCGCGCGGAGCCATTCGTCCTTTCAGGGCAAGGTCGACCGAACACTAGACTGGCGCCCATGCCCTTCCAGATCCCGGAGAACCTGCACCCCGACTGTGGCCCCGTGGCGTGGCTGCTCGGCACGTGGAACGGAAACGGCCGCGGTGACTACCCGACCATCGACGCCTACGAGTACAAGCAGGAGATCGTCTTCCAGCAGGACGGTCGTCCGTTCTTCTACTACTTCGCCCGCTCGTGGGTGATCGACGAGAACGGCGAGACCCTGCGCCAGGGCGCCCAGGAGGCCGGCTTCCTGCGCTGCCTCCCCGAGGGCAAGCTGGAGCTGGTGCTGGCGCACAACATCGGCGTCAGCGAGATCTGGTACGGCGCCGCCCAGGACGGCAAGATCGAGCTCCGGACGGCGGGCGTCGGCTACACCGAGACGGCCAAGGAGATCGTCTCCGGCGTTCGGCTCTACGGGAACGTCGAGGGCGACCTGCTCTACGCCTACGACATGGAGGCCGAGGGTCAGGAGCTGCAGCCGCACCTGTGGGCGAGACTGCAGCGTGTCTGACTGGCGCGCGGACCTCCGGGCCCGCGGCTATCGACTCACCCCGCAGCGCGAGCTGATCCTCGAGGCGATCGAGGAGCTCGACCACGCGACCCCCGACGAGGTCCTCGCCCACGTGCAGCAGCGGGCGTCGTCGGTCAATGCGTCCACGGTCTACCGCACCCTGGACGTGCTGGAGGATCTTGGCCTGATCCGCCACACCCACCTCACCGACCGCGCGCCGACCTACCACGCGGTCGGCGACCACGAGCACTTCCACCTCAAGTGCCGCAGCTGCGCCACGGTGATCTCCGTCGACGTCGATACCGCCGGACTGCTCACCCGGCGACTGGAGAACGAGCTCGGCTTCGTCGCCGACGTCGGACACCTCACGGTGTTCGGGCTGTGCGCCGAGTGCCGGGAGTCCGACGGAGGTTGAGCAAGCTGGAGGGCGAGGAACGAGCCCGACAGCGCAGACGAAACCTCCTGACCCTCCTCGGGGGACGTTGGCGGTGAGGGTTCCGTTGGAGACGACGAAGGGCGGGTCGCACCTGGTGGTGCGGCCCGCCCTTCGGCGATGTCCGGTGGGTCAGCTGCCGGAGTTGATCATGCCGGCGCCGACGGTGACGCCGGTGGCCTCGTCGATGAGGATGAACGAGCCGGTGGTGCGGTTCTGCGAGTAGGGGTCGCACAGCAGTGGGACGGTGGTACGCAGCTGGACGCGGCCGATCTCGTTGACGCCGAGCTCCTTGGTGTCCTGGTCGCGGTGCAGGGTGTTGACGTCGAGGCGGTACTGGATGTCCTTGACCAGCGCGCGGGCGGTGCGGGTGGTGTGCTTGATGGCCAGCTTCTGCCGCGGCTTGAGCGGGGTGGTGGTCATCCAGCAGACCATCGCGTCGATGTCCTGGGACGGCGTGGGCGCGTTCTTGACGCGGGCGATCATGTCGCCGCGGGAGACGTCGACGTCGTCGGCGAGGCGGACGGTGACCGACATCGGCGGGAACGCCTCGGCGACCTCCTCGTCGAACAGGTCGATGCCCTCGATGACCGAGGTCATGCCGGAGGGGAGGACCACGACCTCGTCGCCCGGCTTGAGGACGCCGCCGGCGACCTGGCCGCCGTAGCCGCGGTAGTCGTGGTGCTCGTCGGACTTGGGTCGCACGACGTACTGAACGGGGAATCGCACGTCGACCAGGTCGCGGTCGGAGGCGACGTGGACGTGCTCGAGGTGGTGCATCAGGGTCGGGCCGGAGTACCAGGTCATGTTCTCGGACCGGTTGACCACGTTGTCCCCGACCAGCGCGGAGATCGGGATGACCTCCAGGTCGGGGATGTTGAGCTTGGTGGCGAACTGGGTGAACTCGGCGTGGATCTTCTCGTAGACCTCCTGGGAGTAGTCGACGAGGTCCATCTTGTTCACCGCGAGCACCAGGTGCGGCACCCGCAGCAGCGAGAGGAGGACGGCGTGGCGTCGCGACTGCTCGGTCAGGCCCTGACGGGCATCGACCAGCACCAGGCCCAGGTCGGCGGTGGAGGCGCCGGTGACCATGTTGCGGGTGTACTGCACGTGCCCGGGGGTGTCGGCGATGATGAACTTGCGGTTCGGGGTCGCGAAGTACCGGTAGGCGACGTCGATGGTGATGCCCTGCTCGCGCTCGGAGCGCAGCCCGTCGGTGAGCAGGGAGAGGTCGACGTAGTCGTCGCCGCGGGCCTCGGAGGTCTTCTCCACCGCGTCGAGCTGGTCGGCGAAGATCGACTTGCTGTCGTACAGCAGCCGGCCGATCAGCGTCGACTTCCCGTCGTCGACCGACCCGGCCGTCGCGAAACGCAGCAGATCCATCTGCCCCTCAGCAGGGCCAGTGGTGGTGGCCATCAGAAGTAGCCTTCCTTCTTGCGGTCTTCCATGGCGGCCTCGGAGAACCGGTCGTCACCACGGGTGGCGCCCCGCTCGGTGAGCCGGGCCACCGAGATCTCCTCGATGATGTCGTCCAGCGTGGCCGCGGAGGACTCCACGCAGCCGGTGAGGGTCATGTCGCCACAGGTGCGGAACCGGACGGTGCGCTCCTCGACGGTCTCTCCGGACCGCAGCGGGTTGAGCGGGGTCTCGCTCATCAGCATCCCGTCGCGCTCGAACACGCGGCGCTGGTGGGCGAAGTAGATGCTGGGGATCTCGATGTCCTCGCGACGGATGTAGTCCCACACGTCCAGCTCGGTCCAGTTCGAGATCGGGAAGATCCGCATGTGCTCCCCGGCATGCAGCCGCCCGTTGTACAGGCTCCACAGCTCGGGGCGCTGGTTCTTCGGGTCCCACTGGCCGAACTCGTCGCGGTGGGAGTAGACGCGCTCCTTGGCGCGGGCCTTCTCCTCATCGCGCCGGCCGCCACCGAACGCCGCGGTGAAGCCGTTCTCCTCGATCGCGTTCAACAGCGTCGGGGTCTGCAGCCGGTTGCGGGAGGTCTTCCCGTCGTCGACCACGATCCCCCGCGCGATCGCGTCGTCGATCGAGGCCACGACCAGCTTCACGCCGAGCCGGTTCACCCAGTTGTCCCGGGTCTCCATGACCTCGGGGAAGTCCAGGCCGTTGTCGATCTGCATGATCGGGAACGGGATCTTCGCCGGATAGAACGCCTTCTCGGCCAGGCGGAGCATCACGATGGAGTCCTTGCCGCCAGAGAACATCAAGACCGGCTTCTCGAACTCCGAGGCGACCTCGCGGAAGATGTGGATCGACTCCGCCTCCAGCTGATCCAGCTGGCTCAACCGGTAGTCGGCATGCGTGGTGGTCATAGGTGAGATGGGGCCCTCTCGAAGGACAGCGCGTTCGGTACGTACAGCAGCCAGCATCGTAGCCGCGCGCCCGGATCGGCACGAACACGACGAGTATGTCGATCCTGTCACCATACTTCGGCGTGGTGCCTGAGCAGTGGACGGGTCAGCGCTCCCGCCAGAGCAGGACGCCGCACGCGACCATGCCGGTGAGCCACAGCCCGAGGATCGGCAGGTCGCGGGAGTTGACGCCGTTCTCCTGGGTGAAGGCGATCAGCATCTCGCCCGAGCCGGGTCCGTCGCCCTTGAGCAGGATGAGCGAGAGCAGGGTCAGCACGACCATGACCAGGACGATCAGGAGCCGGTTCGTCGGCGATCCTCGGCGTCCGGGAGTCATCGGGTGCCCACCTGCTGCCGATGCGGCCGCTCAGTGGGACGGCGAGGCCTTGCGGTCTGCCTCGCTGGTGCCCTCCAGGTCCGCGACGTAGGGCGCGCCGAACATCGGCAGGCCCTGGCCCTTGCGCAGGACCCCCCACACCAGCGGCACCAGGACGATCATGGCGACACCGGTGGCGGCGATGAAGTACGGCGCACCGTCCTTGCCGAACGGCTCCCAGCCGGCCTTGCCCAGCAGGGCGACGCCCGACATGGTGAGCACCACGACGATCGCCCGCCGGATGAACGACTGCGGGACCCGAGGTGCCAGTCGGCTGCCGAGGATCGTGCCCGGGATCGAGCCGATGAGCAGCGGGATCAGCAGCTCCCAGTCGAGACCGTGGATGGCGATGTTCGAGATGGCCGCGGCCAGCACCAGCGGGACGGCCTGGACCAGGTCGGTGCCCACGAGCTTCACCGCCGAGAGCCCCGGATAGAGCATGAGCAGCGCGACCATGATGACCGAGCCGGATCCGACGCTGGTGATGCCGACGAGGAGGCCGCCGAGCGCGCCCACCAGGAACGTCGGCACCGGCCGGATCCGCGGGTTCTCATCCCCCAGGTAGCCCCCGGAGCGAACGCGGCGCAGGTTGATGTAGAGCCGCAGCGCGTAGGTGGCGGCCGCGAGCAGCAGGGCGATGCCGATCGCGAACTTCAGGGTCTGGTCGAGGTTCTCGGGGTCGGTGAAGGTCTTGATCGCATACGGACCGAGGAGGGCCATCGGGACCGAGCCGAGGATCAGCCACTTCGCGAGCTGGAGGTTGGGCGAGCCCTCCTTGGAGTGGACCAACGCGCCGCCGGTCTTGTAGACCGCGGCGGCGGTGAGGTCGGCCGCGACGACGGCCGCAGCCGACTGGTGGGGGGCCAAGAACAGCAGCGCCGGCGTCATCAGCGCCCCGCCGCCCATGCCGGTCAGGCCGACCACGATGCCGACGAAGAAGCCGGCGGCGAGGATGCCGAGTGCCGTGGCGGTGAAGAGGTCCATCAGCGTTGCTCCTCCGAGACAGGGGTGGTCAGGTCGAGGTATCCGGCCTCCGCGAGTGCGGCGATGACGTCGCCGAGGGCATCATCGATGCTGCGACCGGTCGTGTCGACCCGGACGTCGGCGTCTTCGGGCTCCTCGTAAGGGGAGGAGATGCCGGTGAACTCCGGGATCTCACCGCGGCGCGCCTTCGCGTACAGGCCCTTGCGGTCGCGTCGCTCGCACTCCTCCAGCGGGGTGGCCACGTGGACCAGGAAGAAGGCGCCGCCGGCGTCCTCGACCATCTCGCGCACCTGGGCGCGGGTCTCGGCGAAGGGCGCGATCGGGCTGACCACCGCGACGCCTCCGTGCCGGCTGATCTCGGCGGCCACCCAGCCGATCCGGCGGATGTTGGTCTCCCGGTCGGCTTTGCTGAACGTGAGTCCGGCCGACAGGTTGCGGCGCACGACGTCGCCGTCGAGGCTGGTGACGCTGCGTCCGCCGTGCTCGAGGAGCCGGTCGATCAGCGCACGGGCGAGGGTCGACTTGCCGCTGCCGGACAGGCCGGTGAAGAAGAGCACCAGGCCCTGACGCTCGGGCTCGGGCAGGTCGGCGTCGATGATGTCGTCGAGCTGGGGGAGTGGCTCGCCGGCGTCGGTCAGCCCGACGACCGGGTCGTCGCCGGCATAGGCACCGGCGACCTCGAAGCCGAGCCGGTGGTCGGCCTCGGCGTCGTCGTGGGTGGCGAGCGGGACGGCGACCACCGCGGCGTCCGGCAGCAGGTCGGCCACCCGCAGGGTGGCCCGCAGGAGCGCGGGCGCGGACAGCTCGGGAGTGCCGTGACCGACCAGCGCGAGCAGGACGAGCGGCCCGAGGGTCTGCAGCTGGTCGAACTGGACGTCGGTGACCGGGCCGGTCACCGGGACGAACGTGCGGCCGGCGTAGCGGGCGCGGACGTCGTCGGGGCGCAGGTAGAGGCGCCGGAACGGGCCGTACTCGGCGTGAGTCAGCGGTTCGACGCGGCGCGAGCCGTCGGCCTCGAGGTGCGCCCGCGCGAGGGGCAGGCCCTCGGGGTCGACCAGCTCGACGGTCGGCTCGGCGACCAGATCGTCCGGCAGCGTGAGGGTCAGCGGGCTGTCCGGCGTCCCGAAGGCGCTCACGGGGGCGGCGCCGGACGCGATCAGCTCGAGGTCGTCGAGCTCGCGCGCGGTCGGACAGTGTTGGGGGCTCGACACGGACCAGATCATGCCAAACTCGCGTCGATAACCTGACTTCATGGGCACTATGAAGTTGGACCAGTCGGGCGCTCCCGTCGTCGCGGAGATCGTCCGCTCCGGGTTCGTGGAGGGGCACCACTACGGGTCGGTGGTCGCGCTTGCTCCCGACGGCGCGGTGGAGTGGGCGATCGGTGCGGTCGACGTGCCGATCCTGCCGCGCTCGTGCAACAAGCCGATCCAGGCGCTGGCGATGGTGCGTCTGGGGCTCGACCTTCCCGACGACCTCCTCGCCCTGGCGTGCGCGTCGCACTCCGGGGAGGACTTCCACCTCGACGGCGTCCGGCGGATCCTCGCCGGCGCTGGGCTCACCGAGGCCGACCTCCAGACGCCTGCCGACTTCCCCCTCGACGACGTCGCGCGCGAGGGCGCCCTGCGGGCCGGGCGCGAACGCGACTCGATCTCGATGAACTGCTCGGGCAAGCACGCGGCGATGCTCGCCACCTGCGTGCTCCGTGGCTGGGACACCGCCACCTACCTCGAGCCCACCCACCCCCTCCAGGTCGCGATCGCCGAGACGTTCGCCGAGGTCACCGGAGAGCCGGTCGCGGTCGTGGCGGTCGACGGGTGCGGCGCCCCGCTGCTGTCGACGTCGTTGACCGGGCTGGCGCGTGCGTTCCGCGCGCTCGCCGTGGCCGAGGAGGGGCCCGCGCGCCGCATCGCCGACGCGATCCGGGCCTACCCCGAGTTCGTCTCCGGTACCCATCGCGACGAGCTGGCGCTGCTGCGGGCGCTGCCCGGAGTCATCGGGAAGGCCGGCGCGGAGTCGTGCTACGCCGTCGCCCTCCCCGACGGCCGGGCGTTCGCGCTCAAGACCGACGACGGGGCCCCGCGGGTGCGGCCGGTGCTGATGGCCGCCGCGCTGCGGCGATCCGGCATCGACTCCTCCGCGGTGGACGCGACCGGGGAGCTGCCGCTGCTGGGCGGCGGAGTGCGGGTGGGGGAGATCCGGGCGGTGTTCTGAGCCGGTCCGCTGCGCCGCGCCGGCGTCGTGTGACCAGTCCCACGCTTGCAGAGTTTGCATTTTGCTAGCTGTTGCTAGCACTGTGGAGGCATGGCGAAGAGCAAGGTGGGAGAGGCCGTCGAGTCGCTCGGCGAGTACCTCAAGGAGCAGCGGGTCGCCTCGCGGCTCTCACTGCGCCAGCTCGCCCAGCAGGCCGGGGTGTCCAACCCCTACCTGAGCCAGATCGAGCGCGGCCTGCGCAAGCCGTCGGCCGACGTCCTCCAGCAGTTGGCCAAGGCGCTGCGCATCTCCGCCGAGCAGCTCTACCTGCGCGCCGGAATCGTCGGGCCCGGTCCCGGCGACGGAGCTGTCTCGTCGGTCGAGCTCGCCGTCCTCGGCGACGTCGGCCTCACCGAGCGGCAGAAGCAGTCCCTGCTCGACGTCTACTCGTCGTTCCTCGCGCTCAACGCCGCTGAACGCGACACCGTCGGCCAGGACGCCGCCGGCGAGACGCCGAAGTCCAGCAAGACCGACAAGACCACCAAGAAGAGCAAGACAGAGAAGAAGGAGCGCTGAATCATGGCCAAGACCAAGATCGACTTCAAGTCCCTCGAGATCCCCGCCGCCGTCCGCACCCCGCTGTACGCCTACGTCGGTGCCGGCGACCTCGCCGTCGCGACCGTCAAGGAGTACGTCGCCGACGTGCAGAAGAAGCTGGCCGGATACCAGAAGGACGTCGAGACCCTCGTCACCGACGTGCAGAAGGGCGCCTCCGACTTCGACGCCGACAAGCTGCGTGCCACCGCCCAGGAGCGTGCCGCCGCCCGTCGTGCCCAGATCGAGGCTCGCGTCGCCGAGCTCCAGGCCGAGGCCAAGGCGTTCCCCGCCAAGGTCCAGACCGTCCTGGGCGACGCCTACGGTGACCTCGCCAAGCGCGGCGAGGCCGTCGTCCGCGGCACCAAGCTGCCCTCCAGCGCGACCGTCGAGGTGAAGGTCAACACCACCATCCCGGCCGCCAAGACCGAGACCGCGACCAAGCCCGCCCCGCGCAAGCCCGCCGTGAAGACCAAGCCGGCTGCGAAGAAGGCCTCCAAGCCCGCCGCGAAGAAGACCGCGCCGGCCAAGAAGGCCGCGGCGAAGAAGCCGGCCGCGAAGCCCGCTGCCAAGAAGACCGCTGCCCCCGCCTCGTCCGCGTCGGCCAGCACCTCGGCCAGCACCTCGAGCAACACCTCGAGCAACACCGGCTCCAGCGCCGGCAGCAGCACCCAGGCGCCGTCGGCCTGAAGAGACGACGACGGGCAGCTCTCACTGTTCTGAAAGTGGAGGCCTGCCCGTCAGGTCGGCCGGCCCGCCGGCCACCCCCACCGAGCCCCGCAGGTATGAGCTGCGGGGCTCGGCCCATTTCTCTCCCTCCTTGCGCTGACCCGTCAGCCATAGCTGACGGGTCACCGTCGATCTTGCGCTGACCCGTCCGCTATAGCTGACGGGTCAGCGTCGAGCGGGGGCAGTGCCGGGGGGCCGTGATCTAGGCTGTCCCGCACCATGAACGTGTTCCAGATCCAGGCCGATGTGATGGCGGTGGTCTCGCTCGCCTGCCTTGCGATCGCGGTGTTCAGCTTCGTCAACTCGCTGCTGTACCCCGCCGAGGCCTATGACGCCGCCAACAAGCTCACCAAGACCGCCTGGAACACGATCCTCGGCATCGGCGTGCTGCTGTACTTCGTGCCGATCGGGCTGACGCTGATCAACCTGGCCCTGCTGATCGCCGCGCTGGTCTACCTCGCCGACGTCCGGCCCGCCCTGGCGAGCCTGCGTCGGCGCTGAGGCCTGGGGGCAGGGTCTAGAGTAGGTTACTCACCAGTTTCACCCTGCAAGAGAACCGGCAACGGAATCGGAGAGCCTGTGAGCGGCGACCACGTCACGCGTCCTTGGGGTGCCTGGGCCGTGCTCGACGAAGGCCCCGGTTACAAGGTCAAGCGGATCACGGTGCATCCCGAGCATCGGCTCAGCTACCAGACCCACGCCCACCGAGCCGAGCACTGGACCGTCGTCTCGGGCCGCGCCACGTGCGTCATCGACGGCTCCACGCTCGTGGTGCGTCCCGGTGAGTCGGTGCGCGTCGACATCGGTCAGGCCCACCGGATCGCCAACGACGGCGAGGAGCTGCTGGTCCTCATCGAGGTGCAGCTCGGCGCCTACTGCGAGGAGGACGACATCTGTCGCCTCCACGACGACTACGGGCGCGACGCCGTCCCGCAGTAGCGCTCCAACGCTGCCGAGGCGTCCTCCGGCTCGAAGCCGGTGGCCCGGATCCGGGTCAGGTCGAACTCACTGTGCCGGGGTCTCGGCGCGAGCGACCTGCCGGCGCCGTACTCGGCGGTGGTCGTGGAGCCGACATCGGAGGCCGAGCGCCCGCTGAGCTCGAAGACGCGGCGTGCGACGTCGGCCCAGGACATCGGATCGCCGCCGTTGCTCACGTGATAGGTGCCGTAGCCGGCGCCGGAGTCGATGAGGTGAAGGGTCGCGCGGACGAGCTCGTCGGTGAAGGTGAGGCGGCCGAACTGGTCGTCGACCACGGCCGGCGAGACGCCGTCGCCGGCCAGGCGCTGCATCGTGCGGACGAAGTTGTGGCCCTCGCCGATCACCCACGACGTGCGCAGGAGGTAGTGCCGCTCCGCGCAGGCCACGGCCAGCTCGCCGGCGGCCTTCGACTGGCCGTAGACGCCGAGCGGGGCCAGTGGCTCGTCCTCGACGTGGTGGGCGAGGTGGCCGTCGAAGACGTAGTCGGTGGAGTAGTGCACCAGCAGGAGGCGGTGCTCGTTGGCGACCCGGGCCAAGGTGGCCGGCGCCACCGCGTTCACCCGCCAGGCCTCGGCGCGCCCCTCGGGCGTCTCGGCCGCATCGACGGCGGTGTAGGCGGCTGCGTTGACGACGACGTCGTACTCGTGCCACGGCCAGGCCTCGACGGCTGCGGCGTCGGCGATGTCGAGGTCGGCCCGGGTGACCCCGACGGCGCCGGGGATCGCAGCCACGAGCGCCCGGCCGAGCTGGCCGCCGGCGCCGAGCACGAGCGTGCGCAACGGCTCCATGGGGGTGACCTCGGCCAGCCGCGGATTGTGCCTGTCCTTCTCGGAGATCTCGGCCTCGGCCAGCGGGATCGGCCAGTCGATCGCGGCGTCCGGATCGGCGAGGTCCAGCGCCGGGTAGGACTCACCGGCACGCCAGTGGTCGTTGACCAGGTAGCTGTAGGCGACGCCGTCCTCGAGGGTCTGGTAGCTGTTGCCGACGCCGCGCGGGACGAACACCGCCACCGACGGGTCGAGCTCGATGGTGAACACGGTGCCGAAGGCGGGGCCCTCGCGCATGTCGACCCACGCCCCGAACGCGCGTCCGGTGGCGACCGACACGAACTTGTCCCACGGCTCGGTGTGGATGCCACGGGTCGCGCCGCGGCGGGTGTTGAACGAGACGTTCTGCTGCACCGGTCCGAAGTCGGGGAGGCCGAGAGCGGTCATCTTCGCGCGCTGCCACCCCTCCTTGAACCAGCCGCGAGCGTCGGCGTGCACGGGCAGCCGGACGACGAGCAGACCCGGGATGGGGGTGGTCTCGACGGCGAGGTCGGTCCCGCTCACGGGGTGCCCTTTGGGGTGCTCATGCCTGGCCCTTGGCGGCGTAGGCCGCCTCGGTGGCGTCCTTGTGGGGGCGCCACCAGTCCTCGTGCTCGCGGTACCACTCGATGGTGTCCGCCAGGCCGGCGCCGAAGTCGGAGTAGGACGGCGTCCAGCCCAGCTCGGTGCGCAGCTTGGTGGAGTCGATGGCGTAGCGCAGGTCGTGACCGGCGCGGTCGGCGACCAGGTCGTAGTCGTCGGCCGGACGGCCGAGGTGCTCGAGGATCATCGAGACGACCTCGAGGTTGTTCTTCTCCCCGTCGGCGCCGATCAGGTAGGTCTCGCCGATCGAGCCGCGCTCGAGGATCGTGAGGACCGCCGAGGAGTGGTCGGCGGCGTGGATCCAGTCGCGCACGTTCGTGCCGGCGCCGTAGACCTTGGGGCGGCCGCCGTCGAGCACGTTGGTGATCTGGCGCGGGATGAACTTCTCGATGTGCTGCCAGGGGCCGTAGTTGTTCGAGCAGTTGCTCAGCGTGGCCTGGACGCCGAAGCTGCGCACCCAGGCGCGCACCAGGTGGTCGGACCCGGCCTTGGCTGCGGAGTAGGGGCTGCTCGGGTTGTACGGCGTGGCCTCGGTGAACCGCGCGGGGTCGTCGAGCTCGAGGTCGCCGTAGACCTCGTCGGTGGAGATGTGGTGGAGCCGGGTGCCGTGCTTGCGGGCCGCCTCCAGCACACAGAAGGTGCCGACGATGTTGGTCTGGATGAACGGGCCGGGCTCGCTCAGCGAGTTGTCGTTGTGCGACTCGGCGGCGAAGTGCACGATCGCGTCGTGCTCGCCGGCGAGGCGTTCGACCAGCGGCTGGTCGGCGACGTCGCCGACCACGAGCGAGACCCGCTCGGACGGCAGACCCTCGATCGACTCGCGGGATGCCGCGTAGGTGAGCTTGTCGAGGACGGTCACGGCCGCGTCGGTGTGGTCGACAAGGTGGTGGACGAAGTTGGAGCCGATGAACCCGGCACCGCCGGTCACGAGGATGCGCTGCACCGGGCCACCCTAGATGACCGGTGGCATCGACTCGACGACGACGGTCCCGGGTTCCCCGGCGGCCGTCGTGGGGAATCGACTGTGCGTGAGTGGCTTCTCCGTCGATCCTGAAGTGGTGCGAGGCGCCGGCCTGGACATGCACCGGCTGGCCCTCGCGGTCGGCATGGCGCGCACCTGCGTGGAGAACAACGTGCACGTCGACACCGGCGGCACCTTCCTGAACGAGATCGCCCGGGTCGCCAACGACGACCTGCGCGTCGAGCTCCTCGACGACTACGGCACCCGCGGGACGGCGTTCACCGCATTCAGCAACGCGGGCCTGGCCCTGACGAAGATGGCCGACGACTACCAGTCCGTGGATGCGGCGCAGGCGGCGAAGATCGACGCCGTCATGGACACCGACTCAGGGCCGGCGCCGGTCTACATGGGCGGTGATCCGAGTGTGTGGGTGCACGACTACTCCTTCGTGACCGCCGAGGTGAACGGCTTCGAGGGCTTCGATCAGCTGCTCCAGTTCTCCGAGAACGTCGAGTACATCGTGGGCCTGGACTCGATCAGCGGCTGGACGACCGCGGCCGGGATCGTCGACCCCCTCCGTATCTTCCGGGAGAAGCTCAAGGGCGACTGGGAGAAGCTCGGCAAGGTCATCGGTGCCCTCGACAACCTCTCGGCGTTCTGGACCAAGGTCTCCGCCGACGTCCGTGGGGTGCCGGCCAAGTTCACCGGCAACTGGGTAGAGCCGCCGGGCGGCCCGCCCTTCTACCAGGGCAACGCGGAGTACGGCGGCGCGCCGAACTGGTCTGGGAAGGCGGCCTCCGCGACGGCGGCCTGGATGGAGAAGGTCGGCGGCAAGGCCGACGACCACGAGTACGCGATCTATCTGCTGACCACCGGCATCCGCTTCCGGCTCCAGGCCATGTACCAAGCCATGGACCTGTTGCTCGACACCGTCCAGGACCTCATCGAGATCCTTCCGTGGGGGCAGTCGTTCGACGACTTCGTCAAGGACACCGTCCTCCCGTGGCGCCAGGCCGAGCGGTTGAAGAAGATCGTCGGGGCCGTGGGCAAGGTGGTCACGCGGGTCGACGCACTGTTGATCCTGGTCCAGGAGCTCCTTGGTGTGTTCTCCAGCCTGGTGGCCAGCATCCACGATCTCGGCTTCCCGGAGGCCGGCTACGACGCACCCGACGTGAACGGACCCGGCAAGTGACCCCCGAGGAGACCGATCGACTCCGCGAGCTTCTCGCCCGCCACAACGATCCGTCGCTGCATGCGGCGGTGTGGGACTACCGTGAAGGCCGGATCGATCGGCGGGCGTTGATGACGCACCCCGCGTTCGCCGCGGCGATGCGCGCAGATGCCGGGCAGCTCAAGTCCGACCTGGCCGTGCACGGCGCCACCCCGGAGTGGCTGCACGCCCGCCTCGCCTACGAGCTCGCGCACGATCCCGATCTGCGAGAGGACGCGAACGGCGTCCTCCTCCTCGACCCCGACGCCCCCACTGGCTAGACCAGGTTGCGCAGCCGGTCGAGGAGGGATTCCTTCACCGCCTCGGTGACGGCGGCCTCGATCTGAGAGTTCAGCTCGTCGGTGCTGTTCAGGTTGCGCAGCAGGTCGCGCAGGTCGAGGTCGTCGATCGCGCGGATGAGCACGTCGTCGGTCTTCAACGCCGAGTCGATCACCGAGTCCGGCAGCGCGCGGATCGCGGCCTCCAAGAAGCCGTTCAGGTCGGCGGAGTCGAGTGCCTCGTCGACGAGCTCGGACGCCGGCGGCAGGGTGCCGTCATCGGCCATCTGCCGCACCCCCTCCTTGAGTCCCTCGCGCAGCGCGTCGATCTCGGCGTCGGAGCGGGCCCCACCCTGTCCGAGCTCGAGGGTGAGGGCCTCCCGGCTCACGCCGAGCCGGCAGGCGGCGCCGTCGATGCCGAGCAGCACCAGTCGCTCGGTGAGCCCTTCGATGCCGTCGGCCCGGCTGGTGACCTCGCGCTCGACGCAGGGGTCGGCGACCTTGAGGGGCTCGAAGGTGCCGCCGCCGTGCGCGATCTGGACGCCGAGGACGCCGCCGACCAGAGCGAGGGCGAGGACCACCATCGTGACGGCGCGCAGCCGGAGGCTCGCGGTCTCGTTCATGGCGCCTGCTCCGGTGGCGTGATCACCGTCGGTGGTGCGACGTGCGGTGGAGGCGGTGCCGGAACGACCGTCGGCGGCTGAGGTGGCGGCGCGGGGGACGGCGGGCCGTGCGGCGGCGGGGGCATCGCTGCTCGCGTACGGCGCCGCGGGATGAGCACGGTGAGAAGCGCGAGCAGCGCCAGACCGCCACCGATCAGGAAGGAGTCGCGGAAGGCGTGGGTGGCGGCCCGCTCGAGCTGGAGGGTCAGCGCTGCCTCGAGGTCGGCCAGGGCCGGCTTCTCCCGGGGCTCGACCTTCACCTTCTCGAACGCCGGGTGCAGGTCGGGGACCTGGCCGCGCTGGCCCTCGAGCTCGTCGCTGAGCCGGCGCGCGAGCGCGATCTTGTCCTCGGCCTTCAAGGGGGCGTCGATGACCAGCGAGGTGATCGCCTCCTGGGCCGGCTCCTCGGCGTCCTGCAGGTCATGGGTGAACACCGGGGTGAGGATCAGCAGGCCGAGCACGACTCCGAGGTGGCGCGCGCTGATGGTCCAGGCGGCGTGGCGGGGGCGCGGGAGCCGCATCTCCATCGCGACCACGGTGAGGCGGTCGACGGTGAGCCCGAGGCCGAGACCGACCAGGGCCTGCGGCGCGATCGTCCAGCCGAGGTGGGACGACGGAAGCAGCGCGAGACCGGCAAGGCCGCCGGCCACCAGCAGGCAGCCGGTGGCGACCTCGACCTCCACCGGCGGTGCCAGCAGCCGCGCCAGCGGCGCCGAGACCAGGGCCGCGATCGCGACGACCGACACGGTCACCGCCGCCGTCGCGGGGGAGTGGCGCCACCCCTCGACCAGGAGCAGCACCAGCAGGAAGAGGGCGGCGGTCAAGGCGGCGGAGAGCAGCGCCAAGGTGAGGTTCGGGAGGAGCGCGGGGCGGTGCCGTTCGGGAGGCGGAGGCGTGCGCGGGATCCGGATCGCGAGCGCCGCGGGAACGGCCAGCACCGCGAAGGGCACCTGCACCACGAAGATCGCCTGCCAGGAGATCGCCTGGGTCAGCAGGCCGCCGGCGACCGGTCCGAACGCCGTCCCGACGACTCCGGCGCCGATCCAGATCGCGACGCCGCGCTGCCTGCCCCACACGGCGACCATGAGCTCGAGGCAGGCGACCAGGGCCAGGGCGCCCCCGAGCGCCTGGATGCACCGGGCGAGGATCAGGATCTCGATCGATCCCGCAGCCGCGCACCAGGCCGAGGCGCCGGCGAAGGCCGCGATTCCGACAGCGCCCAGCACTCGTGGGCTCATCCAGCGCAGCAGCGCCGCCGACGGCACCGCCGCGACGCCGAGCACCAGGTTGAAGGAGATCAGGACCCAGGCGACCTCGGTGACCGAGGCGTCCAGGTGCTGCAGGATGTCGGGCAGGGCGAGGGTGACCACCGCCGAGTCGGCGAGCACGAGCGCGACGGTGACCGCGAGCAGCGGGGCTACGACACGACGCACGCCGCGATCCTGTCAGGTGCTGCCACGGGAGCGCTGAAGGGTCGCGAGGTCGGCGTCGACCATGCGGGCCACGATCTCCTCGAAGTCGACCGTCGGCGTCCAGCCGAGGGCGGTGCGTGCGCGGGTGGCATCGCCGACCAGTTCCGGCGCGTCGCTCGGGCGCGCGAGTGCCGGGTCGAGCTCGACAAGCGGCTCCCAGTCGTCGATGCCGACGCGCGCGAACGCCGTCGACACGAGATCGCGGATCGAGTGGGCGACCCCGGTCGCGATCACGTAGTCGTCGGCTTGCGGCGCGTCTGCGGCGGCGATCATGGCGGTCACGTAGTCGGGCGCCCAGCCCCAGTCGCGGCGCGGCTCCAGGGTGCCCAGAGTGAGCCGGTCGGCGCGCCCGTTCGCGATCGCGGCGACCGTACTGGTGACCTTGCGGGTCACGAACTGGGCCGGGCGCCGAGGGGACTCGTGGTTGTAGAGCACGAGGCTCGAGGCGTGCAGGCCGCGAGCCCGATAGACGCCGACCGCCAGGTGGGCGTACGCCTTCGCCGCGCCGTAGGGATTGGTGGGCCGGACCGATGTGGCCTCGTCCTGTGGCGAGGCGTCCGGATGGCCGAAGATCTCGGCGCTCGAGGCCTGCACGAACCGGACGTCGGCGCCGCGCTCGCCGAGCAGCCGAGCCGACTCGAGCAGCGCCACCGCCGCGGTGCCGTTGACCTGCGCGGTGCGATCGGGCTCGGCCCATGACTGGGCGACCGAGCTCAACGCGGCCAGGTTGAACACTCGGTCGGGGGCGAGGTCGAGGATCAGGCGGCGGGTCGCCTCGACGTCGGTGACGTCGCCGCGGTGCACGTGGGCGGTCTCGGGGACGTCGGGCAGCGGCTCGCCGGGAAGCGCCAGCACATGCACCTCGTCGCCGCGGGCCGCCAGCGCTTCGGCCAGGTAGCCGCCGTCCTGGCCGCCGGCGCCGGTGATGAAGGAGCGCGACGTCATCGGCTCACCAGCCCGAGCGGGCCGCCGCGAGGTCGGCCTCGACCATCATCGCGACGAGCTCGGTGAACCCGACCTTGGGCTTCCAGCCGAGACGCTCGCGTGCCTTGGACGCGTCGCCGACGAGATGATCCACCTCGGCGGGGCGGATGAAGCGCTCGTCATGCTGGACGTAGGGCTGCCAATCCTCCACGCCGACGTGCGCGAACGCTGCCTGGACGAACTCCCGCACCGAATGGGTCTCACCGGTCGCGATCACGTAGTCGTCGGCGTGGGGCTGTTGGAGCATCAGCCACATCGCCTCGACGTAGTCGCCGGCGAAACCCCAGTCGCGCTCGGCGTCGAGGTTCCCGAGCACGAGCTCGTCCTGGAGGCCGAGGTGGATGCGTGCGACCGCCCGGCTGATCTTGCGGGTCACGAACTCCTGTCCGCGGCGCGGGGACTCGTGGTTGAACAGGATCCCGGAGGAGGCGTGCATCCCGTAGGACTCGCGATAGTTGATCGTCATGTGGTGCCCGTAGACCTTCGCGACGCCGTACGGGGAGCGCGGCCACAGCAGTGTCCGCTCGTGCTGGGGCGACTCCTGAACCTTGCCGAACATCTCCGAGCTCGAGGCCTGGTAGAAGCGCACCCGGCTCGGATCGTCGCCGGTGTGCAGTCGCAGCGACTCCAGCAGCGTCAGCACACCCTTGGCAGTCACGTCCGTCGTCAACGCCGCCTGCTCCCACGAGTAGGCCACGAACGAGACGGCTCCGAGGTTGTAGACCTCGTCGGGGTCGGAGTCGCGCAGCGCCCGGATCAGGCTCGACATGTCGGTGAGGTCGCCGTTGTGCAGGGTGACGGTGGGCAGCAGCTCGCGCACGAGATCGCGCTTGGGGTTGTTCTGCCCACGGATCAGGCCGTGGACGTCGTAGCCCTTGGCCACCAGGAGCTCGGCCAGGTACAGCCCGTCCTGCCCGGTGATCCCGGTGATGAGCGCGCTCGGCATGGCTGCATCCTTGCAGGGCGAGGCTGTCGCTCAATGGTCCGGCTGCTCAACGTCTGACGCGGGCTGGTCGGCCGGAGGTTGAGCAAGCGAGCGCCAGCGAGCGCTGACGAAACCCCGGCGACTGAATGCGCGACTGTGGCGGGTTCGTGTTGCGCTCGGTCGATCGGCTGACACGGGGTGGTGGGGTGGCCGCGCGCGTAGCCGATCGAGTCTCGCCGTCAAGGACGCTCGCTGCGCTCGCGCCACTGCGTGGCGGACTTCGTCCGTCCTTGACCGCGAGCCTCGCTCGATCGGCTGGTCGACGCGCTAACGGCACGGGCTCCGCCCGCGCCGCCGCCTGCGCGGCCACCCCTGCTCACTCCGAGTACGCCGACTCGCACAGCTCGCGTTTCCGAGGCCGGTGGCGAGGTTTCGTCGGCGCCGACGAGTTCGTTCCTCACTCGTCGGCTTGCTCAACCTCCGAAGAATCGCCCGTCCCGCCGGAGGTTGAGCAAGCGAGCGCCAGCGAGCGCTGACGAAACCCCGGCAACCGACACACCCATCGGGACCACCGAGAACCAGTCCACAGTTCGACTAGAACGCACTAGCGAATAAACGCAGGCCGAGGTAGAGTCAGATATGCCCACAACCACCCGCACCCGCAACCTCGACCCGGCCCTCGCCGCGGTCCGCGCCGCCGAGGCCGGCGTGCGGGAAGCCGAGATCACCAAGCTCCACGCGGTCCTGGCCTGGGCCTCGGAGCACACCATCGGCGACCAGCCCGATCCGATGTCGTTCGGAGAGTGCCCCCTCCACCTGGCCGGTCCGGGTGCGCCGGTGGTCGATGAGTTCGCGGCCTACGACCTCGGCGCCACCTTGGGGCTGTCGTCGGAGAGCGGGTGTCAGTACCTCGGTGAGGCCCTTGAACTGCGGCACCGGCTCCCCAGGCTGTGGGCGGCGGTCACCGCCGGGCGGTTGGTGGTGTGGAAGGCCCGCCACATCGCCCGGGCGACCATCGCGCTCCCGCCCGAGGGTGCGGCCTACGTCGACCAGCGCCTCGCCCAGGCGGTCACCAAGATCTCGTTGGTCCAGATCCGCCGCCTGGTCGAGGAGGCGGTCCTCCGCTTCGCCCCCGATGAGGCCACAGAACCCAAGACCGACCGGCGGCGGGTGTTCGTCGACCTCCACCTGGCCGACCCCCACGGCAACGTCCCGGTCGACGCGATCCTCTCAACGCCCGACGCCCACGACCTGGAGACCGCGCTCCGCGCCGGCGCGAAGCGGCTCGCCGAGGCCGGATCCGAAGACTCCCTGGATGTGAGGCGGTCGATCGTGCTGGGTGAGTTGGCCCGCGGCGACCAGGCCCTCGACCTGGCCGGCGCGTCGGTCGTGGTGCACGTCCACGCCGACAGCCCCCACTTCGGCCGGTGCGAGACCAGCAGGTCTCCGGTCACCGTCGAGACCATCAAGGACTGGGTCAACGACGCGGCGAAGATATTCATCCGACCCGTGATCGACCTCAATCAGGCTGTCCACGTCGAAGCGTACGAAGCACCCGACCGGCTCCGCCGGCAGATCGAAATGCGTGATCTGACGTGCGTGTTCCCGCACTGCCACAAGTCAGCGATCCGGTGCGACCTCGACCACGTCTGCCCCCACCGCCGCGGCGGCGCGACCTGCACCTGCAACCTCGCCCCACTCTGCCGGCGGCACCACCGAGCGAAGACCCACGGAGCCTGGCGCTACATCGTCGAACACCCCGGCTCGTATCTGTGGGCCACGCCCTCAGGCGACACCTACCGCCGCGACCACCACGGCACCACCCAACTCAGCCCAGCACTCGCCTTCGCCGAGCCCTGACGACCCCGCCCCGACACCCCGCCCACAGGCGGGGCTATCGGCACGCCCGGGCTTCGCGGCGGCAACCGAGAGTCAGTACGCGCCGCGGGAGTTCAGGACGGCGCCGAAGGTCTTCAGCAGGATCGAGAGGTCCTGGAACATCGACCAGTTGTCGACGTAGTAAAGGTCGAGCCGGATCGCCTCGGGCCAGGAGAGGTCCGAGCGGCCGGAGACCTGCCACAGACCGGTCATGCCGGGGCGGACGTGGAGGCGGCGCGAGGTGATGTCGTCGTACCGGGCGACCTCGGTGGGCAGCGGCGGACGCGGACCGACCAGGCTCATGTCCCCGGCGAGCACGTTGAAGAGCTGCGGGAGCTCGTCGATGGAGAAGTGCCGCAGCAGGCGGCCGGGCTTGGTGATCCGGGGGTCCGCGGCGAGCTTGAAGAGCCCGCCGCTGTGGCCGGTCTCGGCCTGGAGTCGCGCGAGACGTGCCTCGGCGTCGATCACCATCGTGCGGAACTTCAGGCACGAGAACTGCTGGCCGTCGCGCCCGATCCGTACCTGCCGGAAGACCACCGGCCCCCGGTCGTGCAGCCAGATCCGCGCCGCGGCGTAGCCGAAGAGAGGTGCGAGCAGGACGATCAGCACGGCCGCACCGACGACGTCGAAGAGGCGCTTGCCCCACCGCGCGGCGTCGATGGCGCCGGGGGGATCGAGGTGGATGAGAGGCAGGCCGCCCACGGGGCGCACGTGGACCCGGTTCCCGGAGACGTCGGACACGCTGGGGGCGACGATCACTTGGACGTGCTCGGGTTCGAGGTCCCACACCATCTGCCGCATCTCCGCCGAGCAGGTCACCCCGCCGCCGGCGATGAAGACGACGTCGGCGCCGGACCTGCGGACCTGCTCCACGACGTCGGTGCACAGCCCGAGGACCGGGACCTTCCCGGCGGTCTGGTCGGTGATCGTCGGGGTGAGAGCACCGACCACCCGGTAGCCGAGGCCGGCCTCGCGGGCCAGCACGCTGGCGACGTCGTCGATGCAGTCGGGCATGCCCGCGATGAGGACGCTGTGGGAGAGCGACCCGTGCCTGCGGGAGCGCTGGACACCGCGGCGCAGGATGAGCCTGCCGACGAGGAGCGCGGGGATGCCGAGTCCGAATGCGAGGACGAAGAAGCCCCGAGACAGCGGGAATCTGAGCAGGAAGGCCCCGACGCCGATGGCGGCCGCGGTCGCGAGAGTGGCCCTGGCGACCCGGCGGAACTCGTCGGTGCCGGCGTCGAAGAGGCTGGTGGAGTACCCGCCGGCGAGCCAGATCGCGACCAGCCAGCCGACGACCACCGCAGGCGCGGCATACCCGACCTGCTCGGCGAGGTCGTTGGACCAGAACGGCCAGTGGTCGCGAGCGGCGAAGCCGATCAGGGTGGCGATGGTCGCCAGGACGGCGTCGAGCAGGAACGCCGCGACGGGCAGGAACTGCATCGTGCGCGACGGCCGAGGCAGCCGCAGCCGGGGGCTGCTGGACTCCCCGAGCAGGAGCGACAACGGCAGAATCGACATCGGCACCCTCCCCGGCACGTGCGGGGATCGGTCCCCCCGCTGGATGCGCCGACGCTACGGTCCGCCGGAGTCGGACTTGAGTGCTCGACGGGCTTTTCACGACTTGTGGGTACGCGCCGCGCGTGGCCGGATCGCCGCCTCGGTCGACGTCGTGCGGCATGCTGTGGCGGGCAGGACGGTCACCACGGGCCACGACAGGCACAGGCGAGGAGAACCATGCGCGGCATCATCTTGGCGGGCGGCACCGGCAGCCGGCTCCACCCGATCACCCACGCGGTGAGCAAGCAGCTGATGCCTGTCTACGACAAGCCGATGATCCACTACCCGCTCTCGACGCTGATGCTCGCCGGCGTCCGCGATGTCCTCGTCATCACCACGCCCCACGAGGCCGACCAGTTCGTGCGCCTGCTCGGCGACGGCTCCCGCTACGGAATCTCCATCTCCTATGCCGTGCAGCCCTCTCCCGACGGCCTGGCGCAGGCGTTCCTGATCGGCGAAGGACACATCGACGGCGACCGCGTCGCGCTGGTCCTCGGCGACAACATCTTCCACGGGGCGGGCCTGGGCACCCGCCTGCGCCGCTTCGCCGACCTCGACGGCGCCGCCGTCTTCGGCTATCGCGTGGCCGACCCGACGGCCTACGGCGTCGTCGAGTTCGACGCCGAGGGACGGGCGATCTCGTTGGAGGAGAAGCCGGCCGCCCCGCGCAGCCGGTACGCCGTCCCCGGGCTCTACTTCTACGGCCCCGACGTCGTGGAGAAGGCACGCGGCCTGCGCCCCTCTCCCCGTGGCGAGCTCGAGATCACCGACCTCAACCGGCTCTACCTCGACGAGGGGCGGCTCCAGGTCGAGGTGCTGCCGCGCGGCTCGGCGTGGCTGGACACCGGCACCTTCGACGACCTCAACGACGCCGGCAACTACGTGCGCGCCATCGAGGCGCGTCAGGGCACCAAGGTGGGAGCACCCGAGGAGGTCGCCTGGCGAATGGGCCTGATCGACGACACCCAGCTCGCCGCGCTCGCCGACGGTCTGCTCAAGAGCGGGTACGGGCGCTACCTCCTCGACCTGCTCGACGAGAAGTCCGAGCGACCGGCCACCGCCGATCGATAGCCCGACCGCCAGCGCCGGGCGATAGCCGTCCGGTCGGCTGGACTAGTCATTTCGGGCCAGTCGAGGACAACCCCCCAGCCGATGTGCGGGCACCTCCCTCCGGGAGAGGCTGAGCCTGCTCCTTTCGAGTGAACCCCTAGCGGGTGGACGTCATGGGGCGTCCGACGAGAGCCCCCCGGCCGACATCCCCCCAGCCGGCCGGGGGCTGCTCCCTTCTCGGGGTCGCTCGTGATCGCCTGCGGCTCCGACGACGGGAGGGAGGTCGTCGGTGCCGCAGGCGGACAGCGGCCGCGCGCGACGTAGGGTCGGTGCATGAAGGTTCTCGTGACCGGCGGCGCCGGCTACATCGGCTCGATCACCGCCAAGGCGTTGGAGGAGGCCGGACACACTCCGATCATCCTGGACTCGCTGCTCAACGGTCCGCGCGCGTTCGTCCGCGACCGGATCTTCTACGAGGGCGACATCGCCGACCGCGACCTGCTGGCGCGGATCGCCGAGGACCACCCCGACATCTACGCCACCATCCACATGGCGGCGCGGATCGTCGTGCCGGAGTCGGTCGAGAAGCCCTATGAGTACTACCGCGACAACGTCGCCAAGTCGCTGGAGCTCTTCGACCAGCTGACCGGCCTCGGGCTGCCCCGCGTGCTGTTCTCGTCCTCGGCGAGCCTGTATGCCAGCACCGAGGACTTCGAGGTCGTCGAGGACGATGTCCTGGCCCCCGGCTCTCCCTACGCCCGCACCAAGCGGATGATCGAGGAGGTGCTGCAGGACCTGGCCGTCGCCACCGACCTGAGGGCGGTGATCCTGCGTTACTTCAACCCGATCGGCTCAGACCCCGACCTCGAGTCGGGCATCTACGTCAAGGAGCCCTCGCACGTGCTCGGGCAGCTCGTGCTCGCCGCGCGCGGCCAGAAGCCGTCGTTCACCATCACCGGCACCGACTGGCCCACCAGCGACGGCACCGGTATCCGCGACTACATCCACGTGTGGGATCTCGCCCGGGCGCACGTGCGCGCCGTCGAGCGGTTCGACGACGTGCTCGCCGAGGTGGAGGCGCCGTCGGTGGTCATCAACGTCGGCAACGGCGAGGGCGTCACCGTGCGCGAGCTCGTCGAGTCCTTCGAGCGGGTCTTCGGGTCGGCGGTGCCGCTCACCGAGTCCGGTCCACGGCCCGGTGACGTCGCCGGTGCGTTCGCCAACGTCGATCGCTCGGCCCGGCTGCTCGACTGGAGCAGCGAGCTCACGATCGACGACGCGATCGACTCCGCACTCAAGTGGGCCGATCGACGCCAGGAGATCCTGGGCTACGAGTGAGACCCGTCGCGGCGCTGCTCCTGAGCCTCGCGCTCCCGCTCGTCCTGGTCGCGGGTTGCGCCGGCGAGCCGTCGGGCTCGGCGTCCCCGGGCACGTCCACGTCGGCGGCGCCCCGGACCGACCAGCCCGAAGGCTCGTCGTCGATTCTACCGACCCCTCGCAAGCCGTTGCAGGACCGGGTGATCGTGCTCGACCCGGGCCACCAGCTCGGCAATCGGAACTTCCCCGGCGAGATCGCCCGCCGCGTACCGGCCGGCGGGATGCGCAAGCCGTGCAACACCGTCGGCACCGAGACCGAGGCCGGATACGCCGAGGCGACGTTCACGTGGCAGGTCGCCACGCTGGTGCGGCACCGGCTCGAGCGGCTCGGGGCGCGGGTGGTGCTCACCCGCACCGCCAACTCCGAGGACCGCTGGGGCCCGTGCGTCGACGTCCGTGGCCGCAAGGGCAATCGCAGCGGCGCCGACCTGAAGCTCAGCATCCACGCCGACGGGTCCTACGCGGCGGGGGCGCGAGGCTTCCACGTGATCCGCCCGCCCGACCGGGCGCCGTGGACCGACGACATCGCCGCACCCTCGAAGCGCTTCGCTCTACGGACCAGGGCCGCACTGCGCCAGGCCGGTTTCCCCTACGCCACCTACATCGCCGGTGGGGACGGCCTCGACGTCCGGCGCGACCTGGGCACCCTCAACCTCTCCGACATCCCGACCGTCATGGTCGAGCTGGGCAACATGCGGTCGGACGCCGACGCGCAGGTGATGAGCCGCGCCTCCGGTCGCGCGCGCTACGCCCGGGCGCTGGTCGCGGGCATCGTCGCGACCCTCAAGCCCTGACCGACAGCTCGCCGAGCGCGCCGAGGACGGCGACGACGTGAGGCACCTCGTGGGTCCGGTAGACACCCGTGCCGCCGAGGTGGGCCCACACGGTGAAGAACCCCTCGGCGGTGCGGAACTGGTCCTCGAACAGCTCGAACGAGTGCGGCAGCGAGTGGCACACCGGCACGCCGAGCCGCCGCAGCCGGAACGTCTGCGCCAGCACCGCCGTCTGGTGACGGGCCCTGGCCCGCTGGTCGTCCAAGGAGAACCCGAAGCCGAGTCCCGGATCGATCGCGAGCGCGGTGACGCCGCGGGACCGAGCGTCGTCCAGCCGCCGGGCGAACTGATCGAGCATGGCGGGGAAGGGATCCGCCGCCCCGCTCGACGCCGCGGCGGCCGTCAGGTCGCGGGCATGGGGTCCCCGCACGTGGCACAGCACCACCGCCGCGTCGTGGGCCGCCGCCAGGTCGAACATCTCCGCGTCCTGGTGGGAGCCGGTGAGGTTCACCACCTGCGCCCCGGCCTCCAGCCCCGCGCGAACCGTCGCTGCCTCGTAGCTCTCGATCGAGACCGCGACCCCTTCGCGCGCCAGCTCGCGGATCAACGGCACCAGCTGGGCGGTCTGCGCCTCGGCGTCGACCCGCGCCGAGGTGCCATTGCTGGACTCGGCGCCGAGATCGACGAGGTCGGCGCCCTGGGCCACGAGGACCCGCGCCCGGCGCAGCGCCGAGTCGGCGGAGGTGACCACGCTCTCGCGGTAGCTGGAGTCGCGCGACAGGTTGACCACCCCCATCACCACCGGCGAGACGTCGGTGTCGAGCGTCCGGCCGCCGAACCGGAGAGGAGCGACTGGGTGAGCGAGGTCGTCGGCGTACTCGGCGGCCAGGGCCGCCAGGTCGGCCAGGCGGATCATGACTCGGATCGACCGCGCCCCGGCGCCACGTAGCGGCCCATCAAGAAGCCCTCGGCCTCGAGGAGATGCACCAGCTCGAATCGAGCCACCTCCTTCAGGCCGGTGCCTGCTGCGTGACTGAGGCCGGCGAAGACGGGGGAGAGGGTGAGGTCGGCCTCGTCGAGCAGGTCGGCCGCGACCAGCTCCTCGAGCAGGTGGGGGCCGCCCTCGCAGACGATCCGGCGCAGGCCGCGCCCGATCAGGGTGTCGATCAGGAAGCTGGCCGGGGGACGGCCGTCGACCGCGAGGTCGGCGGGGCAGCACACGACCTCGGCGTGCGCCTCGGCCTCGGCGCGCGCGGCCGGATCCGGATCCGGGCCGGTGAACACGATGGGACGCAGCGAGGACCCGGTGAAGAGACCGGTGTCCCACGGCAGGTCGAGCGATCCGCTGACGACCGCCACGACGGGCGCCGGCGCCTGCCGGGCCGCGGCACGGGCAGCCAGGTCGGCCGGTCGTACCCGCATCGCGCCGTACCGCTCGGCCCGGATGGTGCCGGCTCCCACGAGGACGGCGTCGGCGAACCGGCGTACGGCGTCGAAGACCGCCTTGTCGACCGAGGAGGAGATCGAGTCGCTCAGGCCGTCGGGTCCGTGGAAGGCGCCGTCGAGGGTGGTCACCATCATCGAGCGCACCCAGGGGCCGTCCGGCCAGGGATAGGCCCCGGCCACCTCGTTGTCGTCGAGGTTGCCGGACCGGGGCCCGAAGATCATCTGCACGCCCTGAATGTAGATGAGGTCGGGAGCCGGGGAGACCGAAGGTCCGAACTCCTCGATGCCGGGCACCGCATTCCACGACCGGAGATATCCGTCCCAGGGGTCTGGCCGACGTCGGCGCTCGTGCTTAGGGTGCTGAGGGTCCGGGCGCCTGCTCGGGCGGGGAGGAGCAGTTCACGTCATGCGACCCATTCGTTCCACAGCCCGGCCCGGCCGGGTGCGTGCGGTCCGATGGCTGGCCGGCGCCGCAGCGGTCGTCCTGGCCGCCGCCCTGGTGCCAGCCGGACCGGCCAACTCGGCCGCCGCACCCGCAGCAGGCCGCGATCCGGTCTTCCGGCCGCTCGACGGCTTCAAGCCGACCGGAGACAAGATCCGGGTACACCCCGACCGCTACTCCGCCGTCCGGGTCGACCTCGCCGGTGCTCGCGCGGCGCTGGCCGGAGCACCCGCCGAGGGCGACGGCGGCGGCGTCGACTTCGCGCTGCCGACGCCGACCGGCGCCACCGAGCGGTTCTCGGTGCAGCGCACCGCGGTGCTCGCACCGCGACTCGCGGCCGCGCATCCGGAGATCTCCACCTACTTCGGCCGCTCGCTGTCGAACCCGGGCTACACCGTGGCGCTCGACGTCACGCCGATGGGTCTGCACGCCGCCGTCCGCGGTCCGCAGGGCCAGGGCGCCTGGTACGTCGACCCGGCCTACGACCGCCGCGGCACGACCACGCACCTGTCGTTCTACGGCAGCGACACGACCCGTCCGGAGCAGGCCTTCGCCGAGCAGCAGGCCCCGGAGGTCCGCCACGCCACCGCCCGTCGCGCCCGGGGCACCTCCGACCGGGCAGCGGGCACCGTGGTGGAGAAGCGGTACCGGCTCGCGCTTACCTCGGACCCGTCCTACGCCGCGTACTTCGGTAGCGAGAATGTGCTGGCCGAGAAGGCGACGCTGATCAACCGGGTCAACCAGATCTACAAGCAGGATCTCGCCGTCACCCTGCAGTTGATCAATCGCACCGACGACCTGAACTTCGACACCCCGGCCAAGGCCACCGGCCCCAACGGACCCTGCGGTGCGGAGCCCTGCTTCCGCAGCGTGATCTACCCCGACGACCCGCCTGCCGACCAGTTCGGCGATCTCGACTTCTGCAGCGGTGAGACGCTGGCGCGCAACCGGATCGTGCTCGGTCAGGTGATCGGGGCCGACAACTACGACGTCGGGCACATCGCTCTCGGTGTCAACGGCGGGGGCGTCGCCTACCTCGGCGTCGTCGGGGCCGACTACAAGGGCGGCGGGTGCACTGGCCTGCCGGAACCGAAGGGCGACTTCTTCGCGATCGACTATGTCGCCCACGAGATCGGCCACCAGTTCTCGGGCAACCACACCTTCAACGGGATCTACCGGGCCTGCTCGGGCGGCAACCGCAACGCCGAGACCTCGGTCGAGCCCGGGTCCGGCTCCTCGGTGATGGCCTACGCCGGTATCTGCCGCCAGGACAACCTGCAGGACCACTCCGACCCGTACTTCTCCGCGCGCACCCTCGACGAGGTCAACGCCTACACCGGAGCCAAGCTGCCCGACGTCGTCGAGGTGCAGACCGTGTCGTTGAGCGGGTTCGGAGCGGCCGGTTCCACGGTCACGCTCGGCTTCCGCGGCGCCAGCGCCACGATCGCCGCCAGCGACGACCGCGCCGCGATCGAGGCGAAGGTGGAGGCCCTCACCGGTCAGGACGTCACGATCGCCGAGTGGGGATACGACCCCTACGGCAGCTATACCGAGTACCCCGCGCCGATCCAGGAGCCCGGCGACACCGGGTTCCAGGTCATCTTCGCCTCCACCAGCGCGCCCGATGCCCCGGGTGCCCACACCAACCAGCCCTCGATCACCGTGACCGGCGGCAGCGCCGGCGTCCACGGGTTCGTGGGTGAGACCGCTCGCGGCGGCAAGGCCGACAACGGCGGCACGACCCTGCTCCCCACCGCCAACCACGCGCCGTCGGTGACCTCGGTCGACGTCGTCCGCAAGGTGCCCGCGCGCACGCCGTTCCTGCTCTCGGGCAAGGCGCGCGACGCCGACGGCGACCCGCTCACCTACATGTGGGAGCAGACCGACGACGCCCGCGGACACGAGGGCACCGCGCTGCCGTCCAACCGCAAGATCTACGGACCGCTGTTCCGGATCTTCGGGTCCGCGGCGCTGGTGAGCGACGAGGCCGCGCTGGAGTCTCCCGCGCCCGGGCAGAACCACCCGACGAGCGACGGGACGCGCTACTTCCCCGATCTCGCGCAGGTGCTGTCGGGCAACACCAACGCCCGGACCGGTCGCTGCCCGAAGGCCCCGCCGCCGCCACCGGACGACGGGCCCAACATCCCGCTGGACCCGAAGCTCGTGGAGTGCTACTCGGAGTTCCTGCCGACCGGGGCCTATCTCGGCACGCCCGGCATGGGCAAGCGCACGATGCACTTCCGACTCACGGTGCGTGATGGCCGGGGCGGCATCGCCTACCGCAACGTGAAGGTGGTCGTCGCCAAGGGCACCGGTCCGCTGGTGGTCAACTCCCAGGCCAAGAAGGGCTACGTGGCCAAGAAGGGGTCGACGATCCCGGTTGTGTGGAAGGTCAACGGCACCAAGAAGCTCAGCAAGAAGGTGACGATCTACCTGTCCACCAACGGCGGTCGGAGCTGGTCGCGCACGCTGGCGAAGGCCACCGCGAACGACGGCCGGCAGATGGTGCGCCTGCCGAAGGGCGTGAGCACCAAGAAGGCACGGATCATCGTCGCGGCCAAGAGCGGCGGGTTCTACGCCGTGAACAGGAGCGACTTCAAGATCCGCTGATCAGGACGAGTTCGATCGCGCGCGGCGCCGGGGAGCATCCCCGGCGCCGCGTGTGCGTGCGGTAGCCCGCGACGCACCGCCCGCGACCTCGGACCTGGCAGGGTGGGTACGTGAGCACGCCCCGAGACGACCAGCCACGTTCCGCGCTCGCGGTCGCAGCCCTGGGGGCGGTGGGATTCGTCGTCGTGCTCTGGGTGATCGAGATCATCGACGCCCTCGCCGACCACCGCCTCGATCAGTACGGCATCACGCCACGCACCGACGAGGGCCTGTTCGGCATCCTGGCCGCGCCGCTCCTGCACGGTGGGTGGCTGCACCTGGAGGCGAACACCGTCCCGGTGCTGGTGCTGCTCTTCCTGCTCCTGCTGACCGGCGTCGCTCGCGGGCTCGCCGCGACGGCGATCATCTGGCTGGTCGCCGGCGTGGGCGTCTGGCTCCTGGCGCCGTCGCACACGATCCACCTCGGGGCCTCATCCCTCATCTTCGGCTGGCTGGTCTACCTGATGCTGCGTGGCATCGTGAACCGCAAGATCGGCGAGATCGCCCTCGGCGTGCTGCTCTTCTTCCTCTACGGCGGGGTCCTGCTCGGGGTGCTACCCGGCGAGCCCGGCATCTCCTGGCAGGGCCACCTCTTCGGTGCTCTCGGCGGCGCGCTCGCCGCCGTCCTCCTCTCCGAGCGCGCCCCCACCGAACGCTGACCCGTCAGCTATAGCGGACGGGTCACCTTGGATCGGCGCTGACCCGTCAGCTATAGCGGACGGGTCAGCGTCACGTGGGTGAGTCAGGTGGCGGAGTCGGCGGCGATGTCGGCGTGCTCGTCGCGCAGGTCCCGCTTGAGGATCTTCCCGCTGGGGTTCTTGGGCAGCGAGTCGGCGAGGACGACGTACTTGGGGGCCTTGTAGCCGGCGAGCGTCGAGCGGGCGTGGGCGACGACGTCGTCGGCGGTGATGTCGGCACCGTCCTTCGGGACCACGACGGCGGCGACGGCCTCCACCCAGCGAGGGTGGCTAACGCCGAACACCGCCACCTCGGCCACGCCCGGCATCGCGTAGATGGCTTCCTCGACCTCACGGCTGGCGACGTTCTCGCCCCCGGTCTTGATCATGTCCTTCTTGCGGTCCACGACGTACAGGCGGCCGCCCTCGTCGAGGTAGCCGAGATCGCCGGAGTGGAACCAGCCGTGGGCGAACGCCTCGGCGGTCTTCTTCTCGTCCCGGTAGTAGCCCAGGGTCGCGTGCGGAGAGCGGTGCACGATCTCGCCGACCTCGCCGACCGGCAGCGGGTCGACCGAGCTGCCCTCGGGATCGACGATGCGGGTCTCGACGTTGAGCGCGGCACGGCCGGCCGATCCGGCATAGGTGAACTGGTCCTCGGGGCCGAGGATGGTGGCCAGCGGCGACATCTCGGTCTGGCCGTAGAAGTTCCACAGGGAGACCTCGGGCAGTCGCTCGCGCATCTCCTTCAGGATCTCCACCGGCATCGGCGAGGCGCCGTAGTAGCCCTTGCGCAACGTCGAGAGGTCGGCGCCCTCGAAGTCGGGGGAGCGCAGCAGTCCGATCCACACCGTCGGTGGCGCGAAGTACTTGGTGACGCCGTGCTCGCTGATCGCGGCGAGCACGGCCGCCGGGTCCGGGCCGCGGAGGATGACCGATGTGGCACCGAGATAGACGTCGACGCCGAGGAAGCAGTCGAGCTGGGCGCAGTGATACAGGGGCAGGGTGTGCAGCTCCACGTCGTCGGACGACATCGAGCCGTCGATCGCGCAGGACACGTACTGCCACATGAGCGATCGGCTGGTGAGCAGTGCTCCCTTGGGCCGCGACTCCGTGCCGGAGGTGAACATCATCCGGACCGGGTCGTCGTCGGCCACCTCGACGTCCGGCGGGACGCCGTCGCGATCGTCCCATTCCTGGAAGTCGATCCAGCCGTCTGCGAGCGGGTCGGCGGAGTCGGAGGTGTCGTCGAGTCGGATCACCGCGCGGAGCCGGATGTCGCGACCCAGGGCCCGCAGCGCCGCGTCGGCCACGTCGAACAGGCCGTCCTCGACGACGAAGGCGGCGGCGTCGCTGTGATCGAGGATGTAGGCGATCTCGTCGGCACCCAGCATGAAGTTGATCGGCACCAGCACCACGCCCACCCGGGCCGCGGCGAAGTTCAGCACGGCGAACTGCCAGCAGTTGTGGCTCAACAGGGCCAGTCGGTCGCCCTTGGCCAGGCCAGCGTCGACGAGGGCGGCCGCGACCCGGTCGACCACCGAGTCGAACTCGGCGAAGGTGAACCGGGTGGGCCCGTCGATGATCGCCGTCTTGTCGGGATGGCGGGCGGCACTGCGACGCGGCAGGTCGCCGAGGGCGTGCTGACGGGCGTGATTGACCGAGTTCATGGCCTCATGGTCCCCCAAGTCCGCGCGCGGCGACAGGGCGTACCGCCATCTGTCGGCGTCCGACGAGGAGTGCGGCCAGGAGCAGCACGCCGCCGACGACGCGCAGCAGCGGATACAGCGTCGGCAGGGGAGTGACGGAGTAGCGGACCAGCATCTGCGCCGAGTCGAAGACCACCAGCTGCAGGCGGATCGCGGCCGCGGTCAGCGCCGGGACGAGCAACGACGTCGCTCCCAGTGCGGCCAGGGCCGCCCACAGGACGCCGTCCCGCCGGGCTCGCGCGAGGCACACGAGCGCGAGCACGAGCCAGACGAAGGCCTCGGTCACGACCGAGAACGTCTGCACGAACACTGCGAGGTCCCCCGTCATGCGTCGACCCTACGCGCGTCGTCGAGCCGGCGGAACGACCGAATCCTGCCGTCGGGGCCCGCCGGTATCAGTGCAGCAGGCCGTACTCCTCGGCGAGGATGACCGCCTGCTTGCGTGAGGAGGCGCCCAGCCTGCGGTACAGCAGGCGCAGGTGGCTCTTCAGGGTGTTCTGGGTGATGCCGAGCTCTTTGGCGATCGAGGCGGTGCTCTGCCCCATCGCCAGCCGCCCCAGGATGCGGGTCTGTTGCCCGGTGAGCACCGGCAGGCTGTGAGATACGAGGATCGGGCGCGCGAGCAGCGCGTCACGCAGCTCGGTGGCGACGTCGTCGGGGAGGTTCTCCGGGTCGAGTCCGGCCAGCCACGACCGGTACTCCTCGGTCTCGGCGCCCGCGAGCGCGAGGAACTCGTCGTGGAGGGAGGACTGCCGAGTCGCACGCGCGAAGAGCTCTGCTCCGGCGCTCTGCATGCCGTCGCGCCACAGCGCGGCGCCCCGCGTGAGGAGGGCGGCCGGCACGAAACGGGGCAGCGTCTGCTGGACCCGTTCGGGCCACAGCGGCCCGGTGGGTGAGGTCTCGCCGAGGGATCGGGCCGTCCGGCCCGCAGCCAGGTCCAGGCGCAGGGCGATGAGTCCGTGCACGACGAGCATGGCCGGGGTGGGGGCACGATGGCGTTCCAGGGCCGCGGCCAGCTCGGCCTGGGCCGCGCCGAACTGGCCCCGCGCAGCGAGCAGCAGTGCGTAGGACAGATGCGACATCGCCTGCAGGCGATGCTCGTAGCGCGCCCAGCGGGCCTCCTGGAGGATCTCCCCGTAGCTGGCGGTGGCGAGCTCGATCTGGCCGGAGATGTAGGAGGTCAGCATCGTGGCGTAGTGGAAGTGACTGCGATAGGCGGTGCCCAGGGAGTGCGCCGCGGCGTCGTCGCGCGCTCGGGCGAAGTGCGCCCGCCGGGCACCCACCGTGGCGCCCGTCCGCAGCATCCAGGTGACGTCGGCCGCCGCTCGGGCGGCACCACCGAGCCCATGGGCGTCGATCTCGAGCTGCGTCGCCTGCAGCATCCGGTCGCCCTGGGGCAGGTCACCGACCAGGACCAGCACCAGCGCCGCGAATCCCCGCGCCTCGGTGACCAGCGCCGGCGTCGCGTGGCCCACCAGGTCCGAGCCGAGCGCGGCTCGCAGGCGCTCGAAGCCGATGGCGACGTCGATCGTGTCGGAGTCGGTGAGCCCGTCGAGCAGCACGCCGTCTGCGCGAAGATGGGCGGGGACGGGCTCGGTATGGGCGTTCTCGAGGATCTCCGCCGCAGCGCGGTAGCGGGTCGCGGCGGTGAGATCCCCGGTCGCGTAGGCCAGGTGCTGACCGATCCGCTCGAGCTCGAGCTGCGCCGACGGTGAGAGGTCGGGAGCGTGCCCCTCCCGCAGCGAGCGGTAGCGCTCGTACCCGGCATGCCCGGCCGAGGGGGTGCGATACAACCCGTCCCGGAGGGCGCGGGCCAGGGCGAGCAGGTCCGCGCCGGCGGCGTCGTCGCGTACGACGGGCGGCGTCGGCGGCGTGGCCGGCAGGGTCACGGCGAGGGGGGCGACGTCGTCGGACTCCGACCGCGTCTCAGCGGTGGTGGCGCCGAGCCGGAAAAGCGTGTGATCGATCGCCGAGAGCTGCCGCTCGAGGGCGGCGTGCTCGTCGACGAGGCCGGGCAGGACGGCGGCGACCAGATCGGTCGCCTGCCACACCCGACGCGGGTCGGCTCCGTCGACGTCCGCGAACCGGTCCGCCTCGGCGGCCCCGAGCGAGAGCAGGGCCTCCAGGAGGCTGCGACGGTCGGTGCCCGAGCCGTGCAGCAACCGGCTCAGCTGGATCGGCCCGGCGGCGCGAAGCGAGGCGGGAGTCGGATAGCGCGCCAGGATCGGGAACATCCGGACGTCGATGCTCCCGTCCCGCTCGACGATCGCCGCGTACGTCGGAGCCGACACGCGGACGTGGTCCTCGACGCTTGCTCGCGCGCGTCGGGCCCGGCGCTGGACCTGCCGGCGCTCGGTGAGGCACGCGGTCAGGGCGTCCGGGTCGACCTCGCTCAGGGCGGTGCTCTGGGTTCCACGGAGCCAGGCATCGAGCACGCCGGTCGCGCTCAGCTCGGCTCCGGCGCGATGGGGTGCGAGGAGATGGATGCTCTCGGGTGGTACCTGGGCCCCGATAGGCCCCCAGCCGGGGGCATACAGCAGCCCGTAGTCCGCGATCACGACCACGTCGACGTCGTCGCGCAGCCACCGTGCGAGGGGCGTGGCGCTTGCGAGGGTGCCGGAGTGGATCGGCGTGCCGGAGGAGGTGGACAGCACGAATGCGATGGCCGGCGGATCCGAGTCCGCGCCGGGTCGCGCCGACCTCGGGCCAGGCACGTGGGCCAGGCACAGCGGTCCTTTCATCGCGTACCCCCCGGTTCGCGTCGATCGGGCGTACGTCCCGAACACGCACGCTCCCCGGAGCCAGACTCAACCGCATCAACGGTGCTCTGAGCGAACCCGGAGCTCGCATCACCCCCAATTCACCCCGGTTGTCCCGGTCTTCTCACCCCCGATTCACCCTGAGATGCGAGTCAGGAGCCGAGTTGCGATGAGAGCGTCCGATCAGCGGCATCCCGGGGCCGTGGGCGACGTCTGGCGACAGTGCCGGTCGGCGTCTCGTCGCCGGCGTTGGCCGCCGCCCATTGGGGGGCGACCACATCCGCGCAGACGGGCAGCCGGCTGCGCGGATGTGGTCGATGCACCCGATCCGCGGCGGGCGTCACAGCAGGGGCGACAGCATCCCGATCGCGTTGTCGATCAGCCGGCGGTGCCAGGGCCACCTCGCCGCCTCATCGGAAGGGACCCGCTTCGAGACCGAGAGGTAGCTCTCCTGCCTGCGCAGGACGGCCGCGGTGACCGCCGGGTCGGCGAGGAGCAGGTTGTTCTCGAAGTTCAGCTGGAGGCTGCGCCGGTCCATGTTCGCCGAGCCGACCAGGGCGAGTTCGCCGTCGGCGGTGATCGACTTGGTGTGGAGCAGGCCGAGCGGGTACTCGTAGACCTCGACCCCGGCAGCCAGGAGGGCTCCGTAGGTACTGCGGCAGGTCGCGCCAACCAGGGTGGAGTTGTTGCGCGCCGGGAACACGATGCGGGTCCGCACGCCGCGCAGCGGCGCGGCGCACACCGCGCGAAGAAGCGCCTCGTCGGGGACGAAGTACGGCGTGGTGATGGTCAGGTCCCGCTGCGCGGCATAGATCGTGGTGACGAAGAGGTCCGACATCGGGTTGCCGGGATCGGTCGGTCCCGTGCCCGACATCAATGCCGTCCCGCCGGACACGTGCCGCGTCGGCGCGGGCTCCTCGGTGACGAGCGCGCCGACGTCCTCACCGCTCTCGGCGATCCACGTCGCGAGGAAGATGTACTGCTCCTGGCGCACCACCGGCCCCTCGAGTCGCAGCAGGATGTCGATCCACGGCGCGTACTTCGCCTCGACCCGGAACTCCGGGTCGGCGCAGTTCTGGCTGCCGCAGTAGCCGATGGTGTTGTCGATGACCGCGATCTTGCGGTGATTGCGCAGGTCGGGGCGTCCGATCGGGAAGATGCCGAGGCGCGGGATGTCGTTCAAGGTGGCCACCGTCTTCACCCCGGCATCACGCAGCTGCGTCCAGCGCGGCGACTTCACGAAGGCGCGCGAGCCGAGGGCATCGACCATCACGCGACAGGTGACGCCGCGGCGGGCCGCCTCGCACACGGCGTCCGTGACCCGGCCGCCGTTGTGGTCGTCGAGCCAGATGTAGAAGCCGAGATGCACCGTGTGCTGGGCGCGCCCGATGTCGGCGATGAGGGTGTCGATGGCGATATTGGAATCGGTCATCGGCTCGGTGGCCGGGAGATCGGGATCGCCGAGGACCGTCATCCGGTTGCCGGTGACGGGGTGGAAGCCGTTGATCGAACCCGCGACGCCGAACGACGAGGCCGCCCACGCCGGGACCGCGGCGACCGCCGCGGGCTCGGCCTGCGAGGGGGGCGGCATCGAGTCGAGCGCCTGCCTGAGACGACGGACCCGGTCGTGCCCGATGCTGGTCTCGCCGAGGAACAGGTAGCCGATCACCCCGATCGCCGGGAGCGCCATGATCACCGCGACCCACGCCACGCGGGAGGCCGGGGTGCGATTCGGCCGGGTGATCGCCCGCGCTGCTACCGCCAGATGGATGACGAAGCCGGCGCCGACGAGCAGCGTGGTGATCCCCATGGGCGCTGAACATATCGACTCATGCCGTGGTCCTCTAGGCTGCGGCCGATGGGACATCTGCTGAGCTACCTGATCCCGATGGCGCTGGCATCCGGCGTCAGTCCGATGATGTTCAGCGAGCAGATGCTCGTGCTCAGCGGGTCCGGAGGCCGCTGGGCCGCGCTGCGCTACCTCGCCGGCACGGCCACCATCGTGCTCGTGGTGGTGGGCCTCGTGCTCACCATCGGCCGGACGGTGTCCCTGCCGAGCGCGCCCCGCCTGAGCGCCGGCCTCGACCTCACCCTGGGCGCCTTGCTGGTGGTGATCGCGCTTCTGGTCCGCGTGCGCGGCGATCGACGACCCCGGCACCCCAAGGCCGCGGGCCAGTCACACCACCGCCACCACGCCGCCTACGCCTTCGGGCTCTTCTCCATGGCGACCAACTTCACGACCCTCCCGCTGGTGGTGGCGGCGTCCAAGAACGTCGCCAGCAGCGGCGTCGGCCCCGCCGGCATCGCAGTCGGGGTGGTGGTCATGGTCGTCGGGGCGTGCCTTCCGGCCTGGCTCCCGCTGCTGATCGACCGGCTCCCCGGAGCACGCAGGGCGGTCGAGGACCTCTCACACTTCGTCGACACCCACGGCCGCACGCTCCTGGTGCTGGCGCTGGCCGGGATCGGGCTGTTCCTGATCGTCAAGGGGATCGTCGAGAGCCCGTGGTGACGCGCGGCCCGACGGCGTCACCTTCGTCTACTTGTTCGCCTTGCGGGCCCGGCTCGCGAGCTTGGCGCGCTCGTTCGCGTCGAGGTTGACCTTGCGGATGCGGACGTGGTCGGGGGTCACCTCGACGCACTCGTCCTCGCGGCAGAACTCCAGGCACTGCTCGAGCGAGAGCCGGCGCGGCGGGATCAGCTTCTCGAAGTTGTCGGAGGTGGCCGAGCGGATGTTGGTCTGCTGCTTCTCCTTGGTGATGTTCACATCCATGTCGTCGGCGCGGGAGTTCTCGCCGACGATCATGCCTTCGTAGACCTCGGTGGTCGGCTCCACGAAGAGGACGCCACGCTCCTGCAGCGACGTCATCGCGTACGCCGACGCCGCACCGGCGCGGTCGGCGACCAGGGAGCCGGAGTTCCGCGAGCGGATCTCCCCGGCCCACGGCTCGTAGCCCTCGGAGATGTGGTGGGCGATGCCCGTGCCGCGGGTGTCGGTGAGGAACTCGGTGCGGAAGCCGATGAGCCCGCGAGCCGGCACCAGGAACTCCATCCGGACCCAGCCGGTGCCGTGGTTGGTCATCTGCTCCATCCGGCCCTTGCGGGTGGCGAGGAGCTCGGTGATGGTGCCGAGGTACTCCTCGGGGGCGTCGATCGTCAGGCGCTCGACCGGCTCGTGGACCTTGCCGTCGATCTCCTTGGTGACCACCTGCGGCTTGCCGACGGTCAGCTCGAAGCCCTCGCGGCGCATCTGCTCGACGAGGATCGCCAGTGCCAGCTCGCCGCGACCCTGCACCTCCCACGCGTCGGGCCGGTCGGTGGGGAGGACCCGCAGCGACACGTTGCCGACCAGCTCGGAGTCGAGCCGGTCCTTGACCAGTCGCGCGGTGACCTTGGCGCCCTTGACCCGGCCCACCAGCGGCGAGGTGTTGGTGCCGATGGTCATCGAGATGGCCGGCTCGTCGACGTGGATGAGCGGCAGCGCGATCGGGTTCTCGAGGTCGGCGAGGGTCTCGCCGATCGTGATCTCGGGGATGCCGGCGACGGCGACGATGTCGCCGGGCCCCGCCGACTCGCCCGGCTTGCGCTCCAGGCCCTCGGTGACGAGAAGCTCGGTGATCTTCACCGGCTTCTGGCTCCCGTCGCGACGCATCCAGGCGACCTGCTGGCCCTTGCGCAGGGTGCCCTGGCGGATCCGCAGCAGCGCGAGACGCCCGAGGAAGGGCGAGGAGTCGAGGTTGGTGACGTGGGCCTGGAGGGGCGCGCCCTCGTCGTACGTCGGCGCCGGGATGGTGTCGAGGATGGTCTGGAAGAGCGGCTCGAGATTGTCGCCGTCGGGCATCGCGCCGTCGGCGGGCTGCTCGGTGGAGGCGATCCCGGCCTTGCCGGAGGCGTAGACGACCGGGAAGTCGAGGGCGTCCTGGCTGTGGGAGTCGTCGAGCAGGTCCATGAACAGCTCGTAGGTCTCGTCGACCACCTCGCTGATCCGCGCGTCGGCGCGGTCGGTCTTGTTGACCACCAAGATCACCGGCATGTCGGCGTTGAGCGCCTTGCGCAGCACGAACCGGGTCTGGGGCAGGGGGCCCTCGGAGGCGTCGACGAGCAGCACGATGCCGTCGACCATCGACAGGCCGCGCTCGACCTCGCCGCCGAAATCGGCGTGCCCGGGGGTATCGATGATGTTGATGACCATCGGCTCGCCGCCGGCGGCCGGGCCCTCGTAGTGCACCGCGGTGTTCTTCGCGAGGATCGTGATCCCCTTCTCGCGCTCGAGGTCGCCGGAGTCCATGACCCGCTCGGCCACCGACTCGGCCTGGTGGGCGGTGAACGCGCCGGCCTGACGGAGCATGGCGTCGACGAGCGTGGTCTTGCCGTGGTCGACGTGCGCCACGATGGCGACATTGCGGAGGTCGGAGCGAGTGCGGGTCCGGTCGGACATGACGAAGCCTTGGTCTGTGCGAGGAACGGCGAGGTCGAGGAGACGTCGCGGGCGCGAATGCGCCGATCCAGTCTAGTAACGGCACCGGCTCAGGCCCGCATCGGCGAGGATTCCGGGCGGCTGCGAGAACGGGGGTCGGCATCGAAAAGCAACCTCTGCCGCCAACCTTGCGTCCTACGGACATGAACACCACTCGACGGCGCTTGGGCGCCCTCCTCGCTCCCTTGTTCGCACTCTGCCTGCTGGCCTCCGGCGCGGGCACCTCGGCGCTCGCCGCCGATCCCGACCCCGCAGCGGCCCGCACGGTGACCAAGGCCGACTTCCCGACCGTCAAGCAGATCGCGAAGATCTATCCCTTCCTTCGCGGGGGCAGCCCGGAGATCAGCCGGGCCGTCGCCCTGGAGACCTATGGGAGCGACTGCGTCAACTTCGCCCGGGCCTACCGCGCCAGCTCGGTGAAGTACCTCACCTACCTGCAGCGCGACGGCGGCCTCCCCTTCTTCGACGGCCGCGAGGACCCGACGTTCTTCGTCTACGAGTTCGCCACGCGTGCCAAGGCCAAGAAGGGCTTCGCGAGGCTCACCAGCTATGCCGAGCGCTGCGTCGGCACTCACACCGAGGACGACCTGACCCGGACGATGCGTCCGGTGAAGGTGCCGAAGCTCGGCGACGCCCAGGTCGGCTTCCGCACCACCTCCACCTACGTCGGTAGCAGCCCAGCGCAGGAAGTCGAGGCCTACGTGCTGAAGGGCAAGCGCATCGAGCGCTCCTGGATCCAGCGCGACACCAAGCGGATCGACAGCTCGCACGTCGTGCAGATGGCCCGCGCCCTGGCCAGGACCGCGCGCTGACCTGCCCTGTCCCGCTCGAGTCGAAGGCCGCGGATGGATCGCCCCATCCGCGGCCTTCTACGGGCCGGACGACGTCAGGCCAGCGCGCGATCGAGCGCGGCTGTGACGTGCAGCGTGGTGGAGGGGAAGAGCGGCAGCTCGGAGTCGGCCTGGTGCACGAGCAGCTCGAGCTCGGTGCAGCCGAGGACGACGCCGCCGGCGCCGGCGTCCCAGAGCTGGTCGATCAACCCGACGACCGTGCGCCGCGAGGTGTCCAGCACCTCCCCGTGCACCAGCTCGTCGTAGATGATCCGGTTCAGCTCGGCGTGGTCGGCCTTGTCGGGCACGCGCACGGTGAGGCCGTGCGAGGCGAGCCGGTCGACGAAGAAGTCGTGCGACATCGCGAACTCGGTGCCGAGGAAGCCGACCGAGTCGATCCCCTGCGCCTTGCACGCCTGCGCCACGACGTCGGCGAGGTGCAGGACCGGGATCGACACCGCGTCGGCCACCTGGTCGGCAACCTGGTGGAACGTCGTGGTGCACAGCACGACGAAGTCGGCGCCGGCCGCCTCGACCGAGCGCGCGGCGTCGGAGAGCAGGGCCGCCACGTCGTCCCACCTCTCCTGCTCCTGCAAGGCGGTGAGCTCGGCGAAGTCGAGCGAGGCGAGGACGACCTTCGCCGAGGCGAGGCCCCCGACACGCTCCTGCACGCCGGTGTTGAGCATCTCGTAGTACGCGGCGCTGGACTCCCAGCTCATCCCGCCGATCAGTCCGATGGTCTGCACGCGCCCAGTGTGCCATTGGCGCCGTCCGGGGGTTGAGCAAGTGAGCGCCGACGAAACCCCGGGCCCCTCCGCCGGAGGTTGAGCAAGCGAGCGCCAGCGAGCGCCGACGAAACCCCGGTGACCGTCCGGGCCAGGGTCTCCGAGGTCGGTTGCGAGGTTTCGTCTGCGCTGTCGGGTTCGTTCCTCGCCCGCCAGCTTGCTCATCCTCAGGGTCGGGTGGTGCGGGCCGGAGGTCTCGGCGGCGCCGGTCGGGCTTGCTCGACCTCCGGTGCGGGGGAGCCGGCTCAGTCCCCGGCCGAGCTCCGGTCGACCTTGAACTGGCTGGCCTGGGCGCGGGGCCGGATGACGAGCTCGTCGATGTTCACGTGGCGGGGGCGGGTGACCATCCAGGTGATCGCGTCGGCGACGTCCTCGGCGACCAGCGGCTCGGCCACCCCGGCATAGACGGCGGCGGCGCGCTCGGCGTCGCCGTCGAATCGGACCATGGCGAACTCGTCGGTGCGGACCATGCCGGGCGCGATCTCGGTGACCCGCACCGGCTGGTCGAAGAGCTCGAGGCGGAGGGTCTCGGTGACGACCTGGGTGCCGTGCTTGGCGGCCGTGTAGCCGCCCCCTCCCTCGTAGGCGATCCGACCGGCGGTCGAGCCGACATTGCAGATGATGCCGGCGCCGTCCTCGGCGGCCAGGAGCGCGGGCAGCAGGGCGCGGGTCACCTGGACCAGCCCGATCACGTTGACGTCGTACATCCGCCGCCACTCCTCGACGTCGGACTCGACGACCGGCTCGGCGCCGAACGCGCCGCCGGCGTTGTTGACCAGGACGTCGAGCCGCGGCCCGACGGTCTCGGCGAGAGCTGCGACCGAGGCGGCGTCGGTGACATCGCAGGTCACGGCCGTGCCGCCGATCTCCGCGGCGAGCGCCGCGACCCGGTCGGTGCGTCGCGCGGCGCAGAACACGTGGAAGCCCTCGGCGGCCAGCGCCCGGGCGGTGGCGGCACCGATGCCGCTGCTGGCGCCGGTCACGACGGCGGTGCGGCTGGTTGGAGCGGTCATGGCACGATCATGCCGCGAGCGGGCGCGCAGTGTCGGGGGTGGATCCATGGAACGGACGCCGGGAATTCCGGACGCCGGGGATGCGTTGGGAAGCAACGTGTCGGAGGTGAGACGGGTGGCGATGGTGTGCCTGCACACCTCCCCGCTCGACCAGCCCGGCACCGGCGATGCCGGCGGGATGAACGTCTACGTCGTCGAGCTCGCCAAGCGGCTGGCGGCACGCGGCGTCGAGGTCGACATCTTCACCCGCGCCACGAGCTCCGCGCTCGACCCGGTCGTGTCGTTCGGCGACGGCGTCCTGGTCCGCCACATCGCCGCCGGTCCCTTCGAGGGCCTCACCAAGCACGAGCTCCCGGGCCAGCTGTGCGTCTTCGCGCGCGAGGTGCTGCGTACCGAGGCCGCGCATCCGGTGGGTCACTACGACGTCGTCCACTCCCACTACTGGCTCTCGGGCCAGGTCGGGGCCTTGGCGCGGGACCGCTGGGGGGTGCCGCTGATCCACAGCATGCACACGATGGCGAAGGTGAAGAACGGCGCGCTCGCCGACGGCGACACCCCCGAGCCGATGGCGCGGGTGATCGGTGAGGAGCAGGTGGTCGAGGCAGCCGACGTGCTGGTCGCCAACACCGACCTCGAGGCCACCCAGCTCATCGATCTGTACGACGCCGACCCGGCCCGCGTCGAGATCGTGCATCCCGGCGTCGACCTCGACGTCTTCGGACCAGCCCCCGTCGCCGAGGTGCGCGACCGACTCGGCCTCGATCCGGGGTCGCTGGTGCTGCTCTTCGCCGGGCGGATCCAGCCGCTCAAGGCCCCTGACGTCCTGCTGAAGGCCGTCGCGGAGCTGCTCGCGCGCGATCCGAGCCTGCGGGAACGGCTGGTCGTCCCCATCGTGGGTGGCCCGTCGGGCACCGGGCTGGAGCGCCCCTCCGCGCTCGCCGCGCTGGCCGCCGAGCTGGGCATCGACGACGTCGTCCGGTTCGTCCCGCCGGTCACCCAGGCCGAGCTCGCCCAGTGGTATGCCGCGGCGACGCTGGTCGCGGTGCCGTCGTACAACGAGTCGTTCGGGTTGGTCGCGGTCGAGGCGCAGGCCTGCGGGACGCCGGTCGTGGCGGCTGCGGTCGGCGGCCTCACCACGGTCGTGCGCGACGACGTCAGCGGGATCCTCGTCGACTCCCACGACCCGGCCGCGTGGGCCGACGCGCTCGGCAGGATCGTCGACGACCCGGCGCTCCGCGACAGGTTGGCGCAGGGCGCGCTGGCCCAGGCCCAGGACTTCTCGTGGGAGGCCACCGCCGACCACATGCTCGAGGTCTACCGCAAGGCGAGGCACCACATGCGAGAGTCGGTGGCATGACTCCCACGCCGGCCGAGGTGGTCCGCGCCTATCTGAGCGCCAGCGAGCTGGACTTCGAGGAGTCCGGCAGTGAGGGCGCGGAGTCCTACTCGTTCGCCCTGCCGGGGGAGCGCAAGCTCCAGACGCCGGTGCGGATCGACGTCGGCAAGCATGCGGTCGGCCTCCACGCCTTCGTGTGCCGTGCCCCCGACGAGAACCACGAGCGGGTCTACCGCTGGCTCCTGGAACGCAACCTGCGCACCTACGGCGTCTCCTTCGCGGTGGATCGCCTCGGCGACATCTACCTCGACGGCCGACTGCCCCTCGCCGCCGTCACGCCCGAGGAGCTCGACCGGCTGCTCGGGGCGCTGCTCACGACCGCCGACGAGTCGTTCAACACCATCCTCGAGCTCGGCTTCGCCTCCTCGATCCGCAAGGAGTGGGAGTGGCGCCGCCTGCGCGGGGAGTCGCTGCGCAACCTCGAGGCCTTCCGCGGCTGGCTCGAGGCCGAATCCGATCCGAAATGACGCTGACCCGTCAGCTATAGCGGACGGGTCAGCGCAACTGGCCGGTGACCCGTCAGCTATAGCGGACGGGTCAGCGCAAATGGGTGGCGCGCCCGGGTCAGGCGGTGGCGATCCGGCCGGAGGAGGTGGCTGAGTCCGCGCCCGGGAGGAACGACTCGGCGGGGACGGGGCGGCCGAGGTGGTAGCCCTGGCCGAGGGCGCAGCCCATCGACTTCAGGTGGGCGGCCTCGAGGGCGGTCTCGATGCCCTCGGCGACGACGGTGAACCCGAGGGTGTCGACCAGGCCGAGGACGGCGCGGGTGAGGTGGAACTCCTCGGCGTCGGTCGCGACGCCCGAGATGAGCGAGCGGTCGACCTTGACGGTGTCGATCGGCATCCGGTTCAGGTGCGCGATCGAGGAGTAGCCGGTCCCGAAGTCGTCGACGCCGAGGCCGACGCCCAGCTCGCGGAGCTTCAGCAGCGTGTCGTGGACGGCGGGCTCGTCGGCGAGCAGCGCGGTCTCGGTGATCTCGAGCAGCAGGTTGCCGGCCGGGACGCCGGTGCGGAGGAGGGCCGCCTCGACGTGGTCGATGTAGGACGGTTCCCGCAGCTCGATGGGGGAGACGTTGACGTGCATCCGGAAGCCGGGTCGCAGCCTGCGCAGCCAGACCGCCGTCTGCTCGAGCGCGCGGTCGAGCACGAGCCGGCCGAGCGGGACGATCAGGCCGGTGCGCTCGGCCGCCTCGACGGTGAGCATCGGTGAGATCGGGCCTCGCTGGGGGTGGGTCCACCGCAGCAGTGCCTCGGCCGCGACCACGCCGCCGTCGCGCAGATCGTGCACCGGCTGGTAGTGCAGCTGGAGCTGCTCGGGGTCGCCGGCGAGGGCGACGGCGAGGTCGCGGACCCGGCTCAGCTCCTCGTTGACGTTGTAGCTCGACTCTCCGGCGTGCCAGCGGGTCGCGCCGGGTGCCTCACGACCAGCGGCGACGACGGCGGAGCGGACGTCGCGGATGACCGACCAGATCCGGTCGTCGACGTCGCACTCGGCAGCGCCGACGGTGAGGACCGGCCAGACCTGGTCGCCGGGAAGGTCGACGAGCCCGCGGACGTCGGCGAGCAGGTTCTCGACCTGGGCACGGGCGACCCCGCGGCTGGCGACGACGGCGGCGAGGAAGCCGCCCAGGGGAGAGGAGCGCAGGAGGCGGACCTTGATGTCCTCGTGCTCGACGGCGCGGCGCGTGACCTCGGTGGTGACCACCTCGAGGGCCTGGGCGCCATGGACGTCGGTGATCTCGGCGGCGTTGGACACCGAGGCGGCGAGCAGGACGAGCGTGTGCCGGTGGTCGCTGTGGCCTGAGCGCAGCTCGGCGATCGTGGAGACCAGCGAGGTGGTCGCCGGGAGGGTCGCGCCGTGCTGGTCGAGGCCGAGGCTCGTCGTCTGGGGCATGGGCCTCACGCGTCGCTTCCGACGAGTTCTAGGGCGTCGGGTGCCTCCACGTGACCGACGGCCCACGGCACACCGGTGTCGCGGATGACGCCGACCAGCACGTGCGCGGCCACGTGCTGGCCGAGGAAGGCGGCGGTCCCGAGCTGTTCGGCCGCGGTGATCTCCTCCTGGCTGGCGTCGTCGCCGATCACGACGACCGGCGTACGACGCAGCACCAGGTGGCTGCGCACCGTCCGCAGCACGTCGAGCCCGCTGCCGCCCGGAAGATGCAGGTCGGTGACCACCACCGCGGGAAGCGGGTGGGCCTCGCGGTCCTCGTAGGGCGGATGTCCGAGCACGTAGGCGCTGGCGTCCCCGGCGTCAGCGACCGCGACCACGGGGTTCGTGAGCCGCCCGAGGGCGAGCGCGTCACGGGTCGCGCGCAGCCGGTCGTCGTCGTGCCCGACGACGAGGACGGGGGGATGCATCGGACCTCCTGGGCACACGTCGTGCACGGGTTCGTGCGGGGGGAGGCGACGTGACCAGTAGCGAGTCTGACCGAGATCAGGGGTGCTCGGGAAGGTTTCCCACAAATTTGGGTAGTGATCTAGACCGCGTGACGGGTGCGAAGCGTGATGTCTTACGTGACGACGTCAGGCGCTCGACGCTCCGTGAACGGCTCAGGCGAGCCCGACCACGCGGGCGTACATGTCGCTGAGGGGCAGCCCGACGAACAGCCCGAGCGCCGCTCCTGCGAGCATGAACGGCCCGTGGGGGACCGCGACCCGGCGACCGATCCGGCCGGTGACCCGCAGCGGCATCAGGATCACCGCACCGAGCACGAAGCCGGCGAAGAGGCCGATCAGCGCGGCCGGCCAGCCGACGAGACCGAGGACCAGGCCGAGCACCGGCGCGAGTGCGACGTCGCCCAGACCCATCGCCCGGCCGCCCGAGCCGTAGTGGAGCAGCGCGTACAGACCGCCCCAGCTGGCCACGGAGACGGCGACGGCGCGCCAGTCGATCTCGCTGCCGGTGGCGGCGCCGGCCACCACGACCAGCACGACCAGGATCGTGGTGACCCGGGTGATGGCGAACGGCAGCCGCTGGTGCTCGATGTCGATGAGGGCCAGGCCGATGCCGGCGCCGACCACGACGAGGGAGGCGAGCAGCAGGACCGGGTCGGTGAAGCGCCAGGCGGTCAGCGCGAACGCGACGCCGGTGGCCGCCTCGACGACGGGGTAGCGGGCCGGGATCGGCATCTTGCAGTCGCGGCACTTGCCGCGCAGCAGCAGCCAGGAGATCACCGGGATGTTGTCGCGGCCGCGGATCTCGTGCTGGCAACCGGGGCACGCCGACGGCGGCCGCACGACCGAGAGCCCGGCTGGCACGCGGTGGACGACCACGTTGAGGAACGAGCCGATCAGCAGCCCGAAGACTCCGGCTAGGGCGATGACGACGCCGTGGGGGACGACCAGGTCGCTCACGACGCGAGACCTGCCAGGGCGGCGTCGAACCGGTCGCGCTCGTGCGGCTCGAGGACGTCGCGGACGACGTCGCTGGCGGTACGTGCCGGGATCTCGCTCGGCGCCAGGTGGGCGACGACGTCGCAGCGCAGACCGACGGAGACCTCCATCGCGTCGCCGCCGTGCTCGGCGGAGCCGACCAGGACGGTCTCGAGGGCGCGGACGACGTTGTCGGGCAGGACGTCGGCGGAGACGTCGGCGCGCGGCTCGACCGCGCCGCCGACCGGCACGGCGCCGGAGAGGTGGGCCACATCGGCGAAGACGGTGCTCAGCTCGACCGAGGGGTCGATCATGGCGGTGGCCGCCGCACGGGCGCTGGCGATGACGGCGGCGGGCTCGGCGTCCAGGCTCGCGACGGCGGCGGCGAGCTCCTCGGCGCGGCCGGGCAGCAACGGCGCCAGGATGCGCAGGTCGGCGGCCCACTGGGCCACGGCGGCCTCGCGCAGCCGGCCCAGGCCGGCCAGCGAGCGGGAGAGATCGGTGTAGGCCAGCGAGACGCCGTCGGCGACCGGCGTCGGCACGACGGGTGCCACCGGTGCGACCGGCGCGGCGGGCTCAGCGGCCTGGGTCGGCTGGGCGACGAGCGGCTCGACTGCGGGCATCGTGGCGGTCGTGGTCGACAGGCTCGGGAGATCCGGCAGGTCGGACGGCGTGGGGGCGGCCGGCGCGGCGGGCGTGGCGGCGGCGGCCGGGGCGGCGGGGCCGCGACCGTTGGCGACGTCGAGCGCCTCGGTCAGGGTCTCGACCTGCAGGCGGAGGAGGCGGACCTCGTCGTCTCCGCCGGTCAGCGGCGCGCCGGAGGCGGCGCCCGCCGACCCGGCCGCACTCGGCTCGCTGGAGCGGTCCTCGCGGGACGAGCGGATGCTGCGCTTGCCGGTGGCCGCCTGCGGCTTCGGCCCCTCGGCCGCCTGGCGGCGCCGGAGCACGAGAAGCCCGGCGAGCGCGATCAGGAGGACCGGTGCGAGGAGCATGAGCAGGGGAGGCATGAGGCCCTCCGGTTCAGATGGTGGATCGGACGAATGACACCAACCTCATCGGCATGGCTAGCCCACTACTTGAGGCTACTTGAGCGCGGCCGCGCGCTCCTGGCGTCGGGCGCGGCTCCAGGCGATCGCGTCCTCGAGGCTCTGTGGCTCGCACAGGCCGAAGCCCTGGACGATGTCGCAGCCGAGCTCGCGCAGCGCGCGGAAGGCAGCCGGGTCCTCGACTCCTTCCGCGACCACGCGGATGCCGAGTCCGTGGGCGGCACTGGCCAGCGCGCGCACCAGACGTGCGGTGCGGCGTGGACCGAGCGAGCTCACCCGGCCGCCGTCGTCGTCGGCGATGGCGGCGACGATGGTCGGGTCGACCTTGACCTCGCGGACCGCGGGGTTGCTCCAGAGCACGGTCAACGAGGACCGGGCGGTGCCGAAGCCGCGGATGCTGATGCCGAAGCCGGCCTCGCTGAGCTCGTCGAGGGTCACCAGGGTCTCCGGCGAGGGGCGTCCCAGGGGCTCGGTGATCTCGAGGACGACGTCGCGCGGTGACACGCCGTGGGCATCGACATGGGCGCGCAGGTCGCCGACCAGCCCGCGGGCCAGGATGTGGCGCGGCGTCACGTTGATCGAGAGTCGGGCGCCCGGGGCGGCCTCCTGCAGGCGCGGGAGGTCGCGCAGCGAGCGCTCCAGGACGGCGTCGGTGAGCGGGCCCATGAGCCCCGAGCGCTCCGCGAGCGGGATGAACTCCCGCGGCGGCAGCAGGCCGTGCTCGGGGTGGTCCCAGCGGGCGAGCGCCTCGAAGCCGACGATCTTGCCGGAGGCGACGGCCACCTGCGGCTGGTAGTGGAGCACCAGCTGCTCGGCGGCCAGGCCCGCGCGCAGGTCGTCGAGGAGCCGCCGGGTCAGGCCGGGCTCGCGCCCGGTGTCGGGGGAGCAGGCACGCCACTGGCCGGTGCCGGCCGACTTGGCGGCGTACATCGCCTGGTCGGCGGCACGGACCAGCTCCTCGATGGTGCCGCCGTCCTCGTCGTGGACGGCGACTCCGACCGAGACGCCGATGGTCAGGCGCAGGTCGTCGATCTCCAGCGGAGTGGTGATCGCGTCGATCAGCGCGGCGGCCAGGGTGCCCCCGGCGCCGCGGTGGAGCAGGGGAGCGGTGACCACGGCGAACTCGTCGCCGCTGAGCCGGACCACGAGGTCCTCCGGACCGGCCGCGGCGCGCAGGCGCGCCCCGGTCTCGGCCAGGACGGCGTCACCGACGTGGTGCCCGGCCGAGTCGTTGAGGACCTTGAAGTCGTCGAGGTCGAGGACGAGCAGGGCGACCGGGTGCGCCGACGTCGATCGGGCCAGGAGGCCGGGACCGGTCTGGAGCAGCTCCTCGCGGACCGAGAGTCCGGTGAGCGGGTCGATACCGGCCCGAGGGGAGCGGGCCGCTGTCATGGTTGCCTGCGTCGTCCCCGTCGTCACGACGCCGGTGGGGTGAGCGGCGGGGCGACGAAGGTCTTGCCGACCACGGTGAGGACCGGGCCCTCGCCGCCGTCGTCCTCGTACGTGGCGGTGGAGACGAGCAGCGCGCGGGGCATCTGCTCGAGCGCGGCCATGAACTTCGCGAGGCTCTCGTAGTCGCCCTTTGCGCCGATCGTGACCTCCTGGGCCGCGATGTCGCTGACCGAGGCGTCCTCGGGCTTGGGCGCGGCCGTGTCAGGCGCGTTGGGGTCGACTCCGACGAGCGCCGGAACACCGGGGCTCAGCACAGTGAGGTCATCGAGGCTGATTCCGGCAGCAGAGGCGGCGTCGGCCACCTGGCCGAAGAACGCCGGCTGGTCTGCGGTGGCCGGCCACATCGCGTTGAGACGGTCCGCCTGCTTCTCGGTCTTGGGCAGGTTGGCCTGTTGGCCGCGGAGCCGAGTGAGTTCGGCGGTTGCCGAGTCGGCACGGTCCTGGGCTGCGGCTCGGGCATCGCCCGTCTCTCCGATCGCACCGAGTGCGGGGCTGATCAGGGCCATCCAGCCCAGAGCGACGAGCAGCACGAGTGCTACCGATCCCAGCAGGATGGTGACAGGTGCGGACTTGAGGTTCATCAGTTCTCTCCCTCGGCGCCGGTGCTGTCGCTGGCGGGGTCAGCGCTGCCTCCGGGGGCCAGTTCGTCGTAGCGGCCGGTGAGGCCCTCCTTCGAGATCGCGGCGGATCCGCTGAACTCGATGGGCGCGTTGCCCTCGTTGTTCTCGTTGGTGTTGGTGACGCCGACGAACGGCGCAGCGAGGATCGACTCCTTGCTCAGGGCGTTGATCATGTCGGCGACGTCGGCGCGGCTCTTGGCCTCTCCGGTCACCTCGATGCAGCCGACGCTGTCGAGAGTGTCGAACGGGTCCGGGCCGGGGCACACGGGGCCGGTCGCATCGCTGCCGTTCGGCGGAAGGAGCAGCGGGTTCTCCGGCAGTGTGATCTTCACCGAGGTGTACTTGGCGCCGTTGGGGAGCGACGCGGCGAGCGCGTCGAGAGCCTTCGAGACCGATACCTCGTACGCCATCATCTCGGCGACGTCCTTGCCGCGGATCGTGACGTTCCCGACGTAGACCTTGACATCGCCGAGCTCGTTGATCTGGCGCTGGAGCTCGACGGCTGCAGCCTCGTCCTTACGAAGGTCGTCCTTCGCGTTGGCGAGCGTGAACCGCATCAGGCCCCAGGTGGCAGCCAGGATCACCAGCACCACGATCCCTGCCACGATGAAGCGCTGGCGCAGGTTGCGTACGCGCATCTCCTCGAAGACCCATGGCGAGAGGAGATTGACCGACGCCGAGATCGGCGTTGCGCGACGGCGGCCGGGTGTCGGCCGCTCGCTCTTGGCGGCCGATGCGGTGTCGCGATCCTTGGTCAAGGTGGGAAGGAGCTTGCTCATGCCGGAACCCCCAGGCAGAGACCGTAGGAGACGGTCAGGTCGATGTCTTGGCTCCCGCCGTTGCGGCGGCCCGCGGTCGGAGCGGGAAGGATGTGGGACGGGAGGCCGGTGGTGGCGGCGACCAGCTCGGCGAAGCCGCGGTTTGCGGCGCCGAGGCCGGTCAGTAGGACACGGTCCGGCGGGTTGTCTGCGTCGGCGGCGGTATAGAAGCGCAGCGTGTCGCGGATCTCATTGGCCAACCGTTGGGCGGCCAGCCGGACCACGGCAGACACCTGGTCGGGCGCGTCGAGGATCGCGGCCCGCTTGCGCAGCTCGGAGGTCGCGGCGTCCTCGCCGGTGGCCTCACTGAGCGCCTGGGTAAGCGTGTGTCCGCCGATGCCGGGGATCACCCGGACGAAGCGGGGAAGCCCAGCACTGTGGATGATCACCGAGATCTTCTCGGCACCGACGTCGACCACGGCCTCGGTGCCGGCGCGGCCCTCGACCCCCGGGTTGTGCATCGCCGCGCGCACCAGTGCGAGGGGTGCCAGATCGGCCGCGACGGGCCGGAGGCCGGCGGCCTGCACGGCGCGGACGACCTCGTCGACGCCGTCACGGGCAGTGGCGACCAGGAGTACGCGGACCATGCGCTTGTCGTCGCGTTCGAACTCGCCGAGCACCACGTGGTCGATGTTGGCCTCGTCGACCGGTACGGGCAGCAGGTCGGCGACCAGGTAGCGCATCGCCTTCTTCAGGTCCTGGGCGGGCATCCAGTCGAGCTCGACCGGGCGCACCAGCACCGAGCCGCTGCCGACTCCGATGCGGACATCCTTGCTGCTGAAGCGCTGCTCGTGCCAGAGCCGGCGGACGGCCTTGGTGACCTCGGCCGGGTTGCGTAGCTGGCCGCCCTCGACCGCGCCGGCGGGAAGCTCGACACGGCCGCCCTTGCGGACCTTGGCGCTGCGGCCGCGGCCGGAGACCTCGACGGCGCGGACGGACGACGTTCCGATATCGAGTCCGACGACGGTGGATGGCATGGGTGGGTTCTCCCGGCTAGAGGCGACAGGTGGTTCGTGCTCGGTGCTCAGGTCCTCGCGAGTGGCCTCGCGAGATCTGAGTGGAATGTGGGGGGAGGGCCGGCGACTGACCGGAGTGGCCGGTCAGTGCAGGGTCCTACCGCTCGAAAGGCGAGCACCTCCTGCATCGGCGGCCGGAGCCGGCCACTTGAGGGGTCAAGTCCGTGGGACCGATCGCCGACACAGTGGTCGACACAGCGGTCCATGCAGAGACCGGGAAAGGGAGTCACCCAGATGTCGGAAACCTTGGCCGCGCCCAACGCCGAGCCCGTGGAGCGTCCCGCTCTGCACGCCGCCGAAGACACCAGCGACCCGCTGGCCCGAGAGCTGCTCGACAGCCTGTACGAGCTGACCGTGCGCCGCGAGGCCAGCGACCTGCACCTGCGCCCGGGGGCGATCGCGAAGATCCGCGTCGACGGCGCGCTCGAGGACGCCACCACCGCACCGCTCGAGCCGGGGCTCGTCTCCCAGATGGTCGCGGCGACCATGTCGCCCGCGACCCGGATGGAGTTCCTCGAGCGACTCGAGGCCGACTACGCCGTGGTGGTCGAAGGACTCGGCCGGTTCCGCGCCAACGCCTTCCGGACCCGCGGGGCTGATGGCGTGATCATGCGTCGGGTGCGCGACGAGCCGACGCCCCTGACCGGCCTGGACCTGCCGCCGGCGGTCTTCGACCTGGCCCGCAAGCAGCGCGGCCTGGTACTGGTCACCGGCCCCACCGGTTCCGGCAAGTCGACCACACTCGCCGGCATGATCGACCTGATCAACCACGAGCGTCAGGTGCACATCCTCACCATCGAGGACCCCATCGAGGTCATGCACACCGACCGGGTCGCGACGGTGACCCAGCGCGAGCTCGGCAGCGACACCCGCAACTGGCCCAACGCGCTGCGGGCCGCGATGCGGCAGGACCCCGACGTGATCCTCATCGGCGAGCTCCGCGACCGCGACACGGTGCATGCCGCCATGACCGCGGCCGAGACCGGTCACCTGGTGATGGGCTCGATGCACACCAACGACGCCCGTGAGACCGTGCACCGGCTGATCGAGTTCTTCCCGGCCGAGGAGCAGCAGCGTGTCCGCGCCGTCTTGTCGGGGGCGCTGGAGGGGGTCGTGTGCCAGCGCCTCATCCGCCGCGCCGACGGCGGACGGGTGGTCGTGTCCGAGGTGGCCGTGCGCGACGCGCGCTTCGCGGAGGCTGTGGCCGACCCCGAGAAGACCCACCTCGTGCCCGACATCATCGCCTCCGGCGAGTACTCGGGCATGCAGACCTTCGACCAGCACCTCTTCACCCTGGTGACCACCGGCGTGATCGACGAGGAGACCGCTCGCAACACCGCTTCGAAGCCACACGACCTCGCCGTCATGCTGCGGCGGGCCGGGTGGAACTCGACCCTGCCGGTCTGATCGGCTACCCGACTTGGCCCTCCGAGCCCTCGACCGCCTCGAACCTTCCGGTTCCGGGGTGATCGGGGGCTCTCGGCGTCCCCTGGGCGTTAGGCTGGCGCGGTGAGTGACGACTCCCTGCCGCCGAGCGGACAACGCCGTACGGTCACCGATGCCGTGGCCTCACCCCATCTTGCCGACGTGAGCCTCCCGGAGCTGCGCGCCTACCGCGAGAAGCTCCGCGCGGAGGAGGAGCGGATCTCCTACTGGCGTCGACTCATCCATGCCCGGGTCGACCTGCTACGAGCCGACGCTCTCGCGGACTCACCGGTGCTCGATGTCGACGCACTGGGCCGCGTCCTCGGCGACACCGGGCGCGGCCAGGTCAGGGCGGCCCTCCACCGGGTCCGAGCAGCCGATCCGCTCCCGGACCTCCCTGACCTCGAAGCCGTGTGGGTCATGCCTACCGACGCAGCGGGCACCGAGGAGGCCTTCGAGCGCCTTGGCGCGGCCGAGAAGACCCTCACATCCTACCGGCGTGGCCTGCACGACCGCATCGACGAGGCCACCGCCGAGCTGATCGTGCGCTACCAGCAAGACCCGTCCCGGGCGCTGGAGCTGCTGACCCAGTAAGCCTCAAGTCTCCCGTCAGGGCTGCCGAGACATTCCATCGAGGCCAGCCCACTTGGCCGTGCTACTTCCTCAAGCCTTGCCAGGAACGGAGACACCCACGTGCTGACGACAGTCGGGGACACCATCGAGGCGCTGCTCTCGGCGAACCTCGTGACGCCGGAGGACGTCGCTCTGGCGTCCGCCACGGCGGCCCCCAACCAGTCGGTCGTCGAGTCGCTCGTCGCGCGCGGCGTCGTCGACCGCAACTCGCTGATGCGGCTTGCTGCCCACACCGCCGGCGTCGAGTTCGTCGATCTCACCGAGATCCCGATCGACGCCGCCGCCGCGGCGCTGCTGCCCGGCGAGTTTGCCCGCCGCTCCTCGGTGCTGCCGTTCGCCCGCAAGACCGGCGAGCTGCACGTCGCGGTCCCGCTGCGCGCGCTCAACGACCTCGACCTCAAGGACGACATCGCGCGCCTCACCCGGCACCGGGTCGTGTTCGCGCTCGCGGGCCGCTCCGAGATCGACCAGCAGATCAACCGCAACTACCGCGCCGAGGGCGAGCTCGCGACGCTGGGATCCGACCTCGACGTCACCGACGAGCCGGAGCAGCTCGACAACTTCACCGAGGTCACCGAGGACGCCCCCGTCGTCCGGTTCGTCAACCTGCTGATCAGCCAGGCCATCAGTGACCGCGCCTCCGACATCCACCTCGAGCCTACCGAGCACGAGCTGCGCGTGCGCTACCGCATCGACGGCGTGCTCACCGACGCGCACCGCGCGCCGCGCTCGATCGTCAGCGGCATCATCAGCCGGATCAAGATCATGGCCGACATGAACATCGCCGAGAAGCGGATCCCGCAGGACGGCCGGCTCTCGGTGAGCCACGGGACCCAGACCATGGATCTGCGAGTCGCGACGCTGCCCACGGTGTGGGGCGAGAAGATCGTCATGCGAGTCCTCGACAACTCCAACACCCGCCTCACCCTCGACGACCTCGGCTTCAGCGAGGGCAACTTCGAGCGGTTCAAGGCCTCCTACAGCAAGCCCTACGGCATGATCCTGGTGACCGGGCCGACCGGTTCGGGCAAGTCGACCACGCTGTACGCCACGCTGAACATCCTCAACCAGCCGCACGTCAACGTGATCACGGTCGAGGACCCCGTGGAGTACCGGCTCGCGGGCATCAACCAGGTGCAGACCAACGTGAAGGCAGGGCTCACCTTCGCCTCCGCGCTGCGCAGCATCCTGCGATCGGACCCCGACATCGTGCTGATCGGTGAGATCCGCGACCACGAGACCGCGAACATCGCGGTCGAGGCCTCGCTCACCGGTCACCTCGTGCTCTCGACGCTGCACACCAACGACGCGCCGAGCGCGCTCACCCGGCTGGTCGAGATGGGGATCGAGCCCTTCCTGGTCGGTTCCTCGCTCGACGCGGTGGTGGCCCAGCGGCTGTGCCGGGCGCTGTGCAAGCGCTGCACCGTCGAGTACGTGCCGAACCAGGAGGAGCTCGACTCGGTGGACCTGGTGCTCCCGGAGGGGCAGACCACGCTCTACCGCCCGGTCGGCTGCTCGTCGTGCGGAAACACCGGCTACCGCGGCCGGATGGCGCTGCACGAGGTGATGAGCGTGACCGAGGAGATCGAGAGGCTGACGGTGCGCCGGGCCTCGACCGAAGAGATCGGGCGCCTGGCCCGTGAGGAAGGGATGACGACGTTGCGCGAGGACGGATGCCTCAAGGTCGCGCAGGGCAAGACCACCATCGAGGAGGTGCTCCGTGTCGTGGGATAACACCTCGGCGCAGACCGGCTTCGCCGCTCCTGCGATCGACCTGGACCACCTGCTGACCTATGCCACGCGCGCCGGAGCCTCCGACCTGCACCTGGCTGTGGGCGCCCCGCCGACGATGCGAATCCGCGGCTCGATGGTCCCGATGCCCGAGCAGCCCCCGTTGGAGGCCAAGCAGCTGCGGGAGGGCGTCTACGCGATCCTCACCGAGCAGCAGCGCAAGACGCTCGAGGAGGAGCGCGAGCTCGACCTGGCGCACTCGACGCACGGCGTCGGCCGCTTCCGGGTGAACGTCTTCTGGCAGCGCGACTCCGTCGGCGCCGTGCTCCGGATGATCCCCTGGGAGATCAAGCCGCTCGAGGACCTCGGCATGCCGCCGGTCCTCGGCACGCTGGCCAACCTCAAGCGCGGCCTCGTGCTCGTCACCGGCCCCACGGGTTCTGGCAAGTCGACCACGCTGGCCGCGATCATCGACCAGGTCAACCGCACGCGCCGCGGTCACATCATGACCATCGAGGACCCCATCGAGTTCCTTCACCAGCACCGCGGCTGCCTGGTGAACCAGCGCGAGGTCGGGGCCGACACCCACGGCTTCCGTACGGCGCTGAAGCACGTCCTGCGTCAGGACCCCGACGTCATCCTCGTCGGCGAGCTCCGCGACCTCGACACCATCTCGGTCGCGATCAGCGCCGCCGAGACCGGCCACCTGGTGCTGGCTACGCTGCACACGCAGTCGGCCCAGGACACCGTGTCGCGCATCGTCGACGTGTTCCCGGCCAACCAGCAGCAGCAGGTCCGCACCCAGCTCGCTGCGACCCTCCAGTCCGTGGTCTGCCAGAGCCTGGTGCCCTCGGTCGACGGCCGCGGGCGAGTCCCGGCCGTCGAGATCATGATGCTCACCGAGGGCATCCGGGCGATGATCCGCGACGACAAGCTCCAGCAGATCCCCGGTGCGTTGCAGGCGGGAGGACGTCAGGGCATGCAGACCCTCAACGCCCACCTCGCCGAGCACGTGAAGGCCGGCCGGATCAGCCAGGACATGGGCCTGGAGTACTGCTCCAACATCGGTGACTTCATCACCCTGCTCGGCGGCGGCAGCGAGGCCGCCACCGAGGCCGCCACCCACGCCGCCACCCAGTCGCCGCTCACGTTCGGTACCGGTCGCCCCGACCCGTCCGACCCGTGGCGCGTCGCCTCGAACCGAGGAGCAGGACAGTGAGTACCGGGCTGTACGACTACAAGGTCCGCGACGCCGAGGGCCGGTTCAAGGAGGGCCGGGTCAAGGCGGACACGCAGAGCGCCGTCGCCGAGAAGCTCCTCGCGATGGGGTACATCCCGCTCGAGGTCAAGGAGGCCGGGACCGGCCTCCAGCGCGAGCTGAGCTTCGGCCGCAAGCGCGTGAAGATGAAGGACCTCGCGGTCTTCGCCCGCCAGCTCGCCACGATGATCGACGCCGGCCTGACCCTGCTGCGCGCGCTCTCGATCCTCGCCGACCAGCTGGAGAACCCCTCGCTGCGCGAGGTGCTCCACAAGGTGAAGGCCGACGTCGAGAACGGCCACAGCCTCTCCAGTGCCTTCGCCAACGACGAGCACCACACCTTCCCGCCGTTCATGATCAGCATGACCAAGGCCGGCGAGGCCGGCGGATTCCTCGACGTCGCGATGCGCGAGCTGGCCGACGCCTTCGAGGCCGAGGTCAAGCTCCGCTCGAAGATCAAGGCCGCGATGACCTATCCGGTGGTCGTCTTCGTGATGGCGATCTTGATGTGCATCGGCATGCTGCTGTTCATCGTCCCGATCTTCGAGGACATGTTCAAGTCGCTCGGAGGTGAGCTTCCGCTCCCCACGCGGATCCTGGTGCAGCTGTCGGCGTTGTTGAAGCTGGTCGCCCCGGTCCTGGTGATCGCGTTCATCGTCTTCATCCTCTGGTGGCGCAAGAACAGCCAGAGTCCGAAGGTCCGCAATGTGATCGACCCCCTCAAGCTCAAGCTCCCGGTGTTCGGCCCGCTGTTCCAGAAGATCGCCCTTACCCGGTTCTCGCGAAACCTCTCGACCCTGCTCGCCTCCGGCGTCCCGATTCTCGGCGCCCTCGACATCGTGGGTGAGACGACCGGATCGGTCGTCATCCAGCGCTCACTCGAGGACGTCCGCGCATCGGTCGCCAGCGGCCAGTCGATCGCGGGTCCGTTGGCCAAACACGACGTCTTCCCCACGATGGTCGTGCAGATGATCGCCTCCGGCGAGGAGGCCGGCGCGGTCGACTCGATGTTGGCCAAGATCGCGCAGTTCTACGAGGAGGAGGTCGAGAGCACGACCGAGGCCCTCACCTCGCTCATCGAGCCGTTGATGATCGCGGGACTCGGCACCGTCGTCGGCGGCATGATCATCGCCCTGTACATGCCGATCTTCAAGGTCTTCGACCTCATCCAGTGATGCTCGATCCCCGCTGATCCGCACTGAACGCCGTCCCGTGGCACGCGAGCCACGGGACGGCTGCGGCGTTTCCTGGTCCAGACCAGTCACCCGTTGGTGTGTAGCGCGCTCAAGTGTTCGGGGGGCGGCGCCGATACCACTGATATGCACCTCTCGCCTCGTTGGCGCGCGCGGTCACGACCTGGCGCTCAACCACCCCGAGCCTCGGACCGCGCGGCACGCGCTGTGGAACGCGACCACGGTATGACCCTCATCGAGGTCGTGGTCGCCTGCGCCCTGTTCGGCGTGCTCGCCAGTGCGCTCATCGTGCTGTTGACCTCGATGATCGACGTTTCGAAGGACGACAGCCGGCGCACGGTCGCCAACCACCTCGCCGTCCGGGAACTCGAGATCATCCGGGACGCCTTCTCCAGCTCCTCGCGCGGGCCGGAGGCGGTCGCGATCAACAAGCAGGTGAACCGGAATCCCTTGCCCGGCCAGTCGGCCGGCCAGCCCCTGGTCGTCGACGGCATCCCCTACACGGTCACCTCCGACGTCAGCCCCCAGCCGATGGACAAGCCGTTCAAATCGCCCTGCGACCAGGACAACGGCGAGTTCGACTACTACGTCGCGCGGGTCGAGGTCACCTGGGAGGGCATGGAGGGACGTAGCCCCGTCGTGATGGACACCTTGATGACTCCTCCGAAGGGCACCTTCCCCGATGGTCGCGGACACATCGGAGTCAAGGTCATCGACGCCGACGGCAAGCCCAGCGTCGGCGTCACCGTGACGGCGACCGCCATCTCTGGCGGTGGCGGGTCCGGCGGCGGCACGGACACGACAGCCATCGACGGATGCGCGTTCCTTCCTGACATCCCACCCGGCTCCTACAGCGTGAAGGCGTCGGCCAGCGGATTCGTCAACCAGCAGGGCGTCACCGACCCGACCCTCACCGCGACCGTGGTCAGCGGCCAACTGTGGAAGGGCAGCTTATTCTACGATCGGGCTGCGGCGATGACGGTGAACATCTGTCCGCCGTCGACCGAGTACCCACTCCCGACGAACCTCAACTCTACGCCGGTGAGCCTGGGCCACCCGAGCCTGCTGCCCAGCGGCGCAAAGGCCTTCACGTCCACCGGAACGCGTGCGATGCGCAACTGCGCCGTCCCCACCGTCCGCGAGGACGGCACGGTGACCACTCCGCCGGCATCGAACCGCACCGCCGAGGTACGCAACCTCACCGGGCTGTGGCCCTACCCCGCCGGTTACGAGGCATGGGCCGGTGGCTGCGGCACCAACGACCCGGCGTGGCCGGGCTTCACGGACTCTGCTCGGGACCTGCCCGTCGCGGTCAAGCGGGGGGACACATCGTCCACCGTCGTGACGCTCGATCCGGTGGCGGTCACCCTCGGCAGCAACCTGCGGGCCGTCGAGGCGGTGCCGATGGACGACGTCGCGATGTCCTGCACCGCCGGTCGTGTCATCACCCTGGGCACGCCGCCGGGAGTCAACAGCGCGCTGAAGTCGAGCCTGCCCGCCGGCGTCTGGCAGATCCGGCGCACCGGCACGACGGTCACCAAGACCATCACCGTCACCAAGGGCGGACCCGTGCAGGCGGTGACGCTGCCGTGAGAACCACTGAACCCACGGTCGCCGAGGGCGGCGCCGCACCGGCCGAGCGGCCACGCGATGCCGGCATGAGCCTGGCCGAGCTGATGGTGGCCCTGGGCATCTTCACCTTGATCTTGGTTGTGGTCGGCAGCACCGCGGTCGCCGCGATCCGCACCGTGGGCGGCATGGAGAACCGGGTCGACAACGCCGCCCAGGCCGAACTCGGGCTGAGCTCGATGAGCAAGGTGCTCCGTACTGCTGTCCTGCCCCAGCAGCTCGACGCGGGCTCGTGCCCGACCTGTGCGGACGTCGCGGTGACCCTGGCCACCGCGACGCAGGTCACGTTTCACGCCAACCTGGGCCGCTCGAGCATCGGGCCGAGCCTGGTCACGCTGAGCGTGTTGCAGGATCCGGCCAAGCCGGGCACCGCGATCCTCGAGCAGCGCACCATCGACCCGACTCCGGGCGCCAGTGGTAGCTATACCTTCTGCACCCCGGGGTCCGGTGGGTGTCGTGTCGAGAGACGGGTGCTCGCCCGCTCCCTCGTCTGGCCGACTGCCGCGGTGTTCAGCTACTACGACACCGACGGCGTGCTGATGACAGGCAGCTCCCTGAGTGCGGTCCAGAAGGCCAAGATCTCCAGTGTCGACGTCGTCCTGACGGCCCAGACCCGCCCCGGCCAGGATCGCTGGCCTCCGTTCACCGCAGTCCAGCGGATCCGCCTGCCCAATGTCGAGATCTCCTCGACGATTACGGAGTGAGCATGACCACCACATCGATCACCTCGCGCTCGGGCGACAGCCATCCCGCGGCCTCCGCGACTCGGCTGGCCGGAGACCGCGGTTCGGCACTGATCGTCGTCATGGTCACCATGACGATCCTCATCGCCCTGGTGACGGTCGGTCTGAACCACGCGATCGGCAGCACGAAGTTCAACGACCGCCAGGCCAATTGGAACGAGGCGTTGGCGGCGGCGGAATCCGGGGTCGACGACTATCTCGCTCGGCTCAACAAGGACGACAGCTACTGGCAGACCGCCGACTGCTCCAACATCGCCCTCAGGGGGAACCCGGCTGTCACCGGCACCCGTTCCTCGTGCAGCTGGGGGGCCGGTACGCCGCTCGGCTGGCGTAAGGTCCCCGGTCCGCTGCCCGGTGCCGGCTCGGGGGAGGCACCGCCCAAGGGCGAGTTCCACTACGACATCGACGTGTCCGAGACGCCGATCGACGGCACGATCACGATCAGGTCCACCGGACGGGTCGAGGGAGTCACCCGCACCGTGCAGTCCGTGCTGCGCCGAGGCGGCTTCGGCGAGTTCCTCTACTACACCGTGTACGAGACGGTCGATCCCGCGAATGAGGCGGTCTACACCTCCGCCAGCGAACGCGCGGCGCGGGCCCTGGACTGCCCGCGCTACTGGTGGGCGACACCGAAGCGCGGCAGTGACTGCTCCGATATCAACTTCGTGACCGGCGACGTGATGAACGGGCCGATGCACACCAACGACGCGATGCTGATCTCCGGGTCGCCGCGGTTCAACGGGTCCACGACGACGTCCTATCCGTCGTGCCGTGGTGCTACGAATCAGCGCTACTGCTACCGCAGCAACGGTACGACCAGCCCGGCGTTCGCCAAGGGCATCGGCTACCGCGCCGAGATCGAGTTGCCGACCAGCATCGGAGACATGCGCCAGTACGTGACGCCCGCAGGGCCGGGTGTGAACGGCGTGGCCCCCGAATACCTCGGCTGCCTGTACACCGGGCCGACCCGGATCATCGCCAATTCCAACGGAACCCTGCGGATCTGGAGCAAGTGGTCCGGCCGCCCCGGAGGGCCGGCGCTCAACCCAGGCTGCGGCTCGGCCACAGACCTGCAGAGCACGTCAGGCGCCACAGTCTCCCTGCCCCACAACAAGGTGATCATGGTGCAGAACGTGCCCGCGGCACAGACCACGCCTGCAGCTGGTGCATGCGCGACCGGTGCGATCGGGGACGGCCTGCCGGTCGCCAACGACATCAACACCGCCCTGTCCGAGAACGCCTGCCGCAATGGCAACCTGTACATCGAGGGCGTGATCAAGGGCCGGGTCACGATGGTCACCGACAACAACGTGATCGTGACGGGGGACATCACCTACGCCGGTGGTGAGAACGGCACCGATGTGCTCGGGCTGATCGCCGAGAACTCGGTGAAGATCTACCACCCGGTCAACAGCTCCGGTAACAACCTGCTGCGCAACAACAGCCGGCCCGTGCTCACCAACGTCACGCTCAGTGCCGCCGTGCTCACGCTCCAGCACAGCTTCACCGTGCAGTACTACCAGCGCGGCGCCAAGCTCGGCACCCTCAAGGTCTACGGCTCGCTCGCGCAGCGCTTCCGTGGTCCCGTGGGTACCAGCGGTGGCTCCGGGTACCTGAAGAACTACAACTACGACACCCGGCTTCGCTACTCGCCCCCGCCGTACTTCCTGGACCCGGTGCGCTCGGGCTGGGGCCAGAAGGTGTACGGAGAGGTCTCCCCGAAGTACTGAGCCCGCTTCGACCTTCGATCCACGCACGGCGCCGTCGTCCTCTAGGACGGCGGCGCCGGCCGCATTTCCGCCGGAGGGTGCAGCGAGCGGGCGAGCGCCAGCGAGCGCTGACGAAACCTCGGCGAGGCTCCTTGCCAGGGTTCCCGAGGTCGGTTGTGAGGTTTCGTCGGCGCTGGTCGGGGCTCGTTCCTCGCCCTCCCGGCTTGCTCGACCTCCGAGGACTGCCTGTGGCCGGGGGTTGAGCAAGCGAGCGCAAGCGAGCGCCGACGAAACCCCGGCCACGCTCCTTGCCAGCGTTGCCGGGGTCGGTTGTGAGGCTTCGTCGGCGCTGTCGGGCTCGTTCCTCGCCCTCCAGCTTGCTCAACCTCCGGCTCGGAAACCCCGGTGATTCCTGGCAGAGCACCGCTCTCGCAGAAAGTCTTAGAAAGAATTTCGGTCGGTGGTACAGACCACACTCAAGCGGGGGGTTCGAGCGTCCGACATCTCTGTTGTCACACCCCACGACGGGTTCGCGGCCAGGGCCGCAGAACCCCTTCCAAACGAAGGAAACACCATGATCAACCGTCTTCAGAAGAGCATGGACGAGAAGGACAAGGGCTTCACCCTGGTCGAGCTCCTCGTCGTCATCGTCATCATCGGCATCCTCGCCGCCATCGCCATCCCGCTGTTCCTGAACCAGCGCGAGAAGGGCGTCGAGGCCGGAATGAAGTCCGACCTCAAGTCGCTCGCCACGCTGGAGGAGACCTACTTCGTCGACAACGGCAAGTACTCCGCCAACGTCTCCGACTTCGCTCCTGGCGCCACGGGCGACTACAACTTCAAGCAGACCGGTGCGAACCAGGTGACCGTCGTCTCCGCCAACGTCGACGGCTTCTGCCTGCACGCCACCAACACCGACTACACCGACCTCGAGTGGTGGTACGACTCGCAGGACGGCGGCCTGAAGGACACCGCCTGCTGATCTGATCCACAGGATCGACCACGGTTCGACCGGCGGCGCCTCGCACTCGCGAGGCGCCGCCGGTCGGCATTTCGGGAATGGGTGCTCGGACTCAAGGCCCGCGCCTCGGCAGCCGATACACCAGTTGATCCACTCAGCATCCACCATTCCCGAACCACTTCTTGGAGGAACCATGTCGGCCAACGACTGGCACAGCCACGCCGCGCAGGTGCGGCCGCTGCACCCGGTGACCGTGCCGGTCGCGGGTACCGAAGCTCTCGGAGCCCTCGCCGCCGGCGGCCTCGGCGCCGAGCTCGCCGCCCTTACGCGGGTCCTTCTGGGCCCCGCGCAGCCGGCCGCCCCCGCTGCTGTCGCAGCCGCCCCGATCGCGCTGGACGCGAACCCGGGTCTGGCTTCGCTGACGCCGCCCGCCGCGGACTTCTCGGCCGCGCAGCCCGCCGCCCCGACCGCGCACGCCGCGATGTCGCTCCCCGACCTTCCCGACCTCGACCTGCCGCCCGTGCAGCCGCAGCCGGGCCTCAGTGAGCCGGCCCTCGCGCTGGTCGCGATGCCCGAGGTGACGCCGCTGGTGCAGCCCGCGCCCGCCGCGCAGCCGGCCGCGCCCGTGGCCGCCCCGGCGCAGGGCTTCAACGTGCCGCCGATCGTCGAGATCGAGCCGCTTGTCCCCGATCTCCCGCAGCTCCCGCCGGCCGTCGCGCCCAAGGCGAGCAACGTCGTCCTCGACGACCTGGCGTTCCTGGACTCCTGAGAGCGAGACCAGCAGGGCCCGCGAAGCAGGCCGAGCCGTCCATGGGGGCGGCTCGGCCTTTTCGCATCATCCCGAGGCCGCGGCCGGTCACCGGCTATGGTGTCCACGCGAAACGGCCCCGTCGAGGGGAAGGTCCGGGGAGGATGGCTGCACAGTGACGGTGGATGTCGAGTCGGTGGACGACCTCTGGCGCCGGTACAAGGACACCGGAGCGCCCGAGCTGCGCAACCAGCTGGTGATCCAGTACTCCCCACTGGTCAAGTACGTCGCCGGCCGCGTGCGCAGCGGTCTGCCGCAGACCGTCGAGTCCGCCGACCTCGTCTCCGAGGGCGTCATCGGCCTCATGGACGCCATCGACAAGTACGACCACGAGCGCGGCCTGCAGTTCCAGACCTACGCCGTCCCGCGGATCCGCGGCGCGATCATCGACAGCATCCGTGCGGCCGACTGGGTTCCCCGTTCGGTCCGTACGCGGCTGCGTGAGGTCAACCGCGCCCGCGACGAGCTTCAGCAGCGGCTCAACCGGGCGCCGTCGGATGAGGAGATCTGCGAGGAGGCCGGTATCACCCTGGCCGAGTTCCGCGAGCTGCGGGAGCGCCCGACGTCGTTCTCCCACGCCGACGAGGAGGAGGTGGCCGCCCTCGACGACCTCGCGCCCGCCGTCGACGCGGCGCTGGAGGACGAGGACACGCGCCAGTCGCTGCTCCAAGCGCTGGCCACCCTGCCCGAGCGCGACCAGATCGTCATCGCCCTCTACTTCTTCGAGGGACTCACCCTCGGCGAGATCGGCCAGGTGCTCAACGTCACCGAGTCGCGCGTGAGCCAGCTGCGCAGCCGCGCGACCGCGTCGCTGCGGGTCGGGCTCGCCCAGGTGCTCAGCCAGTAGGCGGCCCTGGTGCGGCCGCGTTGGCGGGCCGCGCCGTTCGGCGGGCCACGGCGACGCCGACCAATGCCAGCGCGCCACCGAAGTAGGCCGCCGTCGGCGGCACCTCGTCAAGGAAGACCAGGCTCATCACGATCGTGATGACCGGGACGATGTAGGTCGTGACTCCGAGGCTGGAGGCGCTCATGTGCTTGAGCGCGAAGGCGTAGAGGGTGAAGGCGATCGCGGTCGGGAACACCCCCAGATAGACCAGCCACCACACCGACGACGCGGACGCGTCGCCGACCTCGGAGATCAGCTGCCCCGCGAAGGGGAGGCAGGTGAGCGCACCGATCGTGCAGGCCAGCCATGTCACGTGGATCGCCGGGAGCGCGGCGACCAGCGGCTTCTGCAGGATCACGCTGACGGCGTACACGACCGCGGCGAGCACGCACAACGCGGCGCCCAGCAGGTCACGGTCGCCGCCGTCGGGCGATCCGGCGAGGCCGATGATCACCACGCCGCAGAACGCCAGCGCCAGCCCGATCCCCAGCTGAGGCGTGAAGCGCTCGGAGAGGAACAGGGCGGCCAGGACGGCGATGAGCACCGGCGAGATCTGGATCAGCATCGCAGCGGTGCCGGCGTCGACCCGCCGCTCGCCCTCGTTGAGCGCCACGTTGTAGACGCCGAACCACAGCACGCCGATCGTCGCGATCGAGACCCACTGGCGTCGGCTGGGTCGTGGCAGGCCCCGGGGGAGCGCGACGACGCCGAGCGCCACCACGCCCACCAGCAGGCGGCCCAACGAGAGCGAGCCGGGACCGAAGTCGGAGCCCAGATGCCGGATCGCCACGAACGCCGAGGCCCACAGGGTCAGGGTGGTCGCCACGGCTGCCAGCGGCAGCCACGTGGGCGGCGCGGAGTCCGGGCGGGTCACCGCCGCAGCGTAGTGCCGTCAGAGATCCAGCTTGTAGCCGAGGCCGCGCACGGTGACGAGGTACTTCGGCTCGCTCGGGTCAGACTCCAGCTTGGCCCGCAGCCGCTTGACGTGGACGTCGAGGGTCTTGGTGTCGCCGACGTAGTCGGAGCCCCAGACGCGGTCGATGAGCTGGCCGCGGGTGAGCACCCGGCCGGGGTTGCGCAGGAACATCTCCAGCAGCTCGAACTCCTTGAGCGGCAGCCGCTGCTCGGTGCCGCCGACGGTGACGACGTGGCGCTCGACGTCCATCCGCACCGGGCCGGCCTCGAGGGTGTCGGGTGCCAGGTCGGGGTCGCTGCCGCGGCGCAGGACGGCCCGGATCCGGGCGACGAGCTCGCGTGGGCTGTACGGCTTGGTGACGTAGTCGTCGGCGCCCAGCTCGAGTCCGACGACCTTGTCGACCTCGTCGTCCTTGGCGCTCACCATGATCACCGGGACGTTCGAGGTCTGCCGGATCGTGCGGCACACCTCGGTGCCGGGGATCCCCGGCAGCATCAGGTCGAGCAGCACGATGTCGGCACCGAAGCGGTCGAACTCGGTCAGCGCCGCGTTGCCGTCGGCCGCGATCGCGACCTCGAAGCCTTCCTTGCGCAGCATGTAGGAGAGCGCCTCGCTGTAGCTCTCTTCATCCTCGACGACGAGTACGCGCGTCACGCGGTCTCCTCCGGGGTTGCGCCCGGAACGTCGTCCGGGGTGGGGGCGGCGGACGCCGGTTGCGTCTCGCCTACGGGTCCGCGCGCCTCGGCACGCGGCAGCGTGAGGGTGAACGTCGAGCCCTGGCCCTCGACCGACCAGACCTTCACCTCGCCGCCGTGGGTGGCCGCGACGTGCTTGACGATCGAGAGGCCCAGGCCGGTGCCGCCGGTGGAGCGGTGGCGGGCCGGGTCGACGCGGTAGAAGCGCTCGAAGATGCGGTCGATCTCGACCGACGGGATGCCGATTCCCTGGTCGACCACCCCGATCGCCACGAACCCGTCCTCGACGCGGGTGGTGATCAAGACGGTGGAGTCGGGGTCGGAGTAGTGCACGGCGTTGGCGACCAGGTTGGCCACCGCCATCGTCACCTGCTCCTCGTTGCCGAGCACCTTCAGGCCGCGCTCGCCGCCGACCACGACCGAGATGCCCTTGTCGGCGGCGTCGATGGCGCTGGTGTCGACGGCCAGGCCGACGACGTCGTCGAGCGACATCGGCAACGGCGAGTCGAGCGGCTCGTCGCCCTGGAGGCGGGAGAGCTCGATGACCTGCTGGACCAGCACGGTGAGCCGGTCGCCCTCCAGCACCATCCGGTCGGAGAAGCGGCGCACGGCGTCGGGGTCGTCGGCGGCGTCGTGGACGGCGTCGGCGAGCAGCCGGATCGCGCCCACCGGGGTCTTGAGCTCGTGACTGACGTTGGCGACGAAGTCGCGGCGCACCGCCTCGATGCGGCGCTCACGGGTGCGATCCTCGACCAGCGCGAGCACCATGCGCGAGCCGATCGGCGCCACGCGCACGGTGACGTGCCGGTCGGGCGCATGGTCGCGCGGCATCACGAGCTCGGTCTCGCGGATCTGGCCGTCGCGGCGCACCTCGCTGACCAACGAGGCGAGCTCGGGGCTGATCAGCGAGCTGCCGCGCACCAGTCCCATCGCATACGACGGCGCGGAGGCCTTGAGCACGACGTCGGAGTCGTCGACCACGACCGCGCTGCTGCGCAGGACCGACAGGACGGTCGCGACTGCAGGCGGGACCGCCGGCTCCTCGATCGTCGGCGTGGCGTTGTGGATCCGGTCGCTGACGTGCCAGGCGAGCACGGTGCCACCGGCCACGACGGCCCCGATCACCGCCGCCAGGAACGCCTGCATTGTGGGATCCACCCTTGGATCGTACGGTGGTCCCCGGATGGGCACCGAGTCGAGAGCCGGGGCCTTCCGTCTGTTCATCCCGCGTTCACCGGATCCGCCCGAGCGGGACTCCCAGCCCGCCTAGGTTCGGCGCATGCGCGATCAGTTCGATGAGCAACTCCAGGCGGTCTTCGACGACCTCGCCGCCATCTGCCGCCGGGTCGAGACGGCCGTCTCCTCGGCCACCAAGGCACTCATGAGCGGGGAAGTGCCCCTCGCCGAGCAGGTCATCAGCGACGACATCGAGATCGACCGGGCCCGCGAGCGCGTCGAGGAGGCCTGCTTCAACCTGCTCTCCCTCCAGCAGCCGGTGGCCGGCGACCTGCGCGTCGTCGTCTCGGCGCTGCGCATGGTCAGCGAGCTGGAGCGGATGGGCGACCTCTCGGTCCACGTCGCCAAGATCGCCCGACTGCGCGTGCCCGCGCTCGCCGTCCCCGAGGCCGCGCGCCCCACCGTGTCGCGGATGGCGGAGGTCGCCGAGGACATGGTCATCCGGGTCTCCCAGATCATCACCTCTCGCGACGTCGAGGCCGCGATCGCGCTGGGTCGCGACGACGAGGAGATGGACCAGCTGCGGCGGCAGAGCTTCGCCGAGCTGCTCTCCGACGAGTGGACCGACGGCGTCGAGTCGGCCGTCGACATCGCCCTGCTGGGCCGGTACTACGAGCGGATCGCCGACCACGCCGTCTCGGTGGCCAACCGCGTCGTCTTCGTCGTCACCGGCGAGACCCCCCGCGCCGCCTCCTGAGAATCGACCCCCTGGCTCGAGGTTGCTCGGGATCGCTCGGGGGGTGACCCGAACGGCGCAATTGCGCGGCATGGGTCGGTCAACGGGCCGGTGACGGTGCCGAACGGCGCAATTGCGCGGCATGGGTCGGTCAACGGGCCGGTAACGGTGCCGAACGGCGCAATTGCGCGGCATGGGTCGGTCAACGGGCCGGCGACGGTGCCGAACGGCGCAATTGCGCGGAACGGGTCGGTCAACGCGCCGGCGACGGTGCCGAACGACGCAATTGCGCCGAATGGGTCGCCGTGTGGTCCGACCGGACCCGACACGGCAGCGGGTATCGGCCGTGGGGGAGCCTCGGCTCAGCGACCCTGGCTGGCGACGGCGGCCGCCGCGGCAGCCGCGGCCTCGGGGTCGAGGTAGCGACCACCCTTGTGGATCGGGCGCAGGTCGTCGTCGAGCTCGTAGACCAGTGGCATGCCGGTGGGGATGTTGAGGGCCGCGATGTCGTCGTCGCTGATGCCGTCGAGGTGCTTGACGATGGCGCGCAGGCTGTTGCCGTGGGCTGCGACGAGCACGGTCTTGCCGGCGCGCAGGTCGTCGGCGACCGCGGAGTCCCAGTAGGGCAGGAGACGCTCGATGACGTCCTTGAGGCACTCGGTGCGCGGCATCTCGTCACCGAGGTCGGCGTACTGGGGCAGGGCGGCCTGGGAGAACTCCGAGTCGTCCTCGATCGGAGGCGGGGGGACGTCGAAGGAGCGCCGCCACAGCTGGAACTGCTCCTCGCCGAACTCCTCGAGGGTCTGCTTCTTGTTCTTGCCCTGCAGGGCGCCGTAGTGCCGCTCGTTGAGACGCCAGGAACGGTGCACCGGGATCCAGTGCCGGTCGCACTCGTCGAGGGCGAGGTTGGCCGTGCCGATCGCGCGCCGCAGCAACGAGGTGTGGACGACGTCGGGGAGCAGGCCCTCCTCGGCGAGCATCCTGCCGCCGGCGGTGGCCTCCTCGCGCCCCTTGTCGGTGAGGCCGACGTCGACCCAGCCGGTGAACAGGTTCTTGGCGTTCCAGTCGCTCTCGCCGTGGCGCAGCAGGATCAGCGTGCCGGCCATCAGTGGATGCCCTCCGCCGGGCCCTCGGAGATCTCGGTCTCGCAGGAGTAGGGACCGGGCTGCCCCTGCATCTCGTCCTCGCCGGCCTCGATGTCCTCGCCCAGGCCGGGCTCGGCGCTGGGCAGCACCAGGTTGGTGAGCTTCTCGGGGCTGTACTGGTGGCACGGAGTGACGACCGGAATGAGCATCGTGGTGGTCTGGCCGCTTTCGAACTCGAGGGTGACCTCGACGAAGTCGCCGGCCGCGAACGACCCCTGCACTCCGATGCCGCTGGTGTCGAAGAGGTTCACCTGGCTGTTCGCGGGCACGTCGATCGCGACGGTCGCGGGGTCGATCGGCGCCACGTGGGCCTCGTCGTCGATCTGGCTCATGCCGGTGAGCGCGTCGTCGTCGGTGAGGCTGTTGTTGGCCAAGGTGGCAGCGAAGACGCCGCGGTTGTCCTCGCCTGCGATCACCACCGCGCCGAGGACGTCGACCTGGCCGGAGCGGTCGTTGACGCCGGCGCTGATGGTGTTGACCCGGTCGGTGGCGTAGTCGAAGCCGCACGAGGACAGCAGCGGCACCGCCAGCAGCGCACCGACGGCGAGCAGCGGCAGCGGACGAGAGGAGTGACGCCGGAGAGACATGGGTTCAGGCCTTCACGGTGAGATCGAGGTGAGATCGGGACGAAGTCGGATCGCTGGCAGGGCCAGCCTAGTGGTCTCGTCGCCGACGTGGTGCACGGGAGGGCCGTGCGACCGCGTCGGTCACGACTGCTGCCACCCCGACACGGCGCCGACGACGGCGATCGCGGTGGCCGCGGCGGCGCAGCCGGCGAGCGCGAGGCCGAGGAGCGGTCGCGGGCCGGCTCGATAGACCTGAACCAGGTGCCAGCCGGCCCCGAGGACTGCGGCGAGGCCGACGATCGTCGGGTTCGGGGGTGCTCCCTCGGCCGCCCCGCCCCAGCCTCCGTAGGTCAGGTAGGCGGGGAGCAGCGCCCACGAGACGGCGCTCAGGATCGCGCCGAGCACCAGCGCAGCGGCGGAGCCGCTGCGAGCGAGCACGTTGCCGACCAGGGAGACCGCGAGCGCGGCGAGCAGGTAGGTGCCTGCGGTGACTCCGGTGGAGATCGAGAGCGGCACCACCAGCAGGACGGCGACCGCGATCGCCATCCACAGGCTGCCGGGCTCCAACCGGCCGGTCCGGACCGGCGTGGAGGCGGGTGCGGGGGCGCCGGCGCGGTCGTGCCGGGAGAGCCCGACCAGATCGCGATGCCAGCCGAGGATCAGCTGGCCGATCCACGTCGTCGCCGTCACGACCGCGGCCTCGCGCGGGCTGCGACCCGATGCCAGTGCGGCCAGGCCCACCATCAGCGCGACCAGGGCCGCAGCCACCGGATGGCTGCTGCGAAAGACCGCGACCGGCACCGCGAGGCCGGTGGCGAGCGGGGGGTCCGAGGCCCCGGAAGTCGGCCCGACGACGTCGTGCTGATCACCTCCGCGGGGCTGCTGAGCGGCCATGCCGAGAAGTATCGACCACCGCCGGTCAGGGGCCCGGTGACCCCGACGCCACCACACGAACCCTGTTCTGTCAAGGGTCAAATCATGTCCATCCGGCCTCTGACCTGCGCAAACGCTGTCTGAGAGGTTCCTGAACCGTGGTAGTATGGAGCCCTAGGAAGGGGTTCATCACATATGACTTTCACCGTCGGCGAAACGGTCGTCTATCCGAATCACGGGGCCGCTGTCATCGAAGACATCGAGATGCGGACCATCAAGGGAGAGGACCGGCAGTACCTCGTACTACGGATCGTCGCTCAGCAGGACCTGGTCGTACGCGTGCCCGCGTGCAACCTCGATCTGGTGGGTGTCCGCGACGTCGTCGACAAGGAGGGCCTCGACCGCGTGTTCGACGTTCTCCGTGCCGAACACGTCGAGGAGCCGACCAACTGGTCGCGCCGTTACAAGGCCAACCTCGAGAAGCTGCACAGCGGCGACGTCATGAAGGTCGCCGAGGTCGTGCGCGACCTGTGGCGCCGCGAGCGTGACCGTGGGCTGTCGGCCGGGGAGAAGCGGATGCTGGCCAAGGCCCGGCAGATCCTGGTCTCCGAGCTGGCGCTGGCCGAGCACACCAACGAGGACAAGGCCGAGACCATCCTCGACGAGGTCCTCGCCTCCTGAGATCTACCGATCCACACGCTGCCGGCCTCCGCACCTCGGTGCGGGGGCCGGCACCATTTCGTAGGGTCTGGCCCATGTACGACGACGAACCGACGGCGTGGGGCATCGTCGTCGACGACGATCGCGGATCGCTGCCCTACTCCCTGATCCACGGTGAGGCGCTCGTCGCGGCAGCGGCGTGGGCCCTCGGCGCCGCCGAGGTCACGCTCCTCGACGCCTCCGTGCCGTGGTCCGCGGTCCGCGAAGGGGAGCAGGCGCTGGTGCTGCACGACAGCCTGTGCCCCCTGACACCGCCGGAGTTCATCGCCTCGTGCGTGGCCCGCTCGCTCGCCGAGGACGTCGTGGTGGTCGGCGTACGTCCCGTCACCGACACCGTCAAGGAGATCTCCGAGGACGGGTTCGTCGGCCGCACGCTCGACCGGGAGGCGTTGGCGGCGGTGTGCTCGCCGATCGTGCTGCCACCGCGGGTGGTCGCCGAGCTCGAGGCGCTGCCGAGCCTCGACTTCCCCGTGCTGGTGCACGCGTTGCGGGCCCGCACCGACGTCCTGCTGGTGCCGGCGCCGCCCGAGGCGGCACGGGTGACCTCAGCCGACGACGTCCGTTCGCTCGAGGCCGGCACGGCGCTGCCGCAGCAGTCGTAGCGCGGTCTCCAGGTCGCCGGGCCAGGTGACCTTGAGGTTGCTCGGCACGCTGGGCACCGCGGCGACCGGCACCGGCGCGTAGCGCTCGAGGCAGGACGCGGTGTCGGTGCCACCGAAGCCGTCGGCCTCGGCACGCTCGTAGGCATCGAGCAGCGTGGCGGCCGTGAACGCCTGTGGCGTCTGCACCGCGACGGCGCCCCCGACCGGACCGTCGGGGCCGAGCAGTGCCGGTGCCGGGACGACCGGGATCGCGCCGCCGTGCGCGCGTGCGGCCGCCACGACGTCGGCATACAGCGCCGGGGTGGCCAGCGGTCGGGCGCCGTCGTGGATCGCGACCACGTCGACCGTGCCGTCCTCGATCGCGCCACGGAGCACCCGCAGGGCGGCCCACTCGGAGTCGTGGCGGGTATGTCCGCCCTCGACCACGATCACCTCGCGGTCGCCCAGGACCGGCGCGACCGCCTCGGCGACGGCCTCCTGCTCTCCCGGCCGCACCACGAGCACCACGCGGGCGACGTCGTCGACCTCGAGCGCGGCGCGCACCGAATGCGCCAGCACGGGGGCGTCGTCGAGCGGGAGCAGGACCTTGTTGACCTCCGCCCCCACCCGCGAACCGCTCCCGGCGGCGAGGATCACCACTGCGACAGACACCTCGTCAGTCTCGCAAAGGGTGAGTCACGCCGGGGCGATGAGTGCGGTCGCGATCGCCGCCGCGCCCTCCTCGCGGCCGGTGAGGCCGAGGCCGTCGGTGGTGGTGGCGGCCACCGTGACCGGGGCGCCGGCCGCGGCGGAGAGCGCCGCCTCCGCCTCCGCACGCCGGGCGCCGAGGCGGGGCCGCACGGCGATGACCTGCACGGCGACGTTGCCGATGACGAAGCCGGCATCCCGCACCCGGCGCGCGGTCTCGGACAGCAGCGCGACGCCGGCCGCACCGGCCCAGGCCGGGTCCGAGGTGCCGAAGTTCGAGCCGAGGTCGCCGAGACCGGCCGCGGAGAAGAGGGCGTCGCACGCGGCGTGAGCGGCGACGTCGGCGTCCGAGTGGCCCTCGAGGCCGCGCGGCTCCTCAGGGAAGGCGAGGCCGGCAAGGAACATCGGGACGCCGTCGGCGTAGCGATGGACGTCGACGCCGATCCCGGTGCGCGGCAGAGGAGGCGTGGTGTGCGGGAGGGCGTCGGTCACGGGGGCGATCATGCCCGCCGATCGGCCCCTGGCGACACCTGGGGAAGAATGCTGCGCATGAAGAAGTCCGGAGCCGCCTGGGGCCTTGTCGGCATCCTGGCCGGCTTCGCCGGACTCGCGGCCGCCTTCCTCGTCGCCGAGTGGATGCACCTACGGCTCGACCCGGTCAGCGCGGTCTCCGAGCGCGTGCACGGCTGGCTGCCCTTGGGGCTGGTCGACTGGGCACGCGGCGTCCCCGGACCGTCGTTCACCACCCCGGTCCTCCTCCTGCTCGGCCTGGGCGTGTTCATCGGCCTCGGAGTCCTCGCGCGCCGCTCCAGGTGGGGCGCGGCCGGCGGATACCTCCTGCTGGCCCTCCTCGGCGGGATCTTCGTGCTGCAGGCGCGCGGTGCCACCCGGTGGTGGCTGCTGCCGGTGGCGGCCGGGTTCGCGGTGGCCGTCCTCGCCCTGTTCGTGCTCGCCCGCCGGCTCGGCCGGCTCCAGGCGCTGCCCGACCAAGAGGTCTACGGGGAGACCTGGCGCGGCCGGCGTCGGGAGTTCCTCGCCGTGTCGGGTGCCGTCGTGGCGCTCGGCGCGGTCGCCTACGTCGCGGGGCGGCTCGGCGGCCGCGAGGTGCGGGAGGTCGAGGCCGAGCGCAAGACCCAGGTCCGCTCGGTGACCGCCCCCGAGGTGCCGCCCGGCGCGCGGCTCGACGTCGAGGGTCTGTCCGCGTGGATGACCCCCGTGGGCTCGTTCTTCATCAAGGACACCGCGGTCGTACGCCCCGCCCTGAAGACCGAGAACTGGACGATCAAGATCCACGGCCTGGTCGAGAACGAGCTCGAGCTGACCTTCGAGGAACTGGTGAACCGCGGGATCGAGGAGTCCTGGATCACCATGGTCTCGGTCTTCAACGAGGTCGGCGGCGACCTGGTCGGCAATGCCTGGTTCAGCGGCGTCCTGCTCGCGCCGCTGCTCGCCGAGGCCCGACCGCTCCCCGACGCCGACGCCGTCCTCCAGACCTCCGAGGACGGCTGGACCTGCGGCACCCCGTTGGAGGCGATGACCGACGGCCGCGGGTCGATGCTCGCGGTCGCGATGAACGGCGAGCCGCTCACTATCGAGCACGGCTACCCGGTGCGCACCGTGATCCCGGGCCTCTACGGACACGTCTCGGCCACCAAGTGGGTGGTGGACCTCGAGGTCACCCGCTTCGACCAGATCACGCCCTATTGGACCGACCGAGGCTTCGCCGAGCTCGGCCCGGTCAAGCTCAGCTCCCGCATCGAGGTGCCCGACGCCGAGGCCGTGCTGCCCGCGGGTCAGGTGGTCGTCGCCGGTAGCGCCTGGGCGCCCGGCACCGGCATCGCCGAGGTGGCGGTACAGGTCGACGACGGCGAGTGGCAGGAGGCCGTCCTCGGTGACGCCCCCAACCCGAACACGTGGGTGCAGTGGAAGGCGGCCCTGGATGTCGAGCCCGGCGAGCACACCGTCGTCGTCCGAGCCACCGACAAGGCCGGACTGGTGCAGACCGGCGTCGTCGCCGACATCCGGCCCGATGGCGCCACCGGCCTGGACCAGGTCACCTTCACCACCACCTGAGCCTGCGGGCGGCCCGAGCGCACGCTGACCCGTCCGCTATGGCTGACGGGTCACCGCAGGACTGACGCTGACCCGTCAGCTATAGCTGACGGGTCGGCATCGGACGGGGTCACCAGTTGCCGGGCGAGTTCGGCGGAAGCGGGTGGGCGGCGTCGCGGATGACGTAGACCAGGCCGCCGGACTTCGTGAGCCAGGCGTCCTCGAACTGGCCTCGGTCGTAGGTACGCCGGACGCCGGCGCGCGTGGAGGAGGCCGGGTCGTTGACGACGACGTCGCCGGTGGTCGTGAAGCCGGCGATCACCAACAGGTGGCCCGGGGTCGAGGTGATCGGGGCGCCGTCGAGCTCGCCGGCGCCGAAGGCGACCGAGGCCACCAGCGGGATGCCGGCGGCGATGAAACGCTCGGCCTCGCGCAGCGAGCGGAGCCGGGTTACGAACGCCTTGCCGACCCGGGGTGCGGCGTAGGCGGTGTTGAACGGCCAGTTGCCGGTGCCGTCGTAGGAGTGGTCGAAGGTGTTGCGGGCGGCGAAGTCGACCCACGGGTCGGTGTGGCCCGCAGGCACCCACGAGTACGAGCGCGGGCGCGGCAGCTTGCCGTAGTAGCCGAGCACCATCGAGGTCGACGTGGGGCTGCACCACGCCTCGCCGCCACCTCCCCACTGCGGGAAGTGCCCGACGTGCGTCATCTGTGAGTAGCGCGGCAGGTCGAGCACGGTGCCGCGCGCGACGCCGGGCTTGGAGGTGCCCGGTGCGGTGCTGGGCAGCCGGGAGGCCACCGCGCCCACGGTGTCGAATGACGGCGTGGCAGTGGTGCCTGCCTTGCGGGCCAGGGTGACGCGCACCTGCCAGCCGGCGAGTCCGGAGGGGGCGCTCCAGGTGTCGACGTTGACGCTGGCGAGGTCGTCGCTCTGCCCGCTCTGCGTGGTGCGCTGGACGTGCGCGTCGGTGCCGGCCCAGCGGGCCATGAGGTCCCAGCTGGAGAGCTTGCCTGCGGCGTCACGTCCGCGGACCTGCACCTCGAGATAGCTGTCGCGCGGCGTCACAGCGGACCAGGACGGGATGAGCTCGGTGAACGAGAAGCCAGGGGTCACCCACGGGGAGTCCCACGTCGCGGTCTCGTAGCGCTTGCCGGAGAGCTTGCGTGCGCCGGTCGGCGTGGCGAAGGCGACGCGCCCACGCTTGACGATCGTGCCCTTGCCGGTGCCGGTGCGCAGCTGGGCCGCGGTGTCCCACTGCGAGTAGTCGATCTGGCGCGACGCGGCAGGGGCCGCTGCCTGCGCCTCCTCGGTGCTCATCGCGGACAGGCTACCGGCGGCGAGGAGCCCGCACAGCGCGGCGGTCAGTCGTCGGCCGGGGGAGAGTCGGGGAAGATTCACCTCGGCACGGTACGTCACATCAGCCTCATCCGTCACAGGTATCGTCGATGCGACCCCGATCCGAGCGCACTCCTAGACTGACGCCGTGACCTTCCGGCTCTATGACACCGCCACGCGCGAGGTGCGCGACTTCGTCCCCCTCGAGGACGGCAAGGCCGGCATCTACGTCTGCGGCCTCACCGTGCAGTCCGAGCCGCACGTCGGACACGTCCGCTCGGCAGTCAACTTCGACGTCCTGCGGCGTTGGCTGACCCACACCGGCTACGACGTCACCTTCATCCGCAATGTCACCGACATCGACGACAAGATCCTCGCCAAGTCCGCCGAGCAGGGACGCCCCTGGTTCAACCTCGCCTACGCCATGCACGGCGAGCTCACCCAGGCGTTGGCGAGCATCAACGTGCTTCCTCCCACCTACGAGCCCGGCGCCACCGGCCACGTGCCCGAGATGCTGGAGCTGATCGCCACGCTCATCGAGCGCGGCCACGCCTATCCGGCGCAGGACGGCTCGGGCGACGTCTACTTCGACGTGCGCTCCTGGCCCGCCTACGGCGAGCTCACCGGTCAGAGGGTCGACGACATGGAACCGGCCGGCGACGCCGACCCGCGCGGCAAGCGCGACCCGCGCGACTTCGCGCTGTGGAAGGGCTGGAAGAAGGAGACCGAGCCGGAGTCGGCGGCATGGCCCTCGCCGTACGGTCCGGGCCGTCCGGGCTGGCACATCGAGTGCTCGGCCATGGCGAGCAAGTACCTCGGCGCGGCCTTCGACATCCACGGCGGCGGCGTCGACCTGCGCTTCCCGCACCACGAGAACGAGCAGGCCCAGTCGCGTGCAGCCGGCCAGGCGTTCGCGTCGTACTGGATGCACAACGCCTGGATCACCACCGCCGGCGAGAAGATGAGCAAGTCGCTGGGCAACTCGCTGCTGGTGCCGAAGGTGCTCGAGCGGGTGCGCGGCATCGAGCTGCGCTTCTACATGGTCAGCGCCCACTACCGCTCCCACGTCGAGTTCTCCTTCGAGGCGCTGGAGGAGGCCGCGGTCGGCTTCCGCCGGATCGAGGACTTCCTCGACCGCGCGCCGGCGGTCGAGCCTGGCGAGCCGGCTGAGGTGCCCGAGGCCTTCGCCGCCGCGATGGACGACGACCTCGGCACCCCCGCGGCCGTCGCCGTCCTGTTCGACACCGTGCGTGAGGGCAACCGCGCCACCGACGCCGGTGAGGTCGCCGACCTCGCCGCCCAGGTCCGGGCGATGCTCGACGTCCTCGGGCTCGACCCCGCCGATCCTGCGTGGGCCACCGGTGGTCGCGACGACGCCGCGCTGGTCGCCGCCGTCGACGCGCTGGTCTCCGGTCTGCTCGAGCAGCGCGCGCAGGCTCGCTCGGAGAAGGACTTCGCCCGGGCGGATGCGATCCGCGATCAGATCAAGGCGGCCGGCATCGAGGTGGAGGACACCCCGGCCGGCCCCCGCTGGACCATCGAGGGGACCACCAGTGGCCGGTAACTCCCAGCGCAAGGGCTCGGTGCGCAAGTCGAGCAAGCGTCCCACCGCCGGCTCGGGCGGGCGGGTCCGCCGCGGCCTGGAGGGCAAGGGCCCTACGCCGAAGGCGAAGGATCGCGAGTACCACAAGGCCCACAAGATCGATCAGGCCAAGAAGCGCAATGCGCCCGCAGGACGCCCCCGCAAGGGCGGCGACGCCGAGTGGGTCGCCGGGCGCAATGCCGTTGTCGAGGCGCTGCGCGAGGGAGTGCCGGTCTCGGCCGTCTACGTCGCCGACGGCGCCGAGCGTGACGGCCGGCTGCGCGAGGCGTTCAAGCTCGCCCAGGAGGGCGGGGTCGGACTCATGGAGGTGAGCAAGGGCGAGCTCGACCGGCTCACCGGCGGCGCCGTCCACCAGGGACTGGCCGCCCGCATCCCGCCGTATGAGTACGCCCATCCCGACGACCTGCTCGACCTGGCCGAGCAGAACCGCGAGAAGCCGCTCATCGTCGTCCTCGACTCGATCACCGACCCGCGCAACCTCGGCGCGATCGTGCGCAGCGCCTCCGGCTTCGGCGCGCACGGCGTGGTGATCCCCGAGCGCCGTGCCGCCGGGATGACCGCCTCGGCCTGGAAGACCAGCGCCGGCGCCGCCGCGCGGATCCCGGTCGCCCAGACCGTCAACCTGGTCCGCCAGCTCAAGGCCTTCCAGGACGAGGGCTGCATGGTGGTCGGCCTCGCCGCCGACGGCGACATGTCGCTGCCCGAGCTGGTGGCCGACCTCGACCTGGCTCGGGGCCCGCTCGTGGTCGTCGTCGGTGCCGAGGGCGGCGGTCTCTCCCGTCTGGTCGCCGAGACCTGCGACCACCTGGTGTCGATCCCGATGGCCACCACCCTGGAGTCGCTCAACGCCGGCGTCGCGGCGTCGGTGTGCCTGTACGCGATCAGCCAGGCCCGCGCGGAGCTCTGAGGCCGAGCCGTCGCCGCGCGCCGTCCAGCCGGCCGGGCGGCCGATCTGTGAACTTGTCGGCCGGGATTTCACCCGTCAAGTTCAGATTTCCCCGGTCGACCGGGGATCCCTGAACTTGACGGGCGATATAGCGGCCCCCAAGTTCAGGTTTCGGCCGTCCAGTCGGAGCGAAATCGGTCGGATGGCGCTGTGTCGGGACCGGGGGCTGGCAGGTCCGAGCTGGTCGATGCACAGATGTCCGCCGGCCCGACTTGGTGACCTGGCGGGCACCGGGCGGCCACTGGGCGGGCAAAACCTGAACTTGTCGGCCGGGATCCCGGCCGACAAGTTCAGACTTCCCCGGTCGACCGGGGAAATCCCGCCCCTCCGACAGCCCCGCCGCGTCCTAGGCGTCCTCGGTGAGGGTCAGCTCGTCGGGCTTGGTGCGCAGGACCTGGTCGACGTAGTCGCGGGCGGTGTCGAAGATGTCGATCTCGTGGCCGGCGCGCTCGGAGAGGAACCAGCGGTGCTGGAGGATCTCGTGGAAGATCTCGGCGGGCTCGAGCTTGCCGCGCGCCTCCGGGGGGATCATCGCCACGATCGGCTCGTAGATCTCGGTGAGCCAGCGGGTGGCGACCAGGGTGCGGTCCTCGCGGCCGAGGTCGAAGTGCGCGGTGAAGGAGGCCAGGTCGTTGAGCAGCCGGCGGGCCTGGCCGTCCTCGACGTTGAGGCCGGTAAGGGCCTGGAGCTCGCGGCGGTGGTGCCCGAGCTCGAGCACCTTGGGTTGGATGCGCACCGAGTCGCCGCCGATGTCGGTGACGATGTCGAGCTCCTCGACGTCGAACCCGAGGTCGTTGAGCCGCTCGATGCGCTGCTCGATACGCCACATCTCGTCGGTGCCGAACTCCTCGATGCCGGTCAGCTCGGCCCACAGCGCGTCATAGCGCTCGGTGAGCATCGCGACCACGTCGTGCGCATCGACGTCGGTGGTCAGGCTCGAACCGGCCTGGAGGTCGAGGAGCTCGGCGAAGATGTTCTCGGTGGCCACCTGGACGTCGTAGAGCCGCATCTGGGTCGACAGGTGCTCGCGCAGCTCGCCGGTCTCGGCGTCGACGAGGTAGGCGGCGAACCCGCCGGCGTTGCGGCGGAACAGCACGTTGCTCAACGAGACGTCGCCCCAGAAGAAGCCGGCCAGGTGCAGCCGGGCGAGAAGGACGACGATCGCGTCGACCAGGGCGGGAAGGCTCTCGGCGGACATCCCGTGGGCGAAGAGGCTCCGGTAGGGAAGGGAGAAACGCAGGTGCTCGGTGAGCAGTGCACTCGGCAGTGGCTCGCCCGCGGCGTCCACCCGCCCGGTCACGACGCCGCGCGGCACCACGGCGGGCAGGCCGAGACGCTGGAGGTCCCGGAGCAGCCGGTACTCCCGGAAGGCCATCTCCTCCACCGTCTCCTTGACGGCGTAGGTGCGCGCACCGAGGCGGACGATGCGGACGACGTGGCGGCTGATGCCGCGGGGGAGCGGCACGACGTACTCGTCGCTCCACTCCTCCAGCGGGGTCGGCCACGGGAGAGTGAGCAGCGCCGGGTCGGGGCGGTTGGCAACGATGTGCAGCGCCATCGGCCCACCGTAGCGGGCGGCAGCGGTGTGGGTCAGGGCTCGAGCAGGACGGCGCCCGAGCCGCGCTCGTGGAGCGCGTCGTCGGGGTTGGTGAGCGCGCAGCTGCGCAGGCTCAGGCAGCCGCACCCGATGCAGCTGTCGAGCCGGTCGCGCAGGAGCTCGATGCGCCGGATCTGCTCGTCGAGCCGGGGGCGCCAGGCCTTGCTGATCCGGTGCCAGTCGGACTTGGTGGGAGTGCGGCCGGCGGGGAGGTCGGCCAGCGCCGTCCCGATCTCCTCCAGGCTCAGCCCGACCCGCTGCGCAGTGCGCACAAAGGCCACCCGGCGCAGCGTCGACTTGCGATAGCGCCGCTGGTTTCCGGTGGTGCGCTCGGAGAAGATGAGGCCCTTCTCCTCATAGAACCGCAGCGCGCTGGGCGCGACCCCGGACCGCTCGGCGAGTTCCCCGATCGTGAGCGTCATACCGACAGCATAGTTCGACCTAGGTTGAGGTCCGCGCGCGGCGAGACTTGGCGATCGGTCGCGCCGGGCGGCCTAGATGGGACTCGATCGCTCGTCGCAGGGACGGCCCGACATGGACGACGACCGTGCCGTCGGGCAGCCCATAGGTTCTAGCCATGGCGCTCTCGCCGCGCAGCCCGGCCAGTCCGCAGGTGTTCACCAGCCCGAGATGTCGTTGTCTCGTCGGGAGTTCGGCGACGTCGACGAGCGCGGACCACGGGACGTCGCCGCCGCCTGGACCCGAACGACGCACACCACTGTGGTCGACGACCACCTCGTAACGAGCGCCCTTGAGGGCGGAGACCAGCATCACGCTCACGACGAGGAGTCCACCGATCGCGATGATCCAGGTGCCCACGTTCCAGTCGCCCGGTCGCCACGCGATGAGTGCGATGAGACCCGCGAGCACGAGTAGGCACGCCGCGGTGATCGATCCGTACCCGATGTCGACGTGACGCTCGCGAAGCGGATACGGCGTCGGAGGCGGCAGGGAGTCCGGCACCGCACCAGTGTGCGCTATGCGGGCGGTCTGGACCGCGATGTATCGATCTCGGAGGTTGCTGCGTCTAAGGGATGTGAATCGACAACCACGAGGCCGGGCGGCGCTGGCGGCGCGCGACCAGCGTCTGTGCCTGGTCTGCGGTGTCCTGCTCGTGATGGGTGGCCTGCTGCTCAGCCTCGACGACGTGCCTCCGCTCGTGGTCTGCGTGGTCGGCGTCGCGCTGATCGTGGCGCTGCGGATGAGCGCGCCGCCGGGCCGGGGCACCCCGGATGTGCCCGTCGATCGAGATGGCGGACGGGTGCAGGCAGGGCCCGGGAGTGCCAGGAGGATGGCCGCGTGACCGGCAAGCACGCGCGCGCTCTCGAGCCCGATGAGTCCATGGACTACGAGGCGCTGGTAGCCGCCCTGCCCGGGCTGCTGCGCTACGCCCGGACGATGACCAACGACGCCGCGCTGGCCGAGGACCTGGTGCAGACCACCGTGCTGCGGGCGATGGAGCGTGGCGGCTTCCGAGGGGAGTCCTCGCTGTCCACCTGGCTGCACCGGATCCTGCACCACAGCTTCGTCGACCACGTCCGCCGCGATCGCGAGGTGCCCGACGACGACGTCTGGAGTGAGATCGAGTCCCGGTGGAGCGAGTCGTCCTTCACCCTCGACGCCGCCGAGATGGCCGAGCGGGTCGAGACCGCTGCCGACGTCCGCGACGCCCTGGTGCGCGTGCCGGTGACCCACCGCAGCGCCGTGGTGCTGCACGACATGGAGGGCCTCACCGTGCCCGAGGTCGCCCAGATCCAGAAGATCAGCCTGGCCGCCGCCAAGCAGCGGGTGCGGCGCGGGCGCCTGATGCTGGTCGACGCACTCGCCTCGGCCTCCGCGCGACGCGAGGCGATGCAGGGAGTGCCGATGGACTGCTGGAGCGTGCGGACCCAGGTGTCTGACTACCTCGACCGGGACCTGCTCCCCGAGCAGGCTCGGCTGCTCGAGCGGCACCTGGAGTCGTGCCCTACCTGCCCTCCGCTGTATGCCGCGATTGTCGGGACCCAGTTGGCCGTCTCAGATCTCCGCGACGCCGACAGCGTGATCCCGCCCGAGCTCGCCGAGCGCCTCACCGGGGTCGCGAAGGGCTCGGACCACGGACCGGTCCGTCCTGGGGGGACGGGCTTGTGAGCCGGCCCGGGACCCATCCCCCCGGGCCCGGGCCGGTGCGCCCGTCGGAAGCTCAGCGGTAGGCCTCGACGTCCCCGCCGTCCTGCCGCTCGATCCCGTGCTGGTCGATGTAGCCCCAGCAGTCGGGGCGAGAGCCGTCGACGTCGGTGACGTCGTAGGCCTGCGCGAGCTGGTGCGCGGTGACCACCGTCCCCGCGAACCGCGAGGCGGCGGCGTCTCTGGCGAGGGCGGCGACGCCGCGGGCCACGTAGGCAGGTGACTCGGAGATGGCGAAGCCCGGCTCCTTCTCTAGGGCGTCGCGCCAGTTCTCCTCGGTGACGCCGAAGCCGTCGAGCATCTGCTCCGAGCGCAGCCACCCGGGGGTCACGCCGAGCGCGGTGACCGGCAGGTCGCGCAGCTCGTGGGTGAGTCCGACGACGATCCGCCCGACGTTCGCCTTGACCAGGTCGTAGTAGAACCCGACGCCCTCGCGGAAGGCGGCGTTGAACTCCAGCGTGCCGTCGGTCATCTCGATCACCAGGCCCGGCGCGTGCGGGGTCGCGGTCCGCAGGAGGAGGGGCAGCGCGTGGTGAGCGGTGATCAGGTGTGTGTCGACGCCCATCCGCAACATGCGCAGGCCCCCGGCGAGGTCGTGCTCCCACAGCGGCGTGCCCCATTGTGCGTAGCGGTCGCCGCCGAACATGTCGTTGACCAGGACGTCGAGGCGTCCCTGCTCGGACTCGATCCGCGCGACGAGTGCGGCCACGGCGTCCGGGTCCTCGTGGTCGACCACGAGCCCCACCCCCGCGCCGCCCGCGTCGGCGATCAGGTCGCCGGTCTCCTCGATCGTCTCGGGCCGCTGGATCTCCGAGGCGCCGGACTCCCGGCTGCTGCGGCCGGTGGCGTACACGTAGGCTCCGGCGCGCGCGAGCTCGACCGAGATGGCGCGGCCGGCGCCGCGGGTTCCTCCGGCGACGAGGGCGACGCGCCCCTGGAGTGGCAGGTCTGTCATGGGTCCGAGGATGGCAGCGCGGATTCGGCGGCGCCCGACCGTTCTTGCGGAGATGACGGTGTCGACCAGTACGATGCGGACGCCGCGCCGGTGTAGCTCAGACGGTAGAGCGCTTCTCTTGTAAAGAAGATGTCGCGGGTTCGATTCCTGTCACCGGCTCCATCCGCTCACGTGCTCAGCGCAGTCGCCGGGCCTCGAAGCGTGGTTCGGGCGCAGCGATCGCGTCCTGGGCCGCGACCAGCTGGATCTCACGGGTGCCCGCGGCCATGGTCGCCTCCAGGATCGCGTAGATCGCCGACGTTGTGAGCTCGAGCGCTCTGGCGGGCGAGCCGGTGCTGCGCAGGTGGGCCAGGTAGAGCGCCGCGGTGACGTCGCCGCAGCCGTTCGGGGTGATCGGCAGCAGCGGGGTGGTGACCGCCCAGGCGCCGTCGTCGGAGACCGCGACGACGTCGAGGGTGCCGGGCTCGGAGTCGCTGTGCAGCACCGAGGTGACCAGGACGTCGCGCGGCCCGGTGGCGCGCACGACGTCGACGGCCTCGAGAACCTCGTCGAGGGTCGTGGTGTCGCGGCCCGCCAGGAAGTTCAGCTCGAAGTGGTTCGGGGTGACGATGTCGGCGCGGGGGACCACCTCGTCGCGCATGAACTCGGGGATGCCGGGCTTGACGAACATGCCCCGGCCCAGGTCACCCATCACCGGGTCGCAGCAGTACACGGCCTCCGGGTTGGCCGCCTTCACCTGGGCGACCGTGTCGAGCACGACCGCGCCGACGGCCGGGTCGCCCTGGTAGCCGGACAGGACGGCGTCCGCCTCGCCGAGGACTCCGCGATCGGCGATCCCGGCGATCACCTCGCGGACGTCGCCGGGATCGAGCATCGGCCCGCGCCAGGCGCCGTACCCGGTGTGATTGGAGAAGTGGACGGTGAGCACCGGCCAGACCTCGTGGCCCAGGCGCTGGAGCGGGAAGACCGCGGCGGAGTTGCCGACGTGGCCGTAGGCCACCGAGGACTGGATGGAGAGGATCTTCACCCGCGCATCGTTGCACCTCCGGGTGCGTCCGGGGGAGCCGACCGGCGGCATCGGGGTTGGACTAGCGTCGGGTGTCATGACGGCGACCCAGATGGAATATCGCCCGCTCGGCGGGAGCGGACTGATCGTGAGCGCGGTCGGCCTCGGCTGCAACGCCTTCGGCCGCCGCGTCGACCTCGACGGGGTGCGGGGCATCCTCGACGCCGCCACCGACGCCGGCGTCACCCTCCTCGACACCGCCGACATCTACGGCGACCCGCCCGGACGCAGCGAGGAGCTGCTCGGCCAGGCGCTGGAGGGCCGCCGAGACGACTTCGTGCTGGCCACCAAGTTCGGCATGGACATGCGCGGCGCCAACGGCGTCGATCACGGTGTACGGGGATCGCGGCGCTACATCCGGCGCGCGGTGGAGGCCAGCCTGCGGCGGCTGCGCACCGACCACATCGACCTCTACCAGCTGCACACGCCCGACGACGTCACGCCGATGGAGGAGACGCTCTCGGCATTGACCGATCTGGTGCACGAGGGCGTGATCGGCTACCTCGGCTGCTCGAACTTCGCCGGCTGGCAGATCGCCGACGCCGAGTGGACCGCTCGCAGCGCGGGACTGGAGCGTTTCGTGAGCGTGCAGAACCGCTACTCGCTGCTCGATCGCACCGTCGAGGACGAGGTGACGCCCGCGTGCGAGGAGTACGGCCTGGGCATCTTGCCGTTCTTCCCCCTCGAGTACGGCCTGCTCACCGGGAAGTACCGCCGCGGCGAGGCCGCGCCTGACGGCTCCCGCGCGACGTCGGCCCCCGCGCCGTGGCTGGAGTCGGCCGACTGGGACCGGATCGAGGCGCTGGAGGCCTACGCCGCCGCGCGCGACCTCGAGCCGATCGACGTCGCCATCGCGGGCCTGGCGGCCCAGCCCGCCGTCGCCTCGGTGATCGCGGGTGTGAGCTCGGCAGAACAGGTCCGCCGCAACGCCGCCGCCCTGCGCTGGGAGCCCACCGAGGCCGATCTGGTCGAACTCGACGAGATCACCGGCCTCGGAGGCTGAGCAAGCCCGACCTCGGAGGTTGAGCGAGCCGGGGTTTCGTCGGCGCTCGCTGGCGCTCGCTTGCTCAACCTCCGGCGGAGCGGACAGCCCTCGGAGGTTGAGCAAGCTGGAGGGCGAGGAACGAGCCCGACAGCGCCGACGAAACCTCCGAAGCCTTACTGGCAAACGCTGGCAGCGACGGTCGGTAGGGCCTGGCTCAGGCCACCTGCAGCGAGCGCTTGGAGAGGCCCATCCAGTAGCCGTCGATGATCTGCTCCCCGGCGGCGCTGGGGTCGGTGGCGGCGCCGAGGGTGACGAAGAGTGGCGAGAAGTGCTCCACGGTGGGGTGCGCGTAGGGCATGCCGGGCGCGAGGTCCCGGAACGAGGCGAGGGCGTCGACGTCGCCGGCAGCCAGCGCCTCGGCGGCCCAGGCGTCGAAGTCTCGGGACCAGCCGGGCACGTCGGCATCGATCCGCCAGTCCTTGAGGAAGGGAAGGCCGTGGGTGAGGAAGCCCGAGCCGATGATCAGGACGCCCTCGTCGCGCAGTTCGCGCAGCCGTGCCCCCAGGGCGAGCAGGTGGCCCGGGTCGTGGGTGGGCAGCGACATCTGCAGCACCGGGATGTCCGCGTCGGGGTACATGATCTTCAGCGGCACCCAGGCGCCGTGGTCGAGCCCGCGGCTCGAGTGCTGGTGGACCGGCTCGGTGGCCGGCATCATCGCCGCGACCCGCTCGGCCAGCCAGGGGGCGGCGGGCGTCTCGTAGGTCATCCGGTAGTACTTCTCGGCGAAGCCGCCGAAGTCGTAGACCAGCGGGACGCGGTCGGCGGTGAGCGAGAGGGGCGCGGCCTCCCAGTGGGCGCTCACGATGAGGATCGCCTTCGGCCGGGGGAGCTCCGCTGCGAGCGTGGCGAGCTGTCCCGACCAGACCGGGTCGTCGAGCAGGGGCGGGGCGCCGTGGCCGATGTAGAGCGCGGGCATGCGATCGTTCATATTTCAACTATACCTTCCGGTGTCGAGTCGGCATCCTGGCTTCCGCCCAGCGACCAGTCGATCGGGGCCGCGCCGCGTTCGGAGAGGAGCGCGTTGGCCCGGCTGAACGGGCGGGAGCCGAAGAAGCCCCGCGACGCCGAGAGGGGCGAGGGGTGCGCGGAGGTGATCGTCGGCGTGTCCCCGAGCAGCGGTTGGAGCGACTGCGCATCGCGACCCCACAGGATCGCCACGAACGGAGCCCCGCTCTCGGCGCGTGCGACCAACGCTCGGATCGCGCACTCGGTGATCGACTCCCAGCCCTTGCCGCGATGGGACGCCGGAGACCCCGGGCGCACGGTGAGTGATCGGTTCAGGAGCATCACGCCCTGCTCGGCCCACGCGGTGAGGTCGCCGTGGCGTGGCGGCACGATGTCGAGATCGGAGCGCAGCTCGGTGTAGATGTTGAGCAGGCTGCGCGGCAGCGGCCACACGTCGCGCTCCACCGCGAAGCTGAGCCCGATCGGATGGCCGGGAGTCGGGTAGGGGTCCTGGCCGACGATGAGGGCACGAACCTCGCCCAGTGGCGCGCGGAACGCTCGGAACACGGCGTCGCCGGCGGGCAGGTACGGTCGCCCGGCCGCCAGTTCCGCGCGCAGGAACTCGCCCATCTCGGTGATCTGCGCCTCGACCGGCGCCAGCGCCTCGGCCCAGTCGGCAGCCATCAGCCCGCGTTCGACCAGGCCGTCGAGGGTGCCCGGTGTCTTCGCACCCGTCGGCCAGCGCAGGTCCTCGGTCGGTCGCCGTTCCCGGTCGGGCGGGGTCTCGGAGGACTCGAGGGGTCGGCCTACGGCTGCCATGGTGGTGACCTCCCAGTGCGCGGGTACGTCGAACTCCGCGGTGAGTGCCTCGCGGTCGAATGCGCGGAACTGCCGCACCGCCAGCCCGAGGCTCTGGGCCTGCACCGTCAGGTGCGCCACCGCCTGCCCGAGGTCGTAGGCGGAGAACTCCGAGTACTCCCAGTCGGTGTCCTCCACCAGTCGGTGCGACAGGTTCGCGAGCAACAGACTCGCATCGGCTGCCCAACGACGTGCGCTCGGCGCCAGATGCCGCAGCAGCCGTTCGTGGTTCGGCTCGCCGCGACGTGCGGCGATGAACGCCCAGGGCTGGGAGTTCCCGGCCGACGGCGCCCAGCGCGCCGCCTCCAGGAGCGAGTCCACCTCGGCCTCGCTCACCTCGGCGCCCGCGTCGAACGCGGCCGGACTCCAGCGTGCGGCGAGCAGCGGGTGGAGGAGCCCCATGGCGAGGACGCTATCGCGCCCACGCCGGAGGTTGAGCAAGCGAGCGCAAGCGAGCGCCGACGAAACTCCGGAAACCCTCCGTGCCAGCGTTCGCGAGGAGGCTGGGAGGTTTCGTCGGCGCTGTCGGGCTCGTTCCTCGCCCTCCAGCTTGCTCAACCTCCGACGAGGTCGGCATCGCGCGCGGAGGCGTAGCGAGCCCGGACGTCGTGGGCGGCCTGGCGGTCGGTGTCGCTCGCCTCGTCGAGCACGACGATGTCGGAGGCGGGCCAGGCCGGGGGAGTCGAGCCGCCGGCGAGGGCCCAGGCGGCCTGGCGGGCGGCGCCGAGGGCGACGTACTCGCCGGCCGGGGGGAGGAGCAGCGGTCCGGGAAGGAAGCTGGGCGCGAGTGCCTGGAGCGCCGGGCTGCGGGTGGCGCCGCCGACGAGAAGGGTCCGGCGCGGGGCCGCCCCCGAGGTCTCGACCAGCAGGTCGCGAGCATCGGCGAGCGAGCACAGGAGCGCCTCGAACGCCGCGCGCGCCAGGTCGGCGCGCGAGGTGGACGGCCGCAAGCCGCGCCAGGTGCCGGTCGCGTCCGGACGGTTCGGCGTTCGTTCCCCCCCGTAGTAGGGAACGAACGTCAGACCGCCCGAGCCGGCGCCGGAGGCCAGTGCCAGCTGCGACAGCTCCTCGTGGTCGACGCCCAGCCAGCGCCCCTGAAGATCGAGGATCCCGGCGGCGTTCATCGTGGTCGCCATCGGCAGGAAGCCGTGCTGGGCGTCGGCGAAGCCGGTCACGGTGCCCGTGCCGTCGGCGACCGGATCGGGGCTGACCATCGAGACCACCCCGCTGGTGCCGATCGAGACCAGCACGTCGCCCGGCTCCAGCCCGATCCCCATGGCGGCGGCCATGTTGTCCCCGGTGCCGGCGGCGACCGGGTTGCCGGCTGCGGTCTCCGCAGCGACCGTGCCGCCCTCGACCACCACCGGCACCGAGGCCTCACGGCCCAGAGCGCGGGCCAGCAGATCGGGCCGCCATCCGTCGCCGGCGGCGTCGAAGTAGCCGGTCCCCGAGGCGTCGCCGCGGTCGGTGAAGGCCTGCGTTCCGGCGGCGCTCACGTGCCGCGAGACGTAGTCGTGGGGGAGGAGCACGCTCTCGACCCGGGCAGCGGCGTCCGGCTCGTGATCGCGCAGCCAGCGGAGCTTGGCGGCGGTGAACGAGGCCACCAGGACACTGCCCACGGCATCGGCGCACGCCTGCGGTCCACCCAGCTCCGCGACCAGCTCGGTGGCCGCGGCGGCCGAGCGGGTGTCGTTCCACAGCAGCGCGTCGCGAACCGGGACGCCGTCGCGGTCGAGCGCCACCATCCCGTGCTGCTGCCCGCCCACCGACACCGCGGTGGCGCGGGCGAGCAGGGGGCCCGCGGCGTGGTCGAACGCCGTCAACCACGCCGCGGGGTCCACCTCGGTGCCCGGGGGGTGGGCCGCCGTGCGTGACTCCACCACCGTGCCGTCGTCGGCGTCGACGAGCAGTGCCTTCGTCGACTGGGTCGAGGAGTCGACACCGAGTACCAGCGGCATAGGTCAGTCCTTGGTGGCGAACGCCGCGTCGAAGGCTGCGTCGGGCGCCTCGAAAGCCAGGCGGCGCACGAACTCCAAGGCCTCCGGCGCACCGACCAGGCGGTCCATCCCGGCGTCCTCCCACTCCACCGAGATCGGGCCCTCGTAGCCGATCGCGTTGAGCATCCGGAAGCACCGCTCCCACGGCACGTCGCCGTGCCCGGTGGAGACGAAGTCCCAACCCCGGCGGGGGTCCGCCCACGGCAGGTGCGAGCCGAGGCGGCCGTTGCGGCCGTTGCCGACCTGGAGCTTCACGTCCTTGCAGTCGACGTGGTAGATCCGGTCCTTGAAGTCCCACAGGAACGAGACCGGGTCGAGGTCCTGCCACATGAAGTGCGAGGGGTCCCAGTTGAGCCCGAACGCCTCCCGATGCCCGATCGCATCGAGCGCGGCGGTCGTGGTCCAGTAGTCGTAGGCGATCTCGGAGGGGTGCACCTCGTGGGCGAACCTCACCCCGCACTCGTCGAAGACGTCGAGGATCGGGTTCCACCGGTCGGCGAAGTCCTGGTAGCCGGCGGCCACCATCTCCGCGGACGCCGGCGGGAACATCGCGACGTACTTCCAGATGGAGGATCCGGTGAAGCCGATGACGACGTCGACGCCGAGCCGCTGTGCGGTGCGGGCGGTGAGCTTCATCTCCTCCGCCGCGCGCTGACGAACGCCCTCCGGGTCGCCGTCGCCCCACACCTGTGGCGGCAGGATCGCCTGGTGCCGGCCGTCGATGGGGTCGTCGCAGACCGCCTGACCCTTGAGGTGGTTCGAGATCGCGTAGACCTTCAGGTTGTACTTGTCGAGCAGGTCCAGCTTGGCCTGGATGTAGGCGTCGTCCTCGGCGGCCTGCCACGGGTCGAGGTGATCGCCCCAGCAGGCGATCTCCAGTCCGTCGTAGCCCCACTCGGAGGCCAGGCGGGCGACCTCCTCGAAGGGCAGGTCGGCCCACTGCCCGGTGAACAGGGTGATCGGTCGTGCCATCGGTGTGTACCTCTTCCTCTGGGGGATCTGTTGGTGGGTTGAAGACTGGGTTAGCGAGTCGGTGCCGGGGCGGAGCGCCCTGCCCCGGCACCGGTCGCGGGATGTGGATCCAGTCCACACCCCCGTCCGTGAGGGAGACCCGGCGACCGTCGGAGGTCAGAGCGGGCCGACCCCTCCGATCTCGACGGCGTGCGCGCTCTCGCGACGCGATGCCGGATCTCCCTCACCAGACGTCTCCTTCCGCGCTCGGGGCTAGAGCTTCGCCCGAAGCGCGCGGGACAGGCCCTTGAGGGCCGACCGGACCTCGCCTGCCTTGGTCCCTGCGGCCACCTTGTCGAACCGGTTCAGCGCGGCGCGGGCCTCACGGACGTCGCCGAGCCGGACGGCGCGCTGGGCCTGGTTCAGGGCCAGCTTGAGCTGCTTGGCCGCAGCCGGACCGATCCGCTTCTCCCGCTCGAGCCGGTTGACCAGCTTCTTGCCGCCGCGGTAGTTGGCGATCACCTGGAAGGTGATCTCCTTGGTGGTGACCAGGCCGGCCGCGTCGGTCACCGTGACCACGAGGCGGTGCTTCCCGATCCCCAGCCGGACGGCGTCGAGCTTGACCGGGACAGCGACCTTCTTGCCGTCCAGGGTGGCGGTCGTGCTTGCCACACCGGACGTCGCGTCCTTGGCGATCGCCTTGGCCGTCACCACTCGGGCGACCGACAGCTTCTGGCCGTTGCGGACGCCCCGGAGCGTCAGCGTCGGTGCCGTCTGGTCGATCTTCACCGTCACCGTGGCGACCTCGGAGACCGCCCCCTCGGCGTCGGTGGCCCGCACCGAGACCTGCTGGGTGCCGGCCGTCGAGACGGCCACCGGAGCCGAGTACGCCGTCCAGGCTCCGGTCCCGATCCGGTACTCGACCGCGAGGGTCCCGCTCCCGCCGGTCGCGGTGGCGGTGACCGTCACCGGGCGCGTCCACCAGCCCGCGGAGCCGTTCGGCGTGGCGGGGGAGGTGGTCACCGACACGGTGGGTGCTCCCGGGTCGGGGCCGTCGTCGGGGACGACCACCTCGATCGTGCCGTCGGACTGGTTGCCCGCGGCGTCGGAGGCCCGGTAGGCCACCGTGTGGGTGCCGGGCTCGGTGATCTCGAACGGGCCGTCGTAGGCGACCCACGCGCCGTCATCGATCCGGTACTCCACCGAGGTGACCGCGGTGTCGTCGCTGGCGTCGAGGACGACGGTGCCGGGTCCGGTCAGGTCGAGCGTCGCGCAGGCGACGATCGCCCCTTCCTTGTGCAGCACGAGCGCCCGCGCGTCGGTGCGTGGTGCCCAGGGCACCGTGGCGGTCGCGGACGACGTCCCGTCGGCCGAGGCGACGATGCGTGGCCCTGTGGTCCAACCCGGGTTGGTCGGCCACAGCTCGTTGGGCGGCGTACCGCCCGCGCCGGCCTGGTTCTGGTAGTGCAGACCGAGGCTGGCGCAGGTCCCGACGTGCAGGTGGGACTCGTAGCCGGCGCCCGGCTGGAGGCCGGTGAGCTCCACGTCGGCCGTGGTCTCCCCGGTCGCGCCGGTGCGGCTCGACGTCAGGGTGGCCGTGCCGCCGATCGGGGTGTCGATCAGCGAGCGGACCGTGCCCGCGTAGTCGCCGGTCACCGTGGTCGCCACCTCGGGTGCGGTGGTGTCCTCGTCCTCGCACGGGGTCGCCGTGTCGTCGGGGGTGAGGGTGAACCAGTCGAAGTGCGCGGTGATGTTCGCAGCCGCTGCCTGGTTGGCGAAGGCGGTGAGCCCGATCCTCGGAGCCGTCATCGGCGGCGTCGCGTAGCTCCCGGGCAGCTTGGTCCACCCGGAGCCGTCGGTGCGGTAGGAGGCCTCCACGTCGGTGCCGTTGGCGCTCTTGAGTCGCAGCCACACCGTGTCGGGGAAGTCCGCCCCGAGCCCGGCGGTGTTGATCTCGGTGGCCGTGCCGTTCGCCTCACGGGCGAACTGCACGATCGTGGCCGCCTTGTCCGGGGACGCCGACCGGCCCTGGAGCATCAGCTTCAGGTAGTTGTTGTCGTCGCCGTACACGATCAGTCCGGCTTGCTGGTACTGCCGGACCGCCGCCAGGTTCACCTTGGTCGTCGCGGTGTAGGCGCCGCCCGGAAGGTCCTGGAGGACGATGTTCGGCACCGGCGTCGCGGTGCCGCCGCCGTAGATGTCGCTCGCGGTGAGCGGGATGTTGAGCTTCCCGTCCGAGACCGTCATCGTGTCGTCGCCGCGGACGACGCCGTCCCAGCGGGTCACGTCGAGCGCGCTGCCCTCGAATCCGTCGGAGCGACCGGTGAAGCAGGTCGGCTCCTCATCGCCCGCACAGGGCGTCGCCCGGTCGTCGGGCGTGATCGAGAAGTAGTCGAAGTCGGCGTTGATCCCGACGGCGTTCGGGTTGTTGGCGAAGGCCGTCATCCCGATCCGGGGCTCGTTGATGCCTGAGAGGTTCCGTGCGTCCGGCAGCGCGGTGTAGGTCGTGCCGTCGGTGCTGTAGGACCCGGTGATCGCCAGCCCGTCGGGGCTGCTCAGCCGCAGCCACACGGTGTCGGGGAAGTCCGCACCGAGAGCAGGGGTGTTGCTCTCGACCGCGGTCCCGGCGAGCTCCTTGGACATCTGGATGATGTTCGAGGCCTTGTTCGGCTCGGCCGAGCGGCCGCTGACGACGAGCTTGAGGTAGTTGTCGTCGTCGCCGTAGACGATCAGGCCGGCCTGCTGGTACTGCCGCACGGCAGCCAGAGTGACCTTCGTGGTCGCCGTGAACGCGCCTCCGGGCAGGTGCTGGAGCACGATGTTGGGCACCGCGGTGCCGTTGCCGCCGTAGATGTCGGTGGCGGTCAGCGGGATCCGAAGGCGGCCGTCGGCCACCGTCATCGACTGGTCGCCGCGCACGACGGCGTCCCATCGCGTGGTGTCCAGGCTGGTGCCGTCGAAGCCGTCGGAGCGACCGGTGAAGCAGGTCTCCTCCTGGGCGCCGACGGTGATCTTGAACGTCTTGCTTGCCTTGGCGCCGAGGCTGTCGGTCGCCACCACCTTCGCGACGAACTCGCCGGCCTTGGTGTAGGTGTGCGTGGCGTTCGCGGTGCTGGCGACGCCGCCGTCACCGAAGGACCACTCGTAGCTGATCGGGTCGTTGCCGTCGGGGTCGGTGGCCGAGGCCGTGAACGCGACGTCGAGCGGGGCGACCCCGGAGGTCCGGTCGGCGGTCGCGGTGAGGACCGGGCGCTTGTTCTCGGTGATCCCGTCGCCGACGAAGTCGATCCAGTTGATGTTCGACTGGCCGGCGGTCTCCACGAAGTAGAGCGGTGCACTCACCGTGCTCGGTGCCGCGAGGGTGGCGGAGAGGTTCTGATAGCTCTGCCACCCGCCGGTGTTCGGGACGTTGATCGTCGCGAGGGCCGGCCCGTCGGGCGAGCCCGAGCGGATCTCCCACGTCGCACTGGAGGGCGAGGCTGCGCGGAACGAGATCGCGTTGATGTTCGTCAGGTTCATCACGTCCCAGCTGATCCAGTCGCCCGGCTCGATGAACCCGATGTTCTGGCCGCCGCCTTCGCTGTCGGTGGTGGTCTCACGCTTGACGCCGGCGTCGCCGCCCGACGTCGAGCCGGCGAGTCGACCGGTGTTGTCGAAGAACTCGGCCTCCTTGCGCTTGGTGTGCAGGACCACCGTGTCCTGGCTCTTCAGCGGCCGGACGCCGTCGGCGCCGCCGTCGGTGTAGGTCGCCACGACGGTGCCGAAGATGTTGGCCCCGGTGTGGCCCTCGTCGCCGTTGACGGTGAGGATGCCCTCGCAGCCGATGTACTCCTGGTCGTCGTGGTCGTGGTCGTCGTGGCCCAGCGCGGGCTGGACGACGACGCGGTCACAGTCGATGTTCGAGCCGTCCTCGGGGTCGGTGACCTCGACCTTGTAGCGCATCGTGTCGCCGAACTCGAAGAAGCCGCCGTCGAGCGGCGCGACGATGTTCACCGTGGGCGCGGTGTTGCCGACCACGATGTCGATGTTGGAGACCGCGGAGCGGCCGTCCTCGTCGGTGACGGTCAACCGCGCGGTGTACTCGCCGTTCGCGGTGTAGGTGTGGCTGGCGCTGACCTCCGTGCTGTCGGTCGTGCCGTCACCGTCGAAGTCCCAGGCGTAGGTGATCGGCGTGCCGTCGGGGTCACGCGACTTGGTGCCGTCGAAGTTCACCAGCAGCGGTGCCGGACCCGACGTGGGATCGGCTGTGGCGCGGGCGATCGGCGCCCGGTTCCCGTGCACGTAGTCGATGCGGTACACGCCGGAGTCGGTGTTGTTGCCGCCGAAGCCGCTACCCCACTCGATCATGTAGAGCGCGCCGTCCGGCCCGAACTGCAGGGCGTGCGGCCGGGTGAGCTCGAGGTTCGGGAGGAACCGGTTGATGTCGTCGTAGCCCTTGCCGTCCTCGGTGAGCTGGACGGTGAAGATGCGGCTGTTGTTCCAGTCGGCCCAGATCGCCTTGTTGTCGAAGTAGGCGGGCCACTTGCGGTCGGAGGCGAGGTCGGGGTCGTAGCTGTAGGTGCCCGAGGTCATCGGGGCACCGCTCGAGCCGATCTCCGGGGAGCCGGTGGGTGCGCCGTTCGACTGCCACATGGTGGCCGGGATCGCTGCCGGAAGGTCGGTCAGACCGGTGTTGTTGGCCGACTCGTTCTTCGGCGCGGCACAGTTGAACTTCGGACCGGGCGCACTGGTGGCGAAGTCGAAGTCGTTGTACGCCGCGTTGTCGCCGACGCAGTAGGGCCAGCCGTAGTTGCCCGGCTCGGACAGGATGTTCCACTCGACGCGGCCGTTCGGTCCGCGGTTGGGGTTGTCCGCGCCGGCGTCGGGGCCGTAGTCGGCCACGATCAGCTTGTTGGTCTGCTCGTTCAGGCCGATCCGGAAGGGGTTGCGGAAGCCCATCGCGTAGATCTCCGGCCGGGTCTTGGCCGTGCCGGGCGGGAACAGGTTGCCGGACGGGACGTCGTAGCCGCCCGCGGCCTTCGGGGTGATGCGCAGGACCTTGCCGTTGAGGCTGAGCGTGTTGGCCGCGGTGCGCTGGGCGTCGAAGGCCGACCGGCCGTCGCGCTCATCGATGGGGGTGTAGCCGCCGGAGTCGAACGGGTTGGTGTTGTCGCCGGTGGCGATGTACAGGTTGCCGTCGTGGTCGAACTCCAGGGCGCCGCCGGCGTGGCAGCACTCGACCCGTTGGGTCGGGATGTCGATGACCTTGGTCGCGCTGGCCGGGTCCATCGTGTTGCCGGTGACGGTGTAGCGCGACACCCGGTCGAGGGACTCGCCGCCGGTGGGGGAGTAGTAGAGATACAGCCAGCCGTTGGTCGCGAAGTTCGGGTCTAGGGCGAGGCCGAGCAGGCCGAACTCCTGTCCGGTGTAGACCGGCACCGAGCCGGCCTTCACGACGTTGCCGTTGGGCAGCACGATCCGGACGTCGCCGCCGCGGTCGATGTAGAACACCCGGCCGTCGTCGGCGATGGCGAGGTCCATCGGGTTGGCGGTGTTGTCGTCGAGGGTGACCTTCTCGAAGCTCTCCTCGAGCGTTGCGGCGCAGTCGGCCGGCTGGACGCCCGCGGCGGTGCGGATGCCGCCGAGGAGGTGGCCGAGGAACAGCGGGTCGGAGAACGACGCGATGGTGTGGCCCATGCCGGTGTACCAGCTGCGGCCGCCGTCCATGTCGTGGCACCAGGCGATCGGGTGCTCGAGGCCGTTGGTGCCACCGGAGTAGGTGGACTCGTCCATCGAGGCGAGGACGTGGACCTTCTCCCGCGGGTTGGGGTTGTAGTTGTACCACTCGTCGGTGCGCTCCCAGCGGGCCGGAAGGTCGGCGGTGGAGGGGTGCGCGTGGTCCTCGACCTTGACGGTCGCGGTCGGGGTCCCGTCGGGGTGCCCGTTGAAGTAGGAGCCGACCAGCTCGCCGTACCACGGCCAGCTGTACTCGGTGTCGGAGGCGGCGTGGATGCCGGCGTAGCCGCCACCGTTCTGGATGTACTCCTCGAACGCCGCCTGCTGGGTGTCGTCGAGGACGTCGCCGGTGGTCGAGAGCCAGATCACCACGTCGTACTGCGCCAGGTTGGCGGCGTTGAACGCGGTGGCGTCCTCGGTGGCGTCGACGGTGAAGCCGTGCTCGACGCCGAGCTGCTTGATGGCAGCGATCCCGGCGGGGATGCTGTCGTGGCGGAAGCCTGCGGTCTTGCTGAAGACCAGCGCCTTGAACGGATCGGTCTTGACGTGCCCGTCGTGCCTGGCCAGGCCGCCGGGTGCCGCGTTCGCGGCGACCTCGGCGACCGAGGTGACCTGGCCGGCCGCCGAGGCCGAGGGGACCTCGGCCCCGGCCGGCGCGGCCGTCAGGCTGAGGCCGACCGTCGCCCCCAGGGGAACTGCGAGGATCGTGGCCACGGAGGTCGCCAGCGCGCGCCGGCTCCTACTCCGCCACCGCGTGATGAGGTTGGTCATCACGTTCTCCTTCTCCATGTGGTGGATGTGGATGGATGCGCTCCATGCGTTCCGAGGCGGGTCCCCGGTCGTTCGGCCCTGGTGTGACTGGTGTGACGGTCGTGCTGGACGAGCGGTGCTGCTGGACGTGCGGTGCTGCTGGACGTGCGGTGGTGCTGGGTTACTGGTGGTGCGGGTGCTCAGCGGACGCCGAGCAGGTGGTCCATCGCGAGCTGGTCGAGCGCCTCCATGGCGACGCTGCGCTCGGCCAGAGCGGTGCGGTCGTGGCTCTCGGCGCGCAGGTCGGCCACCGACTCCTCCGCGCCCAGGGTCGGCTCGTCGAGCTCGCCCACCTTGGCGGCGTCCAGGGCTGCCTGGACCTCGGGGTCGGCTCGGAACGCCTGCACCCGCTCGCGCAGGATCAGGTAGTTGCGCATGCATCCGGCAGCGGACTCCCAGACGCCGTCGACGGCCTCGGCGCGCGGTGGCTTGTAGTCGAAGTGCAGGTAGCCGCTGTAGGGCTCGTTGGCGCCGCTGCCGAGCAGGGTGTCGACGGTCCAGAAGGCACCGCGCAGGTTACCGGCACCGAAGCGGAGGTCCTGGTCGAAGCGCGGGCCGTGCTGGCCGTTGAGGTCGACGTGGAACAGCTTGCCGTGCCACATCGCCTGGGCGATGCCGTGGGCGAAGTTCAGTCCGGCCATCTCCTCGTGCCCGACCTCCGGGTTCAGCCCCACCATCTCCGGGTGCTCGAGCTCCGAGATCAGCGCCAGGGCGTGGCCCACGGTCGGCAGCAGGATGTCGCCGCGGGGCTCGTTGGGCTTGGGCTCGAGGGCGAAGCGGAGGTCGTAGCCTTGGTCGCGCACGTAGGCGCAGGCCAGGTTGATGCCCTCGGCGAGCCGGTCGAGGGCGGCCTGCACGTTCTTGCTGGCACCGTGCTCGGCGCCCTCGCGGCCGCCCCACATCACGAACGTCTCCGCACCGAGCGAGGCGGCGAGGTCGATGTTTCGCAGCACCTTCGCCGTGGCGTAGCGGCGCACCCGACGGTCGTTGGCGGTGAGTCCGCCCTCCTTGAAGATCGGGTCGCTGAACAGGTTGGTGGTCACCATCTCGCAGCGCATCCCGGTGTCGGCCAGGGCCTTCTGGAACCGCTCGAGGGTCGCCTCACGGGTGTCGTCGTCGGGCAGCAGGTCGTCGTCGTGGAAGGTGACCGCGGCGGCGCCGAGCTCGGCCAGCTTGTACGTCGACTCGACCGGGTCGAGCGCCGGGCGGCTCGCGGGACCGAACACGTCGACGCCCTCCCAGCCGACGGTCCACAGGCCGAAGGAGAACTTGTCCTCGGGACGGGGGGTGTAGGTGCTCATGACGGGATCTCCTGCCAGCTGCGGGTATCGGAGCTCTTCTCGACGGCGTCCAGGACCTGCTGGACCTGGAGTCCGTCCGCGAACGTGGGGGTGGGGTCGGTGTCGTCGCCGATGGCGCGGACGAGGTCGACGACCTGATGGGTGAAGCCGTGCTCGTAGCCCAGGCCGTGCCCGGGGGGCCACCACGCGGCGACGTAGGGATGGTCGGCCTCGGTGGCCAGGATGCGGCGGAAGCCGGCCGTGGCGGCGTCCTCGGTGGCGTCGAAGAACTCCAGGACGTTCATGTCCTCGAAGTCGAAGGCGATGCTGCCGCGCGAGCCATTGATCTCCACGCGGAGCGCGTTCTTGCGGCCGCTGGCGAAGCGGGTGGCCTCATAGACCCCGACCGCGCCGCCCCCGAACCGGGCGAGGAACACCGCGGCGTCGTCGACGGTGACCGTGCCGGTTCCCGAGCCGGCGGTGCCGGCCAGGCCGCTGTGCTCCTCGGCGAGGGGGCGCTCCTTGACGAAGGTCTGCAGCAGTCCCGAGACCTCGGCGATCCGGTCGCCGGTGAGGTACTGGGTGAGGTCGACGATGTGGGCGCCGATGTCACCGAGCGAGCCGGACCCGGCGCGCTCCTTGTCCAGGCGCCACGACATCGGGGCCATCGGGTCGGCGATCCAGTCCTGGAGGTACTGCGCACGGACGTGCCGGATCTCGCCGACGCGGCCCTGCTCGATCAGCTGGCGGGCCAGGCCGATCGCAGGCACGCGCCGGTAGGTGAAGCCCACCATCGCCCGGACGCCGTGCTCGGCCGCGGCGTTCGCGGCCGCCGTCATGGCCTCCGCCTCCGCGACGGTGTTGGCCAGCGGCTTCTCGCACAAGACGTGCTTGCCGGCCTCGAGGGCGGCGATCGCGATCTCGGCGTGGGAGTCGCCGGGGGTGCAGATGTCGACGAGGTCGACGTCGTCGCGGGCGATCACCTCGCGCCAGTCGGTGGCCGAGGACTGCCAGCCGAGCCGAGCAGCCGCGGCGGCGGCACGCTCTGCGTCACGTCCGACGAGCACGCTCATCACCGGATCGAGCGGCAGGTCGAAGAATCGGGGTGCGCTACGCCAGGCCTGGGAGTGCGCGGCTCCCATGAACGCGTGCCCGATCATGGCCACGCGAAGGGCGGGGTTGCTCATGGTTCCTCCGTCCGAGGGCAGGATTGAAGAGGCCCGTCACCGTGCACGAGCCCGGTGGGGGCCGCTCCGCGACCGGGCCGAGAACCATCGGTTCCCGGCCCGGCCGGGTGTGGGTCAGGACTCGAAGGCGTTGGGCAGGAACTGGTCGACGTTCTCGGCGGTGACGACGGGGGCGTAGAGCTGGACGGTGCGCGGCACCTCCACCTCGACCAGGTCGTCGAGGGCCTTCTGCTGCACCAGGAGCCGGGCCAGCTTGATGCCGTCAGCAGCCTGGGTGGAGGGGTAGACCACGGTCGCCTGGAGGACGCCGTCCCCGGCCTTGATGGACTCCATGGCGTTGGCCGATCCGGCGCCACCGACCATGAAGAACTCGTCGCGCCCGGCCTGCTCGATCGCCGCGAGGACGCCGACGCCCTGGTCGTCGTCGTGGTTCCAGATGGCGTCGATCTTCGGCGCCGCCTGGAGCAGGAGGGAGGTCTGCTTCTCGCCGGACTCGATGGTGAAGTCGGCGGCCACCCGGTTGTCGACGTCCTGGCCGCACTCGGCGAGCGCGTCCTTGAAGCCCTGGCTGCGGTCCTGGGTCAGCGGCAGCGAGTCGATGCCGGCGATCTCGGCGATGACCGCGTCCTTCTTGTCGCCGATCTGCTCGCAGATGTACTGGCCGGCCGAGATGCCCATGCCGTAGTTGTCGCCGAGCACGGTGACCCGGGCGGCGTTGGGGTCGTCGAACTCGCGGTCGACGTTGATCACCGGGATGCCGGCCTCCATCGCCTTGAGCGCGATCGGCGTCATCGCGGCGCCGTCGAAGGGCAGCAGCACGATCGCGTCGACGCCCTCGTTGATGAAGGTCTCGACCTGGCTGATCTGGAGGTCGACGTTGTTGGTGCCGTCGGCGACCCGCAGCTCGACGTCGTCGTACTGGTCGGCGACCTTCTTCGCCGACTCGGTGATCGAGCCCATCCAGCCGTGGTCGGCGGCGGGAGCGGAGAAGCCGATCACGACCTTGTCGCCGGATTCGTCGTTCGAGCCGGCCTCGGCGTTGCCGGTGCCGCCACCCAGGTCCTTGTCGTCCTTGTCGTCGGAGTTGCTGGTGCAGGCCGACAGGGTCACGGCCGTGAGGGCTGCGGTCGCCCAGAGCGCGACCTTCCGGGTGGTGGAGAGAGACTTCATCGTGCGGCTCCTACTTGGATGTGAACTGCGGTGAGTACTTGCTGGGATACTGCGGGTGGATTCCGAGAGATCGCCTGCGGTGCAGGCGGAACGAGGCGGCCGGGTCCGGCGGGAGTCGCGTGTCTCACGAGGAGTCGGATCGCTTGGCGAGACGCTGCTGGAGCAGCACGGCGGCGACGATGATGGCGCCCTTGAGCAGCAGCTGCTCGGAGATGGAGCGGTCGTTGAGCGTGAAGACGTTGGTCAGGGTCATGAAGATCAGCACACCGAGCACGGTGCCGACGATGCTGCCGCGCCCTCCGGAGAGGAGGGTTCCGCCGATCACGACAGCCGCGATCACGTCGAGCTCCATGAGAGTGCCGTGGGTCGAGCTGCCGGTGGTGGTCCGGGCTACGAGCATCAGGGCCGCGATGCCGCAGCACACGCCGAGGAGCACGTAGACCATGACGATCTGCCGGTTCACGTTGATGCCGGCGAGTCGGGCGGCCTCGGGGTTGCCGCCGACGGCGACCGTGCGCCGGCCGAACGTCGTCCGGTTCAGGAGAACCCAGCCGATGACGGTGACGACGGCGAAGATCCAGATCTGGAGCGAGACGCCGAGCAGGTCGGTGGTGAACGCCTTCTTGAAGTCGGGGACGTTGACGATCTGCGTCTTCTTCTCGGAGATGATCTCCGCCAGTCCTCGCGCGCTGGCCAGCATGGCCAGCGTGGCGATGAATGGCACGACCTTCCCGTAGGCGACCAGGACCCCGTTGATCAGGCCGCAGCCCGCGCCGACGGCGACAGCGGCGCCGACCATCACCAGCCAGTGGGTGTCGTTGGCCATGTTCTGGGTGGCCACCGTGGTGCACCACACCGAGGCCAGCGCCAAGATGGCGCCGACCGACAGATCGATGCCGCCGCTGATGATCACGAAGGTCATGCCGATGCTGACGACCCCGATGGTCGAGGCGAGCCGCAGGATGGTGAGTGCGTTCTGGCCGTCGACGAATCGCTCGCCGGCGGTGAACGCGCCCACGGCACAGATGATCAGCAGGGCCAGGAGCAGCCCGAGATTGCTGCCCACGCTGGTGCGCAGCAGGTCCAGCACCGGGTTGGACCGCTTGGAGGTCTCCAGCGCGGCCCGCTCGACGGCGAGGCTGTCGCCCGGTGGGCCCGTGCCTTCCTTCGACAGGTTGATGTTGCTCTCGCTCATGCGACCCTTCCTTCCATGACGAGGTCGAGAACCTTGGCCTCGTCGATCTCGGCCACCGGTGCTTCGTGTACGACCCGGCCCTCGCGGACGACGAGGACCCGATCGGCCAGACCGAGCACCTCCTCGACCTCGCTCGACACGACGACGACGGCGACACCGGAGTCGGCGAGGGTGCGGATCAGCTGATAGATCTCGGCTCGGGCGCCGACGTCGACGCCGCGAGTGGGCTCGTCGAGGAGCAGCACCCGGCACTCGCGCAGCAGCCAGCGGGCGAGCACGACCTTCTGCTGGTTGCCCCCCGAGAGGGTGCGGACCGCGCGGGTCACGCCGGCGGGCCGGACGTCGAGCGACTCGGTGAGCGCCTTCGCGCGGCTCTTCTCGGCACCGCGGTCGAGGAAGCCTGCCTTGGCGAAGCGGCGCAGCGAGGAGACGGTGATGTTGGAGTAGATCGCCTGGTCCAGGAGCAGCCCCTGGCTCTTGCGCTCCTCGGGTGCCAGGCCCACGCCGGCCTTCACCGCGGCGTTCACCGAGCCGCGCGGCAGGCGCTTCCCGTCGACCTCGACCGTGCCTGCGCTGGCGCGGCGGGCGCCGTAGAGCGTCTCGAGGATCTCCGAACGCCCCGCACCGACGAGGCCGGCCAGGCCGACGACCTCCCCGGCACGGACGCTCAGGTCCACGCCGGTGAAGTGACCGGGAAGCTCCAGCCCGCGGACCTCGAGGACGGGGTCTCCGGCGGGGACCGTCGCGGCATCACGGGGTGGGAACACGTACTCCAGGTCGCGGCCGGTCATCAGCCGGATCAGCTCGGCCGTGGGGGTCGAGGCGGCCGGCAGTCCGGTGGCGACGGTCTTGCCGTCCTTGAGCACGGTGATCCGGTCGCCGATCTCGCGGATCTCCTCGAGCCGGTGGGAGATGTAGACGATGGCCACGCCCTCTGCGGTGAGGCCGCGGATCGTGCGGAAGAGGTTGGCCACCTCGTCGGCGTCGAGGACGGCGGACGGCTCGTCGAGGATGAGGAGCCGGGTGTCGTGGGAGAGCGCGCGGGCCATGCTGACGATCTGCTGACCGGCAGGGGAGAGCGAGCCGACCGTGCGGGAGGGGGAGATCTCCGGGTGCCCGAGCCGGGCCAGGAGCGCAGCAGCACGGTCGCGACCGCGGGCACGCTGGACGAAACCGCCGCGGGAGATCTCGTGGCCCAAGAAGATGTTCTCGGTGACGCTGAGGTGCGGCACCAGGTCGAGCTCTTGGTAGATCGTGGAGATGCCAGCACGGATCGCGGCCTGCGGGGAGCCGAAGGTGGCCGGCTCGCCGTCCCAGACCAGCTCGCCCTCGTCGGGCCGGTGCGCCGCGGCGAGGACCTTGATCAGGGTCGACTTGCCGGCGCCGTTCTGGCCGAGCAGGCAGTGGACCTCTCCGGCCCGGACGTCGAGATCGACACCGCCGAGCGCGCGGACGCCCGGGAACTCCTTGACGATGCCGGTCATCCGGAGCAGCGGGGCGGCGTCCGTGGAGCCGGTGGTGGCTGGATCGGGCGTCTGGTTCATGCGGACTCTCCTGCGAGGTCGGTGAGTCGGGGGACGAGGGTGGGGTCGGCGAACACGGCGTCGAGCGCGGCGGTGGCGCCGCCACGGACGGCTGCCGCGAAGCCGAAGGCGGACAGCTCGACCTGGGTGCCGCCGGAGTCGGGAGCCAGGACGCCGGCGCGGAGCTCGCGCTCGATCGCCGGAACCATGTGGTGCCCGACCGCCGCGTAGTAGCCGCTGAGCACGATGCTGGCAGGGTTGAGGGTGTTGGCCAGCACGGCTGCGCCGATGCCGACCCAGGTCCCGACCTGCTCGAGTGCCTCGATGGTGCGGACGTCGCCGAGGTCGGCGCGCCGGTTGAGCTCGGCCAGGCGCTCGTCGATCGCCATCGAGGCATTGCGGACGGGGTCGTCGGGGTCGGCGGCCAGCTCGAGGAGGGCGCGCAGTCCGCTGACGGTCTCCCAGCAGCCGATCCGGCCGCAGCCGCACTGGCGCCCTCTCGGCTGGACGATCATGTGTCCGAACTCGCCCGCGAAACCCTGGCTCCCCCGCAGCAGACGGCCGCCGGCCACGATCCCCCCGCCGACGCCGATCTCTCCGTGCAGCACGAGGAGGTCCTGCCGACGGGGGTCGCCCGGTGTCGCCTCGGCAGCGGCGGCGAGGTTGCCCTCGTTGTCGATGACGACGGGGAACCGGCTGCGCAGCTGCTCGCGAAGGATGTCGCCCACCGCGACGTCGTGCCAGTCGAGGTTGGGGCCGTGGGTGAGCACGTCGCGGGTCCGGTCGAACAGGCCAGCCACGCCGACCGTGAGGCCCATCGGCAGCACCTTGCGCTTCTCCAGGCGCGCGACCGTCTCCCGGATCTGGTCGGCCAGGTGGGCCAGCACCCGGTCGGCGTCCAGCGAGCGGGCGTCCAGCGCGAGCCGCTGCTCCTCGATCACCTCGCCGCGCAGGTCGAGGGCGAGGGTTGCGACGTGGTTGACGTTCACCTCTGCGCCGAGACCGGCGATACCGCGGCCGTCGAGCTCGACGGCGGTGCCCGGTCGGCCCACGGTGGTGCGCTGGACCTGCTCGCCGTCGGTGACCAGGCCGCGCTGGATCAGCTCGGTGACCAGCGTCGAGACCGTCGACCTCGTCATGCCGAGCTCGGAGGCCAGGCTCGCGCGGGTCCGCGGCCCGTGGTCGCGCAGGTAGCGCAGCGCCAGGCCGAGGTTGGAGCGCCTCAGGTCGAGATTGGCGACGCTGTGGGGGCTGGGGGGCTGTTCGTGGGTCGACATCACCGACTCCTTCCTGGGCTGGTGGCTGGGCGTGCGGGCAGGGCCGCGCTACCGCTCGTGGGGCCTGATCTGTGGGTAGCCCGAGGCGCGGTTGGGGGGCCCGTACCGGGTGGCCGAGTCGACGGCTTACCCGGTACGGGGCTGGGGGGTGTGCGATCACCCTCCCGAGAAAGGTGTGATGCCCTTCACATGGTTTGTTGGGGCGTCGCCCAAACTAAAGGCCGGATCTCGCGGTCCACAAGGGCGTTCCGCGAATCAGGCCGCACGACTTGTCGAGTTCGGGCGAAAGTCGCACTACTTATGCTGATTCACGTCAAAAGTTTCCGACAGCGCAGCGGTGGCGGCGATCCAGTGATCGACCGCGGCGTGCGCGGCCCCGATCAGGACCGCCCGCTCGCCGATCTCGCTGAGGGTGAGCGACACGCCGTCGACCGAGCGCAGCGGCGCGTTGCGGTGCAGGGCGGTGCGCACCTCGGCCACCAGGTGCTCACCCAGGGCCGCGCCCGGGCCGCCGAGCACGAGGTGGCGCGGGTCGAGCGCGGCGGTGAGCATCGCCAGCACCTGGCCGAGCCGTCGTCCGGCATCGCGGACCAGTTGGACCACGACCGGATCGCCTGCGCGGACGGCGTCGACGACGTCGGTCATGGTGACCTCGCCGGCCGCTGCGAGCGCCGCGGCCAGGCGCGGCGAACGTCCGCGCTCGGCGACCTCGGTGGCCCGTTCGCCGAGTGCGGGAAGCCCGGCGAAGGCGTCGAGGCAGCCGGTGCTCCCGCACCGGCAGGAGGGTCCGAACTCCTCGACGCGGAGGTGGCCGATCGAGCCGGCGCGCCCCGCGGCCCCGTTCAGGACGCGGCCATCGACCATCGCGGCCATGGTGACGCCGTCGCCGAGCCGCACCGCGACGAAGTCGTCGAGCCCCCGGGTGCGGCCGGCATGGCGCTCCCCGACCGCCATCGCGCGGACCGCCGCGAGCGCTGGCGTCCGCGGCACTCCCAGCCGGTTCGCCACCTCCTCGGCGAACTCCGTCGCCGAGGACTGCTCGATGTCGGCTACGGCCACGGCGAGACAGGCCGGCGCGACCGGCCCCAACAGGTCGGCGGCCGCCTGCGCGGCCCGGGCGGCGTGGGCGCTCACCTCGTCGCCGACGTGGACCTCGATGCTGACGCCGTCGATGATCCGCAGCTGCGGCCCGACCACCGCCACCCGCAGCCGTCGCTCGCCCAGGGAGACCACGGCGAAGCGCAGTCCGCTGTGGAGCTGGACCCGCTTCGCGCGCCGTCCGCCGGAGCTCGGCTCGGCCGCCCCCTCCTCCAGGGCTCCGCTCTCGGTCAGGGTGAGGAGCGTGGCGCTCAAGGTCGTGCGCGGCGTCTCCAGGCGCTGGGCGAGACTTCCCTTGGTCTGCGGTCCCTCGTCGCGCAGGATCCGCAGCAGGTCACGCCCGTGGGAGGTGCTCACGGATCTGTCCCTCGCGACGGCTGAGGACGCTGCAGCCGGTCGAGGAAGGCGATCAGGACGGCCTCGCGCAGCCGCGGCGCGGCAAGGTCGAGCAGCGCGTTCACCTCCGCCATCCGCGTCGGCAGGGCGAGCTCGCCTTCGTCGGGATCCGCGTCGGCGCCCAGCAGGCCAGCGGCGGCCAGCAGGCCGTCGAACTCCGCGTCGTCGAGCTGTGCCGGATCCAGGGCGGCCACGAAGTCCGCGATGGCCGCATCGACCACGACCGGTCCTGCCGCACGGGCGACGGCGGTCGCCTCCGCGAGCGCGGTGAGGAACTCGGGCACGTGGGGCCGGGTCGCGGCGCTGACCGAGAGGTGGATCGTGGCCGGCCGACCGGCGAACGACATCTGCGGTTGCACGTACCAGTCGCGCGCCGACATCTCGTCGCAGATCGTGAACGGATCGCACGACTCGTCGGTGCCCAATGCGATCAGGGTCGAGTCGGGCCGCGCGACGACGTGCAGCCCGGGAATGTCGGCGATGCCCGCCGCGATGGCGTCGACTGCCTCGAAGACCTCGCGCGCGAGGTCCAGGTACCCGCCGTCTCCGATCGACTGAACCGCTGCCCACGCGCCCGCGAGAGGACCGCCCGAGCGCGTCGACTGCATCGTGGAGTTGAGCATCGTGTAGCCGGGCCAGTCGGCGCTGGCGAAGTACTGCGCCCTGCGGAGCGCGGGAGTGCGGTGCAGGAGCACGGAGGTGCCCTTGGGCGCATAGGCGTACTTGTGCAGGTCCATCGAGATCGAGGTGACGCCGTCGACGGCGAAGGTCCAGGGGGCCGCGGCACGGCCGAGCCGGGCGGCGTAGGGGAGTACCCAGCCACCGATGCAGGCGTCGACATGGCAGCGAAGGCCGCGACTGGAGGCGAGCGCCGCCAGGTCGGTGACGGGGTCGATCACCCCGTGGGCATAGGACGGCGCGCTGGCCACCAGCAGCACCGCGCGATCGCCGAGCCGGTCCAGGGCCGCCGAGGTCGCGGCCACGTCGGCCCGGAAGTCGGCGCCGACCGGCACCGACACAGCCTCGACGCCGAAGTAGTGCGCAGCCTTGTGGAAGGCGGCATGGGCGGTGTCGGGAAGCACCATCGCGGGATGCTCGACGTCGGGTCGCGCATCGCGCGCGCTCTGGACCGCGAGCAGCACCGACTCCGTCCCGCCGGAGGTGATCGAGCCGACCACCGTGTCGGGCCCGTCGACCAGCCCGGCGGCGAAGGCGACCAGGTCGTTCTCCATGCGCAGGAGACTCGGGAACGCCGTCGGGTCCAGCCCGTTGGTCCCGGAGAAGGCGGCGACCGCCTCCCGCGCGACCCGATCGACCTCGGCCAGTCCGGAGTCGTAGACGTAGGCCAGGGTCCGGCCGCCGTGCACCGGCAGATCGTTCGTGCGCAGGGCGGCCAGTCGCTCACCCATCGGCGGGTGGAAGGACTCGGTCATACGGGTTCGGCCTCCTGCCGGTCGTCGAGTCGGTCGTCGAGTCGGTATCGCATCAGCCAGATCAGGCTCGCCGCCACCAGCACGGCCGGGAGCACTGAGAAGCCGAGCGTGATCGCGGTGAGTGCGCTGTCGGGCTGGGTCAGGTCGCCCGTCGTGCCTGAGCGGTAGTCGCCCAGGGCCAGCACCATCGCGTACAGGCCGGGACCGAGGGCCAGGCCGAGGGTCTCCCCGGCCGTCCAGACGCCGGTGTAGACCCCGGCCCGGTTCTCACCGGTGCTCGCGGCGTCCGCGGCGGCGACGTCGGGGAGCATGGCGAGCGGGAAGACCTGGGCGCCCGCATAGCCGACGCCGACCACCGCGACCGCTGCGAACACCACCGCTGCCGGCGCGACCTGGGCCGTGGCGGCGCCGACGGCACCCGCCGCCAGCACCAGTGACGCCGCCAGGTAGGCGCGGCGCTTGCCGACCCTCGCGCCGATCGCCGACCACACCGGGGTGAGCAGCAGCGCCGGTCCGACGAAGCAGACGAAGAGCACCGTCGCGGCGCCGTCGCGTTCGAGCACGTCCCCGGCGAGGTAGTCGACGCCGGCGAGCATGCACCCCGTCGCGAGCGCCTGGAGCACGAAGCCGGTCAGGAGCATCCGGAAGTCTCGGGCCCTGGCGACGATGCGGAGCTGGTCGCGCAGCGTCCCGGCGCCGGGCGCCACGGTGCCGACCGGCGCCGATCGGGTGCCGCGATAGGCGGCCAGTGCGCCCACGAGAATGAGAGCACCGATCACAACTCCCATCACGCGGTAGCCGTCGCGACCGCCGACGGCGTCGCGGATGGCTGGAGCCGACGCCCCGGCCAGCAGGATCGTGAAGGCGAGCAGGCCGACGCGCCAGGTCATCAGCCGGGTGCGCTCGCCGTAGTCGGCGGTGATCTCGGCAGGCATCGCCACGAAGGGCACCTGGAAGAACGCATACGCCGAGGCGCAGCCGAGGAAGACCACGAGCACCCACGCGGTCTCGAAGACGCGTGAGTCGACGTCCGGGGCGGCGAAGAGCAGCGCGAACCCGATCGCGAGGACGATCCCGGCCCGCAACAGCCAGGGGCGCCGCGGGCCGCGGGCGTCGTCGGTCCGGTCGCTGATCCGGCCCGCGATCGGGTTGAGGACCACGTCCCAGGCCTTGGGCAGCACCACGACGAGTCCGGCGATCACGGCGGTGACGCCGAGGGTGTCGGTGAGATACGGGAGCAGCATCAGCCCCGGCACGGTGCCGAAGGCTCCGGTCGCCACCGACCCGCATCCGTAGCCGATCCGCACCGAACGCGGCAGCGACGTCGCTGAACTCACCGCCGCACCCTAACGGCCCCGGCCACCCGCCGCCGGAGGTTGAGCCGGTCGGGCGGCGCCTCGAACCCGCCCGCGAGGCCGACCCACCCACCCACCGTCCCCACAGCTGCGCTGACCCGTCAGCCATAGCGGACGGGTCACCTTGAAATTGACGCTGACCCGTCAGCTATAGCGGACGGGTCAGCGCAGAGTGGGTGGGTTGGTGCGCGGCGGTCAGAGGCCGCAGTCGGGGGCGCTCCAGTACTGGGAGCCGCGCAGGTCTATGTGGACGTGGTCGTCGTGGCCGGGGAAGCCGGGGCCGAGGATGCCGCCGAAGCCGGTCGTGGTCGCTCCGCTCACCAACGAGCAGAAGTCGTAGCCGACTAGATCGAGGGCGTCGCCGTACAGGTGGCGGCTGTCGCCGGCGCCGCCGACGGAGTCGTTGCAGGAGTAGTCGCGGAAGCCGTCGGTGACGGTGAGCGGGTGGTTGCCGATCCGCTGGCGCAGGGCCTCGGCTCGCCACATCACGCGCTTGAGGTTCTCCTGGACCTCCGCAGCCGAGACCGCGCCGCCCGAGTAGCCTCCGGTGCCGCAGTTCTGGCTCACCTCGGCGAAGTCGAAGTGAGCCGGCGAGCAGTCGGCGTCCTGCAGCTCATAGATCTTGTTGTACGTCTCGGGTCCGGCGACGCCGTCGGCGCCCAGGCCGAAGGCCTCCTGGAAGCCCCGTACCGCGCGGGCGGTCTGCGGGCCGAACTCGCCGTCGATGGCGATGTTCGTGCCGTCGCCGATCCAGCCGGCTACCCGGATCTGCAGCTCGGCGACCTCCGGGCCGCTGGAGCCCTCGGCGAGGTTGCCCGACCACGTATAGCACTCATCGGCGTGTGCGGCCGGTGGAGCGGCGACGTCGAAGGCCACCAGGCCGGCGCAGACGAGCGCGACGGTGGCGAGCAGGGCACGGAGTCTGGGCATCACTGACATGGATCGGTCCTTCCGAGTGCGGGGATCCGTGCTTCAACCCTCGGGCCGGACTCCACACTCCGAAAGGGGGGTAACCCTTGGGAACCACTGATCAATGCCGGGACGGCGCCGGCGCCTTGCCGGCCACCACCCGAACGACGCTGGCATCCACCCGCATCGATCAGTGATTCCCTCGGCCTCAGCGCGCCAGCGCGCGCGATGCTCCCGAACGGTGCCGACGGCGCTTGGAGGTGCCGATGGTGGACCGGTCGGACGCCGCGTCCGCGGCACCCGGATCCGGGTCGAGGGGTGCCGACCACTCGCCGATCCAGGCGTCGAGCGCCGGCCAGGTGGAGGTGCGCGCCGCGCGGCCGGTGAGCATGCCGAGGTGGCCGCCCGGCACGATCTCGAACCGGACGTCGGGAGAGCCGCTCAGCAGCGGCACCAGAGCCTTCACGGCCCCGACCGGCGCGATCGTGTCGTTGGCGCCGGCAAAGACCAGCACGGGCACCCGGACGTCGGACAGCGAGACCTCGCGATCGCCCACCTCGAACCGGCCGCCGACCAAGGCGTTGCCCTTGACGAAACGGTGGTAGAGCTGGCCGAAGGTCCGCCCGGGATAGGCCGTCATGGCGGCGGTGAACCGGTCGACGGCCTCGAGCTGGGCGAGGTAGTCGGCGTCGTCGTAGTGGGTCGCCTTGGCGATCGGCTTGGTGATGTGCTTGTGGAACGAGCTGAGCTGGAAGGCCCAGCGCACCAGGGGCGTCGGGGCGCCGCCGAGCAGGCGGTAGGCGCGGGTGACCACGCCTCCCCGGTCTCCGGCGAGGCTGAGCAGAGGTCTCAGCGGCGCGACCAGCGGGACCAGGCTGACGTCGACCGGCGAGCCGAGCACGGCGAGGGAGGCGATGGGCAGATCGGGATCCGCGGCAGCCGTCAGGAGGGAGAACAGCCCGCCCAGGCTCCAGCCGACGACGTGGACCGGCCGGCCGCCCGCGTGGGCCGACGCGGCACGGATCGCCGCCGGGACGACCTCCTCGATCCAGTGCTCCATGCCGAGGTTGCGGTCGCGGAAGGAGACCTGGCCGTACTCCACCAGGTAGGTCGGACGCCCCGAGGTGACCAGGTGCTCGACCAGCGAGCAACCGCGGCGCAGGTCATAGCACAGGGCGGGTGCGGCGAGCGGAGTGACGAGCAGGACGGGGTCCCCGTGCTCGCGGGCGGTGGCGGCCGGGCGGTAGTGGTAGACCTCGCGCAGGTTGTCGTCGTCGATGAGCGTGCGCGGCATCGGGCGCAGGTCGGCGAGTCCGCCGTAGAACACCGTGTGCGCGAGGTTGCCCGCGGCGGAGACGACCTGGTCGGGCTTGGGGATCAGATCCACACGGGGAATCTACCTGGCGCCGGCGCGCTCAGGAGCGGAAGCGCAGCGCGGCGGTGATATCGGCGTTGGAGTAGTCCAGATACTCGGTCGCCTGCTCCACCGTGGCGCCCGGCAGCCGCGTCACCACGGTGAGGACGACGTACTCGTTGGCGTGGTCGACGGTCCAGGAGACCTTCCCTCCGGGCACGACCGCCGCCGGCTCCAGGCGCCAGGTGCCGGGCTTGATCCGGCCGCTGAGCGCCGCCGCCTCGGCCGAGGTGGCATCGGGCATCGTCAGGACGACGTGGGTGAGCGCCACCTGACTGTCCAGCGCGCGGTAGCTCCACTGGGAGGCGCGCACGCACCCCATCCGGGTGAAGGTGCGGGCGAGTTCGACCGGCGCACAGGTGTCGTAGTCCCAGCCCACCTGGAAGGTGGCTCGCAGCGGCAGCGAGTCCGGGGGAGTGAAGCTCCAGTCCTGACCGAACTCGCGGTAGCTGAACGGGACTGCCGCGCCGGGCGGCTGCGTGGTCGGGGCCGTGTCCGGCGGCTCGGCGGCCCCTCCGTCGTCCGGCGACGAGGTACTAGTGGCCTGGGGAGCGGTGCTCTCGCCGGTACGGGGGCCCGCGGTCCCGTCGGGCTGCGCCGTGCCCTCGCGACCGGCGCTGGTCTCGCCCTGGTCGTCCCGGGTGAGCACGACGCCCAACGCGACGCCGGCGACGACGACGGCGAGGGTGACCACGCCGAGGATGACGGCGAGGACGGTTCGGCTCCGGTCCGGGGGAGGGGGGCCGCCCGGTGCGTCCCATCCGGTCCCCGGACCGGGCGGCGGCGGGTTCGCCCCTGGGGGATCGATCGGCACCGGAAGGCCGGGCGTCGCCGTCTGGGGACGGTCCGCGGTCGACGGCGGCGGCTCGGGGGTGCCCCATGAGTCGCCCGCCGGGATCTTGGGCGAGGCGTCCGGACGCGGCCGGGTGTGGCGGACGGGGCCGTCCGGCGGCGGCTCTGGGTGCACGTCCGGAACCTACCCGGTTGTCCCTAGGGAGCCCGCCGGGTCAGCGAACTCGATGGTGCCGAACAGCGCCGACCGAGCGCCCGTCACCATCGCCCAGTAGCGGTCGCCGAACGACCAGTGCCACCACTCGGTGGGGTAGTTCACCAGGCCGGCTCCCGACATCGCCCGGACCAGCTCGCGACGCAGCGTGGCGGCCTCCCCCTTCACGTCCGGATGGGCGGTGTAGCAGCGCCCGCCGCTGTCCTCGGGGCTGGCGTCGATCGGGCATCCGACGTCGAGGGGGTCGCCCTCGACGGTGGTGAGGACGACGTCGACGGCGGCTCCCGCCGTGTGCGGAGCGACCTCGGGCGGCGAGATGAACCGGCTGGCCAGGCGGTGGACCGTGGCGGTGTCGGCGTGCGGATGCTCGGCAGCCAGCCGAGCGGCGTACCGCTCGAAGTAGAAGCGCTGCAGCTGCGGTGTGCGGTAGCCCTCGTTGAGGGCGATCCGAAGGTCGCGGGGGAGTGCGGCGTTCGCCTCGGCCAGCCGGTCGAGCACGGGGCCGCGCAGCTGCCGGCCCGCGACGGTGTCTCCGGTGAACGCGACCACGCCCGCGGCACTCTCGACGTCGACCAATGGCGCGCCGGACTCGTGCACGCCGACCGACGTCACGGCCCCGTCGCTCATCAACACGACGTCGGCCCAGCCTGCGGCGGCAGGAGCGCCTCCGGGCGAGGTCATCGTCCGCGCGCCTGCCGTGGGCTCTTGGTGTGGGGCGCGACCTCCGCCAGCTCGGTCAGGAAGCTGTCGGCCCACGCGGCGACGTCGTGACGCTGGATCGTGCGGCGCATCGCCTTCATCCGCCGGGTGAGGTCCTTCTCGTCGGCGTGGTAGGCCTCGAGGAGAGCGGCCTTCATGCCGTTGATGTCGTAGGGGTTGACCAGCCAGGCCTGCCGGAGCTCGGCGGCGGCGCCGGCGAACTCGGAGAGCACGAGCGCGCCGTCGTCGTGGACCCGGCAGGCGACGTACTCCTTGGCGACCAGGTTCATGCCGTCGCGGAAGGGGGTGACGACCATGATGTCGGCGGCGGTGTAGAGGGCGGCCATCTCCGCGCGGGGGTAGGAGTTGTGGAGGTAGCTGATCGCCGGGCGGCCGATCCGGCCGAGATCGCCGTTGATCCGCCCGACGAGACGGTCGATCTCGTCGCGCAGCAGCCGGTACTGCTCGACCCGCTCGCGAGAAGGCACCGCCACCTGTACGAAGACGGCCTCCTCGACGTCGAGCTCCCCGGCCTCGACGAGCTCGGCGTAGGCGCGCAGCCGCGCGTAGATGCCCTTGGTGTAGTCGAGCCGGTCGATGCCGAGGAAGATCTTGCGAGGGCCGCCGAGCGCCTCACGGATCGCTGCGGCGCGGGCGCGCACCGACTCGTCGTGGACCAGCTCCTCGAACCCGGCGACGTCGATCGAGATAGGGAAGGCGGCTGCTCGCACGGTGCGCCCGTCGGGGAGGTAGACCAGGTCGCGGTGGGTCTTGTAGCCGACCCGCTGGCGCACCAGGCGCACGAAGTTCGCGGCGCCGCCGGGCAGCTGGAAGCCGACCAGGTCGGCGCCGAGCAGGCCCTCGAGGATCTGGCGCCGCCAGGGGAGCTGCGCGAAGAGCTCGGCCGGCGGGAACGGGATGTGCAGGTAGAAGCCGATGCGCAGGTCGGGCCGGAGGTCGCGCAGCATCTGGGGCACCAGTTGCAGCTGGTAGTCGTGCACCCACACGGTCGCGCCCTCCGCCGCGACCTCGGCCGCCTTGGCGGCGTACTGCTCGTTGACCCGCACGTAGCTGTCCCACCACTCGCGGTGGAACTCCGGCTTGGCCACCAGGTCGTGGTAGATCGGCCAGATCGTGCCATTGGCGAAGCCCTCGTAGAAGAGCTCGATCTCCTCGGCGGTGAGTCCGACGGGCACCAGGTGCAGGCCGTCGGCGTCGAACGGCTCGAGCTCGCTCGGATCGGCGTCCTCGACCGGGCCCCCGGGCCACCCGACCCAGGTGCCGTCGTTGGCACGCATGACGGGCTCGAGAGCGGCCACCAGGCCACCTGGCGACGGCTTCCACTCCCAGCCGCCGTCGGGCAGCGGGACCCGGTCCACGGGGAGCCGGTTGGCGACGATCACGAGGTCGGCGGGCACGCCTCGACCCTAGATGAAGCTCGCCGCACCGAAAGGGTGAGCGTCGTGGCCCGGTCCGGTTGTCGGGCTAGCCCGACACCGGATGCGGGTGGTGGCAGGATCGTGCGTGACGCGCCAGCGCACGAGCCTGGAGTCATGACAGACACGATGATCTTTCCCAGTCCCGAACCTCACTCCGAGCCGCCCGCCGTCGCCCGCGAGTCCGGCGTCGCGCCGGCCGGGCCTCTCGCCGCGACCGAGCGGGGCGAGCCGGTGCACGAACGCCCCGGGTTCCTGCGCCGCGTACTCCAGGACACCGCCTACCTCTGCTCCGGCTTCGGGCTCGGGCTCGCCGGATTCGTGGTGACCGTCGCCGGGCTGTCGGCCGGGCTCGGCCTGCTCGTGGTCTGGGTCGGCCTCGCCGTCCTCACCGCCACCGCCTACGCCTCGCGCGGTCTGGCCCACCTCGAGCGCTTCCAGCAGCGCACCCTGCTGGGCAAGCGGGCGCCGCTGCCGGTCTACCTCGAGGCGCCGGCGGACGCCTCGCTCGTGCGCCGGGTGCTGACGCCGCTGCGCGACCCCCAGTCGTGGCTCGACATGCTGTGGGGCCTGGTGGGCTTCTTCACCGGCCTCTTCGGCTTCTGCGTGGCGATGATCTGGTGGGCGACGGCCGGTGCTGGGCTCACCTACTGGTTCTGGTCGCAGTGGCTGCCGGAGGGCGACACCTCGCTGGTCGAGCTGATCGGCTGGGGCGAGGGGCGCCGCGACGAGAGCATCTTCCAGTTCGTGCTGGGCCTGGTCGCCCTGGTCACCCTCCCCCTGGTCATGCGGGGCTGCGCGGTGATCCAGGCCGGTATCGCAGACGCACTGCTGTGCAGCCGGGCCAAGCTCCAGTCGCAGGTGCGCCAGGTCTCCGACGCCCGGACGTCGGCCCGCCTCGCCGAGGCCGCCTCGATGCGCCGTCTGGAGCGCGACATCCACGACGGTCCCCAGCAGCGCCTGGTCCGCCTCACGATGGACCTCGGCCGGGCCCGCAAGCAGATGGAGTCCGACCCCGAGCGCGCCGGAGCGCTGCTCGACGACGCCCTGCGCCAGGCCCGCGAGACCGTCAGCGAGCTGCGGACGCTCTCGCGCGGGATCGCCCCGCCGCTGCTGGTCGACCGCGGTCTGCGCGTCGCGCTCGACGAGCTCCTCCAGCGGGCCACCATTCCGGTCAGCGCCCACATCGAGGTGCCCGACAAGCTCCCGCCGCACGTCGAGACCACCGTCTACTTCGTGGTGGCCGAGGCGCTCACCAATATCGCCAAGCACAGCCAGGCCGAGCGGGCGGCGCTCGCGGTCACCTACGCCGACGGCTGGGTCGGCGTCGTCGTCCAGGACGACGGCGTGGGCGGCGCCAGTCTCGCCAAGGGCAGCGGTCTCGCCGGTCTCGGCCAGCGGCTCGGCGGCGTCGACGGAAGCCTCGACGTGGAGTCCCCGGTCGGCGGACCGACGGTCGTGCGTGCGACGATCCCGGTCGACCTGTCGCCGGTGGAGGGGGACGAGCGAGCGTGACCCGAACGCTGCGGATCGTGCTGGCCGACGACTCGGTGCTCCTGCGCGAGGGTCTCCAGCTGCTGCTCACCGAGGCCGGCCACGAGGTGGTCGCCTCGGTGGGCGACGGTCCGTCGTTCGTGACCGAGGTGCTCGAGCACCGTCCGGACCTCGCGATCGTCGACGTCCGGATGCCGCCCTCGCACACCGACGAGGGTCTGCGCGCTGCCGTCGAGGTCCGCACCGGGTGGCCGGAGGCCCGGGTGATGGTGCTCTCCCAGTACGTCGAGGTGTCCTACGCCGACGACCTGCTCGCCTCCGGCCCGGTCGACCAGGGCGGCACCGGATACCTGCTGAAGGACCGGGTCAGCGACGTCGACGAGTTCCTCGCCGCCGTCCAGACCGTCGCCGACGGCGGCACCGTGCTCGACCCGCTCGTGGTCCGTCAGCTCATGGGACGCCGCCACGACCCGCTCGCCGCCCTCACCCCCCGCGAGCGCGAGGTGCTGGCGCTGATGGCCGAGGGCCGCTCGAACACCGCGATCGCCGAGGAGCTCACCGTCACCCTGGGCGCGATCGAGAAGCACACCCAGCGGATCTTCGCCAAGCTCGGCCTCCTCCCCGACGACGACGCCGCCCACCGCCGGGTCCTCGCCGTCGTCCGGTTCCTGCGGGGGTGAGGCGCCGTCGAGGGCGGCTCTGGTGCGACCCGTTCGGCGCAATTGCGCCGGTTGGCACGGTTACTGCCGGGTAGGCGGGCCCGGACCGCGCAATTGCGCCGTTTGGGCGGCCCGGAGGCAGTTCGGGCGGCCCGGAGTTCGCGCCACCACGCTCGATCGGTCGGGTACGGTTGCGCGGGGCGAATGACATGACTGTGATTCGCCGTCTACAGTAGTCCCGACAGATCTGACGACAGCCTCGCGGGAGATGAGCGATGGAAGCCCAGCGGCACGACGACGCGAGCAATCAGGGCGCGCCCGAAACCGGGACCCTGAGCGAGCGCGACCGCGAGATCCTCGCGTTCGAGAGGCAGTGGTGGAAGTACGCCGGTGCCAAGGAGAGCGCGGTCCGCGAGAAGTTCGACATGAGCTCGACGCGCTACTACCAGGTCCTCAACGCCCTCATCGACCGGCCTGAGGCGATCGAGGCCGACCCGCTGCTGGTCCGCCGTCTGCGCCGGCTCCGTTCCGAGCGGCAGCGCCAGCGCTCGGCCCGCCGACTCGGCTTCGAGCTGTAGGGCGCATCGTGTCCGAGCGATCCACGCAGCGCGGCGTGGTCTTCCCCTCGCCGGTCGTGGTCCTGAGCATCATCGCGGTCGCCATGGCTGCGGTGGCCTTCTTCGTCACCCGCGGCGACGATGCCCCCGACAAGGAGGTCGTCGCCCCCTCGCGTTCGACCACGAGCGACTCGCCGTCGGCGCGACCCACCAGCGAGCCGACCACCGCGCCGAAGAAGAAGAAGAAGAAAAAGAAGCCGGCCGTCCAGCGCGACAAGGTCTACGTCGAGGTCTACAACAACTCCGGGATCAGCGGCCTGGCCGGGAGCGCCGGCGCCAGCGCCACCGATGCCGGCTGGAAGGTCGTCGGCACCGACAACTGGTACGGCACCGTGAACGGCAACACCGTCTTCTATCCCAAGCAGCTCGAGAGCGCCGCCAAGCAGCTGGCCCTCGACCTCGGGATCGATCGCACCGCCCCCGCGGTCGGTGCGATGAGGCTCGACCGGCTGACGGTCATCCTCACCGGCCCCCTCTGAGCCCGTCGGTCCGCCGACCTCGACGCATGGAGCTCACTCCGCAGGGCCAGCAGCGCTACGCCGCATTGGTGCGCGCGGGCGACGAGGTCGTCGTCGGCCTCGACTTCGACGGCGTCCTCGCCCCGATCGTCGACGACCCCGAGCGCGCCCACATCCACCCCGAGGCACACGCCGCACTCGCCGAGCTCGGCGGCCAGGTGCGGGCGATCGCGGTGATCACCGGTCGCCCCGCCCGGCAGGCCGTCGCCCTCGGCGGCCTCGACGAGCTCGCCGACGCGCTGGCCACCCAGGGATGCCAGCTGCTCGTCTTCGGCCAGTACGGCAACGAGCGGTGGAGCGGCTCGGATCGCCGGGTCGTCGGACCACGGCCGCCCTCGGGCCTGGCCGGCTTCGAGGCCGACCTGCCGCGGGTCCTGCGCGAGGCCGACGCCGCCGACGCCTGGGTCGAGGACAAGGGCCTCGCCGTCGCCGTCCACACCCGCCGGCTCGCCGAGCCCGAGGCCGCCTTCGAGCGGCTGCTCCCGCGACTCACCGAGCTGGCGCAGCGACACGGACTCGCGGTCGAGCCCGGCCGGGCGGTGGTGGAGATCCGGGCGCCGGGCTCCGACAAGGGCGGCGCGGTGCGCACCCTGGTCGCCGACCTGGACGCCGGGGGGTTCCTCTACGCCGGTGACGATCTCGGCGACCTCCCCGCCTTCGGCGCCCTGGGCGAGCTCGCCGAGGACGGGCTGCCCACGCTGCGCGTCGCGTCCGGCTCGGAGGAGGAGAACGCGCTGGTCGAGCAGGCCGACGTCGTCGTCGACGGCCCCGACGGCGTCCTCGAGCTGCTGCGGGGCTTCACCGGCGACCTCGCCGGACGACGGGTCTGAGCTCTGCCGGGCTCAGTGCCGGGCTCAGTGATCGGCGCAGCAGGCGATCTGGTGCCGTGACTCGAAGGGAACCAGACCGTCGCGGGACTGCTGGACGGTGAGCACGAGTCGCCCGGCCCGCCAGGTGGGGCGGGCCCACTCGCGCAGGTCGACCACGGTCTCCGGCGGCAAGGGCGGGGAGCCCAGCGCCACGACCTCCTCGATGAGGCTCGAGGCGACGACCTCCCCGACGGCCAGCACCCGCTCGATCCCGGCCTGGCCCCCGAAGCGTGCGACCCGCCCGTCCGTGCGCGCGGCGTGGGCACGGGCCGCTGCGAGGGCGCCTGCGGCCGCCGGTGCACCGCCCGTGCGGGCGCCGACCACCGCGGCGGCCCCGGGGACGGCGGCGAGGAGCCGCGCGAGCCACGCCGCCTCGTCCGTCTCATCCGCACCGTCCGGCTCCCACGACGCAGCCACCGCGACCCGCCGGCCGTCCTCGCTCTCGACCACGTGGGTGCTCGCGACGTACGACGGCGCCCCGGCCGGGAGCACCTCGTCGAGGAGCCCGACGAGGTGCTCGGCGCCCGCGACATCGCGTGCCCCGGCGTCGACGGCGACGGCGACAACCAGGGAGGACGCACTCACTTGCGCGGCACGACCCAGATCGGGTTGGTGTAGAACCACAGGTCGATCCACGGGTCGGCGTCGCCGACGACGTCGAGCGCCGGGCCCTCGGCGTCGATCGAGCGGCCGAGGAAGCCTTCCTGGGTGCGGTTGCCGTCGGTGCCGCGCAGGCGCACGTAGAACGCCTCCTCGAGCTTGCCGAGGTCGTAGCGCAGCGTGAACGTCCCTGACCGGCGCGAGGTGTCCCAGCGCCGGACGACCTTGGTGTCGGGCGCGGTGAACAGGTCACGGTCCTTCTTCGCCGCCGCCGGCTGGACCGCTCCCCGGATCAGGTCGACCCGGTTGAGCTGGGGCACGAACTGCGACCAGTTCGGCACGTCCTGCGCGGTGATCGTCACGATCAGCTGCAGGTCGCTGCCCTTGCGGGCCACCAGCGTGCCGCCCAGGCTCTCGCTGGACGCGCCGCCGCGTCCGGAGGCCTTGATGCGGACGTCGACGGACTTGACGAGGCCGCCGTGGTCGACCCAGATCCGTCCGTCGCGCATCCCGCGCATCACCGCCTGGTAGCTCGGCTTGGTGGCGCCCACGTGGGTGCGGCTGTAGAAGCCCGGCCAGAAGTCGCCGGCGGTGAGGTTGACGCCGCCGCCGTAGACCGGGTCGCCGTAGCGGCCGTCGGCGTTGAACTGCTCCGACGTCGATCCGTCGGGTCGCTTGGCGGTGTCGGTCCAGTTGACGTGGGAGTCGGAGTTGGCGGTGATCGACCACGGCTTGCCCTCGGCGAGCAGCGAGTCCCACAGCCCGCCGACGGTAGCGGTCATCCAGTCGAAGCCACCCCAGGTCCGGTAGCTCTCCGGGGGGTAGGCCGCGAACGAGTTCGGTCCCGGTGCGTTGCCGTAGTAGCCGCGTGCCGAGCCGGGGCCGTATCCGGCGGGCAGGCCGGCGGCCTGGTGGCCCGGTGCGCCCTCGAAGCCGATCGCGACCCGCGGGTCGGCATCGCGCCAGTTGCGGATCTCGTGCGGGCTGTCGATGCCATTGCGCGCCGGGTGGTTGGCGAGGAACAGCGCGGCGTCCACGCGGCGCTTGTCCACCTGCTGCCCGAGCCACTGGATGCCGGAGACGGCGAGCGCCTCGTTCGCCGGGCTGCTGCTGCTCGCACCCTTGACGCTGCCGTCGTAGTCGCGCTCGAACTGCTTGAGCACCGCGACCTCGTTGCGACCGGGTGCGACGAACACCGTGCCGTGCTCGGCGGCCGGGATGTTCCACTCCAGGCCCTGGAAGATCAGGGTGTCGTCGAGCTCGGCGCGAGCCGCGACGATGTCGGGGTTGACCAGGTCGACGCCGATCCGGGCGTGGGTCGCGCCGCCGTGGTCGGTGATGACGAGCCAGTCGAGGCCGTTGGCCCGGGCGTGCTGGGCCTGGTCGAGCACCGTGTACATGCCGTCGGAGCTGTGCTGGGTGTGGATGTGGTGGTCACCGGCCAGCCAGTACAGGCCGCCGGGCCCGCGTGAGGTCCGCGCGGCCCCGCGCTGGGCGTCGTCGGCCAGGGCGGGGGAGACCCCGCTCATCCCGGCCATGCCGGCGGTCACGGCGCCGAAGACCCCCGCCGCCCGCATCAGGCCGCGGCGGCTCAGCTCGGTGCCGGACAGGTCGGCGTCGGGCACGGAGGTGTCGAAGGCAGCCTCGGCGCCGGCGTCGATCTCGTGCTCGTGGCTGTGCTCGTGGTGGTGCTCGTGGTGGTGCTCGTGGTCGTGGTCGTGCGAATGGCTCACGTCGTCTCCCGGAGAGTGGGGTCGGGTCCCGCTGCTGCGTACCTTTCGACCCTGGTGCCACCGGGTGACGTCGTCCCCTCGCCCGGGTGACGCCCAGATGAACGTGCCGGAAGCCGAGCCGCGGACTCGCGGGCCGGCTCGGCGCACCGGTCCGGATGGCGGGACCGGGTGACGCATGGTGAGACGCATGGTCGTAGAGTGGGCGGCAGCTCATCACGAGGGACTGAGGGAACGGCCCGTCGACGTCCCGGCAACCGCCACCTGCCTCCGCCTCCGGACCACTCCGGACGGAATGGTGGAAACGGTGCCAATTCCGCCCGGATGCGACCGTCGCCCCGGGGAAGATGAGGAGGAGGAACTTCCGTGAGCGCACCCACCCTCGACCGCCCCACGACCGAGACCGGCAGCGGACTTCGTGAGGGGGCCTTCGGCAACGCCCGGGCCCTCGCGTGCCGCGAATGCGGCCACCAGGTCGACCTCGGCCCGTTCTACGCCTGTCCGGAGTGCTTCGGCCCACTCGAGATCGCCTACGACTTCCCCTCGGTCACCCGCGAGGAGATCGAGGCCGGCCCGCGCAACATCTGGCGCTACAAGGCCCTGCTGCCGGTCCCCACCGACATCGAGCAGAGCCCCAACACCGAGCCCGGGTTCACCCGCCTGCTGCGCGCCGCGAACCTCGGCGCCGAGCTCGGCATCGACAACCTGTGGGTCAAGGACGACTCGACGAACCCGACGAACTCCTTCAAGGACCGCGTCGTCGCCTGCGCGCTCAGCGCGGCCCGCGAGCTGGGCGCGACGACGTTCGCCTGTCCGAGCACGGGCAACCTCGCCAACGCCGTCGCCGCTGCCGGAGCCCGAGCCGGCATCAAGACCGTGGTGTTCATCCCCAGCAACCTCGAGCAGCCCAAGCAGGTGAACTCCGCGATCTTCACCGACTCGCTCGTGGCGGTGAACGGCAACTACGACGACGTCAACAAGCTCGCCTCGGAGATCGCCGGCGAGGAGGAGGGCTGGGCGTTCGTGAACGTCAACGTCCGCCCGTTCTACGCCGAGGGGTCCAAGACGCTGGGCTACGAGATCGCCGAGCAGCTCGGCTGGCGGCTGCCCGACCAGGTGGTCATCCCGGTGGCGTCCGGCTCCCAGCTGACCAAGGTGCACAAGGCCTTCAAGGAGCTGATCGAGCTCGGCCTCGTCGAGGACAAGCCCTACCGGATCTTCGGCGCTCAGGCCACCGGCTGCTCGCCGGTCTCGACGGCCTACAAGGCCGAGACCGACGCCATCCGCCCGGTCAAGCCCGACACCATCGCCAAGAGCCTGGCGATCGGCAACCCGGCCGACGGCATCTACGTGCTCGACATCTGCCGCCAGACCGGCGGAGCGGTCGAGGACGTCACCGACGAGGAGGTCCGCGCGGGCATCGTGTCCCTGGCCCGCACCGAGGGCATCTTCACCGAGACCGCCGGCGGCACGACCGTCGCGGTCACCCGCAAGCTCGTCGAGACCGGCCAGCTCGACCCGACGCTCGAGACCGTGGTCATCAACACCGGCCACGGCCTGAAGACACTCGACGCCGTCTCCGGCTCCGTCTCGGCCGCGGCCACCATCGAGCCGTCCTACGACGCCTTCCGCGCCACCGGCCTCTGACACTGCGAAAGCGAGCACACCATGAGCGTCTCCGTCCGCGTCCCCACCATCCTGCGCACCTACACCGGCGGCGAGTCCGAGGTGAGCGCCAACGGCGCCACCCTCGCCGAGGTGCTCGACGACCTCGAGAGCAACTACGCCGGCATCCGTGGCCGGATCCTCGACGAGGACGGCAAGCTGCGACGGTTCGTGAACGTCTACGTCGACAACGACGACGTCCGGTTCCTCGACAACCTCGCCACCGCGACGCGCGATGGTGCCCAGATCTCGGTGATTCCGGCAGTCGCCGGCGGCTGATCCGGACCCGATCCTAGGATCGGCGCGCCCTCGGGAACCCGGTCGGGGCGGCGTGCGTCGAACCGGACGTCGCCGGCGAAGGGCCGGCCACAGCCCACGTCCAGGAGACCCACCATGACCGCTTCGCTCGCCACCCGTCTCGCGATCCCCGCCGTGCTCGGCGTCCTCGCCCTGTCGTTGAGCGCGTGTGGCTCCGACGACGACCAGGGCGACCAGGACAAGCCCTCCGATGCGCCGACGAGCGACACCGGCAACACCGGAGACACGGGCGACACCGACGACACCGACATGGGCGACACGGACACCGGGGACGCTGACGCCGGGGACACCGAGCCGGCCGGCGACGCCTGCGCGTTCGCGTCCGCCGAGGACCTCTCCGCCGCGGCCGGGCAGGAGATCGAGGCCGGCGCCGCAGGCCCGGAGCTCTGCTTCTTCACCCTGGTCGGGCCCGACACCGACATCACGATCAACTACACCAAGGTGCAACTCGACCTCACCGAGTACATCGACGGCACCCGCGAGGCGTGTGACGACGAGGCCACCGACGTGGATGCGGAAGGCGACACGGCGTTCGTCTGCGAGACCTATCCCGGGGCGATCGGCTACCGGTTCGACGACACCGACCTGCTCACGGTCGTCGTCACGGCCGATCCCAATGCCGACGCCGCCGGGCTCGAGAGCGCGCGGGAGCTGGCGGCCCGGTTGGTGCCCGTCCTCCAGTACCAAGGCTGAACCCACGCGGGGCCCGACCGGCCACGGTCGAGGGTGCGCGTCACCCCCGACCGTGGCGGTCGCGCCTGAGCCTGTCGCGTCGTGCTCGCAGGTGATCGCATTCGGCCTCGTGCTCGCAGGCCCCGAGTGCGGCGTCGTAGGCAGCCAGCGCCTCGCGCGCCCGGCCGGCGCGCGCCAGCAGCTCGGCCCGGACGGCGGGCAGCCGGTGCCCCGGAAGGTCGAGCCCTTCGAGGAGGGCCAGTCCGGCGTCGGAGCCCTCGGCCTCGGCCACCGCGACCGCCCGGTTCAGCCGCACCACCGGTGATCCGGTGAGCTCCTCCAGCTCCGCATACCAGCCGGCGATCCGCCTCCAGTCCGTGGCAGTGGCGCTGGGCGCGATCGCGTGCTCGGCGGCGATCAGGGCCTGGAGCAGGTAGGGCGTCGAGGGCATCGAGGCCGCCAGCGGCGTCAAGAGATCGATCGCCTCGGCGATCTCGTCGGCGCGCCACAGGCGCCTGTCCTGGTCGGGGAGCAGCACGAGGGCCCCGTCGGCGACCCGCGCCTCACGGCGTGAGTGCTGGAGCAGCATCAGGGCGAGCAGCGCCTCGACGTCGGGGGCCAGCTCGCTCGGAGCCACCTCACGCAGCACCCGCACCAGCCGGAGTGCCTCGCCGGCCTCGGCCACGCGCACGACGTCGCCACCCGTGCCGGGCGCGTAGCCGGCGGTGAAGGCGAGGTAGGCGATGTCTGCGACGTCGGCGACGCGTCGTCGCAGGGCCTCGCCCGTGGGCACGGCGAAGGTCGCCCCCGCCAGGCGCTTGCGAGCACGGGTGAGCCGAGCGGCCATGGTGGGGGTGGGCACCAGGAAGAGCCGGGCGATGTCGGCGGTCGGCACGCCCAGGACGAGCCGCAGGCTCAGCGCGGCCGCGTGCTCGCGCGCGAGGGTCGGGTGAGCGCACAGCAGGACCAGCCGTAGCCGCTCGTCGACCACGCCGGTCTCGCCGGGCATCGATCCGTCGGCGAGCACCCGGCTCACCTCCTGGGAGAGATCGGACTCGACGGCCAGCAACGGGAGCGAGCGCGCGGCGACGGCCTCGGCCCGCAGGCGGTCGAGGATCCGGCGGCGAGCGGTCACCAGCAGCCAGCCCTGGGGATTGGCCGGCTCGCCGTCGTCGGGCCAGCGGCGCGCGGCCGCCTCGAAGGCGTCGGCGAGCCCGTCCTCGGCCAGGTCGAGTCGGCGGTACTGCGCGACGAGGAGCGCGAGCAGGCGCCCCCACTCCTCGCGCAGCAACCGGCCTACGTCAGTCAACGACGACTACTCGACCTACTCGACGTCGAGGCACTCACGGACCTCGAGCGTGTACTCGCTGGGCAGCAGGCGTGCGAGCTCGACGGCGGTATCGAGGTCGGCGACGTCGATGACGTAGAAGCCACCCAGTTGCTCGACGGTCTCGGCGAAGGGCCCCTCGGTCAGGGTGCGATCGGGCCCGGGGCCGAGGGTCCGAGCCGTCTTCGTGTCGCTGAGCGCCTCACCGCTGACGATGCTGCCGCGCTCGCCGACGGCCCGGTCGAAGGCGGCGAAGTCGTCTCGTACCCGCTGGCGCAGTGCGTCGTCCGCGGCAGCCCACTTCGCGAAGTGGCCGGGCTCGGTCAGCTGGATCATGAAGCGAGTCATGACTGGCCCTCCGTCGTGGTGGCGCGGACCTCGACCGCGCCGTACTCGTCGGTGATGATCGCGCACAGGGAGACGAGGTCGTCGAGGTCGTCGCTCTCGATGAGGTAGAGACCGCCGATCTGCTCGACAGTCTCGACGAAGGGACCCTCGCTCACTGTGACCTCCCCGTCGATCCGCCTGATCTGCCGGGTGGCGCGCGAATGAGTGAGCTCCGCGCCGGCGACGATGCGGTGACCGCGCTCGGCGAGCGCGGCCGCGAACTTCTCGTGGCGGGCGAAGACGCCCGCCTGTTCCTCGGGCGCGAGCCCCTCCCAGATCGACTCGTCGCCGATCAGCGTGACTGCGTAGGTGGTGGCCATGCGGTGATCCTCTCCTCGGGCGAAGGTGCCTGTCACTGCTATGACGCCGACCGGGCATCGAATTCGACACCCGATGCTCGACGGCAGGTCGTCGCCGGTTCAGGCCGGTGTGATGGACAGAGGTCGTGCGAGTGAGGGCCCGACTGATCGCCGCTGCGGCGGTGTGCGTGGGAGTGCTGGGCGCTTCCATCGGCGCCCCGGCCCTGCTCCGCCGCCAGGCCGCGACCGCGCGCCGACTCATCGGCAAGCCGCTGGGGGAGAGCCCGCCGGACGCCGAGCGGGTCTGGAAGTCGTCGTACGGCGCCCCCCTCGACCTGCTCCTCCTCGGCGACTCGATCGCGGCCGGGCTCGGCGCCGAGCGTCGGAAGGACACTCTCGGCGGCCGGCTCGCGAAGGGACTGGCCAAGCAGACCCGCCGCGCGGTCCGGCTGCAGGTGGCCGCGGTCGTCGGTGCGGAGAGCTCGATGCTCGCCGCACAGCTCGCGGGCCTCCCCTCCGACTACGCGCCCGACGTGGCGGTGATCGTCGTCGGCGGGAACGACGTGACCCACCGGGTGCCGGTGGCGACGTCGGTCGGTCATCTCCAGGACGCCGTCGCCGCGCTCCGCGCACGCGGCGCGGAGGTCGTCGTCGGCACCTGTCCCGACCTCGGCGCGTTGCGCCCGGTCCCGCAGCCCCTGCGGGCGCTCGGCTCGGTCGCCTCCCGCCAACTCGCCGCGGCGCAGGCGGCGGCCGCGGTCGGTGCGGGTGCCCACGCGGTCTCCCTGGCGCACGTCGTCGGGCCCCACTTCCTGGCCGACCCCGACCAGATGTTCAGCATCGACCGCTTCCACCCCAGCGGTCAGGGCTATCGGCGGACCGCCGAGGCGCTGCTGCCCTCGGTGCTTACCGCGCTCGGCCTGCACGACGACGTTCCCTTCGGGCACCGGATCCCCGAGCGGTGAGGTCGCCCTCCAACCTTCCGGCGCGCTGGTGCGTTGAGATGGGGTATGGATGCCGATGAGGAGGGCTTCACCCAGTGGGCCCGGGCGCGCCAGCAGACGCTGCTGCGTACCGCGTTGCTGCTCACCGGCGAGCGTCACCGCGCCGAGGATCTCGTCCAGGACGCCCTCGCCGCCGTCGCCGCTCGCTGGCGACGTCTCCACGACGGGAATCCCGAGGCCTATGCCCGGCAGGTGATCGTGCGCGGCAACATCTCGTGGTGGCGCAAGCACCGCCGCGAGATCACCGTCGAGGACGTCGCCGAGCGGCCCGACGCACACGGCGACGGGACCGACCGCCGCCTCCTCCTCGACCACGCGCTCGCCAGCCTGACCCCGCGCCAGCGCGCCGTCGTCGTCCTGCGCTACTACGCAGACCTCACCGAGCGCGACACCGCAGAGACCCTCGGCGTGAGCGTCGGCACCGTCAAGAGCCAGACCCACCTCGCCCTGCGCCGCCTGCGCGAGGCGGCCCCCGAGCTCGCCGAGCTGATCGGAGATCCGACATGAGTACCGAGGACCTGCGCGACCTCCTGCACGAACGCGTCGCCGACGAGACCCACCTCGACCTGGCCCCCGCGGCCTGGCGCACCGGACGACGTCAGCGTCGCCGGCGCTCGCTGGCGATCGTCGGCGGGGCCACCGCCGCCGTCGTCGCCGCTGCCGGCGGCACCTGGTGGGCCACGACGCCGAGTGCCCGCGACGACGGCCGGCCCGCCGGCCCCACGAACCCGCCGTCCGGGCTCACCGACACCGCCTCGCCCCCGCCGAAGGACCCGGAGCCGGCGCCGACCGAGCCCGACGCCGTCGTCGACGGCACCGAGATGTGGGACGGGCCGACGCGGGCGGAGGAGGCGCGACTGCCGCAGGTCGACACGGCGCTCCCGGAGACGATCGACCTCGGTGTCCTCGACGACCCGGCGACGGTCTCCGCCGAGACGAGCCCGCTCGGCGTCGCCCTGGCCGCGGTGGCGGTCAGCGGCGACCAGCGGACCGACCGGGTCCTCCTCGTCGGCGCCGACGGGAACCGGTACCTCGACGTGTCGCACCTCAAGGACAGGTCGGACGGCGAGAACGGATTCGACCCGGTGTCCGCGACGATGCTCTCGCCCACCGGCCGATATCTGGGGTTCGGCCAAGGCGACCACATCGAGATCTTCGACATCACCACGGGCACCTGGATGCGCGTGGACCCGCCCGGCTTCGCGGGTCGAGAGCTGACCGGTGTGGTCTGGCAGCGCGACGACGGGCTGGTTCCGTACGTCGACTTCCCGGCCCCCGGCAAGCAGGCCGGCTTCACGCTCCCCGGCCTCGAGCCCACCCTCGGCGTCCCGCTGGTCAACATCGCCGAGGGCAGCCTCTACGGTGCCCGGCTCGATGTCCGGCTCGACCCTGCCGCGGGCGGCGGACTCGCCACGGCGAGGTCTGAGATGTTCCAGCAGCTCCCGTACGACGGGGGCACCGGCGATGCCGAGTCGATCCTGGTCAGTGGGGACGGGCTGCAGCACCGGCTGGTCATCCCGCCGGAGAACTGGCGTTCGAAGCTGTGCTGCCCGGTGGTCGCGTTCGCGCCCGACGGAGGAGTGTTCTACGAGTCCCGGACCGACCGGCCGAGTCTGGTGCGCTGGCAGGTGGGTACGCACGAGTTCGGTGTCGCCACCCAGATCACCGGCGTCCCTCCGAACGACTTCTACGTCGCCAGCTGGGCCTCCCAAGCCCTCGTCTGAGGGCCCGGGCAGCCCACGGGCTTGTCACTCTCAGGGGGCGAGTGCTAAACATGAGGCTGGCACTCATACCATGAGAGTGACAAACCGGAGCGGTGTCAGCTGAGGCCAGTCCGCCGGCGAGAAATGGTTCGCCGGGCGGGGCCGGTCGTCCGTCGCGGGCAGCCCACCACCTCCGGATCCGAACTCCACAGGCAAGGAATCCCAGGAGTTATGCCCAAGCTGATTGCTTTCAACGAGGAGGCCCGTCGCGGCCTCGAGCGCGGCATGAACACGCTCGCCGACGCCGTCAAGGTCACCCTCGGTCCCAAGGGCCGCAACGTCGTGCTGGAGAAGAAGTGGGGCGCCCCCACGATCACCAACGACGGTGTGAGCATCGCCAAGGAGATCGAGCTGGAGGACCCCTACGAGAAGATCGGCGCCGAGCTGGTCAAGGAGGTCGCGAAGAAGACCGACGACGTCGCCGGTGACGGCACGACGACGGCCACCGTGCTCGCCCAGGCGATGGTCCGCGAGGGCCTGCGCAACGTGGCGGCCGGCGCGAACCCGATGGGTCTCAAGCGCGGCATCGAGACCGCGGTCGCCGCCGTCTCCGACGAGCTGCTCAAGGTCGCCAAGGACGTCGAGACCAAGGAGCAGATCGCCAGCACCGCCTCGATCTCCGCGGCCGACCCGACCGTCGGCGAGATCATCGCCGAGGCGATGGACAAGGTCGGCAAGGAGGGTGTGATCACCGTCGAGGAGTCGAACACCTTCGGCCTCGACCTCGAGCTCACCGAGGGCATGCGCTTCGACAAGGGCTACATCTCGGCCTACTTCGTCACCGACCCCGAGCGCATGGAGGCGGTCCTGGAGGACCCCTACATCCTCATCGCCAACTCCAAGATCAGCAACGTCAAGGACCTGCTGCCGCTGCTGGAGAAGGTCATGCAGTCCGGCAAGCCGCTGGTCATCATCGCCGAGGACGTCGACGGCGAGGCCCTGTCCACGCTGGTCGTCAACAAGATCCGCGGCACGTTCAAGTCGGTCGCCGTCAAGGCCCCCGGCTTCGGTGACCGCCGCAAGGCCATGCTCCAGGACATCGCGATCCTCACCGGCGGCCAGGTCATCTCCGAGGAGGTCGGCCTCAAGCTCGAGACCGCTGGCCTCGAGCTGCTCGGCCAGGCCCGCAAGGTCGTGGTCACCAAGGACGAGACCACCATCGTCGAGGGCGCCGGCGACCAGGGCCAGATCGAGGGCCGGGTCAACCAGATCCGCGCCGAGATCGAGAAGTCCGACTCCGACTACGACCGCGAGAAGCTCCAGGAGCGTCTGGCCAAGCTCGCCGGCGGCGTCGCCGTCATCAAGGTCGGTGCGGCCACCGAGGTCGAGCTCAAGGAGCGCAAGCACCGCATCGAGGACGCCGTCCGCAACGCCAAGGCGGCCGTCGAGGAGGGCATCGTCGCCGGTGGCGGCGTCGCGCTCATCCAGGCCGGTGCCGCGGTCTTCGACGACCTCGACCTCAAGGGCGACGAGGAGACCGGCGCGAACATCGTCCGCGTCGCCACCTCCGCTCCGCTCAAGCAGATCGCCGTCAACGCCGGCCTCGAGGGCGGCGTCGTCGCGGAGAAGGTCACCAGCCTCGAGCCGGGTCACGGCCTCAACGCCGCGACCGGCGAGTACGTCGACATGATCTCGGCCGGCATCATCGACCCGGCCAAGGTCACCCGCTCGGCCCTGCAGAACGCCGCCTCCATCGCGGCGCTCTTCCTCACCACCGAGGCCGTCGTCGCCGACAAGCCCGAGAAGGCCGCCCCCATGGGCGACCCGACCGGCGGCATGGGCGGCATGGACTTCTGATCGAGTCCAGCTGATGCACCCAGCCTGACCCATCGGTCAGCTCACCGGCCCGTCCTCCACGCGAGGGCGGGCCGGTTGCTTTTCTGGCCGGGCGGGGCGGGATTTCCCCGGTCGACCGGGGAAATATGAACTTGTCGGGCGATATATCGGCCGACAAGTTCAGGTTTCGGCCGCCCAGTTCGCAGACTCCGGGGCGATCGAGGTCGGTCGGTCCAGTCCGTCCCGGCCCATGCTGACCCGGACTCCTGTCGACTCCGGGCGCGCGCTCAGCGGTACGGCCGCACCCACGTGGGGTGCTCACCCTCGAACCACCGCTGGGAGATGTGGACTCGGGCCGCTTGCTCCATCAGGGCCCACACGTTGCGATGCACAGAGCCCCGAGTGCCCTTGAAGCGCAGGCCCTTCTCGATCGGCAGGGCCTCGGCGGGCCAGAGCGAGAACGGAGGCTCGAAGGAACGGACCCACTTCCCCTCGCGGTAGATGCTGACGTAGTTCTCGCCCGGGAAGGTGCCGAAGTTGAACGCCACGCCGCGCCGGCTCAGCCGCTCCAGAGCGTCGCTGGCGCGGTAGCCGTAGGGCTCCCAGACGACGACGGCCGATCCGCGCCGCGAGATCTGCACGACGTCGGCGACCATGTCGAAGTCGTCGTCGAAGACCTGCATTAACGCCTGTGTCGGTGTCGCGTCACCGACCCGTTCGCCCAGGGGGGCAAGGGCCCGTTTGACGGCGGCCGGGCCGATCCCGCGCACGACCGTGAGCGAGTAGGAGTCGGCGGGGGAGTACCTGCCGACCCACGGGTAGTCGGCCGCCCGGGCATCGCGATGGGAGGACGGCTGGGCGGCGATCGTCGGCTCCGCATGCGAGGACGGAGACGGTGCGCCGAGCAGGGCGCTCACGGTCGCTGCGGCGACGACCAGCGCCAGTGGCTTCTTGATCACCGCGACAGTGTGCCCGTCGGCCCCGGCCGGCGTCCTCGGAATCGGCGGGCCGAAGCGATGACGTCGCCAGGGCCGACGTCGAGCTGATCCGACCCGCCGCTCTCACCCACCCTCCCGGGTAGCTGGCCCGGCCAGCCCCCGCCCCGCCGGGTGTCTTACTCACCCGGGCTGCTGGTCCTCGTCCAACCCGGCGAGGATGGCGGCCGTGAGGCGCTCGCGTGCCTCGGGACTCATGGGAGACGGCAGGATGCTCTCGTACCCCCAGGTGCCGTCGGCGGCCATGCGAGCGACCAGGCAACGCAGCGACCGGTCGTCCAGGTCCTCCACGGGCTGCCCGTCCTCGGGGAACCAACGGCGGTAGACGCGCACCCACGGCGCCATCCACTCCGGCTCGTTGGCGGCCTCCATGATGAGCGGCAGCTCCACGTTGGTCATCGATTCGAGGGACGCTCGGACGTAGCCCCTGGTGCGGTCGACCAGGCTCGCGCCCTCGGGGTCTCCTCCCGTGGCGGCGACGAGGTCCCGCTCGACGCGGGCGGCGAGCTCCTCGTGGATCCCGACCATGAGCGCGTGCTTGTTCGGGAAGTGGTAGATCAGGCCGCGCTTGGTCACCCCGGCCTCCTCGGCCACCGCATCCAGGGTCAGCGCGGTGACCCCCCGTTCGGCCACCACCCGCAGTGCGGCCTCGATCAGCTTCGGTCGTGCGCTCGGTCGCGCCATTTGGCCTCCTTCGTCCTCATTAGTATACCGTTTGGTGAAGTTCACCAGATGGTGAAGTAACTACGACGAGGAAGTGGGACCGATGAACCGAACCACGCAGCGGGCGACGACCCGCACCTGGGTGGGCCTGGCCGTGCTGGTGCTCCCGATGCTGCTCATCGCCATCGATGGCCTGGTGCTGGTCTTCGCACTGGCCGACATCACCACGGACCTGGAGCCGTCCGGCACCCAGCAACTGTGGATCCTCGATGTCTATTCGTTGATGCTCGCCGGCCTGCTCGTCACGACGTCCGCACTCGGCGACAGATTCGGCAGGCGCAAGGTGCTGCTGATCGGCGCGGTGGTGTTCGCCGTCGCATCGGTGCTCGGCGCGTTGTCGAGTGCTCCCTGGATGCTGATCGCCGCCCGCGCGCTGCTGGGCATCGGTGGCGCGGCGATCATGCCGGGGACCCTCTCGCTGATCCGCAACATGTTCCTCGACCGCGACCAGCGACGGATCGCCATGGCGGTGTGGTCCGCGACCGGAGCCCTCGGGGCAGCCGCGGGACCGATCATCGGGGGTTGGATCATCGAGGTGTTCAGCTGGCATGCCGCGTTCTTGATGAACCTCCCCGTGATGGTGCTGCTGCTCGCCCTGGCGCCGTCCCTCGTCCCGGAGAGCAAGAACCCGAACCCCGGCCGGATCGACATCTCGAGCATGCTGCTCTCGCTGGCCGGCATGATCTCGTTCGTCTACGGTGTGAAGGCCTTCGCCGAAGGCGACCAGCCCGGCGTCGCCGTCGTCACCTTCGGGGCCGGCCTCGCGCTGCTCACGTTGTTCGTGCTGCGCCAGCTGCGCCTGCCCGAGCCGATGATCAACGTCCGGCTCTTCCGGGTGCGTGCCTTCACCGGCGCGGTGCTCACCGATCTGCTCTCGATCTTCTCGCTGGTCGGAGCGATGTTCGCCCTCACCCAGTTCCTGCAGCTCGTCGTGGGTCTCAGCGTCATCGAGTCGGCGCTGTGGATGCTGCCGCAGGCCGCCGTCTCCGCACTCGCCGGATTCGTCGCCGCGGCCCTCGTCAAGCGCTTCGAGACCTCGCTCATCGTGGCCTCCGGGGTGCTGATCACCGCGGTCGGGTTCGCGATGCTGCTCACGCTCAGCCCCGAGACCGACCCCTGGGTGATCGCGGTGACCCTGAGTCTGGTGGGCCTCGGCGCCGGGGTGGGGCTCACGCTCACCAACGACCTGATCATGAGCTCGGTGCGCCCGGAGCAGTCGGGTCAGGCCGCGGCGATCAGCGAGACGGCTTACGAGCTCGGCACGGCCTTCGGCACCGCCATCTTGGGCTCACTGCTCCTCGGCTTCTACCGTTCCGGGCTCGCCGACAACGCGCCGCAGGGCATGCCCGCTGGAGTCCTGGAGTCTGCGAAGGAGACGCTTGCGGCGGCGCTGCTGCACGCTCAGGAGCTGCCCGGGGCGCTCGGAGCCGCGCTCTCGACGGCCGCGACGGAGGCGTTCACCGACGCGCTCGCCTGGACCGGCGGGATCGCCGCGGTGCTCCTCGTCGGAGTGTCGATCTTCGCCCGCGTCATGCTCCGCGGGGTGTCGGCGCGCGAGGATCTCGTCGAGGCCGAGCACTGAGCGAGCACCTGAGCCGACGGCGCGTGCCGAGCGGTGCTGCGCCGGATCAGCTCCAGCGGAACGACACGACCATCGGGTCGATCTGGCCGCGGCGATCCTCCTGGGAGTCCGAGCGACTGTGCTGGAAGGTCACGCGGTAGAGCCACTTGCCGCGCTGGGCGAACCAGGTCTCCTCGGTGAAGGAGAGATTGTCCTTGGTGGAGTAGTAGGACGCGCGGATCCGGACGGCGCGCTGCCCGTCGAGCCAGGCGGTCGGCATCAGCTTGCTGTAGCGCAGCTCGATCGTGTCGTCGTTCTCGTCCAGGTTCTTCACCGCGGCCTCGGCCGCGACCTTCAGCAGGTCGATCGAGGTGATCGGGATCACCGGCTCGCTGCGCCGGATGAACACCGAGGAGTAGTAGCCCTCGTAGTCGCTGTAGTCACGGGCGCCGACGCCGCCCTGCACGATGCCGGCGTCGATGCGGCCCCACCCCTGCGGGGCGCGCAGCGAGGCCTGACCCAGCTCGATCTTGATGCCGGTGCTGGGCGGGACGTCGGGATAGAACGGCTCCGGCTCCGGTCGGCGGCTCGGCGGGTCCGACGGCGGCGGAGCGGCCGGACTCGACGTCGTCGGTGGGACCGGGGCGGTCGAGGTGGTGGTGGTCGTCGGGCTGGTCGGCTCGGACGTCGTGGAGTCGGTGATCGAGGTCGAGGACTCCTCGCCGGCCTTGTCGTCGTCGGAGCCGCTGGCGAGGACGGCCGCGGTGACCCCACCGCCGATTGCCAGCACGACCGCCGCCACCGCAGCGACGATGATCGCGGTGCGTCGCTTCTTGGGGTCGCCTCCACCGCCGCTGGGTGGGGCGCCGAAGGGTGCGCCGGGGGGAGGCCCGCTCGGAGGGCCGCCGAACGGGCCGGACGATCCACCGGGCGGTCCGCTCGGGGGAGGCCCGATCGGCGTCCCCGTGCCGCCGAGGGGATATCCGGCGCCGCTGGGGTGGCTCGGCGAGCTGGGGGGAGCCTCGCCCCAGCCGCCGCCCCCGCCGCCGGAGCCGCCGGAGCCGGAACCGACGCCCGCGCTCGCGGCGAGGGCTCCGGTCCTCTTGGTCAGGTCGGGAGCGGGTGCGCTGGTGCGTGGCCGCAGCGGCGGGTGCGAGGTCGAGCCGGCGAGCGTCGCGAGCTGCTGGAGATCGGTGCGCATCGCACCGGCGTCGGCATAGCGCTGCGCCGGGTCCTTGGCGAGGGCCTTGCGCAGGATCCGATTGGTCGCGACGGCGACCGCGGAGTCCTCGACGAGCTCCGGCACGGGCTCGTTGAGGTGGGCCATCCCGATCTCGACGTCGCTGCCGGCGTACGGCGCCTTGCCGAGCACCATGGTCCACAGCACGCAGCCGAGCGCATAGACGTCGGCCGCGGCGGTCGCCGGCTGGCCGCGCAGCCGCTCGGGGGCGAGGTAGGCGAAGGTGCCGGCCACCGAGCCGGGGGCGGTCAGGCCCGGAGCGCGGTCCTGGGCGATGCCGAAGTCGCACAGATAGGCGAAGGTCTCGGCGCTCTGCTCGCGCAGCAGCACGTTGCTGGGCTTGAGGTCGCGGTGGATGACGCCGGCGGCGTGGGAGTCGTGCAGCGCCCACGCCACCTGCTCGGCGATCCGCGCCGCCCGGGCGGCGGGAAGCGGCCCCGAGGAGCGGATGGCGTGGCTGAGGTCGCCGCCGCCGACGAACTGGGTCGCGATGAAAAGGCAGCCGTCGTGCTCACCGTGATCGAAGACCTGGATCACGTGGGGGGAGTCCAGGCGTGCCAGGACCGTCGCCTCGCGGCTGAACCGGGCCCGGTAGTCGGACTGCTCGGCGAACTCGGGGGAGAGGACCTTCAGGGCCACCGTCCGGCCCAGGCCACGCTGCTCGGCGGCGAACACGACGCCCATGCCGCCACGACCGAGCTGACGGGTGATTCGGTACGCGCCGAAGTCCTCACCCACGGAGGGGAAGCGGGCCACGGTGACTCCTTCGACGCCACTGAGGGCTACTGAGGTCTGCTGAGGGTATGAGTGCCCGCAACCTACCTCCCGCCGGCACGCCCACGCACGTCACCGAGCGCCGGGACGAGGGTGGGTCCGGGGTGTGAAACGCTGGACCCCGTGACCTCGGAGGCCCGCCGCGACCGTCTGGAGGCTGTGGCGGCAGAGATAGTCGAGCCGCTCCGACGCTTCCTGGCGCGGCGGACCGACGCCGACACCGCCGACGACGTCCTGGCCGACACCCTCCTGGTGTGCTGGCGGCGCATCGACGAGATCCCCGACGAGCCGCTGCCGTGGGCCTACGGCGTCGCCCGCAACTGCCTGGCGAACCGCGAACGCAGCGCGCGCCGTCAGCGACGGGTCGCGGGCAAGGTCGCCACCCTGGACCCGCCGCGAGACCGCACCCCCGCGCCGGGCGCCGCCGACGACGCCGTCGGCGAGGCGATGGCCGCGCTGCCAGCCGCCGATGCCGAACTGCTCCGGCTGTGGGCCTGGGAGCAGCTCACCCCGGCCGAGATCGCCGTCGTGCTCGACGTCACCGCCAATGCCGCGAGCATCCGCCTGCACCGGGCCCGTGAGAAGTTGCGCGAGGAACTGCGAAAGATCGGCATCGCAACCGGACATGAAGGGTCGACGGAAGGGAGGAAGCCATGACCGACGACCGCGACGACACGCGGCCGGACGAGCCGACCGACGAGCACGCAGACCTGCGGGCCCTGCTGGCCGCGAACGACCCGGCCTCCTCCCTGTCGCCGGCCGATCCCGCGTGGGTGGCCCGACTCCTGGAGGACACCATGACCGACGAGCAGATCGACGAGTCCCGCACCGACGGCGTCCGAAACCGCAGCCGCCTCACCTGGCTGGTGGCCGCCGCCGCCGTCGTGCTCATCGCCGCCGGCGCCTGGTTCGTGACCGTGGGCGACGACGACGACAACGCCCCTGTCGCGGGCGACGACCCCACCTCCGAGCCGACCTCGCAGTCGAGCTCCCAGTCGGGCTCGCCGGACGCGCCGAGCGTGACCCAGCTCGAGGCGGTCCCCGCCCCGGCGCGTTGCATGGCACCCGAGGCCGCCCCGCAGGTGCTCGCAGGCCAGAACCTCGCCTTCGACGGCGTCGTCACCTCGATCAGCGGCGACAAGGTCACCTTGGAGCCCACGCAGTTCTACACCGGCGAGGAGACCGACCTGGTCACCGTCACCGCCCCCGGCGGCGGACTCACCGACCTTCTCGACGCGGTGAGGTTCGAGGAGGGCGGGCGATACCTCGTCTCCGCCACCGACGGCCAGGTCACCTTGTGCGGGTTCAGCTCCGAGTACACCGACAAGCTCGCCGGCCTCTACGCCGACGCGTTCGGCGACTGAGCACCGTGGCGAAGCCGGCCGGGCTCCTGCTCGCCGCCGGCGCGGGGACGCGGATGGGGCGTCCGAAGGCGCTCGTACGCGACGAGGACGGCAACTCCTGGCTCCACCGCTCCATCGAGGTGCTGCGCGACGGCGGCTGCGAGCCGGTGATCGTCGTCCTCGGCGCCGGCGCCGACCAGGCGCGGTCGCTGGTGCCGGACGGCGTGGAGGTGGTGCTCGCCGACGACTGGGCCACCGGGATGGCTGCCTCGCTGCGAGCCGGCCTGAGCGCGGCGGAGGCCACGGCGGCCGACGCCGTCGTGGTCCATCTGGTCGACCTGCCCGACGTCGGCGCCGACGTCATCGACCGGGTCGCCCGGTCGGCGTCCGGCGCCGGCCGCTCCGCGCTCGCCCGGGCGGCCTACGACGGGGTGCCCGGCCATCCGGTGGTGCTCGGGCGCGCGCACTGGGCCGCCGTCGCCGAGCTGGCCGTGGGGGACTCCGGGGCTCGTCCCTACCTGGCCGCGCACGACGTCGAGGGCATCGAGTGCGGCGACCTGGCGCGGGGTCGCGACGTCGACCAGCCACCGGCCAACGGCGGCCCACTAGCCTGAATGCGTGACGCCGTCCTCGACCACCGAGATCGCCGACCGGCTTGCCGAGACGGGCTACCTGTGCGACGACGAGCTCGCCACCGTCTCCTATCTCGCGCTCGCCATGCAGCGCCCGCTGCTCCTCGAGGGCGAGCCCGGCACCGGCAAGACCGCGTTGGCCGAGGCGCTGGCCCAGGCGCTCGACGTGCCGCTGGTGCGGCTGCAGTGCTATGAGGGCATCGACGTCCACCAGGCGCTCTACGACTGGGACTTCCCGCGCCAGGTCCTGCACCTGCGTGCGATCGAGGCGATGGGTCGCGAGGCCTCACGCAGTGTCGAGGACGCCGAGAGCTCGCTCTACACCGAGCGCTTCCTCCTCGCCCGGCCGATCCTCACCGCACTCCAGGAGAGCCCGGCGGTGCTGCTGGTCGACGAGATCGATCGCGCCGACGACGAGTTCGAGGCCTTCCTGCTCGAGGTGCTCTCGACCTACCAGGTGAGCATCCCCGAGCTCGGCACCGTGCGCGCGGCCACGCCCCCGATCGTCGTGCTCACCTCGAACCGCACCCGCGAGCTGCACGACGCCCTCAAGCGCCGCTGCCTCTACCACTGGATCGACCACCCCGGCCTGGCCCGCGAGACCGCGATCGTCCGCGCCCGCGCTCCCGAGGTGTCGGCCGCGCTGGCCGAGCAGGTGGTCGGCGCCGTCCAGGAGCTGCGCCGCATCGACGGCCTGGAGAAGCCGCCCGGCGTCGCCGAGACCCTCGACTGGGCGCGCGCCCTCCAGCATCTCGGCGCCACCGACCTCGACCTGGAGTCGGCTGCGCGGACCCTCGGCGCGCTGGTGAAGTACCGGGAGGACGCCGAGAAGGTCCGGCACGCTCTCGACCAGGTGCTCCGGGCATGACCGGCGCGGGGCACGGCCCCGACGAGGTGCTGCTCGCCTTCACCCGTGCACTGCGCGCCGCGGGGGTGGCGGTCACCCACGACCGGGCGGCCGGATTCCTGGCCGCGGCCGCCATCGTGGGTCTCGGCGATCCGCGGGCCACCTACCGCGCGGGGCGAGCCACGCTGTGCTCGTCCCCCGACGACCTCGTGCGCTACGACCAGGTCTTCGAGGCGTTCTTCGATCCCCGCACCGGACTGCCGAGAGAGCGGCGCTCTCAGCGGGAGGACCCGCCGGTCGTCGCCGAGCTGGCTCTCGACGACGGCGACGGGGCGGACGCCGACGGCGACGAAGAGGTGGTCAAGGCCCTGGCCAGTGATCTCGAGGTGCTGCGGCATCGTGACGTCGCCGATCTCAGCGCGGTGGAGCGGTTCCGGCTGGCCCGGCTGTTCGCGCGGTTGCGACCGCGACCGCCGATGCGGCGCACGATCCGGGACGAGCGGTTCCGCCGGGGACGGGTCGACGCGGCGGCCACGATCCGGGCGAGCCTGCGCCTGCACGGCGAGCCGGCGCCGATCCACTGGCGGCAACGCCGGCTCCGCCCGCGCCGCGTGGTGCTGCTGATCGACGTGTCGGGCTCGATGAGCGGGTATGCCGACGCCCTCCTGCGCCTCGCCCACACGCTGACTCGCTCCTACGCCGCCCAGGGTGGTCGCACCGAGACCTTCACCGTCGGTACCCGGCTGACCCACCTCACCAGAGCCATGCGTGTCCGCGACGTCGAGCGAGCGCTCGTCGCTGCCGGTGACGCGGTGCCCGACTGGTCCGGCGGCACGCGGCTGGGCGAGACTCTCGGCGTCTTCATCGACCGGTGGGGACGTCGCGGCCTGGCTCGCGGCGCCGTCGTGGTGATCTTCAGCGACGGCTGGGAGCGCGGCGATCCCGCGCTGCTGGGGGAGCAGGCGCGGCGACTGGCCCGGATCGCGCACCGGGTCGTCTGGGTGAACCCGCACCGCGGGAAGGCCGGGTACGCCCCGGTGCAACAGGGGATCCGCGCCGTCCTGCCGCACATCGACGACCTGCTCGCCGGACATACGATGGCGACCTACGAGGAACTGACCGAGGTGCTGTCCCGTGCGTGAGGTGCTGCCCGAGCTGCTGGAGTGGTGGGAGGCCGGCGAGACGACCGGCGTCGGCACCGTGGTGGCGACGTTCCGCTCGGCCCCGCGGCCTCCGGGTGCCTCGATGCTCGTCGGGCCCGACGGCTCGGCGGTCGGTTCGGTCTCGGGCGGCTGCGTGGAGGGGGCGGTCTACGACCTCGCGCAGTCGGTGGTCGCTTCCGGCGAGCCGGTGCTGGAGCGCTACGGCGTCTCCGACGACGACGCCTTCGCCGTCGGCCTCACCTGCGGCGGCATCCTCGACGTGTTCGTCGAACGGGTCTCCCGCGAGACCTTCCCCGAGCTTGCCGACGTCGCCGCCGACGTCGAGGCCGGCCGCCCGGTCGCCGTCGCCACCGTCATCGACCACCCGGACCCCACCCGCGTCGGAGCGCGTCTCGTCGTCCGCCCCGACTCCTCGGGCGCGATAGTCCCGGGCGAAACGGTTGGGAATAACACCGAGAAACAACCCGATCGCCCGGGACTATCCCACCCGGACGGCGCCCACCTGTGGTCCGAGCGGGCCACCGACGCCGTCACCGACGACGCGCTGGGGCTGCTGGCGCAGGGGGCGAACGCGACCCTCACCTACGGCCCCGACGGCGAACGCCGCGGCGAGGGGATGCGGGTCTTCGTGTGGGCGTTCGCGCCCCGGCCCCGGATGCTGGTGTTCGGCGCCATCGACTTCGCCGCGGCGGTGGCCAGGGTGGGGTCGTTCCTGGGCTACGACGTCACGGTGTGCGACGCCCGGCCGGTGTTCGCCACGACCAGTCGCTTCCCCGACGCCGACCGGGTCGTCGTCGACTGGCCGCACCGTTATCTCGCGGCCGAGCAGGAGGCCGGGCGGATCGACGGGCGCACGGTCATCACGGTGCTCACCCACGACCCGAAGTTCGACATCCCGCTGCTGGAGACCGCGTTGCGGCTGCCCGAGGTCGCCTACGTCGGCGCGATGGGCTCGCGACGCACCCACGACGACCGCACCGCGCGGCTGCGCGAAGCGGGCCTGAGCGACGACGATCTGGCCCGGCTGGCCAGCCCGATCGGGCTCGACCTCGGCGCACGCACCCCGGAGGAGACCGCGATCAGCATCGCCGCGGAGATCATCGCCGGCCGCTGGGGCGGGACCGGGCAGTCGCTGGCTCGGACCGCCGGTCGCATCCACCACGAGCAGGAGTGAGAGCCCGCCCCGAAGGGTGACCCGGGCCACACCCGGCGGGGTACCGTGCACCACATGCCGACCGCGTTGTCTGCCGCGCCCGCGAGGTGCCCGCGATGACCTCCCTCCAGGCCGAGCTCGACGCGCGCAAGCAGGCCTGCCACCAGGCCTGGACCACGTTCGTCGAGCACGGCGATCTCGCGGCGTCCCTGGTGCGCCCGGAGATCCTGTCGAGCTGGACCCGCTCCGGGCGGACGATCGACACCGAGCTCGCCGCGGCGCCATTGGGGGACGAGGCCGAGGCCAGCGCCCGCTGGCGCGGCTCGCCGCTCCAGATCGCCGTCGAGCGGGTCGAGTCCGACCTGCGCCGTACCGCCCAGGACGGCGACCTCGTGCTCGCGGTCACCGACCCGGACACCCGGATCCTGTGGACCTACGGCGGCCGGATCATGCGCCGCAAGGCCGAGACGGTGAACTTCGTGGCCGGCGCCCACTGGGACGACGAGTCGGCCGGCACCAACGCGCTCGACCTCGCCAACCGCACCGACGGTCCGGCGATGGTGTTCAGCGCCGAGCACTACGCACCGATGGTGCACAACTGGGTCTGCTGGGCCGCGCCCGTGCACGATCCCGCCACCGGACAGCAGCTCGGCGTCATCGACCTGTCGACCACCTGGGACCGCTCGCACCCGATCGGGCTGGCCACGGCTCGGATGATGGCGCGGCTGATCGAGAACGCCCTGCCGCACTCGCGGCACCATCCCACCGCCGCAGGCCCCACCTCCGACCCCGACGACACCGGGGACCCCGGTCTGGTGTTCACGCTGCTCGGCACCGCCGAGGCCCGTCTCGACGGCCGCCGCCTGGTGCTCAACCGCCGGCAGACCGAGGTGCTCGCGCTGCTGGCGCTCCACCCGGAGGGCCTGAGCCTGGAGCAGCTCCACGCCCTGCTGTACGGCGATCAGGCGGTCACCTTCTCCACGCTCAAGGCGGAGGTGTCCCACCTGCGCTCGGCTCTGGGCGGCCAGCTCTCCTCGCGCCCCTACCGGCTGCTTATGCCGATCGAGACCGACGTCGAGCATCTGCTCGCCCTGCTCCGCCGCGGTCGGGTTGCCGAGGCGGTGGAGTGCTACGGCGGCGACCTGCTGCCCGGCACCAACTCCCCGGCGCTCACCGAGCTGGGGGAGTACGTCGCCGTCGCCGTGCGCGAGGCGCTCCTCGAGACCCCCGACCCCGACGCCGTGCTGCGCTACGCCGAGCGGGCGCCGTACGACACCGCGGTGGTCGAGCGCTGCCTGGCGGTGCTCGGCGAGCGAGCCCACCCCGCGCGGCCGCTGCTGAGAGCGCGCCTCGCGGCCGCCCGCTGACCGGCCCCGCCGCCGGTCCAACCCGGCACCAACCTGCGCGTCGTAGCGTGATCCAGGTCACGCGCGCCCGCGTCCAGCCGGCGCGCCGGAAGCCCGTTGCAAGGGAGAGTCATGACCCGGATCAACCTCACCGTCGACGGCGCGAAGGTGGCCGACGACGTCGAGCCGCGGATGCTGCTGGTGCAGTACCTGCGCGAGCGGCTCGGCAAGACCGGCACCGTCATCGGGTGCGACACGAGCAACTGCGGTGCCTGCACCGTGCACCTGGACGGCACGAGCGTGAAGTCGTGCAATGTCTTGGCCGTACAGGCCGACGGCGGGGTCGTGGTCACCATCGAGGGCCTCGCGGCCACCTACGACGGCGGCGAGCTGCATCCGGTGCAGGAGGCGTTCCGTGAGTGCCACGGCCTCCAGTGCGGCTTCTGCACACCCGGCATGATCATGCAGAGCACCGCGCTGCTGGAGGAGAACCCGAACCCGACCGAGGAGGAGATCCGCCTCGGCCTGGAGGGCAACCTGTGCCGCTGCACGGGCTACCACAACATCGTCAAGGCCGTGCAGCACGCCGCCGGCCAGCGCTCGGGCTCCGAGCAGGACGCGGGGGCGCAGGCATGACCGCGGTACAGGACGCCCCCGAGGGCGCCGAGAAGGAGATCGGTCGCGCCCGGCGCCGCAAGGAGGACGGCCGGCTGATCACCGGGCGCACCCGGTGGACCGACAACCTCAACCTGCCGGGAATGCTGCACCTGGCGATGGTGCGCAGCCCCTTCGCCCACGCCCGGATCAACAGCATCGACACCACCGAGGCCGCCGAGGCACCCAACGTCGTCGCCGTGCTCACCGGCGCCGACCTCGCCGACAGCCAGGGCGTGTGCATCAACGCCTGGCCGATCACCCCGGAGCAGGTGACCCCGACCCACCTTCCGATCCCGACCGACCGGGTCGCCTTCGCCGGCGAGATCGTCGCGGTGGTCGTGGCGCGCAGCGCGGCCGAGGCCCGCGACGCCGCCGAGCTGGTCGACGTCGACTACGAGGACCTGCCCGCCGCGATCGGCCTCAAGGCGGCGGTGACCGACGAGGTGCTCGCGCACCCCGACCTCGGCACCAACAAGTCGGCGTTCTGGCGCTTCGACTCCGCCGAGGCGGGCACCGGCGGCGACGTCGACGAGGCGATCGCGAAGGCGCGCGAGGACGGCATCGTCGTGGAGCGGGAGTTCCGCCAGCAGCGGCTGATCCCGGCGTTCATGGAGCCGCGCTCGGTGGTCGTCGATCCCACCGGCGAGCAGATCACGGTGTGGTCGGCCACCCAGATCCCGCACATCCTGCGGTTCGCGCTCGCGGCCACGACCGGCGTGCCGGAGTCGAAGATCCGCGTGATCGCCCCCGACGTCGGCGGCGGCTTCGGCGGCAAGCTCCAGCAGACGCCGGAGGAGATGATCGCCTTCGCGGTGGCGCGTCGCCTCGGCAAGCCGGTCAAGTACACCGAGACCCGCAGCGAGAGCCTGATGAGCGCCCACCACGGTCGCGACCAGTGGCAGACCCTCACCCTGGCCGCCGACAAGGAGGGCAACGTCACCGGGCTCAAGGTCGAGCTGCTGGCCGACCTCGGCGCCTACGTCGCGATCGTCGGCGGCGGGGTGCCGGTGCTCGGCGCGTTCATGTTCAACGCGATCTACAAGTTCCCCGCCTACCAGTTCAACTGCCAGACCGTGCTCACGAACACCACCTGGACCGATGCCTACCGGGGCGCCGGCCGTCCCGAGGCGACGTTCGGGATCGAGCGGATGATGGACGAGCTGGCCGCCGAGCTCGGTGTCGATCCGCTCGAGGTCCGCGAGCGGAACTGGATCAAGCACGAGGAGTTCCCGTTCACCACCGTGGCCGGGCTGGAGTACGACTCGGGCAACTACGAGGCCGCCACGGCGCGGGCGATGGAGATGTTCGGCTACGACGAGCTGCGCGCCGAGCAGAAGCGACGACGCGAGGAGAACGATCCGGTCCAGCTCGGCATCGGCGTCTCGACCTTCACCGAGATGTGCGGGCTCGCGCCGAGCCGCGTGCTCGGCTCGCTCGACTACGGCGCCGGCGGCTGGGAGCACGCCAGCGTGCGGATGCTGGCCACCGGCACGGTCGAGGTGGTCACCGGTGCGAGCGCTCACGGGCAGGGCCACGAGACGGCGTTCAGCCAGATCGTGGCCGACCGCCTCGGCGTCCCGTTCGAGAGCGTGGAGGTGCTGCACGGAGACACCCAGGTCGCCCACCGTGGGCTCGACACCTACGGCTCGCGCTCGCTGGTGGTCGGTGGTGAGGCGCTGGTGCGCGCAGCCGACAAGGTGATCGAGCGGGCCAAGCCCTTCGCGGCCCACCTGCTCGAGGCCAGCGAGGACGACCTGACCTTCAGCGACGGCCGCTTCCAGGTGGCCGGCACCGACCAGGGCATCGGCCTCACCGAGGTCGCGGCGGCGGCGTTCACCGCCCACAACCTGCCCGACGGGGCGGAGCCCTCGATCGACGCCGAGGCCACCTACGACCCCGTGAACTTCAACTACCCGCACGGCACCCACCTGTGCGCGGTGGAGGTCGACACCGAGACCGGCGCGATCAAGATGCGCAAGTACGTGTGCTGCGACGACATCGGCAACGTCATCAACCCGCTCATCGTGGCCGGGCAGGTGCACGGCGGGCTGGTCCAGGGCATCGCGCAGGCGCTGTGGGAGGAGGCGGTCTACGACGAGAGCGGCACGCTGGTCTCCGGATCGTTCGTCGACTACCTGGTGCCCACCGCCGCCGACACGGTGAGCTTCGAGGTCGACCACACCACCACCCCGGCGCTCACGAACTCGCTGGGCACCAAGGGCGTCGGCGAGGCGGGCACGATCGCCTCCACGCCGGCGGTCGTCAACGCCGTCGTCGACGCCGTGCGCCATCTCGGGGTGAACGACATCCAGATGCCGTGCACGCCCGAGCGGGTGTGGAAGGCGATCCAGGGCGCCGGGGACGGCGGCCCGGACACGCAGGGCGCGGCGATGCCCCACTTCGAGGGCGACGGCGTCGCCGGCAACCAGGAGCAACCCGGCACCGCGAGCACGGAAGGAGCAGGCGCATGATCCCCGCGCCGTTCGACTACCTGGCCCCGACCACGGTCGAGGAGGCGCTCGCCGCGCTCGCCGAGCACGGAGACGACGCCAAGCTCATCGCGGGCGGGCAGAGCCTGCTGCCGGTGCTGCGGATGCGGCTCAACGCCCCCGAGGTCGTCATCGACCTCGGCCGGATCGAGTCACTGCGCGGCATCCGCGACGACGGCGACGCGATCGTCATCGGCGCGATGACGCCGCACTCGGTCGTGGGCACCGACCCGCTGGTCGCCGAGCACGCAGCCCTCATCACCCGCGCCGTCGAGCACCTCGCCGACGCCCAGGTGCGCCACCGCGGCACCTTCGGCGGCGCATTGGCGCACGCCGACCCGGCCGGCGACCTCGGCGCTCCGGCGCTCGCCCTCGGCGCGGAGTTCGTGATCGCCGGCCCGGGTGGCACCCGTACGGTGCCGGCCGAGGAGTTCTTCGTCGATCTCTTCGAGACCGCGATCGGCGAGGACGAGATCCTCACCGAGGTGCGCATCCCCAAGCACACCGGCTGGGGTGCCCATTACGAGAAGTTCGTGCGGGTCGCCCACCAGTGGCCAATCGTCGCGGTGGCGGCGACCGTCCGGACCGACGGCGACACGATCGCCGAGGCCCGCATCGGCCTGACCAACATGGACTCCACGCCGTTGCGGGCGAAGGCGGTCGAGGAGGCGCTGGTGGGACAGGCGGCGACGGCGGACGTCGTCCGGTCCGCCGCCGCGTTGGCGGCCGACGGGGCCAACCCGCCCTCCGACCTCAACGGCGACGCCGACTATCGTCGACACCTGTCCACTGTGTTGACCAGGCGGGCGGTGCTCGCCGCGGCAGGAGCGTGACCTGATGGATCTGACCCACAAGTTCACCGTTCCCGTGGGCGTCGAGGAGACCTGGGCCGCCTTCCAGGACATCGCCTCGCTCGCCGAGTGCTTCCCCGGTGCCCAGGTGACCGAGGCCGACGGCGACTCGTTCAGCGGGTCGGTGAAGGTGAAGCTCGGCCCGATCGCGCTGGTCTACAACGGCTCGGGCACGTTCGTGGAGAAGGACGCCGCCGCGCACCGGTTCCTCGTCGACGCCAAGGGCAAGGACAAGCGCGGCAACGGCACCGCCGGGGCCAAGGTCACGCTCACGATGAGCGAGACCTCGGGGCCCGACGGTCCGGCCACCGACGTCGAGGTGATCACCGACCTGGCGATCACCGGCAAGCCGGCGCAGTTCGGCCGGGGCGTCATGCAGGACGTCTCCGACAAGCTGCTCGGCCAGTTCGTCGCCTGCCTCGAGCAGCGGTTCGCCGAGCCGGAGCCCGAGCCGGAGCCGGCGCCGACACCCGAGCCGCGCGAGTCGACGCCCCTGGCCGACGCGGCGGCGGCGTCGGTGCGCGAGGCGCCGGCCGCGGTCGGCTCCTCGGCCTCGGTCGGCTCGACCACCCCCAAGCCGGCGGCGGCGCCGTCCGGCGCGGCATCGTCCCCTCCCCCCGAGGACGATGCGCTCGACCTCGGCGCCGCCGTCCTCCCGGTCCTCGCCCGCACCTACTGGAAGCAGGCGCTCGGCGCCCTGGTCGTGGTCTGGCTGCTGCGGCGGTGGCTGCGCCGCTGACCGCGGCTTCGGGCGAGCGGGCCGGTTCGTGATTGCCGAACCTGGATAGGGTCCAGCCATGAGTGGTGCGACCGATCCCCGCGGTGCCTACCGCGCAGACCTCCAGGCCGACAACATCACCTGGTTCACCACCCAGGCCTCCGCGCCGGCGTTGATCGACCACGTCCTCGGACTGCTCGACCTCCAGCGCGGCGACCTGGCCCCCACCCCGCACGGCGGCGGGGTCGTTACCAAGGACGGCGCCCTGCGGCTCACCGCCGTCGCCGGACCCGGCGGTGCGGGGCTCAGCGTGTGGGCCGACACCCCGGCCGGCACCGCTCGGGTCACCGAGGCCCTCAACCGCGAGTCGCACGCGATGATGGCCGCGATCAACCGCGGTCAGCAGTTCAGCAACCCCGCCCAGGCCCGGTGGGCACCCCTGGTCGGCGGGGCGGTGCGCTCGGACTTCGAGGGCTCGCCGGTGCTCGACGTCGTCGAGGGGGCCGACGTCGTGGCGATCCTGCCGCCGGTGGCGCCCCCGGCCGCGGCGCCGACGTCCGGCAGCGGCGGCAGCGGCGGCGGTGTGGTGACCCTGCGCAAGGGCGGCAACGTGTCGCTCACCAAGGAGGTCGCCGGACTGGAGCGGATCACGGTCGGCATCGGCTGGGATGTCGCCGAGGGCTCCGGGCCCGCCTACGACCTCGACGCCTCGGCGATCATGGTCGGGGCGTCGGGCAAGGTGCTCACCGACCAGCACTTCGTGTTCTTCAACAACCTCGTCTCGCCCGACGGCACCGTCCGCCACACCGGCGACAACCTCACCGGCGAGGGCGACGGCGACGACGAGGTGATCGAGATCGACCTGGCCCGGATGTCGCCGGAGGTCCAGCGCATCGTCTTCGCCGTCTCGATCTACGACGCCCAGGCCCGGCGGCAGAGCTTCGGCCAGGTCGACAACGCCTTCATCCGGCTCGTCAACGCCGCCGACCACCGCGAGATCGCCCGCTACGACCTCTCCGAGGACGCCTCGGTCGAGACCGCCATGATCTTCGGCGAGGTCTACCGCCGCGACAGCGAGTGGAAGTTCCGTGCCGTCGGCCAGGGCTACGCCTCCGGACTCCACGGGATCGCGCTGGAGTTCGGCGTCTCGGTCTGAGCTCGCGATAGTCCCGGCCGTTTGGGCCCTCGATCCGCCCGAAGAGGGGCCCAAACGGCCGGGACTATCCCGGCGGGCGGTTCGGCGTAGCGTGGCGGGCATGCCCATCCGGCTAGAGAACGTCGCCATCGCGGTCCGCGACCTCGATGCGACGATCGCCTTCTTCACCGACCTCGGGCTCGAGGTGATCGGGCGCGACGAGGTGAGCGGGGAGTGGACCGACACCGCGGTCGGCCTTGACGGCAACCACGCCAGGATCGCCATGCTCCAGACGCCGGACGGCGCCGGCCACCTGGAGCTCTTCGAGTACCTCCACCCCGAGGCGATCGAGACCGAGCCCACCTTGCCGAACCAGATCGGGATGCATCGCATCGCGTTCTCCGTCGACGACCTCGACGCCGCCCTGGCCGTCGCCGCGCGGCACGGGTATCACCCGTTGCGCGGCGTCGGCAACTACCAGGACACCTACCTGCTCACCTACGTCCGCGGCCCCAGCGGCATCATCGTGATGCTCGCCCAGGCGCTGCGATAGTCCCGGGACGAACCCGCCCGCTACTCCGACGACGTCCGGTGGAGCAGCACCGCGAGCCGATGGGAGCAGGGGCCGCGGTCGGGGCTCTCCTCGGTCCAGCGGCAGGTGCAGGTGGTGGCGTCGCGGTCGAGGCGATAGGACTCCTCGCTTCCGGCGACCAGCCAGCCACCGTCACCAGACGCGACGACCGAGCCGTCGTCGGCGAGCCGCTGCGCCTTGCGCAGACGTGGGTTGCGGCGCAGCACCGCGTCGGCGTCGACGGGGAGCTCCCGGTGGAACCAGGCCTGGTCGACCAGGTCGTAGCCCAGGCGCCCGGACGCCGCCAGCCAGGCCAGGCCGGCCTCGACCTCGGCGGGCGTCAGGCCGGTCGTCTCGCCGAGCGCCGCGGCGTCGACGGTCGGACTCCACGCCAGATGCTCGTGCAGCCGCGTGCCGATGCGCGCGACGTCGGGCGTGCACAGGAGCGACAGGAGACCGCCCTCGCCGGAGAAGCCGCGGTACGGGGTGGCGCTGAGGAGTAGGGTGAGTCGTGCGCCGGGCACCTCGATCAGCCAGGCTGTCGCGCCGCTGGGATGGCGATGGACGGCGAGCGCGGTGACGAAACGGGCGAGCCGATCGGCGCCGCGGATCCGTGCCGAACCCTGCAGCGGGACCGTCGCCGGTCCGGCCGACGCCGTCTGGCGCACGCCTCGCGGGGTCGGCAGCAGATGCACATCGGGGCCGGGCGGCTTCACCCGCGACAACGTGCCGAGCAGGTGGCGCGCGGCGGCGCCGGTGAGGGTGAGGGCAGGAGTCATGGCCGCGCCGATGACCGAGACCTCGGCCAGCCCGCGGACCCACCGCTCGGGGAGCCGGACCCTGCGCTCGACATGGGTCGCCTCCAGCGTCGCGGCCCGCAGCTCTTCGCGACCGACGCTGAGGTGCAGCGCCTCGGTCCTGCCCACCTTCGCCAGCGCGCTTCGCAGCGGCTGGTTCACATCGACGTTGGTGGTGCCCCAGCCGACCTCGGCGCTGCCCAGCCCCTCGGGCAGCAGGTCGAAGCGGGCGTGGACACCGTTGCAGCCCGAGAACGACTCGAAGCGCAGCCGGTCGCCACCGGCGGTCACCACGGGGTCGAGATTGGCGGTCCGCTGGAGTTCGCCGAGGTCGACGTACTTGGTCGCGGCGACGTCGGCGACGGCGAGCAGCCCGGCCGCAGCCACGTCGGGGCGGGCGAGGAAGCCCTGGAAGAAGAACGGGCGCTCGACGAGGCCGGTGGGCGTCGCGCCCAGAGCCGTCGCGAGCGAGAGCTCCTGTCCGCCGTCGACCGGCCGCAGAACCGAGGCGCCGGAGTAGCCGACGTGGAGGAGGTCGCTCATCAGCTCTCCGCTCCCGCCACGATCCGACGTGCCTCCTGCGTCGACCGCGAGTCTCCGGTTGCCGCCGCCCATGCCCGGATGCCGTCGGGGATCGCTACCGGCGCCGGCACTTCGTGGACGTAGTCGGCCAACACCGTCAGGAGGCGGTCCAACCCCGCGGGTGCCGGAGACATCGCGCAGGCGTGTCCAGCCAGCGCGAGCGCCGGGTGCCACCAATGCACCATGCCGCCGGCGAGGAAGAGGGTCTCGAAGACCTGGGAGGCCCGGGTGAGGGTGACGTCGTCCTCGATGAAGGCGCGCAGCACGCTCTCGGTCAGGAGGTCCTGGCTCAGCCAGCCCTGGGCCATCCTGGTGGAGGCCAGCGTGGTCAGGGACTGCTCCGGTTGCCGAGCCGCCCCGTGATAGTGGCCGGCCTCCGGTTGCGCCATCAGGCCGCCGACGAGCCAGTCGGCGGTGGGGCGACCGTGGCCCCGCAAGCCCAACTGGCCGAGCAGCGCGTCGGGGTAGGCCCGCTCCTGGGCGCCGGTCCGGACGCTGTCGGGCCACCCCGGCGTGATCCGCAGCCAGAAGTCGAGGTGAAAGGAGGGATGGCGGTCGCGAGTCGCGAGCTCGTCGAGCCCCAGCGGAGCCAGGGCGATCTCTGTCCAGACCACCGGTCGAGCGCCCTCGTGGGCCCACCGCCGCGGGTGATCTGACGCGATCCGCGGGGACAGCGAGCCAAGGCCGCCGCCGTCTAGCCACCGTCGCACCGTGGCGGCGACCGGGAGCGGAGCTCCTCCCGAGACAGCCGGCTCCGTGCTGCGATCGGGATCCCATCGGTCGAGGCGAGCTGCGAGCGTCGAGCCGTCAGGCTCGACGTCGGCGAGCCGGTTCAGCGCCAAGACGAGGTCGATCGGCCCTACGGGGCCCGGCTCCTCCAGCCGGTCGAGTAGCGCGCCGAGCCCGAGGGAGCCGTCCGATCGCGTCGGCGTGCTGAGCGGACGGTCCTGCTCCGGGGCGAGCAGCAGGCACTCCAGCGCGTGGAGAAGATGAAGCTTGCCCGCGATTCCCAGGTTCGGCGGAAGGGTGACGCTTCCGGACTCGACCTGGGCGACGAGCTCGGAGGGGAGGTTCGGGTACTTCCTGCTCCAAGCGTCGTCGGCTTCGGAGAAGGGCGCCCTCGCGATGAGGTGCAGACTCTCTGAGTCCAGCAGTCCTGAGGCCCACACGTCCACCGCCATCTCGAGCGGGTCGAACAGCATCCCGTGCAGCTCACGGCAGCGATGGGTGATCGATGCGATCGCCGCCGCGCGTGTGGCTGCGACGCCGCTGTCGTGCGCTGCATGCAGCACCAGTTGGAGGATGTAGGCGGGTCGTATCCACTCGTACGGGGTCGGCGTGGTGCCGAGCCAGGTCTGCCCGGTCAGGCAGCGCAGATGCTCGACCGTGGCTGCCTCGACTGGTCGCTTCAGCATCTGCCACCTGAACCTCTCGGTGACTCGCACCGGATCACTCGGTGGGCGCCAGAGGTTCCGGAGGACCGGTGCCTCGTCGGGGTGCGTCAGTCCGCCCAGTCCTTCGGCCAGCCGACGTGCCTCGGTCGCGGCCTTGGTTCGCTCGCCGCTGGCGGCCAGCGCCGCGATCTTGGGCGGCGTCGGACGAGGGGGGCACTCGTGAGCGTAGGTGCACAGCATCCGCAGGAGCCCGGACAGCCCGGTGAGCCGGCGAGCGGCGGCCGCTTCGGACACCGTCAGGGCGGCGTCCCAGGTGAGCGACAGGGCACCACCGGCGAACCAGCTCTCGAGCAGCCGCGTCAGGCGGGGGACATGCATCGTCCCGTCGGCAACGAGGTGGAGACCAGCGGTCTGGAAGGTGTCGACGCTGAACGTTCCACTGGACATGTCGTGGAGTGTCTTGGTGACCTTCAGTGACTCGACTCCGGCATCGATGTTGGTCGTGGTGGAGCGGTTGGACAAGAAGTCCAGCCAGGCGGTGTCACCGGACTTGCGCTGCCACCACTCCCATTGGTCCATGCCGGCGGCGGGTGCCGGGGCCAGGTCCCACAGGCCGATCCGCATCGGCTGTGTGGGCGCAGAGGATGCCGTCCCGGGCGCGATTCCGCCGATCACCTTGTCGGCCTTGGCCACGAAGCTCGCGTCGTCGTCGCTCTCGACAAGCCGGCGGATCGCATCGACAGCGGTCTCGACGCCGAGGGCGGCGGCGTCGTGTGCCAGCCACGTCAGCGTCATCTGCTTCTGCTTGCGCTCGGTGCGCGCGGCGACGATCGAGACGATCTCATCGACGTCGTGGGTCTCGGTGGCGAGCTCGAAGGCCAGCGGCAGGAGGGCCGCGCCCACGGCTCCCGTGCAGGTGGAGATGACGCCGAGCAGATAGGGGAGGCCGCCGGGCACGTCGTCGGTGGTCAGGCAGAGCCTGGTGAAGGTCTTGGCGACCGAGCGCTGATGGGAGACCGGCGTGGCCCGGGTGAGGGTCTCCAAGGCGATGTCCAGTACGCGTTCGCGCGCCACGATGTCCCGCTCGACCAAGGTCGCGATCTGGTCGGGACGGCCGGTGAAGTCGCCGCCGAGCCCGGCGTCCAGCCAGGCGTAGAGCACGTCGGGCATGAGTGGCTCGGCGGCCAGCTCGTCGACGTCGTGGTGCATCCGGGTCTGCGCGAACGTGCCTCCGCTCGGACACGGCAGGTCGTGGTGCAGCAGCGCCTGGTGCAGCACCGCGGAGTAGAACTCGCCGCTCCACCCGACGTCGCGGGCCCAGCTGGCCCGCTCGGCGAAGGCCGCCACCCAGGCGGCGTCGCGAGCGCGCAACCGCGCGTGCAGTCTCTCGATCACGCCGGAGTCTGAGAAGTCGTAGAGGTCGGGCCACCCGATCCGTTCGGCGGCGGCGACCGGTGCCATCGCCGCGACGGCGGTGATCGCCACCATCCAGTCCATCCGGTGGTAGATCCACTCCCGCTCGGCGGCGGAGTGGTCCTCGGCCCCGTAGAGGCGGGTGCGAAGGTCGCGGCACCACCGCTTCGACCCGCCGAGCCAGGCGGCGACCGCGCTCCGGTCGTCGTCGCCGAGGGAGTCGAGGACCCGATCCAGCCCGTCGAGGTCGGCCGCCTCGAAGCGGGCCTTGATGTCGTCGACCGCGGTCACGTCGCAGACTCTAGGTCGGGTGCCGCCTCGGTGCCGAGGAACCGGCGATCGCAACGAGTCAGGCGGATCAGCGGCCCGCGAGGGTGCGCGTGAGCTCGTGAGCGGCGCGCAGCAGCAGCTCGCCCAGCTCGCGTTGCCGGGCCGCGCCGAAGCGCTGCTCGATGCCGGTCAGGCTCAACGCCCACTGGGGTCGCTCGGCGTCGTCGAAGACCGCGGCGCCCATGCCCCAGCTGCCCTCGACGAGCAGGCCGGGGTTGACGGCGTAGCCCACCTCGCGGACCGCGGCGATCCGCTCGCGCAGGCGGCGCGCGGAGTGTTGCGGGCCGTAGTCGGTGACGAGGTCGGCGCGGGCCAGGTAGGCGCGGACCTCCGCATCGGGGAGGTGGGCGAGCACCGCCAGGCCGGCCGAGGCGACGCCGAGGGGGAAGCGGATGCCCTCGTGCAGCACGTGGGAGCGGATCGGGAAGCTGCCGTCCTCCCGCACCAGGCACACGGTCTCCTCGCCGCGCCTGGCGGAGAAGAACGCACTCTCGCCGGTGGCCACCGAGAGCCTCCGCACGACAGGGCGCGCGATCGCGGTGACGTCGTAGCGCGAGCGCGCCGCGCCGCCGAGCAGGTAGAGCTCGGGGCCCAGGCGCCAGCGTCCGGTGTCTGCGTCGCGATCGACAAGGCCCTCCTCGAGCAGGGAGCCCAGCAGTCGGTGGGACGTCGGCCGCGCGAGGCCGGTCGCGCGGGCCAGGGTGGACGTCGTGGCGCCGTCCGGCTCGTGGGCGGCGACGGCGCGCAGGGTCGCTCCGACCCGCGCCACGACGCTCACCGGGGTGTCCACTCAGCGAACGCTACCGTCCACTCGGGTTCGCCAGGCGAGTGATCCGGCCGGCGATCGGCAACCACGGTTGACGTGGGCGGCGCGCTCCGGTGAGGTCGGGGCATGGACAAAGTGGTGGGATCGGCCGCCGAGGCGGTGGCCGACATCGAGTCGGGTGCGTCGCTGGCGGTCGGAGGGTTCGGACTGTGCGGGATCCCCGCCGTCCTCATCGATGCCGTGCTGGCCTCCGGGGTCGACGACCTCGAGGCGTTCTCCAACAACGCAGGCGTCGACGACGTCGGCCTGGGTCGCCTGCTCGGCGCCGGACGGCTGCGCCGGATGGTGGCCTCCTATGTCGGGGAGAACAAGGAGTTCGCGCGGCAGTACCTCTCCGGGGAGCTCGAGGTGGAGCTGACCCCGCAGGGCACCCTCGCCGAGCGGATGCGCGCAGGCGGCAGCGGCATCCCGGCCTTCTTCACCGCGACCGGCGGCGGCACCCAGGTCGCCGAGGGCGGGCTCCCGTGGCGCTACGACTCCGACGGCAACGTCGTGTTGTCCTCGCCGCCCAAGGAGACGCGGACCTTCACCGTCGACGGCGTCGAGCGCGAGTACGTGCTCGAGGAGGGCATCGCCGCCGACTTCGGCCTCGTGCGCGCCTGGAAGGGCGACCGGCACGGCAACCTCGTCTACCGCGCGTCGGCGCGCAACTTCAACCCGCTCGCCGCGATGTGCGGCCGGGTGACCATCGCCGAGGTCGAGCACCTCGTCGAGCCGGGCGAGCTCGACCCCGACAGCATCCACACCCCGGGCGTCTACGTGCAGCGCGTCGTCGCGCTCACCCCGGAGCAGGCGGCCGACAAGCCGATCGAGAAGCGCACCGTGCGCAAGCGGGAGGAGTCGAAGTGAGCTGGACCCGTGAGGAGATGGCCGCCCGCGCCGCCTCGGAGCTGACCGACGGCTCCTACGTCAACCTCGGCATCGGGCTGCCCACGCTCGTGCCCAACTACGTCGCCGACGACGTCGAGCTGGTGCTCCAGTCCGAGAACGGCGTCCTCGGCACCGGCGCCTACCCGTTCGACGGCGAGGAGGACCCCGACCTCATCAACGCCGGCAAGGAGACCGTCACGCTGCGCCCCGGCGCCTCGTTCTTCGACTCCGCCACCAGCTTCGGCATGATCCGCGGCGGCAAGATCGATGCCGCCATCCTCGGCGCGATGCAGGTCAGCGTCGCCGGCGACATCGCCAACTGGATGATCCCCGGCAAGATGGTCAAGGGGATGGGCGGTGCGATGGACCTGGTCCACGGCGCCAAGCGGGTCATCGTCTTGATGGAGCACGTCGCGCGCGACGGGTCGTACAAGATCGTCGAGGAGTGCTCCCTGCCCTACACCGGCAAGGGCGTCGTCGAGCGGATTATCACCGACCTCGCCGTCATCGACGTGACGCCCGACGGCCTGGTCCTGGTCGAGCTCGCCCCCGGCGTCACCGAGGACGAGGTGCGCGAGAAGACCGAGCCCGAGCTGACCCTCGCCTGAGGCTTTCGGGGCTGTTCGGGTCCGGTGCGCCGCCCGTTCGGCAGGCAGCTCGCCAGGCTGCTTGTTACTGACCGTTGCGGCTTGTTACTGACCGTTGTGACCTCTGACCTGCTCTTGCAAGCGCAGGTCAGTACTCACAACGGTCAGTAACAAGCCGGGCGGTGGCGCCCAGGACCCCACCCCGCGCGATCAGGCTCACCCCTGCTCGGACTCCGACCGGTCGCCCGACCAGCGGGTGTGGAAGGTGCCGGGACGGTCGACGCGCTCGTAGGTGTGGGCGCCGAAGTTGTCGCGCAGGGCCTGGATGAGCGCGGCGGGGAGGCGGTCGCGGCGCAGGGCGTCGAAGTAGGCCAGCGACGAGGCGAACGCCGGCGCCGGGACGCCGGACAGTGCCGACGTCGCGACCACCTCGCGCCAGGCGGGCACGCTCTGCTTGACGGCGTCGGCGAAGAACGGCGTGGTGAGCAGCGTGGTCAGGTGGGGGTCGGCGGCGTAGGCCTCGGTGATCCGGTTCAGGAAGCGGGCCCGGATGATGCAGCCGGCGCGCCAGATCTTCGCGACCTCGCCGAGGTCGATCTGCCAGCCGTGCTCGTCGGCGCCGGCGGCGATCTGGTCGAAGCCCTGTGCGTAGGCCACCACCTTCGAGGCGTAGAGCGCGTCGCGGACCTGGTCGACGAAGACCTCGGGGTCCACCGATACCGGCTTCGCGTCGGGGTCGGTGGGGAAGGCCTCTCGGACCGCCTTGCGCTGGTCGGTGTGCCCGGAGAGGCTGCGCGCGAAGGTCGCCTCGGCGATCCCGGTGACCGGCACGCCGAGGTCGAGGGCCGACTGCACCGTCCAGCGGCCGGTGCCCTTCTGCTCGGCGGCGTCCTTCACGACGTCGACGAACGGCTTGCCGGTGTCGGCGTCGACGTGCTTGAGAACGTCGGCGGTCATCTCGATGAGGAACGACTCGAGCTCGCCGGTGTTCCACTCGGCGAAGACGTCGGCGATCTGGGCCGGCTCCAGGCCCCCGACCGAGCGGAGCAGGTCGTAGGACTCCGCGATCAACTGCATGTCGGCGTACTCGATGCCGTTGTGGACCATCTTCACGAAGTGGCCGGCGCCGCCGGTCCCGACGTGAGCGCTGCACGCCTCGCCGTCGCCGGCGCGCGCGGCGATCGACTCCATGATCGGCCCGACCCGCTCATAGGCCTGGTCGCTGCCGCCGACCATGATCGAGGGACCGTTCAGGGCCCCCTCCTCGCCGCCGGACACGCCGGTGCCGACGAACTCGATGCCCTTCTCGGCCAGCTCCTCGGTGCGCCGGATGGTGTCGGTGAAGTGCGCGTTGCCGCCGTCGACGATGATGTCGCCCTTGTCGAGATAGGGCACCAGCTCCTCGATCACGGCGTCGGTGGGCGCTCCCGCCTTCACCATGATCATGATCACGCGGGGTCGCTCGATCGACTCGACGAACTCCTTGACCGACGAGGCGGGGATGAAGTCGCCCTCGTCGCCGTGCTCCTCGATGAGCGCATCGGTCTTGGCCTGGGTGCGGTTGTGCACGGCGATCGTGTGTCCGTGCCTGGCGATGTTGCGCGCCAGGTTGCTGCCCATCACCGCCAGCCCGGTGAGTCCGATGGTGGCCTTCGCCCGTCCGGTGGTCGGCCCGGTGGTCGGCTCAGTGCTCGATGAGGTGCTCATGGCCTCACTCAACCGCGCCCGACCGGCCGCTGTCACCCCGCCGTCCGCCCGGCGGCTCAGAACACGTTGAGCGGGCGGTACTGCACCGAGATCCGCGGACCGGCGTGAGCGACCTTCGGGACGGCGTGCTCCCAGGTGCGCTGGCACGAGCCGCCCATCACCACGATGTCGCCGTGCCCCATCTCGACCACCACTGCCTCGCCGCCCGAGCGCGGCCGCAGGTGCAGCCGGCGTGGGTCGCCGAGCGACACGATGGCGACCATCGTGTCGTGGGTGGAGCCGCGCCCGATGGTGTCGCCGTGCCAGGCCACCGAGTCGCGGCCGTCGCGGTAGTAGCAGCATCCGGCGGTGCGGAACGGCTCGCCGAGCTCGTCGGCGTAGTGGGCCGAGAGGGCCTCGCGCGCCTCGGTGAGCATCGGGTGGGGGAGCGGCTCACCGATCATGTAGGTGTGCAGCAGGCGGGGCACGTCGACGACGCGGTCGTACATCTGACGTCGCTCCGCCCGCCACGGCACCTCGCGCACCAGGGTCTCGAAGACGTCGTCGGGCGCCGGCAGCCACGAGCGCTGGACGTCGAGCCACGCGCCGTGGCCGAGGACCCGGCGTTCCAGGCCGGCCAGACCGGCGACCAGGGAGGTCTCGGCGGCCTCGGGGGCCTCGAAGAGCGTCGTCTGGAAGTCCACGACGCCAGGATAGCGCGGGGATCGAACGCATGTTCGATCCCCGCGTGCGTGTCCCAGGGGATCAGTGATTCCCTAGCGCCCGGCGCCCCGCAGCAACGAGTCCATCTCCTCGGCGAACTGTGCGGGCCCCAGGTCCTGGGTGCCGTTCGGGCCCCGGTCGCCGGCGACCGCGGGGCGCACGCAGTTGATCCCGGCGGGCACCGATCCGGTGAGGTAGGCCAGCGCCGCCTTGAAGTCGTCGCAGCGCTCGACGTCCTCGGCGGGGTCGTGCGCGTAGCCGATCGCGGCGTCCACCGCACCCATGTCGAGGGCGTCGGCCAGTGGGTTGATGTCTCGGGCGACGGTCCAGTACCACCGCGCGATCGGAGCGCTGTAGTCGAGCGAGGCGGCCAGGTCGGGGTTGCCGAGCAGGTCGATGCCGAGGTACTGGCCGGCTGCGGAGTAGTTGAAGTCGCCGGTCAGCTGGATGTAGCCGCGTCCGGTGTAGGTCCGTCCGCCGGCCTGCACGATGTTGTACTCGAACCGGCTCTCGTTGACGAGGGTGGCCAGGAACGCCGCCTGCCGCGGTGCGGTGGTGATGCCGGCGTTGACCATCTCGGCGTTCAGGCTGGGCAGCCCGGTCTCGACGGTGGCCCGATCGCCCACCTCGCCGGGGAACATCGCCGCCAGCGCGTCATAGGTGATCGCGCCGCCGGGGTCGGGCGGCTCGGGCGAGCCGCACTCGGGCACGCCCGGCAGCTGGCTCTCGACGATGTCGACGTAGGCCACGGTCACGTAGCCGCCGCGCGCCGGCACGTGGGCCCACCACTCGCTGGAGGCGCCGTCAGGGGTGGTGATGCGCTCGCCGCGCTTTTGGCAGTCGACCGAGATGACCTCGCCGGCGGCCAGCGTCGCCACGATCCCGGACGCCGTGGTGGCATCGGCTCGCACGCGCACCCCCGACCCGTACGTCGGGAAGTCGGCGGCGTGCGCCGGACTCGGCGTCGCGACCAGCGCGGTCACGGCGAGGGCGAAGGCAAGGGCGCTGCCGCACAACAGCACCCACAGACGACCGGACATGGGACTCTCCTCGATGGGTGGGTCCTCCCAGCCTCACGCGGTCGGCGCGGCATCGGATGAGGGATCACCCTTGACCTCTCCGGACGCTCCGGTGCCGCGAGGCGAGGCGGCGCTCAGGGTGCTCTCGGGGTGGCCCCCGGTAGCGCGCCGCCGCCTGACCGGCGAGGCTTGCGCCATGACGATCTCCTCACCCGCGCGCGAGGTGGCCGCCCGCGCGATCGGCCTGTCGAAGACCTATGGCACCGGGGAGGCCGTCGTCCGCGCGCTCGACGACGTCACCGTCGACCTGTACGCCGGGGAGTTCACCGCCGTGATGGGCCCCAGCGGGTCGGGCAAGTCGACCCTCATGCACGTCTGCGCGGCCCTGGACTCCGCGACCTCCGGCGAGGTGCTCATCGGGGACCGGGAGATCGGCAGGCTGGGCGACAAGGCGCTCACGCTGCTCCGGCGCGAGGAGATCGGCTTCGTCTTCCAGTCCTTCAACCTCGTCCCGACCTTGAGCGCGGAGGAGAACATCCTGCTTCCGCTGGCGATCGCCGGGCGCAAGCCGGACCGGGCGTGGTTCGACTCCGTCATCGCCACCGTGGGACTCGGCGACCGGCTCGACCACAAGCCCAACCAGCTCTCCGGCGGCCAGCAGCAGCGCGTCGCCGTCGCGAGAGCGCTGGTGAGCCGGCCACGCATCGTCTTCGCCGACGAGCCCACCGGCAACCTCGACTCCCGCTCCGGAGCCGAGGTGCTCGAGCTGTTGCGGTCCAGCGTCGACGATCACGGCCAGACCGTCGTGATGGTCACCCACGATCCCGTCGCCGCGGCCTACACCGACCGGGTGCTCTTCCTCGCCGACGGCAGGATCGTCGAGGAGATGCGTGACCCCGACCGCGACCAGGTCCTGGAGATCATGGCGCGCATGTCGGACGTCGCCTGATGATCCGCGCGGCCCTCAAGAGCCTCCTCGGGCGCAAGCTGCGCCTGGTGATGAGCACGTTCGCCATCGTGCTCGGCGTGGCCTTCGTGGTCGGCACCCTGATCTTCTCCGACACCCTCAACCGCAGCTTCACCTCCCTGTTCGCCTCGACCGTCGGCGACGTCGTGGTGCGGCCCGACGGCAGCAGCGAGAACTTCGGCACCGCCACGACCCGCGCCATCCCCGGCACCCTGGTCGACGAGCTGGCGCAGGTGCCCGGGGCCGCGCGCGCCGACGGCATGGTCACCGCGTTCGGCGTCTACGTCATCGACGACAAGGGCAAGCCCATCGGCAGCTTCGGCACCCCCGCCATCGGCGCCAACTGGACCGACGCGCCGGCCGGGAACGGTCTCGAGGGTCTGCGGATCGTCGAGGGAGAGGCGCCCCAGGGGCCCGGCGAGGTGGTCCTCGATGCGACGACCGCCGAGAAGTCCGGCTACGACGTCGGAGACCGGGTCCCGCTGACCACCACCGGGGAGGCCGCCAACCTCGAGCCCACGCTGGTCGGCGTGGCCGACTTCGCCGAGGGCGGCTCCCTCAACGGAGCGACCTACGTCGCCTTCGACACCGCCGAGGCCCAACGGCTCTTCCACGACGGCAAGGACGAGTTCGACAGCGTCTGGGTCACCGCGGCCGACGGCGTCAGCCAGGACCAGCTGCGCGACGAGGTGCAGCAAGCACTGCCGAGCGACCTCGAGGCGGTCACCGGCGACGACGCCGCCGACGAGTCGGCCAGCGAGCTCCTCAAGGCGATCTCGTTCCTGACCACGTTCCTGCTCATCTTCGCGGGGATCGCGCTGGTCGTCGGCTCGTTCATCATCGTCAACACCTTCTCTATCCTCGTGGCCCAGCGCAGCCGCGAGCTCGCGCTGCTGCGCGCCCTCGGCGCCTCGAAGCGTCAGGTCGTGCGCTCGGTGCAGCTCGAGGCGTTCGTGCTCGGCCTGCTGGGAGCCACCCTCGGCGCAGCCCTGGGCATCGTGCTCGCCCTCGGGCTGCGCGCGCTGTTCGCCACCTTCGGCCTCGACCTGTCCGGCCAGCCCCTCGTCTACCGGCCGCGCGCCTTCATCGCCGCCTACGTCGTCGGGATCGTGGTGACGATGGCCGCGGCGTACCTGCCCGCCCGGCGGACCTCGCGGATCGCGCCGGTCCAGGCACTGCGCGACGACATCGCGCTGCCGGAGGAGTCGATGCGGACCCGCTTCCGCCTCGGCCTCGTGCTCGCGCTCCTAGGGGGCGGACTGCTCACGATCGGCCTGGGCGACTACATCGACTCCCGCGAGGGCTGGTTCACCGGCGCCGGCGTGCTGGCGATCCTGCTCGGCGTGACGGCGATGGCACCGGTGCTGGCCAAGCCCTTCCTGCGGGCGGCCAGAGCGGTCTACGCCAGGCTGTTCGGCTCGGTCGGGAACCTCGCCGGCCAGAACGCGCTGCGCAATCCGCGGCGCACCGCCGCCACCGCGTCGGCGCTGATGATCGGGCTGGCGCTGGCCGGGACGATGGCGATCGTCGGCGGCTCGGCGAAGGCCTCGGTCGACAAGTCGGTCGAGGACAGCTTCACCGGCGACTTCGTGGTCAACAGCGTGCTCGGCGCGCCGTTCTCGTCCTCGGTGGCCGACCGGATCAACAAGCTCGACGGCATCCAGGACGTCGTGCGCCAGCGATCCGGGTTCGCCGACGTCGACGGCTCGGCGACCTGGGTCATCGCCACCGACCCGTCGTCGTTGAGCCGACTCGGCGTCACCTTCGAGCAGGGCACGGCCGAGGATCTCGCCGCGCCCGGTGCCGCGATGGTCACCGAGGCCGAAGCCGCGGACCGCGGGTGGAGCGTGGGCGACCGGTTCACGGTGAGCACCCCCGGCGGCGAGGCCACCTGGACGCTTGCGGCCACCTTCAAGAGCAACGCCCTGCTGCAAGGGGGCATGGTGGTCTCGGTCGAGACTTTCGAGGCGGCCGGCTATCCCGCCGAGGACACTCTCCTCGTCATCTACGCCGACAGCGGCGCGAGCGACCTCCAGGCGCGGCTGGACGACGTGCTGGCCGACCAGCCGACGGTCACCGCCAAGGACCAGGTCGCCTTCGCCGCCGAACAGCGCGAGCCGATCGACCAGTTCGTGCTGATCATCTATGCGCTGCTCGGGCTGGCCCTGCTGATCGCCGTCCTCGGGATCGTGAACACGCTGGCGCTCTCGGTGATCGAGCGCACCCGCGAGGTCGGGCTGCTGCGGGCCATCGGGGTCACCCGCCCCCAGCTGCGCCGGATGATCACGTTGGAGTCGGTGATCATCGCGGTGCTCGGGGCCGTGCTCGGCGTGCTCCTCGGCATCGGCTTCGGGTTGGCCCTGATGCAGGCGGTGCGCGACCAGGGCCTGGAGGTGATCAGCGTCCCCTTCGACCAGCTGGCGATCTTCATGCTGCTCGCCGTGGTCGTCGGCGTGCTGGCCGCGATCCTGCCCGCGCGGCGCGCGGCCCGGCTGGATGTGCTGGAGGCCATCGCGACCGAGTAGCGATCGGGTGATCGGAGGGTCACCCGTCGGAGTGACCCATCACGCACGGCCAACTCTTTGATTCCGCTGCGGAAACGATCTGCTCTCCCTACTGTTCACCGCGTGGAGAACGTGCTAACGCGAGACGGACGCGCGCTCAAGCACGTCGTCGTGCGCGAGTACGTCCGCTCCCTGGTGAGCGGGCAGGCCCCTGGGTCGCCCGCGCCGTCCGAGCGCGAGCTCGTGCAGCGCTTCGGCGTGGCTCGGATGACGGTCCGGCAGGCCCTCGACGCGCTGGTGGCCGACGGCCTGCTCGAGCGCGTTCCCGGCCGCGGCACCTTCGTCGCGCGCCCCCGTCGTGAGGCGACCCGCATCATGAGCTACACCGAGGAGCTGGCCCGCCGCGGCCTGCTGCCGGCCTCGGAGACGCTGCTGGCCCGCCGTGAGCAGGCCGGACCCGGTGTGGCGCGAGCCCTCGGCCTGACGCCGGGCGACCCGATCATCCACTGGCGCCGGCTGCGCCGCGGCGACGGCGCACCCGTCTGCATCGAGGACAACTACCTCAACGAGCGGCTGCTGCCCGGGTTCCTGCAGGCGGGCCTGCCGCCGAGCCTGTACCGCGCTCTCGAACGCCGCCGGCTGCGGCCGACCTGGGCCGAGGACTCGATCTCCGCCGACACCGCGAGCGACGAGGAGGCCGCCCTCCTCGACATCGAGTCGGGAACCGTGGTGCTGCGCCATTCGCGCAGGGGCATGGTCGGCGAATCGATCGTCAACGTGTCGCGCTCGGTCTATCGCGCGGATCGCTTCACGATGTGGATCCAGCTCGGCTCCGACGGCTGAGCCTTCCGCGACCGAGACCGCCCCGTGCATCGAGGCGGGTCGTGGGTTTCAATGGGTGGGTGCCTCCGCCTGTCGAAGCCGCCGATCCCGAGTCTCCCGCCTGGCCGCTGAGCGGCGGCGACGACGTGCGCGACGAGCTGTGGGAGGCCTACGCCGACCCCAGCCGGGGCTACCACGACACGACACACCTCGGCGAGGTGGTGGCGCGGGTCGAGGAGCTCGCCGCGGCCGGCGTCGAGTTCGACCGGACCGCGGTGCTGCTCGCGGCCTGGTTCCACGACAGCATCTACGACGGCGAGCGCGACGCCGAGGAGCGATCGGCCGCGTGGGCCGAGGACGCGCTGCCGGGCCTCACCGACGAGGCCACCGTGAGCGAGGTCGTCCGGCTGATCCGGCTCACCGAGACCCATCGCCCCGGCGCCGACGACCCGAACGGCTGGGCCCTCTCCGACGCCGACCTCGCCATCCTCGCCGCACCCCGTGAGCGCTACGACGCCTACGTCGCCGACGTGCGTGCCGAGTACGCCCACCTCGACGACGAGACGTTCACCGCCGGCCGCCGCGCCGTGCTGACCGACCTGCTCGCCAAGCCCCGCCTCTTCCACACCGACTACGCCTTCGCGCACTGGGAGGAGCGGGCGCGGGCGAACGCGAGCGCCGAGCTGGCGCGCCTGACGCAGGAGTCAGTCGACTGAGGGCCCGGTGGACGGCGCGACCCCGCGGCGACGTCGGAGGCCGGCCGTCACCAGCCGCGAGACCAGCTCACGCGAGCTGACCGGCACCGCTCCCGCGGCGACCACGGCGTCGTACCACTGCGAGGGCACGTCGTAGTGGTCGCGGTCGAAGCCGCGCTCGGGGATCCCGACCGCACGCGCGAAGGCGTGCAGCTCCTCGTAGGAGGTGTCGCTGGCCAGGTGCGACCAGACCCGGTCGTAGCGCTCGACCGCCGGCGGATCGATGAGGATCACGGCTCGACCCGTCGGTCGTGGGCCTCGGTCTGGTCGAGGTCGTCGAGGAGCGTGCGCCATGAGCGGACCATCGCGGCGTCGACGTAGGCGCGCAGCGAGCCGCCCGGGCGGACCTCGGTGCCGACGCCGAACTGGCGCACGCCGGCGCGCAGGAACCACGGCACCTGCTCGGCGAGCAGTCCGCCGGTGGGCTGGAGCAGCCGGGCGATGCGTGGATCGGCGGCGGCGAGGGCGACGAGCTCGTCGTAGCCGTGCTCGAGGCCCTGCGGGGAGCCGCCGCTGTGTACCGCGGTCAGGCCGGGCAGTCCCACGAGCCGTCGCCACGAGCGACGGGGGTCCAGGGTCGCGTCGATCGCGCGGTGGAAGGTCCACGGGACGCCGGGCAGGGACTCGGCGAGCGCGAGGGTGGTCTCGACGTCGACCTCGAGGTCGGCGTCGAGGAAGCCGAAGCTCACGCCCTCCGCGCCGAGGGCGAGGTACTCGCCGGCCAGCTGCACCATCGTGGTGAGGTCGGCGCCGGTGGTCGTGTAGGTGTCCGCGAGACGGAGCCGCACGCGCACCGGACGGTCGCTGGCGCGGAGCACGGCCGAGGCCGTCGCGACATCGGGGGAGCGGCCGTCGACGTCGAGCGCGAGCCGGTCGGCGCCGCCCTCGAGGCACCCCGGCACGTCGCGCGCGTGCTGTACCGCCACCTCGAGGATCGTCGTCACGCCTCCACCGTAGTGAACCGCTCAGGCGATCACGCGGAGCAGTTCCGGCAGGTCGAGCAGGGTCTCGAGCCGGTCGCGCTTCTCCCGGGCCCACTCGAGCACCGAGTCCTGGAGGGCCAGAAGCGTCTCGATGATCTCCAGGACCCGGCGGGCGTCGTCGATGAGGTCGGTGATCGCGTCCATGCCCTGCGTGGCCACCTCGATCGCGAAGCAGCCCCAGCCCAACGGACCGGAGACCCGGCTCAGGATGCGCCGCACCAGGCGGCCGAGCACCTCGCCGCACTCGACGACCAGGCCTTCGACCTCGACGGTGAGCCGCTCGCAGAACAGGGCGATGTCGTCGAAGACCGGCGCCGCGACGTCGATCAGCTCGGCCAGCCCGCGGGTGGCCAGGGCGCGGCCACCGAGATCGAGCGCGTACGCCGCTCCCGCTCGTCCGCCCCACCGCGGCTCCACCCAGGTGATCAGTCGGAGCTGGTTCCCGGCGATCACGGTGAGCGCCTCGCGCACGCCATGGCAGGCCTGGGCGTTCTGCCGGATCGCGCCGGCATCGCCGGTGAGCGGCTCGACCAGCAGCTCGCGCAGGCTCCCCTCGGGTAGCCGGTCGAGCCCGGCGCCGACGCGGTTGAGGACGTCGATGCCACGGTTGGCCAGGTCGCGCAGTCCGCAGACCTTCGCATCCCAGGCCTCGAACGTGACGTCGTGGCGCAGCTCGTCCTCGCCCTCCGGCGGCGGCGCCAGGTCGGGTTCGCGCAGCTCGAGGCCCATCACGCCACCGCCGGGTCCAGGACGCGCTCCAGGACCGCGTCGGCGCGGACCTGGGCGCGCCCGTCACTGGCGCGCAGCTCGGCCGTCGCGGCGACGACGTCGTCGCGGCGCCGCTGCCAGTCGTCGTGGTAGCGGCGCCCGGCGCCCTCGAAGGCGGCCGCGAGCAGGTCCATCACCTCGGCCAGCGGGGTGAGCACGCAGGCCGGGCTGGTCGCGAAGCCGTCGCGGCGACACATCCAGGTCACGGCGTAGTCGGTCGTGTCGTCGAGCTGGCGCCCGACGTCGTCGAGGACGTGGGGGAGATGGTCGAGGTCGGCCCACTGGTCGACGTCGATCTCGGGGCTGCTCATCGGTGGCTCCTTCGGCTCGGTGTGCTCGGCGGCCGGGGTCGGCGCCGGGGCCCGGGAAGTGCCCCGCGTGGCCCGCCCTTGAAACGCGAGCACAATGGAGTTGTGGATGACCGCCTGATGCTCGATGCCAGAGCCCGCGTGCTGGCCGATCTCACGGCTCGGCAGCAGGCCACCGCGGCCGCCGTCTCGGCGCTCGAGGACGCCTGCTCGGCACGGCACTGGTGGGCCGAGCAGTGGCCGGAGGGCACGGTCTACGTCGCGGGCCTGGTGGCCCAGGACGTGCAGGACGCGCTCTTCGAGTCGGCCGGGCGGTGGCCGTTGTGCCTGGACTGCGCCGAGGGTCCCGCGCACTCGCTCTACATCCAGCCCGACCTGGGCGGACCCGATCCGGTGTGGGTGTGCGAGGAGACCGGCGAGGTGGCAGCGGCCTTGGGGTTCCTCAGCGGCCGGTGAGTCAGGCCTGCCAGGAGCGGACCCACACGGTCTGCTCGGAGTCGCCGACGGCCTTGAGGGTCTCCTCGGTGACCGGCCCCTCGACGTCGGAGACGACGTAGCCCTGCTCGCCGCGGGTGGCGAGGTACTGGGCGGTGATGTTGAGGCCCTGGTCGGCCAGGCGGGAGTTCAGGTCGGCCAGGACTCCCGGCACGTTGACGTGCAGGAATCCGACCCGCGAGCCCGACTGGAGCTGGGGGGCGAGCACGCTGGGCAGGTTGACCGAGAGCTCGGTGCGACCCTCCAGCGCGAATCCGGCGAGCTTTCCGGCCACGAACCAGCCGATCTCCTCCTGCGCCTCCTGGGTCGATCCGCCCACGTGCGGGGTGAGGATGACGTTGTCGAGCCCGCGCAGCACCGAGCGGAACTCGTCGCCCTGGGCCTTCGGCTCCACCGGGAACACGTCGAGGGCGGCGCCGGCGAGGTGCCCGGAGAGGATGTGCTCGCGCAAGGCGACGTCGTCGACGACCATGCCGCGGGCGGCGTTGATGAACAGGGCGCGCGGCTTCATCTTGGCGAACTGGTCGGCGCCGAAGAAGCCGGCGTTGCCGGGGCGGCCGTCGACGTGCAGCGAGACGACGTCCGCCTCGGCGAGCAGGGCGTCCAGGCTGGTCATCCGGCGGGCGTTCCCGTGCGCGAGCCGGTCGGCGGTGTCGAAGAAGACGACCCGCATCCCCATCGCCTCGGCGAGGTTCGACAGCTGGGTGCCGATGTTGCCGTACCCGACGATCCCGAGGGTGCGGCCGCGCACCTCGTGGCTGCCCTTGGCCGACTTGTCCCACACGCCGTCGTGCATGCGCGAGGTCTTCTCCGGCAGGCGCCGGGCCAGAGCGATGATCTCGCCGATCACCAGCTCCACGACGCTGCGGGTGTTGGAGTAGGGGGCGTTGAAGACCACGATGCCGCGGTCGGCGGCGGCGGCGAGGTCGACCTGGTTGGTGCCGATGCAGAAGCAGCCGATCGCGAGCAGGTCGGGCGCCGCGTCGAGGACCCGCTCGGTGATGGTCGTGTTCGACCGGATGCCGAGCAGCTGGACGCCCGGAAGCGCCGCGACGAGCTCGTCCTCCGACATCGCGGCCGAGCGCAGGTCGACCTCGAATCCCCGGCTCTCCAGGGACTCGACCGCGACCGGATGGATGTTCTCGAGCAGCAGCGCCTTCACGGATCAAGGCTACGGTCCGCGGTCTGCGCTCCGCCGCGGGGCATCCGTGCGTGGACAGGTGCCTAGTGTGTCCCCATGCCGAACGCCGAGGACTTCGCCGCCCTGGCACGCAGCTCGCCGTGGCGTTTCTCCGCGCTGCACTTCCGCAAGCGCGACCGGCACGGCGACGTCGAGGCCTGGCTGGAGCGGCCGGGTCGCCTGCGCGTGGCCGGCCCCGACGGACGCGAGACCATCGAGACCGGCGTGCCCTACGCCACTTCGGTGATGACCGTCTCGGTGCCCGAGTCGTACTCCGACGGGCCGACGGTCCCCGTCGAGACGGTCGAGATGGTGGAGCGGCTTCCGGCCGACGTCGTCCCCGAGCGGCGTGCCGACGGACTCGTCGCCCGCCGGCCGGAGGATCCGTTCATCTTGTGGGACGACCCGATGTACGGCGACTACGCCTGGGTCGCGATGCTCGACCCGGTGGAGCTCAGTCATCACGTGGAGATCGCCGAGGTCACCGAGTCCGACCGCAACGGCCGGCGCACCTGGTGGGCCGAGGTCGCCGCCGCCCCCGGCTATGAGCCACGCTGCGGCTGCTGCCCGCTGCTGTGGTCGGAGATCTCCGAGCTCGACGAGGCCGAGATCGGCGGTCCCACCATGCGCGAGAGCGATCCCGGCGTCGTCTACCCCGATCGGTACCTCGTCGGCCTCGACCACGCCACCGGCATCGTCGTCTCCCTCCAACCCCTCGGCGCCGCACGCCGGCCCGAGTCCGAGCGCTGGCCGAACACCTGGTTCGAGGTGGAGATCCTGGACGTGGATCAGCCCGGCGGCTGACCGCCCGGTCGCCACCGCGCGGGCGAATCGAGTGGTGCCCGCCCGGGCCGGTCTCTAGCATCGCCGTCATGGGCAACTTCACGACCACTCGGACCCGCCGCCGCTAGCGGCGCGGATCCCTCTCCTCACACGCATTCGCGCCGCCATCCGGCATCTCGCCGGGCGGCGCTTCGTGCTGCCCGGCTCCAGTCACGTCACCTCGACAGGAGCACCCTCATGGCATCTCGCCGACCCGGCACGCACGAGCTGGGACAGAACTTCCTGACCGATCCGTCCGTCACCGCGCGCGTGGTCGACCTCGTCGCACAACGCCGCGGACCCATCGTCGAGTGGGGCACCGGCAACGGAGCCCTCACCCACGGCCTCGCCGAACTCGGCCGCCCGCTCTACGGCCTGGAGATCGACGGCCGGCGCGCCCGCGACCTCGATCGGCGTACGGGGCCGCACGTGTGCATCGAGAAGGGCGACATCCTGCGCCACGCTCCACCGGCGGGCGCCGTGATCGTGTCGAACATCCCGTTCCATCTGACCACCCCGATCCTGCGCCACCTCCTGCACTCCACCGCTTGGAGCTCAGCGGTCCTCATCACCCAGTGGGAGGTCGCACGCAAGCGCGCCGGGGTGGGTGGTGCCACCCAGCTGACCGCGCAGTGGTGGCCCTGGCACAGCTTCTCCCTCGACAGGCGCGTCCCCGCCGCGGCCTTCCGTCCCCAGCCTTCGGTCGACGCGGGCCTTCTCGTCATCGAGCGCCGCCCGGAGCCGCTGCTGGATCCACTCGAACGCGATCGCTACCAGGACTGGGTCTCCCGCGTCTTCGCCGGCCGCGGTCGCGGCCTCACCGACGTCTTGGCGCGACAGGGCGTGCCGCGTCGCGTCGCACGGGAGATCGCGAACCGGCGGCGAGGGTCCAAGCGAGCTGCTCTTCCTCGTGATCTTCGAAGCGGTGACTGGGTGGAGGCGTACCGAGCGGCCGGTCCGGGCCGATGAAGACTCACCTGCGCATCGGATGCGCCTCGCCGGTGGCGTGGAGCTGGTGGTGGTGGAAGGGGCAGTGGAGTCGGGCGTCTTTGGTGTTGGTGTCGCCTCCGTCTTGCCACGAGTGGGCGTGGTGGACGTGGCAGTAGGCGGCGGGGGTGTCGCAGCCGGGGGTTTGGCAGTGCTGTTGTTCGAGGCCGATCGCGTGGCGTTGGGCGGGGGTGTGGAAGCGGCGGGTGCGGCCGAGGTCGAGGACCTCGCTGTTGCTGCCGAGGACCGCGGGGATGATCCCGGCCTCACACGCCAGCCGGCGTGCCTGACCGGGTGAGAGGTCTACCCCGGTGTCGAGGTGCGCGGCTTCGAGTCCGCCGAGGAGGGTGTCGAGGGTCATGGTGACGATGACGGTGGCGTTGAGTCCGCCGGTCTTGGGGAGTCGGTCGGTGGGGAACCGTTCGACGTATTCGGCGAAGGCCTGCCCGAGTCTTTGTGGAGTGGGCTTGGCGTGGTCGTAGGTGCCGGCGCCGTCGGTGGCTCTGACGTGTTTGGGTGCGGCGAGTGCGGTGAGGGCTTTGCGGAGCATCGAGCCTTGGGCGGCGGGGAGCGTGAAGCGGCCGTGGGTGAGGCCTTGGTCGTCGTCGTACATCGAGAACGTCGTGTGTTTCCGCGCGCGGGCTTCTTCGGCTTCGAGTAGTCGGGCTTCGTGCTCGTCGGCGCGGGCGGGGTCGATGACTTCCAGGATGCGGCGGCCGAGGATCTTCAAGGCTTTCGCGTCGTGATGCTGCGCTTCTGCGATGAGGTGCTTCTCGGCGAGGTCGCGGTGTTCGGGGTCGAGTTCGTCGACCGCCGCGACGATCACCTGCGCCTGGTCCGGAAGGACCCTTCCCTCGGCGGCAGCTTGTCGGGTTTGTTCGTGGGTCGCGAGCTCGTGGCCGAGCCGCGCGGTGCGGTGCGCCTGGCCGGGGGTGATCGGGACCAGCCGCCGCAGCCACGCGCTGGTCGACCGGGCGCCGATCGAGCCGGGCAGGTCCAACGCTTCGGCCTGGGTCACCGCTCGGGCCTCGAGCTCGGCCACGCTGGCGGTGACCTCGGCCAGGTCGACCAACAAGGCAGCGGTGTCGTCGGCGTCCAAGCTCCAGAGCGGGGTGTCGACGTGGCCGGCGAGGTCTTTCTTGAACCGCGCCACCAACACGGCGAGCGGGTGCCCGGGTTCGGTGTCGGTGGTGGCGGCCATGCTCGATTCTACCTCGTCCGACGGATATTCGCTAGTGTGTTCTAGTAAGTCTTAGGGTGCCGGGGTTTCGTCGGCGCTCGCTGGCGCTCGCTTGCTCAACCTCCGGCGGGGGGCGACTCTTCGGAGGTTGAGCAAGCGGGGAGGGCGAGGAACGAGCCCAACCAGCGCCGACGAAACCTCCCGACCGACCCCGGAAACGCGAGCCGCGCGAATCAGGCGCGGACGAATCAGCGACGGCGGAGCGAGCAGGGGTGGCCGCGCAGGCGGCGGCGCGGGCGGAGCCCGTGCCGTTAGCGCGCTGCCTAGCCGATCGAGCGAGGCTCGCGGTCAAGGACGGACGAAGTCCGCCACGCAGTGGCGCGAGCGCAGCGAGCGTCCTTGACGGCGAGACTCGATCGGCTACGCGCGCGGCCACCCCACCACCGCGCCGAGTTGGCACACCTGCGCGCCGACGCACCGACCACAGTCGCGCAGTCCGCCGCCGGGGTTTCGTCGGCGCTCGCTGGCGCTCGCTTGCTCAACCTCCGGCCGGGCCGGTCTCGAGTTCGCCGGGGTCTCGTCGGCGCTCGCTGGCGCTCGCTTGCTCAACCTCCGGCGGTGCGCGCGCTCGGATTTGAAGAACTTCGGCCTCCTCGACAACCTTTCCGCGCCGTGGGGCGTCCCTAGGGATGTGACGTCCTATGTTCGGGGCATGCGTCGACCTGCCCTCGCCGTCGTCTGTACGGCTCTTGCCCTCTCCCTCACCGCACTTCCCGACGCCGGTGCCGCCGCACCCCAGACGCCGGCCCGCGCCGCGACCGCGAACACTGCGGTCCAACAGATCGCGGCCGCGGCGCGGCCGGACCAGAACACCGCAGGTGTCGGGGACTGGTCGGTCCGGGCGCTCGACGACGGTCGCTACGAGGTCTCGTGGACCTCGCCCGACCCGCTCCCGCTGAACTCCGACCGGCCGACGATCGTCGGCGGCGACGATCTCCTGGTCAATGCGACGACGCTGGCCGCCGACGGCCGGACGGTGTCCGCCGTCGTCGCCGCGGCCCAGGCGCCCGAGCCGGACGACCTCGACGTCGTCCTCTCCGGTGACCGCCTCGACGAGGCGGGCGACGACCTCACCGCCGGCGCGCCGTCCACGCAACGACCCGCCAGCCCGCCCCGCACCACACCGCTCGACGCGCCAGATCCCGGTAAGGCCGGCCCGTACGCGACGACCACGAGCGACTACGACCTGCCCGGCGTCAAGCTGCCGGGCATGAAGGAGCCGATCGAGATGGTCGGGCACGTGGTCGAGCCCGCCGCATCGGCCCAGACCGGGCCGCGGCCACTGGTCCTGTTCCTGCACGGCCGCCACGGGTCCTGCTACGACCCGAACAACCCCGATGCCTACACCGATGTGTGGCCCTGCCGCGGTCGCTTCAAGGAGGTCCCCAGCCAGCTCGGCTACGACTACATCCAGAAGGTGCTCGCCTCCCAGGGGTATGCCACCGTCTCGATCCGGGTCAACGGCATCAACGCCCAGGACTATCGCCTCGACGACGGCGGTGCCGACGCCCGCGCCCAGATCGTGCGCAAGCACCTGGACCACTGGACGACGCTGGCCGCCGGCCACCAGGTCGACCTCGACCGCGTCGTGCTCGTCGGGCACAGTCGTGGCGGCGAGGGCGTCGACCATGCCTCGGCCGAGATCCCGCTCTCCGCGCCCTACCGGATCGCCGGCCAGGTGCTGCTCGCTCCCACCGACTTCGCCAACCACAGCGCGCCCTACATCCCGACCGCCACCGTGCTGCCCTACTGCGACGGCGACGTGTCCGACATCCAGGGTCAGCGCTTCACCGACACCAACCGTGATGTCGCCGCCGACGACAACTCGCTCAAGAGCTCGGTGCTCGTGATGGGCGCCAACCACAACTACTTCAACACCGAGTGGACGCCGGGCACGGCGGTCGCCCCGGCTTTCGACGACTGGGGCGGCAAGGCCACCGAGCCGTGTGGACGCCGCACCCCCGAGCGGCTCACCAAGGCCGAGCAGCGCGACGTCGGGAAGGCCTACGTCGCCGGCGCCGTGAAGCTGTTCACCGGTGACGACGCCTACCTCCCGCTCTTCGACGGCACCGCCACCACCGTGCCCTCGGTCGGCGACGCCGACGTGCGCACCCACGCCATCGGCGGCGGCCGCGACATCCGCCGGCCCGGCGTCGACGCGACCCTCACCGCCGCGACGGGAGGCGCGCTGGCCAGCATGTGCAGCGGACGCGCGACCTATCGAGCCCGCTCCGACAAGCTCTGCGGCAACGGCTTCCAGGCGATCGTGCCGCACTGGCCGTACGTCGGTGAGGCCACCACCACGCGCAAGTTCTTCCAGATGTCGTGGTCGAAGGCGGGCGCCGTCGGAGGGTTGGCCCTCAAGAAGTCGCTCGACCTGTCCGCCGACCGGCTCGAGCTGCGCACGATCGTCGACCCGGCCGGGCCGGTGGACCTGTCGGTGCGGCTCACCGACGGCTCGGGTGCCCAGGTCACGATCGATCCGGTGGGTGGCCAGCGGCTCGCCCCGCTCCTGAACGCCGGCTACGCGACCAAGCTGTGGGCCCAGTCGCTCATCGTCGACGCCACCGGCGCCACCGGCATCGACCTCGCCGACATCCGCTCGATCGAGCTGATCGGCCGCTCCGCCAAGGGCCGCATCTGGGTGGCAGACGCAGCCGCCGCCCCGGCCACCCTCGCCGACGTGCCCACGACCCGCGCCCCACAGATCAACCTCGGCTCGCTGCGGGTCGAGGAGGGCGACCCGCCGGGGTCCCAGCCGGTCACGCGCACCGCAGAGATCCCGTTCACGGTCACCGGCGAGATCACCAGGCCCGCGCGCTTCGGCGTGCTCGTGGCGAGCGCTCGAGGTGCCGGCGCGAAGCAGCGCCTCACCGTCGACCTGGCTCCTGGCCAGACCTCCGGCACGATCCCGGTCTCCTACGAGGCCGACCGGGTCTTCGATCAGCCGCTGCCGCAGATGGTGACCGCCTGGCCGATCCGACGCATCGCCACCGACGCCTACCTCGGGCGGCTCAACGTGATCGACGACGACCCGATGCCCACCGTGAAGGTCGAGGCCACCCGGTCGGTACGTGAGGGCAAGGCGATCCGGGTCACGCTGCGCTACTCGGCGGCCCTCGGCTACGACGCCTACGTCAATCTCGGCATCACCCGTGGGCCACGGCCGTATCTGCGCGGCAACGATGTCGGCAAGCGGTGGCTCAAGCGTGTCGGCGCCAGCAAGGGCTGCCAGAAGCTGCCACTGGTCAAGTGCGGCGTCGGCGACTACGCGATGATGAAGGCCGGCCGGAAGGTGGTGCGGTTCACCATTCCGACGCGAGCGGATCGGCGTCGCGAGGGCGTCGAGCGCGTCACCTTCCGCTACGACCCCGGCTTGACCCGCAAGGCCCGCGGCAAGGTGACGGTCGCGGTCCGCGACCGCTGACTCACCCGCTCGCCCGCCGCGTCTGCATGGCGCGGCGGGCGAGCGTGCGGAGCAGGTCACGTCGGATCAGACCGCTGAACGGGCGTACCACGAGCCAGTAGGGCCGGAAGCGGCGTCCGGCGCCGGCGTCGGTCGGCTCGCAAAGGGTGCGAGTGGTCAGCAGCGTGTCGCCCTCGGGGGTGGGTACGAGCCAGAAGTCCATCCCGAACTTGAGCCAGCCGGGCTCGGAGTAGTCCCGCAGGTCGTCGAGCGACTCCAGGTCGGGGCCAGGGGTCGGTCGGGGCTGCCAGGGCCGTGCGACCCGCACGCCCGCGGCATAGTGCGGTGGTTCGGCCCGGACGAGACGCACCGGCCCGTGGGCGAGCACGCCGCCGCGCATCGCACGGGCGTCGCGTCGCAGCCCGAGGCCGCGCACGGCCATGAAGAGGCGGGTCGGGCCGAGATCCGACCAGTTGGTCTCCCAGAGTGCCTCCCACACCCGTTCCGGCGGAGCCTGGATCAGGCGCGTGTGCGACTCGCTGAACTCGGCGCGGGGGAGGGCTTCGGGGAGCGTGGCGACCATGATCATGATCCTAGACGTAAATGAATCTCGGTTCTAGAACGTTGATGCGTATTCTTCTCGATCGATGCCACGCCCCGCGAAGTTCACCGACGAGGAGGTGCTCGACGCCGCCCTCTCCTGCGTCTCCGACGACGGCGCCGGCGTCACGATGGCAGACGTCGCGGCGCGGCTCGGCGGCCCGGTCGGCTCGATCTACCATCGCTTCGCCTCCCGGGACGAGCTGCTTGCTCGGCTCTGGATCCGGACCGTCCGCGACTTCCAAGCGGGCCTGTTCGCCCTGGCCGAGACCTACGAGGGCGACCCGGAGCGGATCCTCGTGGACTCTGCGCTGCACGTGCCCCGCTACTGTCGCGAGCACCCCGACCGGGCGCGCGCCCTGAGCCTCTTCCGGCAGCCCGTACTGCTCGCCTCGGCACCGGAGGGCGTACGCGACGACGTCGCCTCGCTCAACGACGGGATCGACCGCCTCGCCCGTCGACTCACCCGCGCGCACTACGGCAGCGCGAGCGCTGCCCACGTCGAGCTGGTCCTGCTCGCGACCAGGATCGCTCCCTACGGTCTGGTCCGCCCCTACGTCGGTGCTCCGGTCCCGCCGGTGATCGACCAGGCGACGCGCGCCAGCGCCGAGGCGATCCTCAGTCTTGAGCCGTCAGGTCGTCGGCGTCGATGATCCGGTAGGCGTAGCCCTGCTCGGCGAGGAAGCGCTGCCGGTTCTGGGCGAAGTCTGCGTCGACGGTGTCGCGGGACACGATCGTGTAGAAGTGCGCGGTCTTGCCGTCGTCCTTGGGCCGCAGCAGCCGGCCCAGGCGCTGGGCCTCCTCCTGGCGGGAGCCGAACGAGCCGGACACCTGGATCGCGACCTCGGCGGAGGGGAGGTCGATGGAGAAGTTGGCGACCTTGGAGACGACCAGCAGGCCGATCTCCCCGGAGCGGAAGGCGTCGAAGAGGCGCTGCCGCTCCTTGACCGGCGTCTCGCCGGTGATCATCGGGGCGTCCAGCTGCTCGGCGAGCTCGTCGAGCTGGTCGAGGTACTGCCCGATCACCAGCGTCGGCTGGTCGGCGTGCCGGGCCACCAGGTCGCGCACCACCTGGACCTTCTCGTGGGTGCACGACGCCAGCCGGTAGCGCTCCTCCGGTTCGGAGGTCGCGTACGCCAGCCGCTCCGAGGTCGGCAGCGTGACCCGCACCTCGACGCAGTCGGCCGGGGCTATCCAGCCCTGCGACTCGATGTCCTTCCACGGCGCGTCGTAGCGCTTGGGGCCGATGAGGGAGAACACGTCGCCCTCGCGGCCGTCCTCGCGCACCAGCGTGGCGGTGAGGCCGATCCGGCGCCGGGCCTGGAGGTCGGCGGTGATCCGGAAGATCGGCGCGGGCAGCAGGTGCACCTCGTCGTAGACGATGAGGCCCCAGTCGCGGGCGTCGAGCAGCTCCAGGTGCCGGTAGACCCCGCCGCGCTTGGTGGTCATCACCTGGTAGGTGGCGATAGTGACCGGGCGGATCTCCTTGACCGACCCGGAGTACTCCCCGATCTCGTCCTCGGTCAGCGACGTGCGGCGCAGCAGCTCGTCCTTCCACTGACGGGCGCTCACGGTGTTGGTCACCAGGATCAGCGTGGTGGCCTGCGCATGCGCCATCGCCGCGGCTCCCACCAGGGTCTTGCCCGCGCCGCAGGGGAGGACGACGACGCCGGACCCCCCGTGCCAGAACGACTCGGCGGCGTCGCGCTGGTAGTCGCGCAGCGACCACTCGGACTCATCGAGCGCGATCGGGTGGGCCTCGCCGTCGACGTAGCCCGCGAAGTCCTCGGCCGGCCAGCCCAGCTTGAGCAGGGCCTGCTTGAGGTTGCCACGCTCGGACCCGTGGACGGCGACCGTGTCGTCGTCGATGCGCGTGCCGAGCATTCCGGCGACTTTCTTGGCGCGCAGCACCTCCTCGAGCACCGGACGGTCGCTGCTCACCAGCACCAGGCCGTGCACGGGGTGCTTCTCCAGGCGCAACCGGCCGTAGCGGGCCATGGTCTCGGCGACGTCGACCAGGAGCGAGTGCGGGACCGCGTAGCGGCTGTAGGTGAGCAGCGTGTCGACCACCTGCTCGGCGTCGTGGCCGGCGGCCCGGGCGTTCCAGAGGCCGAGCGGGGTCAGCCGGTAGGTGTGCACGTGCTCGGGGGAGCGCTCGAGCTCGGCGAACGGCGCGATCGCCTTGCGGCACTCGGCGGCCTGCTCGTGGTCGATCTCGAGGAGGAGCGTCTTGTCCGACTGGACGATGAGGGGGCCCGAACTCACCGGACGAGTCTACGGAGCGGCGGGTGAGTCGTCTGGGAGCGGTCGCACGGTCGTGATCCGGTGGACCGCGAAGGACCGGACGTCGTCGGCCCGGTGGTCGTAGGCGATCAGTGAGCCGCCCTCCAGCGAACGCGGGTCGACCACCCGCTCCGACGACACCCCCTGGTTGTCGACGTAGCCGACGAGGACGGTCGCTCGCGCCTCCACCGCCTCGCGCAGCGCCGCCAGTGCTCCGGACGGCGAGAGCGGCGTCGTCGGGGACGCCGGGCGCGCCGCCGCCGCCCGGTCGCCGGCCCGGATAGCGGTGACCACCGACGCGACCCGTGCCGCACCGTGCGCCGAGCGCACCGAGGCACCACGCTCGCGTGGCGTGCGGGCGCGCAGGACGTCGGGGCGCAGGATCTGCACGGTGCCGTCGACCCCCTCCACGACCGGAGCCACCCCGAGCTCGCGCAGCCGAGGAAGCAGCACGTCGACCGGCACGCTGCTCACCAGCACGGTCGGGGCGATCTGGCGCAGCCCCAGGGAGTGGGCCTGGGGGAGGTGCACCAGGGCGCTGAGCGCGGACTCGTCGTCGGCGCGAAGGAACGCCTCGGCATGCCCGACCCGGACGGTGCCGAAGGTGCGGACGGTGTCGTCGACCAGGTAGGTGAGTGGCTGCGGGATCGGGGTGCGCGACACCGACTCGAGGAATCGGTGGATCTCGGCCGCGCTCCAGCCGGCGTCCAGGGCGCGGCGGACCGAACCGGCGGTGAACCGGTACACGGTCGCCCCGCCGCGCGACTCGACGTCGGCGACGAGCTGGAGCTGCCCGGCCAGTCCCGAGGCGAGTGGTCCGGGCGCGACCGCGGTGAGGTCGGCCTGGATCAGCACGTGGTCGACCGGGTCGGGCAGCAGGTCGGCGAGCAGGGGGACGGGGTCCTCGCCGTCGACGAGGGCCCGGCCGTAGGACGAGATCGCGTCGAGGCCGATGACGCCCAGTGCGGCTGCCTCGGAGACCGTCCAGGCGACGTGGTCGGTGCGCGAGCGGGGACGGCGCGGCCGATGCCAGGCAACCTGCTCCACCAGCGAGGGCAGTCCGGTCCCGGCGGCCAGCGCCTGGCCCGGCGCGAGCGTGGCCAGGGCGGCGAGGGTGCCGGATCTCGCCTCGGGGATGGCGGCGGAGGTCAGCTCGGGGGCCAGCGCGTTCCACGTCTTGCCCGCCGCGTCGCGGCTCCCGACCAGAGCAGGAAGGCGCCGGCTCTCGAGCCAGGCCCGCGTCAGGGTCAGCCATCGCTGGGCGGGAGGCTCGGCCACCCAGGAGTCGAAGGCGTCGGTGGGCACCCACACCGTGGCGCCCTCGGCGTCGGCGCGGCTCGACAGCAGGCCCGCGACGGCTGCGACCTCGACGACCAGGGCCGCGCGCGCCTCCTCGACCGCCAGCAGCGTCGTGGCCGCCTTGAGGTCGCGGACCCCGAGCCCACCGCTGCGCAGCACGGCGGGCGGGTGGCTGCCCCAATGGTCGAGGAGCAGCTCGACCTGGCGCACGAACTCGAACGCCGCCCCGGCGGCGGTCCGGTCGATCAACGTGGTCGGGCGCTCGGCCGTCGCCAGTGGCGGCAGGACGTCGACCGGCTCGGTCGTGGTGTGACCGCCGCGCAGGGCCAGCCCCACCTCCCCGGGTGCGACGAGCAGGTCACCGCCGGCGCGGGGGAGGAGCAGGCGCCGGGAGATGAGCTCCTCGGCGGGGGTCCGGGCGTCCTCAGGCAGGACGGTGAGCCGTGCCGAGCCGCCGGTCGCCTCGCCGCCTGACTCCACGACGTGCTCGAGCATCGCGCGAGCCTGTGGTGAGAGCTCGGCCAACCGCTTCTCGACGTCGCCGGGGGCCGGCGCGTCGGCCGATCGCGCGCGCAGCCCGCTGCTGCCCGGGCCACCGCCCATCGCGTCGGAGACGCCCGAGAGCACGCGCAGCTCGCCGCCGCGCGCCTCCCACACCAGGCCGAGATCGATGAGACGCCCGAGAGTCGCATCGACAGCGGCTGGTTGAGCGAGGATGATGCTGCGCACGTCGTCGGCTGTGGTTTGGCCGGCGACGACGTGGGCATCAAGGACAGACAACTCGAGCCGAGTGAGGGTGTCGAGGGCACGTGAGATCGAGGCACGGACCGCGGCACGCGACGCGAGTTGTCCGAAGTCGTGAGGGGCGGGTGTGATCAGATCGGGTCGGGCGGTGAGCAAGCGCGCCAGTCGCTCGTCGGACCAGCTGCGCAACTGGTCGGCGAGAGTGCGGAATCCCGCGTCGTCCCCGGTAGCCATCACGCCTACGCTACTGATCCGAGCTGCGTCGAGCGGCGGGGAGCCATGAGCGGCGTCGAACTGCACCACGGCGCCGCCACCGACGTGGGCCGGGTCCGCGAGATCAACGAGGACTCGTTCCTCGTCGCGCCGCCGATCTTCGTGGTGGCCGACGGCATGGGTGGCCACGACCGCGGCGACGTCGCGAGCCGGATCGTCGTCGAGGAGTTCGCCCGGCTCGCCGACACCGGCTACGACCCCGAGCGTGGTCCCGAGGTGGTCGCCGAGACGCTGCGAGAGGCCCAGCACCGCATCGGCGTCTACGACGACGAGCAACGCGCCGCGGGCGCCCGCGACTTCGCGGCCGGCACCACCGCGGTCGTCGCGCTGCTCATCGAGCAGTCCACCGAGACCAAGTGGCTGTTGGCCAACCTCGGCGACTCGCGGATCTACCGCGTCCACAACGGGGCGCTGGAGCAGGTCAGCGTCGACCACAGCGTCGTGCAGGAGCTCGTCGAGGCCGGGGTCATCACGCCCGACGACGCCGCCGTCCACCCCGAGCGCCACATCATCACCCGCGCCCTCGGTGGCCGCGGCAGCGTGGAGGCCGACTACTTCGTGCTTCCCCTGTCCGGGGCCGAGCGTCTGCTGCTGTGCTCCGACGGCGTCAGCGGCATGATCGGGGACGGCCGGATCGCCGAGATCCTGACCTCCACCTCCGACCCGCGCGACGCCGCGGACCGGGTGGTCGCAGCCGCCGTGGCGGCCGGCGGGCGCGACAACGCGACGGCCGTTGTGGTCGATGTGGTGGGATTGGCCGATGAACGACCGTACGACTCCCACGCCCAGCGAGAGAGTCTCGAGCAGAAGTTGGGGGCCTTGCCATGAGTGAGCAGCCCGGAACCTGGTCCTACCGTCCGGGGTCGTGGTTCGGCGTCTTCGGCGCCGCCACGACCCTCTTGCTGCCGGCCAGCGAGAAGCCGCGCGTGGGCGACCTGTGGTCGCGCATCGACGACGGCGCCGGGTTCGACGACATCCTCGACGCCCTCGTCCAGTCCGGGCTCGGCGTGCTCTCCGGGTTCGTGCTCGTGAGCACCGGTGAGGGCCCGACCAAGATCCTGGTCCGTGGCGCCACCGTCCGCGCCACTGTCACCGTGGGCGAGGAGACCTCCGAGCTGGACGGCTCGACGGTCACGACCTGGGTCGAGCGGATGTTCCCCGAGGTCACCGCTCTCTCGGTCGTCGTCGACGGTGACGACGCCGGCCAGACCGCAGGCGAGGGCGGCGGCACACCGGGCACGGAGGACCTGCCGATCCACGACGGCCTGGTACGGGTCGGCCGGATCGACCTGCCGCCCTACGCACCGTCGTCCGCGGAGCCGGCGTCGACGGCCATGCCGGACTCCTCCCTGGCAGGCGGCTACGGCGAGCAGTCCGCAGACGCCCCCGAGACGCCCGCGGAGGAGCCGGCTCCGGCAGCGGCGGCCCCTCTCGGGCCACCACCGACCTCGCCGCCGCCGAGCTCACCCCCGCCGGCCTCACCGCCGTCCGCGTGGTCGCCGGAGGCCGACGCGCTCCCCGAGCCGGACACGATCATCCCCGAGCCGGCATTCTCGCTGGAGAAGCAGGCCGACGAGCCAGCACAGGAGTCGGCAGCCGCGCCGGCCGAGACCCCCGACGCCGCGAGCGATGCGGAGGCGGCCGCCGAGTCGAACCACTGGGACGACGACCCACTGGGCGCCATGATGGGCGACTCACCCGAGTCGTCCGAGTCGCCTGAGTCCGCCGATCCCATGGACGAGGAGTCCTCGCCGCTCGACGACGAGCCCGACACCGGCTCGATGACTCCCGAGGCGGACGCCGGCTCCGATCAGGCCTCGGCCGCGAGCCCGTTCGCCCCGGCGCCGCCGATGCCGGTGCCGCCCTCGCCGCCGAGCCCGCCCGCGTGGCCGGGCGGCTCCCCGCTGCCCCCGCCACCGCCGTACGCGCCGCCCGGTGCTCCGCCTACCGAGATCGGCGGGGTGCCTCCCGAGCACGACGAGTTCGGCGACCACGACGAGCCGGGCGGACACGGCACCGACAACGACGGCATGACGCAGGCCGGCGTCGACGTCGGCGAGTTCGCCCGCCCGCAGCCGGGGATCCCCGGCCAGCAGATGGCGCCGAGTGTGGGGCCGTCGGTCGCGAAGCTGGTGATCAGCAACGGCGAGACCGTCGACGTCGACCGCGTCGTGCTGATCGGTCGCGCCCCCGAGGCGCGCCGGTTCACCTCGACCGACCAGCCACTGCTCGTCACCGTCCCGAGCCCACTGCACGAGATCTCCTCCACCCACGTCGAGTTCCGGCCCGGGTCCGGCGCCGACCACGGCAGTGCGGTCGTCACCGACATGGGCTCCACCAATGGCACCGTGCTGGTCCAGCCGGGGCTGTCGGCCGAGGAGCTGAAGCCCGGGATCTCCGTCCAGGTGCTGCCGGGCGCGATCGTCAACCTCGGCGACGGCGTGACCATCCAGGTCACCCACCCCTGAGACCCCCCAGGTCGACCCGGTCGAACCGGTCGACGACGTACCGAGAGGACAGATGAGCCACCCCGCTCCCTCCCCGGAGGCGGTCAGCTACCCCGCCGCCGAGCTCGACCGACGGTTCTATGCCTTCGCGATCGACCGGCTGATCGCGTGGGGGCTGTTCGCCGGTGCGGGCTATCTGGCGTGGCGCTACTTCTTCGACGACGACAACGTCGGTGCCGGGGTCGGCGTGATCGTCGGCACGGTGGTGCTCGTCTCGCTGGTCTACGCCGTTCTGCTCGGCATGGCCGGCATCTCCCCGGGCAAGGCGTTGGTCGGCCTGCGCGTGGTCGGCGCCGAGGACGGGCGACCGATCGGGTTGCCCAACGCCCTGCTGCGTACCGGCGTCCTGGGCATCTTCACCCTGCCCACCCTCGGTCTCGGTCTCGCCACCCTTGCCTGGACGGCGGTGATGGATCCCAGCGGCCGGCGCCGTGGCGGCCACGACCGGATGAGCGGCGCGGTGGTCGTCGACGTCCGTCCGATGGAGGTCGCCGAGGTCGCCGACGACCGGCCCCGCGCGATCGTCAACCTCACCGCGATGCGGCTCATGCCCGCCCCGCCCGCCGAGGTCCTACAGATGCCGGCCCGGGTCGAGCGTCCCCCCTCTCCTTCCGCGCCGTCGGGTCCTGCGCCCTCGGGGGCGTCCTACGAGGCGCCCTACGTCCAGCAGGCACCGGCTCCGCAGGCCCTCCCGCAACGGCAGACGCCGTCGGCTCCCCAGCCGCCCGCGGCGTCCGCGCCGGCGCCCGTGCGCCCGCTGTCGCCGGCGCAACCGGCCCAGCCGCTCGACCGACCGGTCCCGGCCCCCGGCGCCCACGCCGCGGTGCCCTCCGAACAGCCCACGCTGATCCCGGGTGGCCCGGGAGCGACGCCCGGAGGAGACTCGGCGACCGTGCGTCGTCCCGAGGCCGCCGAGCAAGCCCCGGCGCCTGTCTGGCGGGTCAGCTTCGACACCGGGGAGACCTTCGTCGTCGAGGGCCTGGCCCTGGTGGGACGGCGTCCGGAGCCCCGCGCGAACGAGGTGGTCACCCATCTGGTGCCGCTGCGCTCCTCGGACATGTCGCTGTCGAAGACCCACGCGCAGTTCCAGGTGGTGCCCGACGGTGCGCTCGTGGTGATGGATCGCGGCTCGACCAACGGATCGGTCGTCGTGCGTCAGGGCGTCTCGAAGTCGCTCACCGCCGGTCGGCCGGCCACCCTCCTCGAGGGCGACACGGTCCGCTTCGGTGACCGCACCATGACTGTCGCCAAGGACGCCTGAGTCGGCCGGGGGCCTCGAACTATTTCGGGTCCGGTACCGAGTCGAAGACGTCGGGGGTGCCGATGAACCGGGCGTGGTCGAGCGGCCAGACCAGCGAGAAGACCTTGCCGACGACGTTGTCGATCGGCACGAACGCGCGGTCGATGTCGCATCCGGTGGCTCGGGGCCGGCACAACCGGTCCGAGGAGTCGGCCGACGCGGCGCGGTTGTCACCCATCACGAACAGTCTGTCGTCGGGGACGGTGACCTCCCAGCCGGTCTGGCAACCGCGCTGGTCGAAGGGCATCGGGCCGTCGCAGGCGACCTGATCGCGGATGAAGGAGTCCTCGTCGATCGCGACCCCGTTGATCTCCAGCTCGCCGTTGTCGTCGCAGCACACGATGTGGTCGCCGGGGACGCCGATCACCCGCTTCACCAGGTGCCCGCCGGTGGGGTAGAGCCCGACCTTCGCCAACCCCTTCGAGAGCAGCGTCGTGGGTCCGGGCTCGGGTCCGAGGAGCCAGCCGCCGGGGTCCTCGAACACGATCACGTCGCCACGCGACGGCGAGCCGCCGAACCAGTAGGAAACCTTCTGCACCAGGATCCGGTCGTTCTTGACCAGCCCCGGCTCCATCGAGGCCGAGGGGATGTAGAAGGCCTGCACGAAGAACGTCTTGATGATGAGGGCCATCACCAAGGCGACGACGAGCAGCACGATCGTCTCGAGCCACAGCGGCGCTCGGCGCTTGCGCTTCCTGGACTGCTCGGCGCTCGCGTCGGCGTCGGTCTCAGTCATGGCGGCGTCGGTCGAGTCGTCGTCGGCTGTGGGCTCGGAGCCGGTGTCAGCATCAGAGTGCTCGCGCTTCTCGAGACTGGGCCGGCGCGGCTCGTCATCATCTGGCACGACGAGGAATCTACGCCAGCGGACCCAAAGCGCTGACGAAGGGCGTTAGGTTCGACGCCATGGAGTCCTACGCCCGAGGTGAGACCGACGTCGCGCTGCTCGAGGAGACGATCGGGGCCAACCTCGCCCGCACCGTCGCCGCGCGGCCGGGCCAGGAGGCCCTCGTCGAGGTGGCCACCGGGCGGCGTTGGACCTGGGCCGAGCTCGCGCGCGACGTCGCGGCGCTCGCCAAGGGGCTCATCGGCTCCGGTATCCAGGCCGGCGATCGCGTCGGGGTCTGGGCGCCGAACTGCGCGGAGTGGACCATCGCGCAGTACGCCTGCGCCGAGGCGGGCGTGATCCTGGTGAACGTCAACCCGGCGTACCGCACCCACGAGCTCGCCTATGCGGTCAACCAGAGCGGTCTTCGGCTGCTGATCGCGGCCAGCATCTTCAAGACCAGCGACTACCGCGCGATGGTGGCCGAGGTGCGTCCCGACTGCCCGGCCCTGGAGCGCACGGTCTTCCTCGACACCGACGACTGGGCCGACCTGGTCGCCGCCGGCGCCGACGTCACCGACGCCGCCCTGGACGAACGACGGGCCGCGCTATCGCCCGAGGACCCGATCAACATCCAGTACACCTCGGGCACGACGGGCTATCCGAAGGGCGCGACGCTCAGCCACCGCAACATCCTCAACAACGGCTTCTTCACCACCGAGACGATCGGCCTCACCGACGCCGACCGGCTCTGCATCCCGGTGCCCTTCTACCACTGCTTCGGCATGGTGATGGCCAACCTCGGCTGCACCAGTCACGGCGCGACGATGGTGATCCCCGGGCCGGCGTTCGACCCGGCGGTCACCCTGCGGGCGGTCGAGGACGAGCGGTGCACGGTCCTCTACGGCGTCCCGACGATGTTCATCGCGATGCAGAGCGACCCGAGCTTCGCCGAGCGCGACCTCTCCTCGCTGCGCAGCGGGATCATGGCCGGCTCGATCTGCCCGGTCGAGGTGATGCGCCGCTGCATCGACGAGATGCACATGGCCGGCTTCTCCATCGCCTACGGCATGACCGAGACCTCGCCCGTCTCGTGCCAGACCCGCGCCGACGACGACCTGGAGCGTCGCACCGAGACCATCGGCCGGGTCCACCCGCACGTCGAGATCAAGGTGATCGACCCGGCGAGCGGCGAGACCGTAGAGCGCGGCACGACCGGCGAGTTCTGCACCCGCGGCTACTCGGTGATGCTCGGCTACTGGGACGACCCCGAGAAGACCGCCGAGGCCGTCGACGCCGACGGCTGGATGCACACCGGCGACCTCGCGGTGATGCGTGAGGACGGCTACTGCGTGATCGTGGGCCGGATCAAGGACATGGTGATCCGCGGCGGTGAGAACATCTACCCCCGCGAGATCGAGGAGTTCCTCTACCAGCATCCCGACATCGAGGACGTCCAGGTCGTCGGGGTCCCCGACGAGCGCTACGGCGAGGAGCTGTGCGCCTGGATCCGGATGCGCGCCGGCGCCGACCCCCTCGACGCCGAGGCCGTGAAGGCCTACGCCTCCGGCAAGCTGGCCCACTACAAGATCCCGCGCTACGTGCTCGTCGTCGAGGAGTTCCCGATGACGGTGACCGGCAAGATCCGCAAGGTCGAGATGCGGCAGCGCTCCGCGGCCGAGCTCGGCCTGAGCACCTCCGCCGGAGGTTGAGCAAGCGCGGCGACCGGCGCTGCCAGCGTTGGCGAGATCGGTTGCGAGGGTTTCGTCTCGCCCGTCGCGGCTTCGTTCCTCAGCCGCGGGGCTTGCTCAACCTCCAGCCGCGACGGATCTGCTCCTGCGTCGCAGCTCCTGCGGCCGGAGGTTGAGCAAGCGAGCGCCAGCGAGCGCCGACGAAACCCCGGCGACCGTCGCTGCCAGCGTTCGTGGGGTCGGTTGTGAGGTTTCGTCGGCGCCGGTCGGGCTCGTCCCTCGCCCTCCCGGCTTGCTCAACCTCCGAGGGCGCCCGCGTCCCGGTCCTCTCGCAGCAGCCCGTAGACCGCGCTGTCGGTGAACTCGTCGGTGCGGCTGTCCCACCAGTCTCGGCGCAGGTGCGCCTCCTGGGTCATCCCGAGGCGCTGGCACACGCGGGCCGAGGCGGTGTTGCGCGGGTCGAGGTGGGCATAGACCCGGTGGCAGCCGAAGTGGTCGAAGCCCAGGTCGACCATCGCGCGTGCCGCCTCGGTCGCCAGGCCCTTCCCGCCGTGCGCAGGGTCGAAGACGTAGCCGATCTCGGCGATCGAGCGCTTCGAGCCGCCCCGGAGCCGGAGCATCACGTCGCCGACGACGACGCCGTCGTGCTCGGCGAGCAGGGTGATGGCCCAGTCTGCGTCGGGATCGCTGTCGGGGTCGACGGCGAGGTTCGCGCGCCAGATCGCCATCTTGGCGCGGACGTCGTCGAGGCTCTGCGGGGAGAACGGCAGATAGCGACAGACCTCGGGGTCGGCGCGGTAGCCGTGCACCGCGGCGACGTCGTCGTCGACCGCGACGCGCAGGATCAGCCGCTCGGTGCGGATCGGCAGCTCGGGCGCGGTGCTCATCGGGTGAGCGTAAGCGGGAGCCTGGTGACCGAGTGGTCGGCCCCGCGCCACACGACGTAGCCGCTGTTCGAGGCGGCGCGGCCACCACGCGCGTCGATCCGGATCGTGAACGACGCGCTCTCGCCCGGCCCCAGCCGGACGGCGGCCGGCCGCACGCTCACGTGCCGGCCGAGGCCGTCTGTCGTGGAGGAGAAGTAGAGGCGGCGTCCGGACACGTTCGTGATCGTGCGGCGCACCCGGCGCGTGTCCGGCGAGACCGAGACCGTGGGGGTGTTGAGGTGCGTGCGCCGTCCCTCCAGCCAGCCGCGGTAGTCAGCGGGCTCGACGGTGACCGCGAGGGACGCACCGTGCGCTGCGGCCGGACGGACCAGGCCGGCGCCGCCGCGGTTCCCCTCGACCGGCCACGCGGTCGTGACCAGGGCCGAACGCACGAGTTCGGGGGATCGACCCTCGGCCAGCAGCACGGCGGCGACGCCGGCGGTGTGGGCGGTGGCGATCGACGTGCCGGAGGTGACGGTCCAGCCCGGCGAGCCCGGGACGGCGGCGAGGACGCCGGTGGCCGGGGCGACGACGTCGGGCTTGACCATGCCCCGGGCGCCGGCGGAGGAGAAGTCGGCGACGCGAGCGGGCCGATGGGTCAGGCCTTGCGGGCGCAGGGTCACCCGTCCGCGGGGATGCGCTTCGAGCCACTCGTCGAGGACCCTCGCGTTGCGTACCGGCAGGTGCACGGTCGGCACGCTGTGGACGTCGGCGTCGACCGAGGCGGGACGACGGTTGAGCAGGATCATCCCGGTGCCGTCGGACAGCGACACCGCCCGCGACTTGTCAATGCGCCCGACGTGGCCGCGCTCGCAGACGACGATCGCGCGCTTCACCCGGGTCGCGTCGAGGCTGCCGGGGACGCAGAACCGTGCGGTCGCGCGGGTCGCCCCGGGGGCGGCGACATCCGCGGCACGCACGACCCGCGCCGGACCGACCGCGCTCCCCGAGAGCATCGCACCGTCGAGTGGGTCCTCTCCCCGCAGGAGGACCTGCCCTCGACGGGTCGCGCCGGTGCTGCCTCCCACCGTGGTGATCCAGGGGGCCGGGTGCGCGGCGGCGGCACGCGGGTCGTTCCCGGCGGCCGCGACGACGACGACGCCGGCCTCGGTCGCGCCGAGCAGCGCCCGATCCACGGTGTCGATCGTGGCGGGCCCGCCCAGGGAGAGCGACAAGACGTCGACGCCGTCGCGAGTGGCGTCGTCGATGGCGGTGACGACGTCGGCGGTGGAGCAGCCGTCGTCGTCCGGGTCGGGTGCACTCCAGCATGCCTTGTAGATCGCCAGCGCCGCGTCGGGCGCCATCCCGCCGAACCGGCCCAGCCGCTCCTCGCCGATCCGCACCGGGATCTCGGAGTTTCCGACCGCCACCGAGGCGCCCTCGGTGCCGTGCCCGTCGGTGTCGCGCGGGGAGAGGGCGCTGGTCGCGCGGAGGCGGTCGGCGCCGAATCCGTCGACGTACCACCGGGCCCCCACGACCTTGCCATTGCACTCCGCCGCGACCCAGTCGCTCGCGGTCTCGCAGGCACCGGTGAACGAGGCGGGCGGGCCGGCCAGTGAGCGCTGGGCGAACAGGGGGTTCGCGGTGGCGAGGCCACTGTCGATCAGCCCGACGACGACACCTGCCCCGCCGCGGGTGTTCCCGGATCCGAGGTGTCCGGCTCGCCGGGCGTCGGCCATCGGAGCGGCGGCGGCGAGTGGGCGCACCTCGTCCGGTTCGACGGTGTCGACCTCGGGTCGGGCATCGACGGCGGCGACCTGCTCGGGATCGAGCCGGACCGCGAAGCCGTTCAACGCGGTCGACCAGCGATACATGGGGGTCGGGAGGTCGAGCGCCGCCACGATTCCGGCCGCGTCCGCGCCGTCGCGCAGCGTCACCAGGTACAGGGCGCTGGACTCCCGTGCCGCGGCCGCGCCGGATGGGACCCCGGAGTCGGCGTCCGCGGGGAGCGCAGCCACCGGGGCCAGCAGCCCGGCAAGCACCGTGCCGCCCAGTAGGGCAGCGCGCACTCGGGTGCGTCCGCTGTGATGCCGCCGTCCCACCGTTCCACCCGCTCTCGTGCGTGCTCGTGAAGTACCGCAATCGACCATTGTGACCCACCGGCCCCATCCGGCGCATCCGGCCCGTGGCACTGGGCCGCGACCGGTGGGGCGCGGGCCATCCCTACCCTGGAGCGGTGTCCGGCTCCGCCTCTGTCCCGCCCGACCTCGTCGTCGGCTTCGACCTCGACATGACGCTCATCGACACCGTGCCGGGCTTCCGCGCGGTGCTGCGGGCGTTGGGGGAGGAGTTGGGCGTCGACTTCCCGGTCGAGGCGATGACCGCGGTCCTCGGGCCGCCCCTGGAGACGATCCTCGCTCCGTTCCTGCCGCCGGACGAGGTCGCTGCCGCCGGTGATCGCTTCCGGGCGCTGTATCCCGCGTACGGCGTCGAGTCGGTCGCCCTCCTGCCCGGTGCGCGCGAGGCCCTGGCGGCGGTGCGTGACCGGGGTGGCCGGGTCATGGTGGTCACCGGCAAGTTCGCGCCCAACGCGCGTCTGCACCTGGAGCATCTCGGCGTCGAGGTCGACGTGCTCGAGGGGTCGGTGTGGGGCGCGGGCAAGGCCGCGGCGCTGCGTCGCGAGGGAGCCTCGGTCTACGTCGGCGACCACGTCCACGACGTCGAGGGAGCGCTCGCGGCGCGGATCACCAGCGTCTCGGTGACGACCGGCGGATGCACCGCCGCCGAGCTGCGGGCCGCGGGCACCCACGCGGTCCTCGACAGCCTCGGGGATTTCCCGTCGTGGCTGAGCACGCGCGTGGCATAGGGTGACGCTCGCCCGCGGGCAGACCGCGGACCGATGCGTGCGACGTGCAGGAAAGAGAAGGCGAGAGCAGTGCCGAACGGCAAGGTGAAGTGGTTCGACGCCGACAAGGGCTTCGGGTTCTTGTCGCAGGAGGGCGGACCCGACGTCTACGTCCACGCCGACGCGCTACCCGACGGGATGGACTCCATCAAGCCGGGCACCCGCGTCGAGTTCGGCATCGCTCAGGGACGCAAGGGCGACCAGGCCCTGCAGGTGCGCCTGCTCGAGCAGCCGCCGTCGGTGGCGCGCAACAAGGCCCAGGCCCGCCGCAAGCCGCCCGAGGAGATGGTCCCGATCGTCGAGGACCTGATCCGGGTGCTCGACGGGATCGGCGAGGGCTACCGCCACGGCCGGCACCCCGACGCCAAGGCGGCCCGGCCGGTCGCCAAGCTGCTGCGGGCGCTGGCCTCCGAGCTGGAGGCCTGAGTCCCTACTCCTTGCGCAGGGACGGCGCGCCCGGGTCGTCGCGACGCACGGGAGGCGCGGTCGGCGGCTGGGGCCGACGGCGTCGCGGCGTCGGCGACAGCACGAACAGCGTCCACGCGAGCAGCACCACGAACCCGACGGTGAGCCCGAGGCGAGGGATCTGGGGGAGTGCGATGCCCACGAACCCGCCGAAGACCCAGGCCAGCTGCAGGGTCGTGTCGCTGCGGGCGAAGGCGCTGGCCTGGACGTGCACCGGCACTCCGCTTTGGATCGTGGAGTCCAGCGAGACCTTCGCCAGGGCCTGCGATAGCCCGGCCACGAGGCCGAGTCCGGCGAGGGTGAGCAGTCCGTAGAACATCGCTCCGGCGAGCAGCATGGCGGCGTCGGCCACCAGCGCGAAGGTGACCGTGATGGCCGGGTTGATCCGTTTGAGGACCGAGGCGAGGAAGATGCCGATCGCGTTGCCGGCGGCGGCCCCGCCGATGACGATGCCGAGCAGCAGCGTCTGGCGGTCCTCCCAGCCCTCCAGCGGCTTGTCGCGCAGCAGGAAGGCCATGTACATCGTGAGGAACCCCGAGACCCAGCGCGGTCCGAGGTTGGCGCGCAGCGCGTAGGCGACCTGGGGCGGGATCTGGGTGCCGCGGCGGGCCCCTTCCCGCTTGCGGAGCGAGACCGACTGCTCGCCCTCGCTGGAGTCGACCTTCGCCGGCAGCAGGATCGCCGCGATCGTGCCGAGCACGAAGACCACGAAGGCATAGCGCAGGCACCACTCGGCGCCGAACCACGCGGCCAGCCCGGCCAGCGGCGCCGAGATGGCACCCCCGACCAGCCCGGCCAGCGACACCCGCCCATTGGCCTTGACCAGGGTGAACCCCTCGGGGAGCAGGCGCGGGACGGCGGCCGCGCGGGTGACGCCATAGGCCTTGGACGAGACCAGGACGCCGAGCGCGGCCGGATAGAGCAGCGCCGACTCGTCGGCGACGGCGCCGGCGAGGACCCAGCACAAGAAGGCGCGGATCGCGAACGTCGCTCCGATCGCCCAGCGGCGGCCGTGGCTGAACCGGTCGAGGAACGGCCCGATGAGCGGCGCGACGATCGCGAAGGGCAGCATCGTCAGGCCCAGGAAGAGTGCGACCTGGCCGCGAGCCTCGCTGGTGGCGCCGGCGAAGAACACGGTGGTGGCGAGCGAGATCGCGACGGCGGCGTCCCCCGCGGCGTTGGTGGCGTGCAGGTAGATGAGCCGGTTCAGCCCGGACTGCTCGGCGCCCTGCGCTCCCGCGGCCCGCTTGGCCTGCCCGACGGCGAACCGCCCGAAGCGGCCGCCCACTCGGGCGGTCGCGCGGACGCCGCGGGCCGCCCCCTTGGCGCCGGTGCCGATTCCCTGGGCGACCGTGCGGCCGCGATCGGGGTGCGCGTGGTCGCCCCCGTCGTCCGAGGGGCCCGAGGGACCGGTGGTCATGCGGGACATCCTGCCCGTTGCTGGGCCGCTGTGGGCGAGAGACCCGCCCCGACCTGACATCGGCATCTCTGATCGGTCACACTTGCTCCGTGACACCCACCACCCTGGCGACCCCGCAGCCCGACAGCGTCGCGGCCAAGGCCGTCGACGTCGCGCGCGCCGCACTGGTCGAGGAGGTGCCCGTCGCCGAGGTCGGCGAGCACCTCGGCGCCGAGGCCGAGATCGAGGCCGAGCGGACCGTCACCCACCTGTTCGAGTGCCGTCGCGCCGGCTATTCCGGCTGGCGCTGGGCGGTCACCGTCGTACGCGCCTACCGGCAGAAGCTGGTCACGGTCACCGAGGTCGTCCTGCTTCCGGGCACCAGCGCGATCACGGCCCCGGAATGGGTGCCCTATCGCGAGCGGATCCGACCCGGAGACCTGTCGCCGGGCGACCTGCTCCCGGTCGACGACGACGACCCGCGACTGGTGCCCACCTACTCCTTCGGCGACGACCCCCTCGACGCCGACGAGAAGGCCCAGATCCGCGAGGTCGCCAAGGACCTCGGGCTCGGCCGGGTGCGCACCCTCTCGGTCGAGGGCCGCGACCTCGCAGCCCAGCGGTGGTACGACGGCGACGGCGGCCCCGACTCGCCGATCGCACAGTCGGCACCACAGCCCTGCTCGAGCTGCGGCTTCCTGCTCCGGCTCGCCGGCCCGCTGTCGGCCGTGTTCGGGGTGTGCGCCAACGGTGACGCCAACGACGACGGCAGGGTCGTGTCCCTGCAGCACGGCTGCGGCGCCCACTCCGAGGTGCGCCTGGCCAAGCGGCACGAGCCGCAGCCGCTGCCCGACCACGTCCTCGACACGATGTCGCGCGACGAGTTCGAGAGCTTCTGAGGCTCAGCCTGGTCAGGCTCAGGGCTGTCGGTCGAGGCCGGCGTCGCGCTCGGCGCGGGCCCGGCGACGATGCCGGCAGTACTCGAGGCCGAGCAGGCCGAGGCCCATGCCGACCAGGCACATCCACAGCCACCACTGGTGGCCATCGCGCTCCAGGCGGCCGTAGAACGGCAAGAGGGCGAGGAACGCGATGAAGAACAGCGCGGTGCCGGCGGTGACGCTCCGCACGCCGTCGGGGTCGATCGGCTCGACGTCGGCGAGCAGGTAGGTCCGGCTGCCGATCTCGTGCTGCATCGGCTGATCGTCGCGGAGCTCCACCGCCCCACCGTACCGCTGTGCCCTTCTCATGGGCAGCGGCGCCGTGGCTGCTCGATCACTGCCATCATGCGGGCCATGACCTTGTCACGCAGCGACACGTCCGGGTTCGTGGACCGCTACTTCAAGATCAGTGCTCGGGACTCGACGATCGGCCGGGAGGTGCGGGGCGGGCTGGTCACGTTCTTCACCATGGCCTACATCGTGGTGCTCAACCCGCTGATCCTCGGCTACGCCAAGGACGCCGACGGGCGGTTCCTGGGCGGCGGTGCCGAACCCAACCTCGCCGCGATCGCCGCGGGCACCGCGCTGGTCGCCGGGGTGATGACGATCCTGATGGGCGTCGTGGCGAACTTCCCGCTGGCCCTGGCGACCGGCCTGGGCCTCAACGCCTTCCTCGCGGTCGCGGTGGCCAGCCAGATGACCTGGGCCGACGCGATGGGCCTGGTCGTCATCGAGGGCATCATCATCCTCGTCCTCGTCCTCACCGGGTTCCGGACCGCGGTCTTCCATGCCGTCCCGGCGCCGTTGAAGGTCGCGATCTCGGTCGGGATCGGGCTGTTCATCGCCCTCATCGGCTTCGTCGACGCCGGCTTCGTCCAGCGCATCCCCGACGTTGCGAAGACGACGGTTCCCGTACAGCTCGGGTCGACCGGCCAGCTCCACGGGTGGCCCGTCCTGGTCTTCGCCGTCGGGCTGGTGCTCCTCATCGCCTTGTGGGTGCGCAAGGTGCCTGCGGCGATCCTGATCACGATCTTCGTCACGACCCTCGTCGCGGTGATCGTCGAGGCGATCGGCTCCATCGGCAACGAGGCCGCGGACGGCTGGATGCTCACCGTCCCCGCCTTCGAGGAGTGGACCGGCCCGAGCTTCGGCACGCTCGGCGAGTTCAACCTGCTCGGTGGGTTCGACCGGGCCGGTGTGGTCGTCGCGCTGCTGCTCGTCTTCACCCTGCTGCTGGCCGACTTCTTCGACACCCTCGGCACGATGACCGCGGTCGGCGCCGAGGCGGGTCTCCTGGACGAGGAGATGATGCCGCCGAACACCGAGCGGATCCTGGTGGTCGACTCGATCGCCGCGGCCGCGGGCGGAATGGGCGGCGTCTCGTCGAACACCTCCTACATCGAGTCGGCCTCCGGCGTGGGGGAGGGGGCCCGCACCGGTCTGGCGTCGGTGGTCACCGGCATCTGCTTCCTGCTGACGATCTTCCTCTCGCCCCTGGTCGCGGTCATCCCCTCCGAGGCTGCCGTCCCGGCACTCATCCTGGTGGGCTTCTTGATGATGCAGCAGGTCACCGAGGTCGACTGGCGCGACCTCGAGGTCGCGATCCCTGCCTTCCTGACCATCGTCTTGATGCCCTTCACCTACTCCATCACCGTCGGCATCGGCGCCGGCTTCCTCGCTTTCGTCCTGATCAAGATCGTCAAGGGCAAGGCCGCCGAGGTCAGTCCGATCATGTGGGTCGTCTCGGCGATGTTCCTGGCCTACTTCGCGATCAACCCGATCACCGAGCTGCTGACCTGAGCAGAGCGCGCCCCCCGCGGAGCCTGACTGTTCAAACGCGGTTCCGCCTGCGGCGGGTGGGAGTCCGGTGGGGGGCTCGTCGGGGTGGTTCGCTTGGTCCGGTCGGGCTCGCTGGGTGGTGGGTCGTCGTGGCTGGTGAGGGGTCCGGTCCGGACAGAGCATCGTGCGGCAGCGGGGATGCCGTGTCGCGCCTTACTTCTGGTGTGTGGTCGCGTCGTTGTTTGCGCGCCACGCCATCCTTGAGCGCTTGCCCGCACGACGCTCCGCCGGCCCGGACCCCTGGCGACGACGACCCACCGAGGGGTTGCTCGCCCGGCCGGACGCCGCGGGCCACTGGCCCTCCTCGCCCTCGGGTTGGGTGGATGTGATGGGTGGTGGCTGTCCCGGGCTGCCGGAGGTTGAGCAAGCGAGCGCCAGCGAGCGCCGACGAACTGGCAGCCGTCCACGCCCCGGTATCGATCGTGGAGGAATACTTAGCGAAGGTAATGACTTATGCTCACGATATGTCTTCCGTCGCTCGTACCAGCCGCACCGATGCGGGGCTCGCCTCCGAGCTCCGCATCTCCGTGATGCGCCTGCGTCGGCGGCTGGCGAACGAGCGGCACCCCGACAACGAGCTCGGCATGAACGCGATGGCGGTGCTCGGCGCCCTGTACGTGAAGGGCGACCTCGCCGTCGGCGAGCTCGCCACTCACGAGCGCGTGCAGCCGCCGAGCATGACCCGCACGGTCAACTGCCTCGAGCGCGACGGCTACGTGACCCGTCGCGGGCACGAGAGCGACCGGCGTCAGGTCGTGGTCTCGATCACCGAGCTCGGCCGAGACACCGTGCTCGCCGACCGACGCCGTCGCGACGCCTGGCTCGCCCAGCGGCTGCGCGAGCTCACCCCCGACGAGCGGGCCGTCCTGCGGGCGGCCGCGCCCATCCTCGACCGACTGGCATCTGCATGAGTCCCACCTTCCGCGCCCTCCACAACCACAACTACCGCCTGTACGTCGCGGGCACCCTGATCTCCAACACCGGCACCTGGATGCAGCGCATCGCCCAGGACTGGCTCGTGCTGAGCCTCGGCGGCGGCGGCGCGGCGCTGGGCATCACCACCGGTCTCCAGTTCCTCCCGGTCCTGCTGCTCTCGCCCTATGCCGGGGTGATCGCCGACCGCTTCCCCAAGCGCCGGCTGCTCCAGGTCACCCAGGCCACGATGGCCCTGGCGAGCCTCGTGCTCGGCGTCCTGGCCGTCACCGGGACCGCCGAGATCTGGCAGGTCTACGCCATCGCCTTCGCGTTCGGTGTGGGCTCGGCCTTCGACGCGCCCGCGCGCCAGTCGTTCGTCTCCGAGATGGTCGAGCCGGACGAGCTCACCAACGCGGTGGGCCTGAACTCGGCCTCCTTCAACCTCGCCCGCATCCTCGGGCCGGCTCTGGCGGGACTGCTCATCCACGCGCTCGGCGACGGCGTCTCGGCCACCGGCTGGGTGATCTTGATCAACGCCGTCTCCTACGTCGCGATCATCGCCCAGCTCGAGCGGATGGACCTCAAGCAGCTCCACTCGCCACGCCCGACCGGCCGCCGGCCCGGCGCACTGATGGAGGGCGTGCGCTACGTGCGCAGTCAGCCACGCATGATCCTGGTGCTGATCGTGGTGTTCTTCGCCGGCACCTTCGGCATGAACTTCCAGGTCACCTCGGCGCTGATGGCCACCGAGACCTTCGGCAAGGGGGCCGGCGAGTTCGGGATCCTCGGCTCGGCGGTGGCCGTGGGCTCGCTGACCGGGGCGCTGATGGCTGCGCGCCGGGTGCGGATCCGCCTGCGGCTGATCGTCGGCGCGGCCGCGGCGTTCGGCGTCGCGCTGATCGTCGCGGCGATGCTCCCCACCTACACCGCCTTCGCGGTGTTCGTGCCGGTGATCGGCTTCTTCACCCTCACCATGCTCAACTCCGCCAACGCGATGATGCAGCTCAGCGCGGCGCCCGCCCTGCGGGGCCGGGTGATGGCGCTCTACATGACCATCGTGATGGGCGGGACGCCGATCGGCTCGCCCATCATCGGCTGGATCGGCCAGCAGTTCGGGGCGCGGTGGACCTTCGCCGCCGGCGGCCTGCTCACGCTGGTCGGGGTAGCCCTCGCGGTGGCTGTCTTCGCCCGCCTCACCGGCGGCTGGCGGGGCCTGCTCGCCGAGGTCCGGCGCGATGAGCACCGTCCGGTCGCGGACGCGGTTCCCGAGGCGGCTCAGGCCAGCACGTGAAGATTTGTCCTGCTTGGCGGCGGACAGTAACCTTGACCCTTGGTGTCTGGTGTTCCAGACCCTCTCGCGTGCCCACAGCCCGGATCAGTCTCCCGGGGGCCGGTTCCCGCCGCGCCCGTGGACACGAGACGGCACAGGCTCGACCGCTTCACCATCGTGCCCGGCAGATCGCCGAGCACTGAGAGTAGACCGAAAGGGAACCACCAGGTGCCCACCATTCAGCAGTTGGTCCGCAAGGGCCGCCAGGACAAGGTGTCGAAGAACAAGACGCCTGCCCTCAAGGGTTCGCCCCAGCGACGCGGTGTCTGCACCCGCGTCTACACCACCACCCCGAAGAAGCCGAACTCCGCTCTGCGCAAGGTCGCCCGTGTGCGCCTGTCCAGCGGCGTCGAGGTCACCGCTTACATCCCGGGCGTGGGCCACAACCTCCAGGAGCACTCGATCGTGCTCGTGCGCGGCGGCCGGGTCAAGGACCTCCCCGGCGTGCGCTACAAGATCATCCGCGGCTCGCTCGACACCCAGGGCGTGAAGAACCGCAAGCAGGCTCGCAGCCGTTACGGCGCGAAGAAGGAGAAGAGCTGACATGCCGCGCAAGGGTCCGGCCCCGAAGCGGCCGATCGACATCGACCCGGTCTACGGGTCCCAGCTGGTCTCCCAGCTCGTCTCCAAGGTCCTCCAGGACGGCAAGAAGCAGGTCGCGCAGCGCATCGTCTACACCGCGCTCGAGGGCTGCCGCGAGAAGAACGGCACCGACCCGGTCGTCACGCTCAAGCGTGCGCTGGAGAACGTGAAGCCGGCCATCGAGGTCAAGTCCCGCCGCGTCGGTGGCGCGACCTACCAGGTCCCGATCGAGGTCAAGGGCACCCGCGGCACCACGCTCGCGCTGCGCTGGCTCGTCGGCTACGCCCAGGACCGCCGCGAGAAGACCATGCACGAGCGGCTGATGAACGAGATCCTCGACGCCTCCAACGGCCTCGGTGCCGCGGTGAAGAAGCGCGAGGACACCCACAAGATGGCCGAGTCGAACAAGGCCTTCGCCCACTACCGCTGGTGACGCGCGCGGGAGCGGCGTGACTCGGCATCTCTAGCGCGTCAGGGCGCTCCCGCCCACCACACACACCTTCGACTTAAGGAACACATCTCAGTGGCTGTCGACATCACCACGGACCTCACCAAGGTCCGCAACATCGGCATCATGGCGCACATCGACGCCGGCAAGACCACCACCACCGAGCGGATCCTGTTCTACACCGGGATCAACTACAAGATCGGCGACACCCACGAGGGGTCGGCGACCATGGACTGGATGGAGCAGGAGCAGGAGCGGGGGATCACCATCACCTCCGCCGCCACCACCTGCTGGTGGAAGGGCCACCAGATCAACATCATCGACACCCCCGGGCACGTCGACTTCACCGCCGAGGTCGAGCGCTCGCTGCGCGTCCTCGACGGCGCGGTCGCGGTGTTCGACGGTGTGGCCGGCGTGGAGCCGCAGACGATGACCGTGTGGCGCCAGGCCAACAAGTACGCCGTGCCGCGTATGTGCTTCGTCAACAAGATGGACCGCACCGGCGCCGACTTCTTCAACTGCGTCGACATGATGGTCGACCGTCTCAACTCCACCCCGCTGGTGCTGCAGCTCCCGATCGGCGCCGAGCAGGACTTCCTCGGCGTCGTCGACCTGGTCGGCATGCGCGCCCTCACCTGGCGCGGCGAGACCAAGATCGGTGAGGACTACGAGGTCGAGGAGATCCCGGCCGAGCTCGCCGAGCAGGCCGCGGAGTACCGCGAGAAGCTCGTCGAGACCCTCGCCGAGGCCGACGACGACATCATGGAGCGCTACCTCGAGGAGGGTGACGTGTTCACCCCCGAGGAACTCGACGAGGCGATCCGTCGCGCCACCCTGGCCGACAAGCTCAACCCGGTCATGCTCGGCACGGCGTTCAAGAACAAGGGCGTCCAGCCCCTGCTCGACGCCGTCGTCAAGTACCTCCCGAGCCCGCTCGACATCGACGCGATCGTCGGACACGACCCGCGCGACGAGGAGAAGGCGATCAGCCGCAAGCCGGCCGACGAGGAGCCCTTCTCCGGCCTGGCCTACAAGATCGCCAGCGACCCGCACCTCGGCAAGCTGATCTACGTCCGGGTCTACTCCGGCAAGCTCGAGGCCGGATCGACCGTGGTCAACTCGGTCAACGGCCGCAAGGAGCGGATCGGCAAGGTCTACCAGATGCACGCCAACAAGCGTGAGGAGATCGCCTCGGTCGGCGCCGGCCAGATCGTGGCCGTGATGGGTCTGAAGGACACCAAGACCGGTCACACGCTCAGCGACCCCAACAACCAGGTCGTCCTGGAGTCGATGACGTTCCCGGCCCCGGTGATCGAGGTCGCGATCGAGCCCAAGACCAAGAGCGACCAGGAGAAGCTGGGCACCGCGATCCAGCGGCTCTCCGACGAGGACCCGACCTTCACGGTCAAGTCCGACGAGGAGACCGGCCAGACGATCATCGCCGGCATGGGCGAGCTCCACCTGGAGATCCTCGTCGACCGGATGCGTCGCGAGTTCCGCGTCGAGGCCACGGTCGGCAAGCCGCAGGTCGCCTACCGCGAGACCCTGCGCAAGGACGTCTCGAACCACAGCTACACCCACAAGAAGCAGACCGGTGGTTCGGGTCAGTTCGCGAAGGTCGTCGTCTCGCTCGGCCCCAACATCGACCCCGAGACCGGTGTCGGCGCTGGGTACGAGTTCGTCAACAACGTCACCGGTGGTCGCGTGCCGAAGGAGTACATCCCTTCGGTCGACCAGGGTGGCCAGGAGGCCATGGAGTTCGGCGTGCTCGCCGGCTACCCCATGGTCGACGTCAAGTTCAGCCTCGAGGACGGCGCCTACCACGACGTCGACTCGTCCGAGCTTGCGTTCAAGATCGCCGGCAACCAGGCCTTCAAGGAGGCCGCCCGTCAGGCGAAGCCGGTCCTGCTCGAGCCGATGTTCGCCGTGGAGGTGACCACGCCGGAGAGCTTCCTCGGCACGGTCATCGGCGACATCAACAGCCGGCGGGGCCAGATCCGGGCTCAGGAGGAGCGTCACGGTGACATGGTCATCGACGCCCTTGTGCCCCTGTCCGAGATGTTCGGGTACGTTGGCGACCTGAGGTCCAAGACCTCCGGCCAGGCTTCGTACTCGATGGAGTTCGACTCGTACGCCGAGGTTCCCACGAACATCGCCGACGAGATCATCAAGAAGGTGCGGGGCGAGTAGCCACCTCTCTCACGAGAGACCTACGCGTCCGGGACCCTCGGTCGCAACATCACATCAGTACGAGTCAAGTACCAACCACACCAGGAGGAGCCCACAGTGGCTAAGGCGAAGTTCGAGCGGACCAAGCCGCACGTGAACATCGGCACGATCGGTCACATCGACCACGGCAAGACCACCCTGACCGCGGCGATCACCAAGGTCCTGCACGACAAGCACCCCGACCTCAACGCCGCCTCGGCGTTCGACGAGATCGACAAGGCTCCCGAGGAGCGTCAGCGCGGCATCACGATCTCGATCGCGCACGTCGAGTACCAGACCGAGGCGCGTCACTACGCCCACGTCGACTGCCCCGGTCACGCCGACTACATCAAGAACATGATCACCGGTGCCGCGCAGATGGACGGCGCGATCCTGGTGGTCGCGGCGACCGACGGCCCCATGCCGCAGACCCGCGAGCACGTGCTGCTCGCCCGCCAGGTCGGCGTGCCGGCCCTGGTCGTGGCGCTCAACAAGTGCGACATGGTCGACGACGAGGAGCTCATCGAGCTCGTCGAGATGGAGGTGCGCGAGCTCCTCAACGAGTACGAGTTCCCGGGCGACGACATCCCGGTCGTGCGCGTGGCCGCCTTCCCGGCGCTCCAGGGCGACGAGAAGTGGGGCGAGTCGATCATGGAGCTCATGGGCGCCGTCGACGAGGCCATCCCGACCCCCGAGCGTGAGACGGACAAGCCGTTCCTCATGCCCGTCGAGGACGTCTTCACCATCACCGGTCGCGGCACGGTCATCACCGGCCGTATCGAGCGCGGCATCGTGAAGGTCAACGAGGAGGTCGAGATCGTCGGCATCCGCGAGGGCTCGCAGAAGACCACCGTCACCGGTGTCGAGATGTTCCGCAAGCTCCTCGACGAGGGCCAGGCGGGCGAGAACGTCGGTCTGCTCCTGCGCGGTACCAAGCGCGAGGACGTCGAGCGCGGCATGGTCGTCATCAAGCCGGGCACCACGACCCCGCACACCAACTTCGACGCCAGCGTCTACATCCTGTCGAAGGAGGAGGGCGGCCGCCACACGCCGTTCTTCAACAACTACCGTCCGCAGTTCTACTTCCGGACCACCGACGTGACCGGCGTCGTGACCCTCCCCGAGGGCACCGAGATGGTCATGCCGGGCGACAACACCGAGATGTCGGTCGAGCTCATCCAGCCGATCGCCATGGACGAGGGCCTGCGCTTCGCCATCCGCGAGGGTGGCCGCACCGTCGGCGCCGGCCGGGTCACCAAGATCACCAAGTGATCCCACTGTGATCCACAGGTAGCACCTGCTTCACGCAGCGGCCCCGCACCCACCAGGGTGCGGGGCCGCTGTCCATTTCGCTGACCCGTCCGCTATAGCTGACGGGTCACCGTCGATGTTGCGCTGACCCGTCCGCTATGGCTGACGGGTCACCGTCGATGTTGCGCTGACCCGTCCGCTATAGCTGACGGGTCAGCGAGATGGGGGAGTCAGCAGGGCGGGCAGACGCAAGCGGCCCCGCACCCGGGGTGGGTGCGGGGCCGCTTGTGAGCCGGACGGAGCCGACGTCAGGACTTCTTGTTGGTCAGCAGGGCGGCCACGCCGACGCCGGCGAGACCGATGCCGAGCAGCAGGGTGAGCCAGAGACCGAAGCCGACGCTGACATCCACGCCGAGGGCCTTGGCGGCATCGGCGTCGTCACCGGTGACGTCGAAGACGTCGAGGATGGCGAGCAGGGTGACCAGCGCTCCCGCAGCGATCGCGGCGATGGCCGTGGCCAGAGGCATCTGCGGGACCTTCTTGCCGATCACCGCGCGCGCGACACCGGCAGCGATGCCGATCAGGCCGAGCAGGAAGGTGAAGACACCGCTGAGCCCATCGTTGAATCCGTTCTCGCTGTCACCCCCGTAGCTGCTGTCGACGCTCACCCAGGGGAGCAGGGCGGCGATGAACAGCAGCACGCCGCATCCGACCATCGCCCAACCGAGGATGGAGGAGGTGCTGGTCAGCGAGTGCGTGCCGCCATAGCCGGGGACACCCGGGTACTGGCCGAACTGCTGCTGGCCGTACTGCTGTTGGCCGTACTGCTGGGGCTGACCGTACTGGCCGTGCTGGCCCGGGTGGCCGTACTGACCGGGCTGGCCGTACTGGCCAGGCTGCTGTCCGTACTGGCCGGGCTGGCCGTACTGGGGCGGCTGCTGCTGGCCGGGCTGTCCGTACTGGCCGGGCTGGCCGTACTGAGGTGGCTGCTGCTGGCCGGGCTGCCCGTACTGGCCAGGCTGCTGGCCGGGCTGCCCGTACTGAGGCGGCTGCTGCTGGCCGGGCTGGCCGTAGGGGTTCGGGGCGCCGTACGGCGGCTGGCCGGGCTGACCGTACTGCGGCTGCCCGTGCTGACCGGGCTGGCCGGGCTGACCGGGCTGGCCCGGCTGACCGGGCTGTCCGGGCTGGCCGTAGGGATTCGACATGAGACCTCATCTGGTTGGTGGTGGAATGCACACGATCGTAGGCCCGCGACGCCGTGCGGCGCGCGTCGGTGCCGGTCACCGAGCCGATCCGGGACCGGCCGATGCCGCCCTCCTTCCCGTTGTGGCACGCTTCTACGCCTCCGGCTAGACCGCCGGAACTCCCCCACCCCAACGACTGGAGTCTCGTGCAGGAGCAGGACACCCCGGGCACGCCGCCGGCCCGGCCGCACCACCGCTTCACCCCCGAGGGCCGCCGGGTCCGGGAGGTCGTGAGCTACTCCCGCCGCGGCAGTCGCTTCACCCCTCGCCAGGCCGCGGCCTGGGAGGCCCACCACGAGGCCTGGCTGCTCGCCGACGAGGACGTCGCCGACCCGGGCTGGTCGTGGGACGCGGCGTTCGGGCGCGAGGCGCCGCTCGTCGTCGAGATCGGAGCGGGGGTCGGCGAGGCGACCGCCGCGCTCGCCGCCACCCGTCCCGACGCCAACGTGCTCGCACTCGAGGTGTGGCGGCCGGGTCTGGCCGAGACGATGGGACGCGTGGCCGAGGCGGGGCTGGAGAACGTCCGCCTGTGCGCCATCGACGCGGTCTGGCTCCTCGAGCACCGCTTCGCGCCCGCCTCGCTCGCCGAGCTGTGGACCTTCTTCCCCGACCCCTGGCACAAGGCCCGCCACCACAAGCGCCGCCTGGTCACTCCCGGTTTCGCGCACGTCGTCGCCGACCGGCTGGCCCCCGGCGCCGCCTGGCGCCTGGCCACCGACTGGGCCGACTATGCCGAGCAGATGGTCGAGGTGCTCGACGCCGAGCCGGGGCTGGACGGCGGCATCGTGGAGCGCTGGGCCGAGCGCCCGCTGACCAAGTTCGAGCGCAAGGGCCTGGCCAAGGGCCGCGAGATCGTCGACCTGACCTACCGCCGCTCCTCCTGAGGGCCGGCGGCCAGCGCGGTCTCGACCAGCGCCCGCAGGACTCCCAGCTGGCGGCGCAGGTGGGACGGGTCCTCGGTGCTGCGGGCCAGCAGGAACGCGCCCTCGAAGGTGACGAAGACGTGGTCGGCGAGGTCGTCGACGTCGATCGGCGAGCCGGCCGGTAGTGCCTCGCGCAACAGGGCGGCGAATCCATCGCGCCAAGCGCGGATCGCTGTCGCGATCGGGGCACTCGTCTGCGATGTGAGGAGCTGACGCTCGGTGAGGACGGCGGCGTACAGGCAGCCGGACTGCTCGCCCATCAGGCCGTCGGCCAGCCCCACGAAGTGATCGAGGAACGCCACGGCTCGGACGGCGGGATCCGGGCCGGCTGCCCGTGCGGCGGCCAGTCCGGAGTCGAGCATCTCGAGGTCGGCCGCGACGTAGCGCTCCACCAGCGCATCGGCGAGCGCCTGCTTGGAGGCGAAGTGGTGGAAGAACGCACCCTTCGAGCTGGCCGAGGCGGCGATCACGTCATCGACGCTCGTCGCGGCATAGCCGTGGTCGATCACCAGGGCCTCGGCTGCGTCGAGGATCCGGGTGCGGGTCGGGGCACCGTTCTTGGGCATGACCACTCTTGTACCAGACTGGATGGTCTGGTACAAAACAGACTAAATAGTCTGTTATGGAGGTGTGCGGTGTTCGTGACCGATGCTGGACTGGAGACCGAGCTGATCTTCGAGCGAGGATGGGACCTGCCCGGATTCGCGGCCTTCCCGCTCCTGGCCGCCGAGGCGGGTCGCGCCGCGCTGGCCGATTACTACGCAGCCTTCGCCGCCATCGCCGCGGACGTCGGCGCAGGACTGCTCCTGGAGAGCCCGACGTGGCGCTGCAACCCGGACTGGGGCACCGCTCTCGGGTACCGGCAGGAAGACCTCGATGCCGCGAACCGCGACGCGATCGACTTCCTTGCCGATCTCGCGGCGACCTCGGCTGCGCGGGTGGCCACCGTCCGGGTTCTCGGCACCCTCGGGCCGCGCGGGGACGGCTACCGTCCCGGCTCGCGGATAGACCCCGGCGAGGCGGCCTCCTACCACCGGCCACAGCTGACCGCCTTCGCCGAGGCCGGTGCCGACGGCGCCGCCGTCTACACCCTCACCGACCCGGGTGAGGCGATCGGTGTCGTGACCGCTGCGCGAGAGGTCGGGCTGCCGATCGCGGTCGGCTTCACCGTCGAGACCGATGGGCGGCTACCGGGCGGGACGACACTGCCCGACGCGATTGCCGAGGTCGACGCGGCGGCTGCCCCGGACCACTACCTGCTCAACTGCGCCCACCCCGTCCACATCGCCGCCGGTCTGGAGCCGGACGCCAGCAACGGCGCCGACGACACCGACGACCCCGACGGCGGCTGGCGGGCCCGGGTGCGGGGCCTGCGGGTCAACGCCTCGCGACTCAGCCACGACGAGCTCGACTGCGCTACCGAGCTTCACGCCGAGGACCCCGAGGACCTTGCGGCCGACCACCGAAGCCTCGAACCGGCCTTCCCGAACCTGGAGATCATCGGCGGCTGCTGCGGCACCTCGGCGCGCCACGTGGCAGCGCTGTGGAAGACACGCTCCGATACGTTGCGCCGCACCCCCGGGTCTGCGTCCGCTCAGTCCCGCGCGTAGTCCCGCAGCGGCGGCTCGGCCGAGACGCGCTCCGCGGTGGCGATCCGGCCGAAGGCCTTCGTGAGTGCCTCGGCGTTGAGCCGCGACACGTCTGCGGCGCTCACTCCGGGCGCGAGAGTGGCCAGGCACTGCGCGGGGGAGACGGAAGCCGGGTCGGCCGGGCCGTCGTGGGAGAGGGCATCGAGGACGAGGTCGAAGGTGACGGCGTCGTAGAGGATCCCGGCGTGGGTGACCGGTCGTAGCGGGCACACCTCCTGGAGCTCGATGTTCTGTGCCCCCTCCAGGGCCGCGGTCGTGGTCGGCACGACGAGCGGGTCGGTGGCCGAGTAGATCGAGGTGTAGGAGACCGTGCCCGGTGTCTCGTCGCCGTCGTTGAGTACGCGGAGGAACTCCGAGCCGGGTGACATCTGCCAGCCGGCGGCGTTGCACGAGTCGGTCGGACAGGTGGCCGCGGCAGTCTCGACGCCGTGCGAGGGGCTGGCCAGCAGGACGGCGTCGTCGGTCGCGGCCCGCATCTCCGGCCACCAACGCAGCGCCCACCGGATCTGGAGATTTCCCTGGCTGTGCCCGATCAGGTCGACCTTGCGGCCCGAGAGGGCGTGCATCGTCTCGACCGCACCGACGACGTACTCGGTGGACTCCTGGATGTCGACCAGCGACCGTGAGGGAAGGTCGACGGTGCACACATCGAGGCCCGCGGCGCTCAGGCCTTCCTGCATCCCCCACTCCCAGGTCTCCGCGGCGGTCACGCCCGTCCCGTGCACCAGGAGCACCGGGTCACGCTCGGGGTGGGAGAGCGCGGCGGGGCAGTGCAGCGCCGCGTCGAGCGCGGCTTCCGGGGTGGTCAGCTCCGGACCGGTCGTGCCCTCCGCGGTGGGGGACGGCGGAGGCGGGTCTGACGTGCCGGCACAACCGGTCGTCGCGACCAGGGCGACGGCGGCCAGGGCCGCGAGGCTCCTCCGGTCCCTCATGTCGTCTCCTTCGAGTTCTCCGCCGGCCGCGCGCACAGGTGGGGCGACCTGCCGGTCGCCCACCCGTGATCACCGGAGCATCAGTGTCGCGGCGTCATCCGCCACAGCTCGAAGCCCCCGGGGTCCTCGACGCCGACGCGCAGGTTGCTCGCACCCGCGGTGCCGGCGTAGAAGAAGCCCTTGTCCTCGAACGGCAGCATCACCCGGATGCCGTACTGCGACCTGTTGCCACCGCCGTTGAGCGTCTCGGCGACGGCGGGCCGGTTCGGATTGTCCATCCGCCACAGGTCGTAGCCGCCGGTGGTGAATCGCAGGGCCGGCGCCACCTGCTCCAGCAGTTCGGGATTGCTGACGCCGAGCACCCCGGCGGCGATGTCGCGTGCGGCGCGCACGTCGCCGGATCCGTCGAACGTGCTCATGTACAGGCGGTCCTTGAGCACCGTCCAGGTCCACGAGTAGTAGTTGAACCGGTTCCCGAACCCGGCGGGCCCGAACTTCGGCGTCTGGCCGAGCAGGTTCTTGCGCAACACCCACGCACCCGACTCCAGGCGCACCGGCATCCGCTTGTAGCCGTACAGGAGCCGGACCTTCTGGGCGCGCTTGCCCGGTCTGCTGATCTCGAAGATCGACGTCGCCCGCTCCGCCCCGAGGTAGTCGGCAACGCGCCCCACCTGCGTGTTGGGGCGTCCGTACTCCTTCCAGACCGTCCCGAGGTTGGTGAACGGGTACTCGTAGCTGCCGACGTAGAGCCTGCCGCGCCACGACTGCACCGCCCCCATCCAGTTCGACTGGGCGACCAGGGGATCGGCTTCGTAGTCGGCGTAGCTGAAGATCGACTCCCAGTCGTCCGCGTCATCCTCGGTCAGGCCGCCGGGGCGGAGCTTGGGACCCATCCAGACCTGGGCGGGACCCCCGGCGGTGCTCGGTGCGCCCGGGTGCTCCGCGGTGAACGGGACGGCGGTGGTCCAGCCGGAGGCGACCAGGCGACCGTTGTGCTCGGTGATGTAGCCGGCCTCGTTGCCGATGTTGCCGACCTTCTCGAACTGGAACGGGTTCGCCTTGTTGCCGGTCCACTTGTAGATCGAGCCGCCCACCGCCGGGTTGTTGCGGGCTCCGAAGTAGAGGTTGCCGTCGCTGGCGACCACACCATTGCGCAGAGCGCCGATCTCGGGCAGGACCTTCGAGCCCAGGTAACGACCGGTGCTCCCCTCGAACGCGAAGACCGCGGCGCCCACCACGGTCGGCGTCCCGTCGCCCTTGAGGGCCTGACCCACTAGGAGTGCGACGTCGTTGTTGCCGGCGCCCCCGCGGAGGCCGGCGATGCGGCCGAGCAGCGGGTCGTCGGGGGTGATCTCGGTCATCTTGTCGGTGCGAGAGTCGACCCGGTAGACCCGCGACGGCGTGAGGTCGCCGGAGTTGGCTCCCATCCGGTCGGCGGCCGCACCGTACTGGAGCTGGCAGGTCGTGTCGCGGTTCACGAACGGCTGGAACTGCATGTAGAGCCGGGAGACACACGGGACGTTCGCGCCGGTACCGAAGGTGATGAAGCGCCCGGTCCGGGCGCCCGACCAGATATAGGTCTGGTTGACCTTGGGCTTGGAGCCGGCCGGGCAGGTGCCGTCGGCGCGGATCGGCGTGGGGGTCACGGTCAACTCACTGAAGCACTCGTCGGGCGCGGCGCGCCCGACGAGCTTCCGGTCGAGGATCGGCCCCTTGTAGGGGCGAACGCCCCCCTTGCTGCTCGTGGTGCTCGGCGAGGGGTCGTCGCCGTTGGACGGGGACGCCGGTGCCAGCACGACGGCCAGGCCGAGCGTCACGGTAGCGGCGATCAGTCTGGCCAGCCAGCGTCTGGAGACGGCGCGCTGAGAGTTGCGAGAGTGCATCCGAGATTCCTTTCACCACCCGTCGGCGGAGCCGAAGGGCATGCGGAAGTGCCCCGTGAAGGGGCGGAAGTAGGCGCGCTCGTGCTCCGGCGACGACCCATCCCCGGTCGGATCGACTCAGACGACGGCGCCGAGCGTGCTTAGCGTGGTGCGAGGAAGCGTTGGCCGACGTCGTCGGGGTGCTTCACATCACACTGAAGGTCACGTGCGGCGCGACGTCAAGGGCGCGGGCGAACAAGTCCACAAGGTGACAGCACTCGTACCGAACGGGGTGATCGCCGCAATCAATAGGTCACTAGGTCGCGCCTGGACCGCGTGTCGGGCCCGCTCGGACGCCACCGCCGCGATCGACGCATCTGAACTAGCCTGCCGCGGTGAGCGTCTCGGTCGAGCCCCGCCGCACGCGCCCGCGCATTCACCGCGCCTGGTGGGTCGCGGCGATCACGCTGTGTGCGCTCATGGCGGCGGCCGGCTTCCGCTCCTCCACCGGGGCCCTGCTCGAGCCGCTGGAGGAGGAGTTCGGGTGGTCGCGCGGGGTCACCAGCGGCGCGGTCAGCCTGAACCTCATCGTCTACGGACTCACCGCGCCGTTCGCCGCAGCCTTGATGGAGCGGTTCGGACTGCGCCGCGTGGTCGCGGTCTCGCTCACCCTGGTCGCCATCGGCGCAGGGCTCACCCTGGTGATGGACGCCGCGTGGCAGCTGTGGGTGCTGTGGGGGTTCGCCATCGGGATCGGGACCGGCTCGCTGGCCCTGGTGTTCGGCGCCATCGTCGCGAACCGGTGGTTCGTGCGGCACCGAGGCGTCGTCGTCGGGGTGTTCTCGGCGGCCAGCTCGACCGGCCAGCTGATCTTCCTGCCCTCGATCGCGGCGCTCGCCGACGGCCCGGGCTGGCGCTGGGCGGCCGGTCTGATCGCCGGGTTCGCCCTGCTGCTGGTGCCCCTCGTGCTGCTGCTGCTCGCCGACTCGCCGGCCGCCGTCGGCACCACCGCCTACGGCGCCGACCCGGAGGCGCCGCCCGAGCCAGCCCCGACGCCCGGCCGCAGCGCGGCGCGGGTGGCGCTGACGACGTTGCGGGAGTCGGCACGCTCGAAGGTCTTCTGGATCCTGTTCGGCACGTTCTGGATCTGCGGCTGGTCGACCAACGGCCTGATCGGCACCCACTTCATCGCCGCCTCGCACGACCACGGCCTCCCGCAGACGACGGCGGCCGGCCTGCTGGCCCTGATCGGCGTCTTCGACATCGTCGGCACGATCGCCAGCGGGTGGCTCACCGATCGCGTCGACAGCCGCTACCTGCTGTTCGTCTACTACCTGTTCCGGGGGCTCTCGCTGCTCGCGGTGCCGTACCTGCTGGCCGACGTCGTGCACCCGAGTCTGTTCGTGTTCATCGTGTTCTACGGCCTCGACTGGGTCGCCACCGTGCCGCCGACGGTGATGCTGTGCCGGGCACACTTCGGTGCGGTCCGCGCCGGCGTCGTCTTCGGGTGGGTGTTCGCGGCGCACATGGTCGGCGCCGGGGTGGCGGCCAGCTTCGCGGGCCTGATCCGGCAAGGCACCGGCGACTACCTGCTGGCCTGGCTCACCGCGGGCGCTCTGTGTGTCGCTGCCGCCTTCGCGGTCCTCGCGATCCCACGCACAGCCGGCCCGGACGCCGCCGAGCGCTGAGCCGCGCTCCACGGCGAGTTCGAGGCGCGGCCCTCAGGACCCACCTCGGGGAAGCGGGAGGCGCAGGAATCCCGGGCGATACAGGAGCGGATCCTCGATGACGGCGCCGAGATCGGTGCTATTGCGGCTGTAAGACACGACCACCGAGTCCTCGGCAGGAAACAGGTCGGGGTGCGCCAGTGGCATGTACCGCAACTGCCCGTCGGCGAGGTCGGAAGGGAGGTCGGCGACCGGGGGCTGCGCGGTGAACGGCCCGGTCGGGCTGGGAGAGGTCCAGAACACCAGGTCCTGACCCAGGAAGTCGTCGCGCTTGGAGAACGCATAGTAGGTGTCCCCCTTGCGGAACACACTGAGCGTCTGTGAGACCCCCTGGACCGGCTCGATGAGCGCAGCCGCCTGCCCGGCGTGAGATGTCCACCCGGTGCCGTCCCAGTAGCTCCACCGGCGTTGTTGGAGGACCTGGTCGGGCCTCACCCGGGCCACCGAGAGCGAGTAGCCGAACGAGGAGTCATCGGCCGGCCGCGCCGTCCCGTACACGTACAGCCAGCCGTCGTCGATCATCGACGCCGCCCCCCACATCGGCCGCTCGACGTCGCTGTCGTCGGCCCCGAGGTCTCGCAAGGTGAGCAGCTGCGGTGTTCGGCCGCGAGGGACGACGAACACGGCCGCCGAGGGACCCAGCGTCTCGAAGTCGAACACATCGGAGCCGCGCGACTGAACCCGCTGCGCGAAGACCGTGACCACGTCGTAGTTGTGGCGGTGCTGGACGGTCACCGACATTGGCCAGTAGCCGATCTTGTCGTTGCGGTCGGGCAGCACCGCCCCGCCGCCCACCGGGCGAAGCACCCGCAGGCACCCCGGCTCCACCACGAGCATGGAGTTGCGGACGAACTCCTCCGTAGCACCGTCGGGGGAGCGGAGCGTGTCGCCGAAGAGCCAGATGATGCGGCCGTCCTGGAGCTTGGCCTCCACGCCGACGTCGCCGCCCTGGAACTGGTTGTTCCCGCGTAGCCGGGCGACCCGATTGAGATCGTCGACGCCGCTGACCGTCCCGGTGTCAAGGCATGCGGTGTCGGTGGCCAGACCTCTGACCGATGCGGGCGGAGCCGGGTCGCCGCTGGTGGCGGCTCGGGTGGCACCAGCCGCCGCGGTGACGAGGACCAGGCCGGCCAGCATCGAGACGCGCCAGCGTCGCGGTGGGATCGGCTCGCCCTCCGCACGGACGGCGCGACTCACGATCAGGACGAGGAGCGGGAGGACGATCCAGCCCCCCAACGTCACCGCCGGCCAGCCGCTGGGCCAGGAGTGCGCCTGGTGATGGAGCGCCTCGACGACCGCGCCGGTGACCGTGCCATCCACCACGAGGCGTGCCGGCCGGGGCATGAGCAGCGTGTCGGTCGCAGTGACCACCGGGATCCCGGTGACGATCAGGAGTCCGGCGGCCACGGCCAGGCCGGGAAGGCCGATGAGCGCCTCGGCAGCCAGCGTGGTGACGCCGGCGCCGGTCACGGCCAGGGCGATGGTCAGCGCGACCAGTGGGCCACCGGCCAGCAGGCCGGCCGCACCTCCCGCTGACGCGGCGACCGCGACCACGACGGCGAGCCGCGCGACGCCCTCGCGCAGCGTGGCGGCATAGGGGCCGCGCACCACGGAGATCACGATCACGGTCAGCCAGCCGAGAAGCGCGGCCAGCATCCCCAGGCTCGCCGAGGACCATCCCGAGGAGGGCGGGGCCGACACCGAGACGGTGCGGCCGTAGCTCTTCGACACCTCGCCGATCTGCTCGACGAGCGCAGTGCGTGCCCGTTCGCTGCTGCCCGAGGCGAGCAGCAGCTCGTCGTCGGTCCCGCCGAGGTCGAGAACCAGGACGGCCGCGACGTCGCCGTCCTCGAGCAGCTGGTCGGCCTTCGCGCGGTCGGCCATGCCGATCACCGACAAGGTGCCGTCGGTGGCCGTGGTCACGTCCTCGGCCAGTGGTACGGCGACGACGTCGGGGGCGACCACCGCTATCGGCGCGTCGTGCAACGCTCCGCGCCCTGTCAGCAAGATCGCGAGGACGCCCAGGACGACGAGGGCCAGCGCCAGCCAGACACCACCCCGGATCGACATCCTCACTAGGATGCCCCAACCCACCCCTCGCAGGGTGAGCCGGGCCGACCCCGCTGACCCCCGGTCGGGTCGGTGGTCCTCAGTTGGCCCGCGAGGTCAGCCGCCGCCGGAAGTCGTCCTGACGGCGCAGCCGGGCCAGGTCGCGGTCGCGCCGCGCACCGATGACTGCGGCCAGGAAGTCCTCGGGAGCCGTCCCGCGTGCAGGGAGCGGAGCGACGTACTCGCTCACCTGCTCGGCCAAGCGGACGCCGACGCGCGCCCTCGAGGCGGGATCGAGGTTCGGGAGCCGCGCGAGGTACTGCCGCACCGCCAGGGCGAGCCCGGTGGGGAGCGCGGCGATGTCGGCCTGGGCGGCCCAGGCCGCCAGATGATGAGGGATGGGCATCGGAGGTCGCAGGTTCAGCGCGACCCGGGAGCGCACGACGTACGTGCCGGCGGCGAAGTCGCCCAGCCGCTTGCCCCGCCCGCTCACGAGTGCTGAGAGGAAGGCCGGCACGCCTCCCAGCGCGTAGATCTCGACGAAGCCGACCAGCGAGCGGATCAGGGCGTGCTGGAACGAGATCGGTCCGGCGTCGTCGCGCACGGTGCGCAGCCCGAGGGCCAGCTTGCCGAGCGAGCGGCCGCGGGTGAACGTCTCCAGGGCGGTGGGCGCGCCCACGAAGACCACGACGATCGCGGCGATGAAGACGGCGTCGGCGAGCGCCGGGTCGAAGCTGAGCGCGGCGATGCCGACCACGAGGCTGACCAGGATCAGCAGAACCACCGTCGCCACGACGTCGATGAGTCCGGAGGCGATCCGCGACCCGAGCGAGGCGGGCGGCAGGTCGAGCGCGACGGCCTCCCCGGTGACGAGGTCGTCACTGGTGAGCATCGTGAACTCAGGCGGAGTGCCTGCCTGCGGAGCGGTCATCGCGCTCAGTCTCCCAGGCGGGCCAGCGGCCTGTGCGCGGACGCCGCCGATCGGCCGATGGATAGGGTCTCGGTGTGGATCTGGACGCCTACGTGCTCGCGCACTCGCACGAGTGGCGCCGGCTCGAGGAGCTTCTCTCGTCGGGCCGGTTGAACGGGGTCCAGAGCGACGAGCTCGTCGAGCGCTATCAGCAGGTGGCGACCCACCTCTCCGTCGTGCGGACCTCCGCGCCCGACAGCCAGCTGATCGCCTATCTGTCCTCCCTGCTGGCCCGCGCCCGCATCCGGCTGGTCGGCACACGGGTGTCCAGCTGGGCGCGCTTCGGCCGGTTCTTCACCCATCGGTTCCCGGCCGCGCTCTACCGGTTGCGCTGGTGGTGGATCTCGACCTGGCTGGCCAACGTCGTGGTGATGGCGGTGATGATGCTGTGGCTGCTGGACAACCCGGTGGTCGAGCAGAGCCTGCTGAGCCCCGAGCAGGTCGACCAGCTGGTCAACACCGACTTCGAGAGCTACTACAGCGAGAACCCGGCGCAGAGCTTCGCGGCGCGGGTGTGGATCAACAACGCCTGGGTCGCCGCGCTGTGCATCGCGTTCGGCGTCCTCGGGGTGCCGGTCATCGTCCTGCTCTTCAACAACCTGCTCAACGTCGCCGTCATCGGCTCGATCATGATCCGGCACGACCGTGGAGACCTGTTCTTCGGGCTGATCCTCCCGCACGGACTGCTCGAGCTCACCGCGGTGTTCGTCGCAGCCGGCTTCGGACTGCGGCTGTTCTGGTCCTTCGTCGAGCCCGGAGGACTCACTCGTGCGCAGTCGATGGCCAAGGAGGGGCGCACCGGCATCACGGTCGCCCTCGGACTGATCGTCGTGCTGTTCGTCAGCGGCGTCATCGAGGCGTTCGTGACGCCGTCGCCGCTGCCCACCTGGGCACGGATCTCCATCGGCTTCGCCGCGTTGCTCGTCTTCCTCCTCTACGTCTTCACCCTCGGCCGCCGCGCAGTGCTCGAGGGGGAGACCGGCGACCTGGCCGCGGACCTGCTCGAGGACAGGGTGGCCACGCAGGCCTGACTCCAGGCTGAGACTCTCTACAACATCGAAGCAGCACCCGATCGGCCGGAAGGAACCAGCCACATGAGCGAGTACTACGTCCGCGACCCGAGGACCGGGGAGCTCATCCGTGAGTATCCGACGGCGAGCGACGCCGACATCCAGACCGCGCTCACCCAGGCGCAGGCCGCCTACGTCGACTGGAGCCGCACGGCGTCGGTCGAGGACCGCGCCCGTCTGCTGCACAAGGTCGCCGACCTGCACGACGAGCGGGTCGACCAGCTCGCCGACATCATCGTGCGCGAGATGGGCAAGCCGCTCGCGGAGGCCCGCGGCGAGGTCGAGTTCAGCGGGGCGATCTACCGCTACTACGCCGACAACGCCGCGAAGTTCCTCGCCGACGAGCCGATCGACCTGCTGGCCGGCACGGGCAGCGCGGTGATCCGGCGGTGCCCGATCGGCGTCCTGGTCGGGATCATGCCGTGGAACTTCCCGGCCTACCAGGTGGCTCGGTTCGCCGCCCCCAACCTGGCAACCGGCAACACGATCATCCTCAAGCACGCGCCGCAGTGCCCGGAGTCGGCCGCGGCGCTGCACGAGATCTTCGCCGACGCGGGCTTCCCCGTGGGGACCTACGTCAACGTCTACGCCACCAACGACCAGGTGGCCGACATGATCGCCGACCCCCGAGTCCAGGGTGTCTCGCTCACCGGCTCCGAGCGTGCCGGTGCCGCCGTCGCCGAGATAGCCGGACGCAACCTGAAGAAGGTCGTCCTCGAGCTCGGCGGCTCCGACCCGTTCGTCGTGCTCGGCTCGAACGACCTGGCGGCCACCGCCGAGGCAGCGGTCGCGGCGCGCAACGGCAACACCGGTCAGGCCTGCAACGCCGGCAAGCGGATCATCGTGATCGACTCGCTGTACGACGACTTCGTGGCCGCCTACCAGGCCAAGCTCGCCGAGGCCGCGATCGACTCCCCGCTGTCCTCGCAGGCCGCCGCCGACCGTCTCGGCGAGCAGATCGCACAGGCGGTCTCGAACGGCGCGCGACCCGAGCTCTCCGGTGACGCCGAGGGCGCGTTCTCGCCCAGCGGCTTCCTCACCGACGTCGCCCCCGACAACCCCGCGTTCTACGACGAGCTGTTCGGCCCGGTCGCGATGATCTTCAAGGTCGCCTCCGAGGAGGAGGCCGTGGCGCTCGCCAACGACACCCCCTTTGGTCTCGGCTCGTACGTCTTCACCCCCGACGTCGCGCAGGCCGAGCGCGTCGCCGACCAGCTCGACGTCGGCATGGTCTTCATCAACGGCGTCGACGCCGACGGCGTGGAGCTGCCCTTCGGCGGCGTGAAGCGCTCCGGCTTCGGCCGCGAGCTCGGCCGCTACGGCATGGAGGAGTTCGTGAACAAGAAGCTGATCCGCGTCATCGAGTGACGCTGGCGCTGACCGCCGGAGGTTGAGCAAGCGAGCGCCGCCGCCGGAGGTTGAGCAAGCGAACAGCCAGCGAGCGCTGACGAAACCCCGGCGACCGCCTGCGCGACTGTGGCGGGCTCTTGTTGCCTCGGTGCATCGACTGGCCTGGGTGGTGGGGTGGCCGCGCGCGTAGTCGACCGACACCCGCTGTCAAGGATCGCCTGCGGCGTCCGCTTCGCGGCGGACTTCGTCCGTCCTTGACTGCGGGTCCCGGTCGGTCGACTCATCCGGCGCGCTGCCGGCACGGGCTCCGCCCGCGCCGCCGCCTGCGCGGCCACCCCTCTCGGTCCGAGTACGCCGACTCGCTCGGTCCCGACTCACGCCGCTCGCGTTTCCGGGGTCGGTTGCGAGGTTTCGTCGGCGCGGTCCGCGCTCGTTCCTCACGCGTCCCGCTTGCTCAACCTCCGAAGAGTCGCCCCCCGGGCCGGAGTTTGAGCAAGCGAGCGCCAGCGAGCGCTGACGAAACCCCGGCGGCGGACTGCGAGATTGTGATGGGTTCGTGCTGTGCTCGGTCGATCGGCTGACCTGGGTGGTGGGGTGGCCGCGCGCGTAGTCGACCGACACCCGCCGTCAAGGATCGCCTGCGGCGTCCGCTTCGCGGCGGACTTCGTCCGTCCTTGACTGCGGGTCCCGGTCGGTCGACTCATCCGGCGCGCTGCCGGCACGGGCTCCGCCCGCGCCGCCGCCTGCGCGGCCACCCCTGCTCGGTCCGCCGTCGCTGATTGGTCCGCGCCCGGGCCGCCCGGCTCGCGTTTCCGGGGTCGGTTGCCAGGTTTCGTCGGCGCGGTCCGCGCTCGTTCCTCACGCGCACCGCTTGCTCAACCTCCGAAGAATCGCCCCCCGGCCGGAGGTTGAGCAAGCGAGCGCCAGCGAGCGCCGACGAAACCCCGGCACCCCAAGACCGTGTTAGAACACGCTAGCGAATACGCGCCCGGCGAGGTAGAATCAGACATGGCCGCCACCACCGACACCGGAACCGGGCACCCGCTCGCGGCGTTGGTGGCGCGGTTCAAGAAGGACCTCGCCGGCCACGTCGACACCCCGCTGTGGAGCCTGGACGCCGACGACACCGCTGCCTTGTTGGTCGACCTGGCCGAAGTCGCCGCCAGCCTCGCCGAGCTCGAGGCCCGCACCCTCACCCAGGCGGAGGCCCTGGACCTGCCCGGCACGATCGGCGCCCGGTCGACCAGTGCCTGGCTGCGCCGGCTGGTCCCGATCACCCCCGGCCACGCGCACCGCACCACCCGCCTCGCCCGGGAGCTGGCGACCCACGAACAAACCCGGATCGCTGCGGCGGAGGGACGGGTGCTGCCGGACCAAGCGGCGGTGATCGTCGCGGCGGTCGACGAGCTCGACCCCGAACACCGCGACCTCGCCGAGAAGCACCTGATCGCAGAAGCGGCCTACCACGACGCGAAAGCCTTGAAGATCCTCGGCCGCCGCATCCTGGAAGTCATCGACCCCGCCCGCGCCGACGAGCACGAAGCCCGACACTTGGAGGCCGAGGAAGCACGGGCCCGGAAGCACACGTCGTTCGCGATGTACGACGACGACCAAGGCCTCACTCATGGTCGGTTCACCCTCCCCGCCGCGCAGGGCTCGATGCTCCGCAAAGCCCTCGCCGCGCTCGCCGCACCCAAACACGTCAGAGCCACCGACGGCGCCGGGGCTTATGACCACGAGAAGCCCACCCCGCAGAGACTGGGCCTGGCGTTCGCCGAGTACGTGGAGCGGTTCCCCACCGAGAAGCTCCCCAAGGCCGGCGGGCTCAACGCCACCGTCATCGTCACCATTCAACTGGAAACCCTGCTCGGCGGCCTGAAGGCAGCCCACCTCGACACCGGCACGGCCATCTCACCAGGACTTGCCCGACGGCTCGCCTGCGAGGCAGGGGTCATCCCCGCCGTCCTCGGCACCCGCAGCGAGGTCCTCGACCTCGGCCGCACAAGGCGCTTCCACACCCCAGCCCAACGCCACGCGATCGCCCTCGAACAACAGCACTGCCAAACCCCCGGCTGCGACACCCCCGCCGCCTTCTGTCACGTCCACCACGCCCACTCGTGGCAAGACGGAGGCGACACCAACACCAAGGACGCCCGACTCCACTGTCCGTTCCACCACCACCAACTCCACGCCACCGGACAAGCCCATCCGATGCGTACCTGACGCCGGAAGTGCTCAGAGCAGCCCGCGCGCCTTGAGCTCGAGGTAGTGGTCGGCCAGGGCAGGGGGGAGGTGCTCGGCGTCGGCATCGACGACGTCGACGCCGAGACGCGTGAGGAGCTGGGCGGTGCGGGTGCGGCGCTGGGCGGCCTGCTCGGCGGCTGCGGCGTCGTAGACCTCGTCGATGGTGTCGCGCGTGGAGGTGAGCCGGTCGAGCTCGGGGTCGCGGACGGAGGCGATCACGACGCGGTGGTGGCGGGTGAGCGCAGGTAGCACCGCGAGCAGGCCCTCTTCGATCGCCGAGGGCTCCAACGGCGTGAGCAGGACGACGAGGGCGCGCTGCTTCCCGAAACCCTGGACGGCGCCGGCCAGGCCGTCCCAGTCGGCCTCGGCGATCACCGGCTCGAGGTCGGCCATCGCGTCCTGGAGGCGTGCGGCGACCTCGCGGGCACCGGCCGAACGCAGCCGCGAGCGGATCTTCAGGTCGCCGGCCACGAAGTCGACCCGGTCGCCGGCGCGAGCGGCGAGGGCCCCGAGGAGGAGGGCGGCGTCCATCGCCGAGTCCAGGCGCGGGACGTCGTCGACCCGGCCCGCCGAGGTGCGCGAGGTGTCGAGCACGAGCACCACCCGGCGGTCGCGCTCGGGCTGCCAGGTGCGCACCACGACGTTCGGAGTGCGGGCCGAGGCGCGCCAGTCGATCGAGCGGACGTCGTCGCCGCGCACGTACTCGCGCAGCGAGTCGAACTCCGTGCCCTGGCCGCGCACCCGCACCGCCGAGCGACCGTCGAGGTCGCGCAGCCGGGCCAGCCGCGAGGGCAGGTGCTTGCGGGACTCGAACGGCGGCAGCGAGCGCACGGTGCCCGGCACCTGCAGCGTGCGCTGCCGAGCCACCAGGCCGAGCGGACCCGGGAGCCGGACCGTGACTCCGAACGCGCGCAGGTCGCCGCGCCGTCGGGGCAGCAGCGGCGTGTCGAGCACGGCCCGGTCGCCGGGGGAGAGGCGGATGCGGTGCCGGTCGTCGGTAGCCCCGGCGGTCGGCTGCCAGGCATCGCGCACCACGCCGCGCACGGTGCGCGTGGAGTCGTTGGTCACCACGAGCCGGGTCTGGGCGGGATGGCCCATCCGCACCGACGGCGTGGGGCGCCGCACGAACGCAAGCGAAGCGGGCCGCGGCGCGAGCAGCCAGTCGATCAGGCACAGCACCGCGACCAGCAGCACCCACAGCCACACCGTGCTGACGGCAGGGCGCAGCACCACCGGGACCAGGCCCACGATGAGCAGGAGCGGCACACGGCCGGTGATCGCCATCGTCGACGTCGCTACCGCGGCACCGGGACCGAGCCGAGCGCCGAGGCCAGCACCTGGCCGACGTCGACACCCTCCAGCTCGGCCTCCGGGCGCAGCCCGAGCCGGTGCACCAAGGTGGCGTGGGCCAGCGACTTGACGTCGTCGGGCGTCACGAAGTCACGTCCGGTGAGCCAGGCCCAGGCCCGCGCGGCCCGCAGCAGAGCGGTGGCACCACGCGGGCTCACGCCGAGCGAGAGCGACGGCGACTCGCGCGTGGCCCGCGCGATGTCGACGATGTAGGCGGCGACCTCGGGACTCACCTGCACCCCGCGGACGGCGCGCTGACCGGCCTCGATGTCGGCCGCGCCCGCCACGGCGCGGACGCCGGCCGCGGCGACGTCCCGCGGGTCGAAGCCGCCCGCGTGCCGGGTGAGGATCTCGATCTCCGCCGCCCGTTCGGGCACCGGCAGCACCACCTTGAGCAGGAAGCGGTCCAGCTGCGCCTCGGGCAGCGGATAGGTGCCCTCGTACTCCACCGGGTTCTGGGTGGCGGCCACCAGGAACGGCTTGGGCAGCGCGTGCGTGACGCCGTCGACGGAGACCTGGCCCTCCTCCATCGCCTCCAGCAGCGCCGACTGGGTCTTGGGCGGCGTCCGGTTGATCTCGTCGGCGAGCAGCAGGTTGGTGAACACCGGGCCGCCGCGGAAGGACAGCTCGCCGGCGTGGGAGTCGATGACCATCGAGCCGGTGATGTCGCCAGGCATCAGATCGGGGGTGAACTGCACCCGCCGGGTCTCGACGTCCAGCGAGGCCGCGAGCGTGCGCACCAGGAGGGTCTTGGCCGTGCCCGGCACACCCTCCATCAGCACATGGCCGCCACCCAGCATGGCGACGAGCAGTCCGGACACGGCGGCGTCCTGGCCGACGACGGCCTTGGCCACCTCCTGCCGGACGGCGCCGAGCCGCGCGCGCGCCTCCTCGGCGCTCGGTGTGTCCGTCCGCTCCGGGCGGGCGGAGTCGTCCGGCTTGTCCAACGACAGGTCGGTCATGTGCGGCGTACCTCTTCCTCGAGTGCGTTCAGATCGGCCGCGAGGACGATCAGTTCACGGTCTGTGGCGGGCGGTCGCCCGAAGGATCCGACGACGTCGGCGACGGCGGCCTCCGGGCGGCCCAGGTGTCGGGCCAGGTCGCGGATGAGCGTGGCCTCATCGGTGCCGGCGCCGAGCCCGAGGCGCTCGCGGGCTCGGCTGCGCGTCGCGGCGCGCAGCGCGGCGGCCGCGTGCTCCCGGTCGCCGGCGCGGCGATAGAGGCGGCCCCGGCTGCGGGTGGTCTCGATGGCCTTCACGGCGACCGGCAGCGGCTCGGTGGACAGCGGCCCGAGCCGGCGTCCGCGCCAGAACATGAGGGCGATCACGCTTACCGCGACCAGGCCGATCCCCGGTCCGATCCAGTCGGGGGCCAGGGAGCGCAACGAGACGCCGTCGCCGCCGTCGAGATCGCTCAGGTCGGGGATGTACCAGACGAGGCGATCGTCCTCGCCGAGAAGGCGCAGTGCGAGCGCGGCATTGCCGGCGCGGGTGATCTGGTCGTTGGTGAGCAGGTCGCCGGCGCCGAGGAGCACCAGCTCGGCGTCCGGTGCGCCCGGGACCGACGAGATCGCGAGGGCGCCGCCGAAGCAGGTGATCGTGCCCGGCAGCCCCGTGGCGTAGTCGACGTCGATCGAGAGGTCGGCGTAGCGCGGGTCGGAGCAGCCGGCGGCGATCGGGTCGGTGGTGTCGAGGTCGTCGACCGGACCGTCGACCCCCAGGAGGCCCAACAGCCCGGGTCGCGGATCCACCACGACGAGGCGGGCATCGGTGGTCTGCTCGCGCAGCCGCGTCACCGTGCTCTCGCCGAGGGAGTCGGCCGAGGTGACCACCACCGTCGTATCCGCGCCGACCGCGGCGTCGTCGAGCTCGTCCGCGGAACGGACGACGTCGACCTCGACGCCCTGCGCCGCGAGCACCTTCGCCACGGCTTGTGCGCCGGCGGCCCGGGAGTTGGCGGGGTCGAGGCGCGCCTGGCGATCCTCCCCGCCGGTGCCGAGGAAGATCACCAGCGCCACGGCAAGGACCAGGGCGGCCACGATCAGCAGACTGCTCCGGTGGCGGCGCCAACGGCCGGCTGCAGGAGCCGACGAGGCAGGAGCGGTGGTCGTGCTCATCGAGCCGCCGCCAGATCCTGGTCGAGCTGGAGGACGGCGAGTGCCTGCTCGCGGGTGGCGGGTCGCTCGCCGTACATGACGGCGTCGAACAGGTCTGCCCCCGCGGCGGTGCGCTCGCGCCGCTCGGGGTACTCGGTGGCCAGCGCGGCAGCGACCTCGTGGGCGGTGATCGAGGCGACGTCGTCGAGGCGACCCCGTTCGATCTGGCGGCGCGCGAGCGCTCGGAAGCCGTCGATGACCGCCTCGGCGTTGCGGCCCTCGGCCAGTGCTCGCTCGGCGCGGGCGCGCAGCTCGGCCGCGGTGACGATCTCGTCGGAGAGCACCGCACGCTGCTCGACGCCCTTGCGCCGGGCGGTGCCTCGCGCCCGCGAGATGAGGAACGCCGCGGCGACCATCAACGCGACGACGAGGAACGTGATCGCGAACCAGGTGAGCGGCGGGATCGAGCTCGCGCCGTCGACGGTGCCGTCGATCTGACGCTGGATCCAGTCCAGCAGTCTCTGGAGGAGGTCGTCGTCGTGGTAGTCGGGCTTGCTCAACTCGACCTGGAGCAGCCGGCGCGCCTCGTCGGCCGAAGGATCCAGCGGTGGATCGACGGCCGCGAGGGTCACCGGATGCGCGGCGCTCACGCGTCCAGGACCCCGGCCTCACGCATCAGCTCGATGTCGTAGGCCTCCTTGCGCATCCGCAGGTCGAGGTACTGCACGGAGGTGACCGCCGAGCTGAACGGCGCGACGAAGGCCGTCGAGGTCACCTGGGCGAGCGCGGTTCCGACGATGAGCACCAGGGCGCCGTACTTGCCGGCGGTTACGGCGCCGACCTGGGCGATCAGGGCGAACGGGAACGACAGCATCTGCCCGGCGGTCGAGGCGATGAGGACGGTGAGCAGCGCGATGCCGAGGGTGCGCCAGAACTGGCCGAGCGTGAGCCGGTAGCCGCGCGCGATGCTCTCCCAGATGCCGAGCCGTTCGAGCATCAGGGCGGGCACGGGAAGGTAGTAGACGCGGATCCAGAACCACCCGAGCACGGCGAGGAACACCGGCACCGTCGCCAGCCCGACCAGGACCGCGACCAGCGTGGCGCCGGAAGCGACGACGAGCAGCACCCAGAACGCGACGTAGATCGCGATCAGCAGCGTGGTGGCCAGACCCAGCACGACCGCCAGCCCGACCAGGCGCCAGCGCGAGCCGGCCGTGGCGGCCCACGCCTCGCCCAGGGTGAGCCGGCGCCCGACCGCGGCCGCATGGGTCACGTGCGCCACCATGCCGGTGACGAAGATCAACCCGAGGCTCTGGAGGATCGCGCCCAGGCCGAGCGAGCCGTAGGCGAGCAGTGCGCCGAGCAGGTCGCTGTCGTCGATGTCGCCGCTGGACGTCGTGTCGAGGGTGATCCCGACGGTGAAGGTGAGCACCGCGGTGAGCAGCACCGGGATGACCATCGCCACCGCGGCCACCAGCACCGCCGAGCCGACGGTCGCCTTCGGGTTGAACCGGATGATCCGGAACGCGGCGTCGTAGATCGCGCCGAGGCTCAGCGGCTGCAGCGGCATCGCGCCCGGCTTGTGCGCGGCACCCAGCATCCCGCGGGCCGGTGTCCAAGCCGGCGCCTGGCCGGCGAACTGGCCCGGGAACTGGCCGGGGAGCTGACCGGGCTGGCCTGGAGGAGAGACGGGCGCCCACTGCGGTCCGGCCGACCACTGGGACCCGGACGGCTCGGCACCCGGCGGCGGGGAGTCCTGCGGCGGCGCCCCGGGCGGGGGTGGCGAGGCCGGGGGAGGGGGCGAGCCCGGAGGGGGATAGGCCGGCTGATCGGGTGAGGGGGGTTGATCAGACATGGCTTCGGCGTGGCTCCTGAGCGGGGACGGCAGGCTGCTCCGGGCGGTCCCCGGGCGGCCTATGCTCTCAGGTGGGCGGTGAGAACGGGCGGGATGCCATTCGGATTTGGCGCCTCTGTCGATCTCTGCCAAGATATCCAGGTTGCTCCGGCGGGTTGCCGGGGTGCGGCATGTCTTGACTCCTGAATCGCGTCTCCCGGCTCCGCCTCGGCGGGCTGCCTCATGTGTGACGTGGTGAGGGCCTCGACCGACGGCCGCACCGCACCAGGAGACCCGATCAGCCGACAGCCTCGATGCCGCTCCACACAGCGATCGATGCGTAACGCCCTGTTCCATGTTCCACGCAGGCGACACGCCCGACCGCGGGGGTGGGAGGCGAGCAGCCCCAGGACCCAAGCAAGCACGCAGGACGAGCGAGAAGGACGAGCTACCTATGGCGGGACAGAAGATCCGCATCAGGCTCAAGGCCTATGACCACGAGGTGATCGACACCTCGGCGCGCAAGATCGTGGACACCGTCACCCGCACGGGTGCGAAGGTCGCCGGCCCCGTGCCGTTGCCGACCGAGAAGAACGTGTACTGCGTCATCCGCTCGCCCCACAAGTACAAGGACTCGCGCGAGCACTTCGAGATGCGCACCCACAAGCGACTGATCGACATCATCGACCCCACCCCGAAGACCGTCGACTCGCTGATGCGCCTCGACCTGCCGGCCGGCGTCGACATCGAGATCAAGCTCTGAGGATCGCCATGACTACCGAACGCAACGTGAAGGGCCTGCTGGGCACCAAGCTCGGCATGACCCAGCTCTGGGACGAGAACAACAAGGTCATCCCGGTCACCGTGATCGCGGCCAACACCAACGTGGTCACCCAGGTCCGCCTGCCCGAGCCCGACGGCTACAACGCCATCCAGGTCGGCTACGGCGAGATCGAGGGCCGCAAGGTCTCCAAGCCGCAGGCCGGGCACTTCGAGAAGGCCGGCACGACCCCGCGTCGTCACGTGGTCGAGATCCGCACCGCCGACGCCTCCACCTACACCGTGGGCCAGGAGCTCCCGGTCGACACCTTCGCCGCGGGCGACGTCCTCGACGTCACCGGCACCAGCAAGGGCAAGGGCTTCGCCGGCACCATGAAGCGCCACGGCTTCTCCGGCGTGGGCGCCTCCCACGGTGCGCACCGCAACCACCGCAAGCCGGGCTCGATCGGCGCCTGCGCCACCCCCGGCCGCGTGTTCAAGGGCGTCCGCATGGCCGGCCACATGGGTACCGACACCGTCACCACCCAGAACGTCACCGTGCACGCCGTCGACGCCGACAAGGGCCTGATCCTGCTCAAGGGTGCCGTTCCCGGCCCCAAGGGCGGCCTCATCATGCTCCGCTCGGCCGCGAAGAAGCAGGAGGCCTGAGCATGGCTGCCAAGAACGACACGGCCAAGACCGTCGCCGTCGACCTGCCCGCCGCGATCTTCGACGTCGAGGTCAACGTCCCGTTGATCCACCAGGTCGTCGTCGCGCAGCAGGCCGCTGCCCGCCAGGGCACCCACGCCACCAAGACCCGCGGCGAGGTCCGCGGCGGTGGCCGCAAGCCCTACAAGCAGAAGGGCACCGGCCGCGCCCGCCAGGGCTCGACGCGCGCGCCGCAGTTCGCCGGCGGTGGCACCGTCCACGGCCCGCAGCCGCGCGACTACAGCCAGCGCACCCCCAAGAAGATGAAGGCCGCCGCCCTGCGCGGTGCCCTCAGCGACCGGGCCCGCCACGAGCGGATCCACGTCGTGGAGTCGCTCATCACCGGTGAGGTGCCCTCCACCAAGGCCGCGCTCGCGGCGCTGACCGGGCTGAGCCCGCGGGGTCGCTTCCTCGTCGTGCTCGAGCGCTCCGACGCTCTCACCTGGCTCTCGCTGCGCAACGCCGTCGAGGTCCACATCGTCGCCGTCGACCAGCTCAACACCTACGACGTGCTCGCCGCCGACGACGTGGTCTTCACCCAGGGCGCCTACGAGGCGTTCGTCTCCGGTGCCACCGACGCCGGCGCGGCCAAGTCCCCCGCGGCCAAGGCGCCCGCCGCCAAGGCCCCCGCGACCAAGGCCGCCGCCGACGAGGCCGCTGCCGACGAGGCTCCCGCCATCAAGGGCTTCGCCGCGGTCGCCGACGCCGACATCGAGGGCGGCGCTCAGCCGGGCCCCGACGGCGAGGCTCCCGAGGGCTACGACATCAAGGGCAACAAGGACTCCATGAAGTACCACGCCCCCGGTGGCCAGTGGTACGACGCGACCGTCGCCGAGGTCTGGTTCAAGACCCCGGCCGACGCCGAGGCGGCCGGCTTCGTCGAGGCCGGCTCCAAGGAGTCCATCGCGCAGAGCCACGAGGAGGACGAGAAGTGAGCACCCTGCACAAGGACCACCGCGACGTCCTGATCGCACCCGTGGTCTCCGAGAAGAGCTACGGCCTCCTCGACGCCAACAAGTACACGTTCCTGGTGCACCCCGACGCCAACAAGACCGAGATCAAGATCGCCGTCGAGAAGATCTTCGACGTCAAGGTCACCTCGGTGAACACGCTGAACCGCCCCGGCAAGACGCGTCGCACGCGCAACGGCCTGGGCAAGCGCAAGGACACCAAGCGCGCGATCGTCAGCCTGGCCGAGGGCCACCGCATCGACATCTTCGCCGGCCAGGCCTGAGCGGCGAGAGGACTACAGACCCATGGCAATCCGCAAGTACAAGCCGACCACCCCGGGCCGTCGCGGCTCGTCGGTCGCCGACTTCGTCGAGATCACCCGTACGACGCCGGAGAAGTCCCTGACGCGTCCGCTGCCCAAGAAGGGCGGTCGCAACAACCAGGGCCGGATCACCACCCGTCACCAGGGCGGTGGCCACAAGCGCGCCTACCGGATCATCGACTTCCGTCGCTACGACAAGGACGGCGTGCCGGCCAAGGTCGCTCACATCGAGTACGACCCCAACCGCACCGCCCGTATCGCCCTGCTGCACTACGTCGACGGCGAGAAGCGCTACATCATCGCGCCCAAGGACCTCACCCAGGGCACCCGCGTGGAGTCCGGCCCCACCGCCGACATCAAGCCGGGCAACAACCTGCCGCTGCGCAACATCCCGGTCGGTACCACCATCCACTGCGTGGAGCTGCGTCCCGGCGGCGGCGCGAAGATCGCCCGCTCCGCCGGCATCAGCGCCCAGCTGGTCGCCCGTGAGGGCTCGCGCGCCACGCTGCGCATGCCCTCGGGCGAGATGCGCTACGTCGACGTCCGCTGCCGCGCCACGGTCGGCGAGGTCGGCAACGCCGAGCAGTCGAACATCAACTGGGGCAAGGCCGGCCGGATGCGCTGGAAGGGCAAGCGCCCCACCGTCCGCGGTGTCGTGATGAACCCCGTCGACCACCCGCACGGTGGTGGCGAGGGCAAGACCTCGGGTGGTCGTCACCCGGTGTCCCCGTGGGGCAAGCCCGAGGGCCGCACGCGCAAGCGCAAGGCCAGCGACTCCCAGATCATCCGACGCCGCAAGTCCGGCAAGAACAAGCGCTGACCGGGCCAGGAAGAGTAGGGAAAGCAGATGCCTCGCAGTCTCAAGAAGGGCCCCTTCGTCGACGGCCACCTTCAGAAGAAGGTCGACGCCGAGAACGAGAAGGGCAGCCACAACGTCATCAAGACCTGGTCGCGCCGCTCCATGATCATCCCGGACATGATCGGCCACACGATCGCCGTCCACGACGGTCGCAAGCACGTCCCGGTCTTCATCACCGACTCGATGGTCGGTCACAAGCTGGGCGAGTTCGCGCCCACCCGCACCTACCGCGGGCACGTCAAGGAAGACCGGAAGGGGCGTCGTCGCTGATGTCTACCACCGAGCGCTACCGCATCAGCGCGCGCCGCGACTCCCTGCTGGGCGACCAGCCGGGTGCCTTCGCGAGCGCCCGCTTCCAGCGGATCACTCCGATGAAGGCCCGCCGTGTCGTCGACATGGTCCGCGGTCTCCCGGTCGACGAGGCCCTGTCGCTGCTCCAGTTCGCGCCGCAGGCCGCCTCCGAGACCGTCTACAAGGTCCTCGAGAGCGCCATCTCCAACGCCGAGACCACCGAGGGTCTCGACGCCGGCGACCTGGTCATCACCGTCGCCATGGTCGACGAGGGCCCCACGATGAAGCGGTGGCGGCCGCGTGCGCAGGGTCGAGCGACCCGCATCAACAAGCGCACCAGCCACATCACCCTCGTCGTCCAGCCCGCGTCCGTCCTCGAGGGCGGCTCCACCACCAAGAGGAAGGGTGCCTGATGGGCCAGAAGATCAACCCGAACGGCTTCCGCCTCGGCATCAGCACCGACCACAAGTCGCGGTGGTATGCCGACAAGCTCTACAAGGCCTACGTCGGCGAGGACGTCGCCATCCGCAAGCTGCTCTCCAAGGGCATGGAGCGGGCCGGCATCGCCAAGGTCGAGATCGAGCGCACCCGTGACCGGGTCCGCGTCGACATCCACACCGCGCGTCCCGGCATCGTCATCGGTCGCCGCGGCGCCGAGGCCGACCGGATCCGCGGCGAGCTCGAGAAGCTGACCGGCAAGCAGGTCCAGCTGAACATCCTCGAGGTCAAGGCCCCCGAGCTCGACGCCCAGCTCGTCGCGCAGGGCGTCGCCGAGCAGCTCGCCGGCCGGGTGCAGTTCCGCCGGGCGATGCGCAAGGCGATGCAGACCACGATGCGTTCGGGTGCCAAGGGCATCCGGATCCAGTGCTCGGGCCGCCTCAACGGCGCCGAGATGTCGCGCACCGAGTTCTACCGCGAGGGCCGCGTCCCGCTGCACACCCTGCGCGCCGACATCGACTACGGCTTCTACGAGGCCAAGACCACCTTCGGTCGCATCGGCGTCAAGGTGTGGATCTACAAGGGCGAGGTCGCCGGCACCCGTGCCGAGCGTCAGGCCCAGGCCGCTGCGCGCGCCGGTGTTCCCGGCCGCGGCGGCAACCGCCAGCAGCGCGGCGGCGACCGGCCCAGCCGTGGCTCGCGCCCCTCGCGCGCCGACCGCGACGCCGCCCCGGCCGCCGAGTCCTCGGCTCCCGCCGAGGCCGCTGCCGCGCCGACGACTTCCGGAACGGAGGCCTGACCATGTTGATGCCTCGACGCGTCAAGCACCGCAAGCAGCACCACCCCAAGCGCCGCGGCGCGGCCAAGGGTGGCACCTCGCTGGCCTTCGGTGACTTCGGCATCCAGGCGGTCGAGGGTCACTACGTGACCAACCGGCAGATCGAGTCGGCCCGTATCGCCATGACCCGCCACATCAAGCGTGGCGGCAAGGTCTGGATCAACATCTATCCCGACCGCCCGCTCACCAAGAAGCCCGCCGAGACCCGCATGGGCTCCGGTAAGGGCTCGCCCGAGTGGTGGGTGGCCAACGTCAAGCCCGGCCGTGTCATGTTCGAGCTGTCCGGCGTCGACGAGGACGTGGCCCGTGAGGCCATGCGCCGCGCGATCCACAAGCTCCCCATGAAGTGCCGCTTCATCACCCGAGAGGCCGGTGAGTTCTGATGAGCCGCGACACCAAGGCCCACGAGCTCGACGAGCTCAACGACGTCGACCTCGAGTCGAAGTTGCGCGAGGCCAAGGAGGAGCTGTTCAACCTCCGCTTCCAGGCCGCCACCGGCCAGTTGGAGAGCCACGGCCGGCTGCGCACGGTCAAGAAGGACATCGCTCGCATCTACACGGTCGTGCGTGAGCGCGAGCTCGGCATCCGGACCGCTCCGGGCACGAAGGACGAGGCAACCGCATGAGCGACAACACCACCACCGACGCCCCGCAGCGCAACGCGCGCAAGACCCGCGAGGGCCTGGTCGTCAGCGACAAGATGGACAAGACCGTCGTGGTCGAGGTCGAGGACCGCGTCAAGCACGCGCTCTACGGCAAGGTCATGCGGCGCACCAGCCGGCTCAAGGCGCACGACGAGAACAACGAGTGCGGCCCCGGCGACCGGGTCCTGATCATGGAGACCCGTCCGCTGTCGGCCACCAAGCGCTGGCGCCTCGTCAAGATCCTCGAGAAGGCCAAGTAAGCCCTCACAACAACGTTCGGCCAGGCTCGGACCGCTCCCGCAGCTGCGGGACGGAGCGAGAACCGGCTCGACAAGGAGAGAAACAGTGATTCAGCAGGAGTCGCGACTCAAGGTCGCCGACAACACGGGTGCCAAGGAGATCCTCTGCATCCGCGTGCTCGGCGGCTCCGGTCGTCGCTACGCCGGCATCGGCGACGTCATCGTCGCCACTGTCAAGGACGCGATCCCCGGCGGCAACGTGAAGAAGGGTGACGTCGTCAAGGCCGTCATCGTGCGCACCGTCAAGGAGCGCCGTCGTGCCGACGGGTCCTACATCCGCTTCGACGAGAACGCCGCGGTCATCCTCAAGTCCGACGGTGAGCCGCGCGGCACGCGCATCTTCGGCCCCGTCGGTCGCGAGCTGCGCGAGAAGCGCTTCATGAAGATCATCTCGCTCGCCCCGGAGGTGCTGTGATGGCTGGCAAGCAGTCGAAGGTCAACATCAAGAAGGGCGACACCGTCAAGGTGATCGCGGGCAAGGACAAGGGCGCCGAGGGCAAGGTCATCCGCGTGCTCCGTGAGGACGAGCGGGTCATCGTCGAGGGCGTCAACCGCGTCAAGCGGCACACCAAGGCCGTCAACCAGGGCGGTCGCGCGGGCAACACCGGCGGCATCATCACCGTCGAGGCCCCGATCCACGTCTCGAACGTGATGCTCGTCGAGGGTGACGGCGTCACCCGGATCGGCTTCCGCCGCGAGGAGGTCACCAAGCGTCGTCCCGACGGCTCGACCTACCTCGGCGAGCGCAGCGTGCGCATCTCGCGCAAGACCGGCAAGGAGATCTGAGCATGAGCGAGGCAGCCGTGGCCGAGAAGGTCACCCCGCGTCTCAAGACGCGCTACCGCGAGGAGATCGTCCCGGCGCTCAAGTCGGAGTTCGACATCGCCAACGTCATGCAGGTCCCCGGCCTGGTCAAGATCGTCGTCAACATGGGTGTCGGCGAGGCCGCCCGCGACTCGAAGCTGATCGAGGGCGCGATCCGCGACCTGACCGCGATCACCGGCCAGAAGCCGGCCGTCACCCGGGCGCGCAAGTCCATCGCCCAGTTCAAGCTGCGCGAGGGCATGCCGATCGGCGCCCACGTCACCCTGCGTGGCGACCGCATGTGGGAGTTCCTCGACCGCCTGCTGTCGATCGCCCTCCCGCGCATCCGCGACTTCCGCGGACTCAACCCGGGCCAGTTCGACGGCAACGGCAACTACACCTTCGGCCTGACCGAGCAGGTCATGTTCCACGAGATCGACCAGGACAAGGTCGACCGGCAGCGGGGCATGGACATCACCATCGTCACCACCGCCACCACCAACGACCAGGGGCGCGCGCTGCTCAAGCAGCTCGGCTTCCCGTTCAAGGAGAACTGAGTCATGGCGAAGACCGCGCTCAAGGTCAAGGCCGCACGCAAGCCCAAGTTCGCCGTGCGCGGCTACACCCGCTGCCAGCGCTGCGGCCGCCCGAAGGCCGTCTACCGCAAGTTCGGCCTGTGCCGGATCTGCCTGCGCGAGATGGCCCACCGCGGCGAGCTGCCCGGCGTGACCAAGTCCTCCTGGTGACAACCAGCCACACCAACCGCTGAAGGTCCCCCCTCCTTGTGAGCGCGGGAAACCACAGAAGAGAGAGAACAACCAACCCATGACCATGACTGACCCGATCGCAGACATGCTGACTCGTCTGCGCAACGCCAACCAGGCGTACCACGACGAGGTCTCGATGCCCTACAGCAAGCTCAAGCAGGGCGTCGCGGAGATCCTCAAGCAGGAGGGCTACATCGCGGCCTTCGACGTGGCCGACAACGAGGGCCCCGGCCAGACGCTCACCATCACGCTGAAGTACGGCCGCAACCGTGAGCGTTCGCTCGCCGGCGTGCGCCGCATCAGCAAGCCCGGTCTGCGCGTCTACGCCAAGCACACCGGCCTGCCCAAGGTCCTCGGCGGCCTCGGCGTCGCGATCATCTCGACCAGCCAGGGCCTGCTCACCGACCGCCAGGCGAACCAGAAGGGCGTGGGCGGCGAAGTCCTCGCCTACGTCTGGTGACCTGAGACCGAGATAGGAGAAACACAGCATGTCGCGCATTGGCAAGCTCCCCGTCGCGGTCCCGTCCGGTGTCGACGTCGCGATCGACGGCGCGCTGGTGACCGTCAAGGGCCCCAAGGGCACCCTGTCGCACCAGGTCGCCGCCCCGATCGTGGTCGAGAAGGGCGACGGCGTCCTCGACGTCAAGCGTCCCGACGACGAGCGCAACAGCAAGGCCCTCCACGGCCTGACCCGCACCCTGGTCAACAACATGGTCGTCGGCGTCACCGAGGGCTACGAGAAGAAGCTCGAGATCGTGGGCGTCGGTTACCGCGTTCTGTCCAAGGGCCCCACCCAGCTGGAGTTCCAGCTCGGGTACTCGCACCCGATCATCTTCGACGCGCCCGAGGGCATCACCTTCACCGTCGAGGGTCCGACCAAGCTCGGCGTCGCCGGCATCGACAAGCAGCTTGTCGGTGAGGTCGCCGCCAACATCCGCAAGCTCCGCAAGCCCGAGCCGTACAAGGGCAAGGGCGTCCGGTACGCCGGCGAGCACATCCGCCGCAAGGTCGGAAAGGCTGGTAAGTAGTCCATGGCCATCAAGATCAAGCAGCAGAAGCACGCCTCGAAGCGGCTTGCCTCGCGCCTGAAGCGTCAGGTCCGCGGCCGCAAGAAGCTCAGCGGCACCGCCGAGCGCCCGCGCCTGGTCGTGACGCGCTCCAGCAAGCACATCACCGTCCAGGTCGTCGACGACCTGGTCGGCAAGACCCTGGTCTCGGCCTCCAGCATGGAGCCGGACCTGCGGTCCCTCGACGGCGACAAGACCGCCAAGGCGACCCGGGTGGGTGAGCTCGTGGCCGAGCGCGCCAAGGCCCAGGGCGTCGACGCCGTGGTCTTCGACCGCGCCGGCAACAAGTACCACGGCCGGATCGCGGCCCTGGCAGACGGGGCCCGCTCCGGCGGGCTGACCTTCTAAGCCAGTCCGACCAGAACAGGGAGTAGAGACTCATGAGTGGACCGCAGCGCGGACAGCGCGGCGACCGGCAGGGCCGCGGACGCGACGGTGGTCGCGGCCAGGGTGCCGAGAAGAGCCAGTACCTCGAGCGCGTCGTCGCCATCAACCGTGTCGCCAAGGTCGTCAAGGGTGGTCGGCGCTTCAGCTTCACCGCCCTCGTCGTCGTCGGTGACGGCGACGGGATGGTCGGCGTCGGCTACGGCAAGGCCAAGGAGGTGCCCGCGGCGATCGCCAAGGGTGTCGAGGAGGCCAAGAAGGCCTTCTTCCGGGTTCCCCGGATCCAGGGCACCATCCCGCACCCGGTGCAGGGTGAGAAGGCGGCCGGTGTCGTCTTCCTGCGCCCGGCCTCGCCCGGTACCGGCGTCATCGCCGGTGGCCCGGTGCGCGCCGTCCTGGAGTGCGCGGGCATCCACGACGTCCTGAGCAAGTCGCTCGGCTCGTCGAACCAGATCAACATCGTGCACGCGACCGTCGAGGCGCTGCGCATGCTCGAGCAGCCCGAGGCCGTCGCCTCGCGTCGCGGCCTCCCGGTCGAGGACGTCGCGCCGGCGGCTCTGCTCAAGGCGCAGGCCGAGGGCAAGGTCGAGGCGGCCGAGGCCGCCGCGGGGGTGAACTCCTGATGGCACAGCTGAAGATCCAGCAGAAGAAGTCCACCATCGGGTGCAAGGCCAACCAGCGCGAGACCGTTCGCTCGCTGGGCCTCAAGCGCATCGGTGACGTGGTCGTCAAGGAGGACCGTCCGGAGATCCGGGGCATGGTCCACACCGTCCGTCACCTGGTGACGGTCGAGGAGGTCGAGTGACATGACGCTCAAGCTGCACCACCTGCGCCCCGCGCCGGGCGCGAAGAAGGCCAAGACCCGCGTCGGTCGCGGTGAGGCCTCCAAGGGCAAGACCGCCGGCCGCGGTACCAAGGGCACCAAGGCCCGGTACCAGGTGCCGGTGGCGTTCGAGGGTGGCCAGATGCCCATCCACATGCGCCTGCCCAAGCTGAAGGGCTTCAAGAACCCCTTCAAGGTCGAGTTCCAGGTCGTCAACCTCGACCGGATCAACGCGCTCTACCCCGAGGGCGGCGAGATCACCGTCGCCTCCCTCGTCGAGCGTGGCGCGGTCCGCAAGGGTCAGCCGGTCAAGGTGCTCGGCCAGGGCGACCTCACCGTGAAGGTCGACGTCACCGCGGACGCCTTCTCGGCCTCGGCCAAGGAGAAGATCGAGGCCGCCGGCGGCTCGGTCACCCTCGCCTGAACCGAATCGACGACAACCCCGGGAGCATCGGGGCACACTGTCAGGGGCGTCCCTTGAGTAGGGGCGCCCCTGTCGTGCCTGTTAGGCTTCCCCGGGCCCTGCGGACGCGCTCTGTCACCGGAGCAGCCGGGTCCGGGTCTCATCTGCTGGAGAAAGAGGAAACGTGCTCGCCGCGTTCGTCAACGCCTTCCGTACCCCGGATCTGCGCAAGAAGCTGCTGTTCGTCCTGGCGATCATCGTCATCTTCCGGGCCGGCTCGCAGATCCCCGCGCCCGGGGTCAACATGGCCAACGTCCAGCAGTGCCTCGGCGACGACGCCAACAGCGAGGGCGTCTACACCCTGATCAACCTGTTCTCCGGCGGAGCGCTGCTCCAGCTGACGGTGTTCGCGCTGGGGATCATGCCCTACATCACCGCCAGCATCATCCTCCAGCTGCTCGTCGTGGTGATCCCACGGCTCGAAGCGCTGAAGAAGGAGGGCCAGGCCGGGCAGACCAAGATCACCCAGTACACCCGCTACCTGACCCTCGGCCTCGCCGTCCTGCAGGCCACCGGCATCGTCGCGCTGGCGCGCTCGGGCAACCTGCTGCAGAACTGCAGCGAGCCGCTGCTGCACAGCGACAACCTCTCGACGTTCATCGTCATGGTCGTCACGATGACCGCCGGCACCGCCGTCATCATGTGGCTCGGCGAGCTCATCACCGAGCGCGGCATCGGCAATGGCATGTCGATCCTGATCTTCACCCAGGTCGTGGCCACCTTCCCGGCCGCCCTGTGGGCCGTCGGCAAGACCCAGGGCTGGTGGACCTTCGGCATCGTCATCGTGGTCGGCATGATCGTGGTGGCCGCGGTCATCTTCATCGAGCAGGCCCAGCGCCGCATCCCGGTGCAGTACGCCCGGCGGATGGTCGGGCGCAAGATGTTCGGCGGCTCCTCGACCTACATCCCGCTCAAGGTCAACCAGGCCGGCATCATCCCGGTCATCTTCGCCTCCTCGCTGCTCTACCTGCCGGCGATGGCGGTCCAGTTCAACCAGAACAACCCGAACCCGCCCAGCTGGGTCGGCTGGATCAACGACCACTTCGTCAAGGGCGACCACCCGCTCTACATGGCGGTCTACTTCGCCCTGATCATCTTCTTCACCTACTTCTATGTCTCGATCACCTTCAACCCCCAAGAGGTGGCCGACAACATGAAGAAGTACGGCGGCTTCATCCCCGGGATCCGGGCGGGCAAGCCGACCGAGGACTACCTGTCCTACGTCCTGTCCCGCATCACGCTGCCGGGAGCCATCTACCTCGGTCTCATCTCGCTGATCCCGCTGATCGCTCTGGTGCTCATCGACGCCAACCAGAACTTCCCGTTCGGCGGGACCTCGATCCTGATCATGGTTGGGGTCGCCCTCGACACGGTCAAGCAGATCGAGAGCCAGCTCCAGCAGCGCAACTACGAAGGATTCCTCCGCTGATGCGTTTGATCTTGATGGGCCCGCCCGGGGCCGGCAAAGGCACCCAGGCCACCTCGGTCGCCGAGCACTTCGGCATCCCGGCGATCTCCACCGGTGACATCTTCCGCGCGAACGTCTCCGCGGGCACCGAGCTGGGGGTCACCGCCAAGCAGTACATGGACGCCGGGGAGTACGTCCCCGACGAGGTCACCAACGAGATGGTGCGCAATCGCATCAACGAGCCCGACGCCGAGCCCGGCTTCCTGCTCGACGGCTACCCGCGCACCACGGCGCAGGTCACCGAGCTCGACGCGATGATCGTGGCCACCGGGCACCGCCTCGACGCCGCCGTCTGCCTCACCGTCGACTCCGAGGAGCTCGTCGCGCGCCTGCTCAAGCGGGCGCTCACCGACGGCCGCGCCGACGACACCGAGGACGTCATCCGCAAGCGGCAGGAGGTCTATGCCGCCGAGACCGAGCCGCTCATCGGGATCTACCGCGAGCGCGGAATCCTGGTCGAGGTCGACGGCATGGGCGAGGTCGTCGAGGTCACCACGCGGGTCTTCGCGGCGCTCGACATCATCCCCGAGTCCTGATCGGCCCTGAGCCGAGCATGGGCTGGCGCGACCGCGGCGTCGAGATCAAGACGCCCGAGCAGATCGAGGGCATGCGGGCCGCCGGCCTCGTCGTCGCCCGGACCCTCGAGCTGGTCACCGACCTGGCCCGGCCGGGCCTGACCACCGGGGAGCTCGACGCCGCCGCCGAGTCGCACATCCGCGGGCTGGGCGCGACGCCGTCGTTCCTGGGCTACCACGGCTTCACCGGCTCGCTCTGCGTCTCGGTGAACGACGAGGTGGTGCACGGCATCCCCGGCAGCCGCGTGCTCGCCGACGGCGACCTGGTCTCGATCGACTGTGGCGCGATCGTCGACGGCTGGCACGGCGACGCGGCCACCACGATCGCGCTCGGCGAGGTGTCCGACGAGATCCGCGCGCTGATGACGGTCACCGAGGAGTCGCTGTGGCGCGGCATCGGCGCCGCCCGCCTCGGCGGCCGGGTCAGCGACATCTCCCACGCCGTCGAGAGCTATGTCGCCTCCCAGGGGGACTACGGCATCCTCGAGGACTACACCGGCCACGGCATCGGCTCCCAGATGCACCAGCCCCCCGACGTCCCCAACTACGGCCGGCCCGGCCGCGGCCCCAAGCTCGTGCGCGGTCTCGCCCTCGCCGTCGAGCCGATGATCACCGTCGGCTCACCGGACGTCGACGTCCTCGAGGACGAGTGGACCGTCGTCACCACCGACGGCTCCTGGGCCGCCCACTACGAGCACACCTTCACCCTCACCCCCGACGGCGCCTGGGTCCTCACCGCCCTCGACGGCGGCCGCGCCCGCCTCGAGGCCCTCGGCGTCCCCTACGGCGGCGACTGACCGACGCGTCGACTCGCACCGTGCGGATGGCGATCAGCCCGACGCCCAGTCCTGTTCGCGGACGTTCTGCAGGGCGACGCGGGAGGCGTCGTCGAGGGCTTCGGCGGCATGGCGGAGGGCGACGACGTGCTGGGCCGACCATTCCGACTCGAAGCGGGACCGGTCCGCGCCGACCCACTCGGTGTGGGCGAGGTTCGAGGTGAGGCGGGACTCCAGCGCACGCACCCGGTCGGCCACCTCCGCCATCCGGCTCGCCAGCGCCTGGACACTCTCGGTGTCCATCCCGTGCATCATGACGTCGGCCCCTGGCGTCCGGGGGCGGTGGCCGCGCTCGCCAGGCTCGCCATGGCCCGCACCCTGGTACGGAGCTCCGCGACGGTCTCCGGGGTCGCCCACGCACGTTGCGAGCCGGGCCGGGCCAACACCGACCAGGAGCCCTGCGGGCCGGTGAACAGGCCGGTGAGGTCGGGCAGGGGAGTCTCGGAGCCCTCGCGCCGCACCACCAGGACGTCGGCGCGCAGGTAGGCCCTACCGAGGACCTCGAGCAGCTCGGCCGGCGCGTCGGAGTCCGGGGCGACCGCCAGCTCGACGTCGAGCCCTTCGCCGTCGGTGGCCTCCGGGTGCAGCACAGCGCCCTCCAGCAGCGTGCCCAGGTCGCGGGCGCGACCCAGGGCGAAGTGGTGCAGGCCGTCGAGGCTGACCTCCTCGAGCAGCACCACGTCCTCGACGAGGTGTGCGTACCAGAAGTCCTGCCCGGTCGAGGTGGTCCGGCCGGCCGCGATCACCGCGGACGCGCTCTGGCGCAGGGTCAGCGCGGAGAGGACGTCGTTGCGGACCCGCAGCTCGAGCGCGACGTCGCCCGAGGCCGCCCCCTCCTGCGCTGCGGCCAGGCTCTCGGCCTCCGGCGGGTCGACGATGCCGCGCGCCACCAGACCGCGGAACGCGGTGCGACGCACGGCGTCGAGCTCGCCCGGCGGCAGCTCGGTCAGGACGGGCATCACCACCACGCCCTGGTCGGGCGCGAGCACCGAGAGCTCCTCGTCGGTGAGGGTCTCCAGGGGGATCGTCGACACCTCGTCGGTGCGGCCGGACGGATCGGCCTTGGTGGCGTCGTAGTCGAGTTCGGTCGCGGTCATGCTCCTGCTCCTACGGGTCGGGTGCCGCCGAGGAGGCCACGCGCCCAGCCGAGCGCCTCCTGGTAGCCGTTGACGACGCCCTGCCAGGCCTCGGTGGAGGCGCGGTAGACCGCCGAGCCCAGTCGGGTGCCGGCGGACTTGACCGAGTCCCAGTGGTCGACGAGGTAGTTGCCGGCCGACCAGAGGCCATAGGCGGCGACGCCGACGGCGGCGACGGTCGCGGTGATGGGAGCGCTCGCGACCAGGGCCGCGCCGCCGACCAGCAGCGTGAGCGCTCCCGCCGTCCCGGCCACGGCGAATCCGCGGGTCGCCCAGCCGCGCCAGCCGTCGTAGCCGCCGCCGGTGACGATGTCGATCGCGCCGGTGATGGCGGTCACCGGCAAGAACACCTTCCCGAGCAGTTTGCCGAGTGCCGGCAGTCCGAGCTTGCCGAGGATGCCGCCGGTGCGCGTGCCGCCCATGAACACCTGCAGCGCCTCGATCAGTTGCGCCGAGGCGACGATCCGGCCCAGGTTGCCGGCTCGGAGCAGACGGAGGAAGTCGAAGAGCGCCTTGGCCTTGCTGAGGGGGCCGGCCGGTGTCTTGAGGTACTGCACCAGCGCCTTGAGGTCGCTGAAGATGGCCAGGACGCCGTAGCCGGCCGCCGCGCCGCGCTCGGCGCCACTGGCCCGCTCCTGCTCCTGGGCGTTCTCCGACAGCAGCCGTCCGGCCGTCTCCAGGGCGTCGGAGACGCCGGTCATCTGCTGCAGCGCGAGCGTGCCCCACTCCTGCTTGCACCGGTCGGCGTCGGGACCCTGCCAGTCGCGGGCGGCGTCGATCGAGCCCGACAGCATCGAGCTCAGGTCCCGCAGCTCGCGGGCGCCGCTCTCGAACTCCGCGGCCAGGCGCTCCAGGCCCTCGACGTCGGCGCCGACCAGTCCGGTCACGGCCCCTCCTCCACCTTCGGTCCAGCGCCGCGTCCCACGCTCGGCGTGGACACACGCTAGGCGGGTCAGGCCCGGCGCGTCTGCAGCCGACGGGGCGGAGACTTCCGGTTCCTGGCGACTAAGGTGTGGCACGACATGATCGACCACAGCCGCGCACGTCTCGTCGTGCAGACGCCCCACGGACAGCGCGAGTTCGACCAGGACCGCGTCGCCGTCGGGCGCGACCAGTACTGCGACATCGTGATCAACGACCCGCGCGTCTCCCGTCATCACCTGAGCTTCGAGCGCCAGGGCGGGGTCTGGTATGTCGCCGACTCCAGTTCGGGCGGCACCTACCTCGACGGTCAGCGGATCGCCACTCAGCAGCTCGGGACCACGGCCATCACGCTGGCGCTGGGAGACCTGCAGGGCGAGGTGCTCACGGTGTGGCAGGTCGGGAGCGCCCCGCAGGCGTTCCAGCCGCCGCCGTACCAGCCGCCGATGACCGAGCGGCCCCTGTCCCAAGGCCCGTTCCCTCCGCCGGCCTCGTTCCAGCAGCCCGCGCAGCCTCAGTACCAGCCGCAGTACCAGGCTCCGTACGTACCGCCGTCGCCGCCGACGCCGGGGTCGATCCCGATGGTGGCCCAGGCCAACCTGCCTCCGGGCCAGATCGCACACGGGCAGTCGATGCTGTCCCCGCAGCTGGCCGGTGGCCGGTCGGTGACCATCGGCCGTGACCGGTCCAACGACATCGTGCTCGACGACCCGCTCGTGTCCCGCTTCCACGCCCGTCTGGACCTCGGCCACCAGACCGCGCCGACCGTGATCCACGACCTCGGCAGCTTCAATGGCATCTTCGTCAACGGCTCGCGGGTGGCCGGGGGAGCGGTGCTGGAGCCCGGCTCGGAGGTCATCCTCGGCAATCTCACCTTCCGGTGGGACGGCGCGCAGCTGGTCACCTCGGCCACCCAGCACGAGTTCACGCTGTACGCCGACGGCCTCACCGTCGTCGTCGACGGCGGCAAGCGGCTGCTGGAGAACATCTCCTTCACCTTGGAGCCCTCCTCGCTCACCGCTGTCATCGGACCGTCCGGCGCCGGCAAGTCGACCCTTCTCGGCGCGCTGACGGGTCTGCGGCCGGCCACCCACGGTCGCGTCATCTGGCAGGGGCACGACCTCTACACCCACTACGACCAGCTGCGTTTCCAGATCGGCCTGGTGCCGCAACAAGACATCCAGCACCCGCAGCTCAAGGTGCGCCAGGCTCTCGGCTACGCCGCCGAACTGCGCCTGCCGCCCGACACCCAGCCCGAGGAGCGCGCTCAGCGCGTCCACACCGTCGCCGGTCAGCTGCAGCTGCGTGAGCGGTTGGAGAACCGGATCGGCACCCAGCTCTCGGGTGGTCAGAAGAAGCGGGTCTCGATCGCCACCGAGCTGCTCACCGCGCCGCCGCTCCTCTTCCTCGACGAGCCGACGTCGGGACTCGATCCCGGGCTGGACCTCGAGGTCATGAAGCAGCTGCGCACCCTCGCCGACGACGGCCGGGTGGTCGTCGTGGTCACGCACTCGGTGCTGGCCCTCGACGTGTGCGACAACGTCATGGTGCTCGCGCCCGGCGGCCGGATCGCCTACTTCGGCCCGCCGGCCGGGGTGCTGAACCACTTCGGGGTGAAGAACTACCCCGAGGTCTTCGACCTCCTCGACGAGCCGGACCTGTGGTCCCGGATCGCCCAGCCGCCGCCGTCCGCCGACACCGGTCGGCTGCCGGCGCCCGCAGCCCCGGTGCCCGCGCCGCCGCGGCAGTCGTTCGCGCGGCAGCTCTCCACGATGGTGCGTCGCAACGCCGCCGTCGTGATGGCCGACCGGCTGCTCCTGACGATGCTGATCGCGCTCCCGCTCATCCTGGGCGCGTTGAGCCGGATCGTCCCCGGGAGCTCCGGGCTGTCCCTCTCCGACACGCTCAACTGCCCCGGCGACGCCGAGTCGGTCGGTCCGATGAAGTGTCAGCCGATGCAGAACGGCGTGCCGTTCGGCGACCTCGTCGACAAGATCTACTCGCCCGCGGAGGCCTCCCAGCGCCTCATCGTGCTGATCGTGGCGGCCTGTCTGATGGGCACCGCGATAGCGATCCGAGAGCTCGTGGCCGAACGGCCGATCTTCCGGCGTGAGTACGCCGTGGGGCTCTCGCCCGGGGTCTACTTCGCCAGCAAGATCATCGTGCTCGGCTCGGCCGCCTTCGTGCAGGGCCTCCTGGTCACCTTCATCGCGGTCGTCGGGCTGCCCGGTGCCGACGGCGATGCCGGGACGTTCCGCATCGCCCTGGTCATCGGCGCACTGTCGTTCACGATGGCGGTCATCGGACTGTGCCTGTCGGCCCTGGTCACCAGCAGCGAGCAGACGATGCCGGCGTTGGTCGGCATGATCATGGTGCAGCTGGTGCTCTCGGGCTCGTTGTTCGCGATCAACCGGCCGGTCCTCGAGCAGATCTCCTGGCTCTCGCCGTCGCGGTGGGCCTATGCGGCGTGCGCGTCGGCCATGGGCCTCACCCGCGGGCAGCAGGATCGTGACAAGGAGGACTGGATCGCCCTGCCCGGCGCCGGTCACTTCCTGATGGACGTCGCGATGCTCGGCCTGCTGTGTGCCGCCGCGATCGGCGTCGGCTTCTGGCTGGTCCGCCGTAGCGCGACCTCGGCCGACTGACCGGCGGTTCCACCGCCTGAGGTTGAGCAAGCGAGCGCTCGTTGATTGATCGAACCCCGGCGACTGTCCTTGCCAGGGATTACGAGGTCGGGTGCGAGGTTTCGTCTGCGCCGATGAGTTCGTTCCTCACTCGTCGGCGTGCTCGACCTCCGAGGTCGGGCCCGCTGCCGGAGGTTGAGCAAGCGAGCGTCAGCGAGCGCCGACGAAACCCCGGCAGCCGGCGCTGCCAGCGTTCGCGGCTTCGTCCCTCAACCTCCGGGTTCGTCGTCGAAGGGACCCTCTAGCTCGATGTTGAAGTCGGAGTCCTTGCGGGAGAGGAGCTCGCGGCGCTCGTCGGGGCTCAGCGACTCCAATGCCTCGACGACGTCGGCGGGGAACCCGGTGACCTCCGGGGCCGCCGCCAGCGGCACGACCGTGTGGACCACACGGTCGTCGTAGAGGTGCACCAGGCTGATCGCCTGGTGGCCGTCGACGCCGGACACGAAGCGATCCCTCGGGGCGGGATCGCTGGTGTAGCACGACGCCGAGGCCACCGAGACCGGGATGCCCGCGAAGGTCGAGTGGGTGGTGAAGTGCAGATGTCCGGCCAGGATCACTCGGACGTCGGTGCCGGTGAGCACCTCGGCGAGGGCCGGCTGGTCCTCGAGCTCGATGACCTCCGCGGCGGGCAGCATCGGCGTGGGGATCGGGGGATGGTGCATCGCGAGCACCGTGCCATGCGGTGCCGGCGTCGCCAGCACATCGGCCAGCCAGCCCAACTGTGTGGGCTCGAGGGCGCCGTGGTGATAGCCGGGCACGCTGGTGTCGAGCGAGACGATGCGCAGACCGTCGATCTCGAACACCCGGTCCTGGGAGGCACCCGTCTCCGGTCCGGGCGCATCGCCGTACAACCCCTCGGCGTAAGCGCCGCGGTCGTCGTGGTTGCCCATCGTCCACACGACCTCGGCGACGAGGTCGGCCGCCACCGGCTCGACGAGCTCGCGTAGCCGGGCGTACGCCGCCGGCTGACCCTTGTCGGCGAGGTCGCCGGTGAAGAGCAGTACCTGAGGGGCCGGCTCGATGCGGCGGAGCCGGTCCAGGGCCAGGCGCAGTCCCGTCTCGGGGTCGACGACGTCGTACTGCAGGGCTCCGGCGGCCAACAGATGGGGGTCGCTCAGATGCGCGATCGTGTGTCGTGGGGGCGGGTACTGACCGAGTTGCACGGGCGCAGGTTAGTCCTCCGGTGCTCGCGGGGAGAGTGGAACTGGTCCACGCCCCCCGCTGTGATGAAGAAGGAGCCCGATCTGTGGCGATCCGAGACAAGCTGGTCCAGTCCGCACGGCCGTACCTGGCACCCGACGAGCAGGTCCAGGCGGTGTTCAGTGCACAGAAGCTGAACCAATGGTGGGTGCTGCTGTCGGTGCTGATCCTCCTGTTCGCCAACGAGTACCGCATCGTGGTGGTCACCGACCGGCGCATCCTCGTCCTGCGCACCGGGAAGATGAGCCTCACGAAGGTCCAGGGCGTGATGTGGGAGGCGCCGCGGGCCACCGTGATCGGTCCGGCCCACGGTCTGTGGTGGAAGTGCGAGACCCTCGGCGAGCCGATGTACGTCCACACGCGGTTCCACAAGGACGTGCTCGCCGCTGACTCGATGCGCCCGGCGCCCCCGGTCCTGCCCGGCTACTGAGCCTCGTCCAGGACGGTCACGGCCTTTCCGACGTCGGTGCAGGCCCACGACCGGCACCAACGCCGACCCGCGGCGAGGTCGCCGGGATCGCCCCACAGGCGGGCGGTGATCCGGACCGCCTCCACCGCGGCGCTCGGCGAGCCGCCGACGAGGGAGAACCGGAGCTCCCGGTCGAGGGCGGCGTCGATCCACGACTCGAGGGCGGGTCCGTCGAGGTCGAGGGTGAGGGCGTGCTCGGCGGCGGCCACCTCGTCGAGCGCGGCCAGCCACGAGGCCGTGGGCTCGCCGGCGACGGCGACGTAGAGCGTCGGTGGCTCCTCGCCGCCCAGGCCCGCGGCGTCGGCCGCCGCGGCGACCCTGCGGGCGTTACCCGCTGGATCGGCAAGGTCGCGGAGGGCGGTCTCGATCGCGGTGAGGTCCAGTCCGCGTCGCCGCGACAGCTCGACGGGGCCGCTCAGCTGCGCGGCTCCGCCCGACACGACCGCTCGCAGAGGGGCGTCCTGAGGAGCCTCGGGCAGTGCGGTGTCCGGCAGACGCAGGGCGCCGACGTACGGGTGGTCGGTGACCACCGGTGCGTCGAGGAACCCGGCCCACGGCTCAGCGTCCATCGAGCAAATCTAACGGTCCCCGGGTTACGCGACGGCGCCCGGACCCGCGCGGGCCCGGGCGCCGGGGGCGCTGCCGGTCAGGTCAGGCGGCGACCTGCTGGCCGTTGAGGAGCTTGTAGGTGTAGGCGGTGCCGATGATCGCGACCGGGAGCGCGACGATCAGGCCGATGCCGCACAGCAGCGCGCCGACGATGTAGAGGCCGAGCGTGACCAGGACCCACACCAGCGCCTTGCCGTCGCCGGCGACGAACCTGAAGCTCGCGGCGATCGCCTCGGTGGGCGAGTAGCCCTTGTCGATGACGTAGAAGTTCGCGTAGGTGAGCATCAGCGCGGCGATGATGCCCGGCAGGAAGCAGAGCAGGAAGCCGATGAAGACGATGATGCTGGAGAGGATGGAGGTCACGATGACCGAGCCGATCCGCTCGGTCTTGAACAGCTCGGTGTACTCGAAGGGCCGCCCCTCGGTGATCGCCAGCGCGCCGCGGATGATGCCGGCGCCGATGATCTGGTAGACGGCGAAGAACAGGAAGCTGGAGATCGCCGAGACGAGCAGCGTGATGAAGAAGCCGCTGCCCTCGTCGCAGCGCAGGTTGCTCAACGAGGTGCCCGTGCACTGACGCTCCTCGACGAGGGCCCCGCGGATAACCCAGCCGAGTCCCTGGAAGACCGCGACCGCGACCACCACGATGACCCCGGCGATGAGGATCTGGACGATGTTCTGCTGGAACTTCGTCCACCCGTAGTTGATGGCGTTCCCGACGCTCCAGCCGGCGTTCCCGAAGGGCTGCTGACCGCCGTAACCGCCATAGCCGTCCGATGGCGGCGGCGGGGGCGTGCCGTATCCGCCCGGGGGCGGTGGGGGCGGCGGCGACTGCGACATGTGGTGCTCCTACGGGGTGAAGTGCGTCGGGCACACGAGCGACCGCGACATTGGACCGACATCGGACCGGGTGAAAACTAACCCGTCTGAGGCGATTCCGTCATGACCCTTCGCGCACGGTGGACGTCGGCGACGAGAATGGCGCCATGAGCGCACTCGACCGCGACCCCACGGAGCGCACCTGTCAGGCCGGCTCGACGACCGGCATCGAGGTGCTGACGCCGCGCGAGGTGCCGCTCGGCGGCCCACGCGCGATGCGGGTGCGCCGCACGCTGCCCTCCCGCGAACGCAGCCTCATCGGCGCGTGGTGCTTCATCGACCACTACGGCCCCGACGACGTCGCACGATCCGGCGGCATGGTCGTGCCGCCGCATCCCCACACGGGCCTGCAGACGGTGAGCTGGCTGTTCACCGGGGAGATCGAGCACCGCGACAGCGCCGGTCATCACGCCTTCGTGCGGCCCGGCGAGGTGAACCTGATGACCGCCGGACACGGGATCAGCCATTCGGAGATCTCCACCGACGCCACCACCACGCTGCACGGCGCCCAGCTCTGGGTCGCCCTTCCCGACGCTGCCCGCGACGGCGAGCCGGGCTTCGTCCACCACGTCCCGTCGCCGGTCCACCAGACCGGGCTGGAGGCGCGGGTCTTCCTCGGCTCGCTGCTCGGCGACTCCTCGCCGGTCCCCACCGCCACCCCGCTGCTCGGCGCCGAGCTTCTCCTCGAGCCGGGCGCCGAGGTGGGCCTCGACGTCGACCCGGCGTTCGAGCACGGCGTCCTGATCGACGCGGGCTCGCTCACCGTGGCCGGGCAGCCGGCCGAACCGCACGACCTCGTCTACCTTCCGCCGGGTGCCGCGAGCCTCGAGCTGACCGCGGGGGCCGAGCCCGTTCGTCTCCTGCTGCTCGGCGGCCCGCCGTTCGGCGAGTCGATCGTCATGTGGTGGAACTTCGTGGGCCGCACCCACGAGGAGATCGTCGAGTTCCGCCGCGCCTGGCAGCAGCAGGTGGGGGAGGGGGAGGCGTTGAGCGACGGCCGGTTCGGTGTCCCCGCCGGCGACGTCCGTCCGCCCATCCCGGCGCCGGAGCTGCCGAACGCCCGGCTGCGCGAGCGCCGATGACCACCTTCGGCGTCCTCGGCGTCGGCTCGATCGCCGAGTCGATCGTGATCGGTCTGTGCTCGGCATCGGAGGCTCCCGACGTTGTGCTGTCGCCGCGGAACGCAGAGCGGGCAGCCCGGCTCGCCGCGCGCTTCCCCACCGTCGAAGTCGCGAGCGACAACCAGGAGGTGCTCGAGGTCGCAGACGTCGTGGTCGTGTCCGTGCTGCCCGCACAGGCCGACGACGTCCTCTCCGGACTGAGGTTCCGCACCGATCAGGCCGTGGTGAGCGCGATCGCGAACCTGTCGATGGCCCGGCTTCGCGATCTGGTGGGTCCGGCCCGCGAGATCTCCCGAAGCATCCCGGTGCCGGCCGTCGCCCGCGGCGCGAGCCAGACGCCCGTCCACCCGGCCACCGACTCAGGGAGCGAGCTGTTCGGCCGGCTCGGCGGCACGCTCCCGGTCGCCGAGGAGTCCGCCTTCGAGGCGCTCTCCGCCGCCTCGGCCACGGTGGCGGCCTACTACGACTACCTGGCCGCCATCGCCGGCTGGCTCGTCGACCATGGTGTGGAGGAGGCCGCCGCCCGGCGCTACGTCGCGGCACGCTTCGAGGAGCTCGGACCCGAGCTGCGTGGTTCCGACGTCGACTTCTCGGTGTTGGCCGGCGCTCACTCGACGCCGGGAGGGCTGAACGAGCAGCTCGCCCGGGACCTGCGTGGCGCCGGCGTCCCCGACGCCGTCCGGTCCGGACTCGACGGTCTGCTGGCGCGGCTCCTGCCGCCTCCTTCGCCCTGACCGGGCCGGCTTGTTGGCCTGTTGGCGTTGGCTTGTTACTGACCGTTGCGACTTGTTACTGACCGTTGTGACCTCTGGCCTGCGCTTACAAGCGCAGGTCAGTACTCACAACGGTCAGTAACATGCCGCCGCATGGGACCACTGATCGGCGACGACGGGGTGGCGCGCTGTCCGTGGGCGGGAGCCGAGGCGAGCCTGATGCGCGACTACCACGATCGGGAGTGGGGGCGGCGGGTCGCGGGGGAGGCCGCCTACTTCGAGCGGCTGACCTTGGAGGCGTTCCAGTCGGGGCTGTCGTGGGCGACGATCCTGCGCAAGCGGGAGGCCTTCCGTGAGGTGTTCTGCGGCTTCGACGCCGACCGGGTCGCCGGCTTCGACGACGCCGACCGGGTCCGTCTGATGGACGACGCGCGGATCGTGCGCAACCGGCTCAAGATCGAGGCCGCCGTCACCAACGCCCGCGCCACGGTGGACCTGCGCGACGACGTCGGGTTGGAGGCGTTCGTGCTCTCCTTCGCCCCGGCGGGCCCCCCGGCGCCCGAGGACACCGAGTCGATGGCGACCACCTCGGCGGAGTCGGTGGCCTTGTCGAAGGCCTTGAAGAAGCGGGGCTTCGCCTTCGTCGGGCCCACCACGATGTATGCGCTGATGGAGGCAATCGGCGTGTTCGACCCGCACCTGGTCGGCTGCCACCGCCGCGAGGACTGACGACACCCCCGCTAGCCCCGCGCGGGCCACGAGACGCCGACACTAGATTCGAGGCATGGACCGGGTCTCCGCATTCACCGACGACGCCCTCGGCGAGCACGACACCATCGGCCTCGTCGAGGAGCTCCACGCGGGCCACGTGGGTGTGCGCGAGGTGGTGGAGGCGGCGATCGCGCGCATCGAGCGGGTCGACCCCGATCTCGGGGCGATGGCCTACCGCGCCTTCGACCGGGCTCGGGTCGAGTCCCGCGATCCGCGGGGCGGCTTCTTCGCCGGGGTGCCGACCGTCGTCAAGGACAACGTCGACGTCGCGGGCATGCCCACCCGGGAGGGCGCCGACGCGTGGATCGGGCGTCCGGCCGCCGTCGACGGCGACTTCGCCCGGATGTATCTGGCCACCGGCCTGATCCCGCTCGGCAAGAGCCAGCTCTCGGAGTACGGCTTCTCCGCAGCGGCGGAGCACCCGCGCCTGGGCGCCGTCCGCTCGCCGTGGTCGCCCAGCCACGTCGCCGGCGGCTCCTCCGCGGGCGCCGCCGCCCTCGTCGCCTCCGGGGCGCTCCCGATCGCGCACGGCAACGACGGCGGCGGATCGATCCGCATCCCCGCCTCGATCAACGGGCTGGTCGGGCTCAAGCCCACCCGAGGCCGACTCGCGCAGGCCAGGCTGACCCGCGAGATGCCGGTGCCGATCGTGTCCGACGGCGTCCTGACCCGCTCGGTCCGCGACACCGCCGCCTTCTACCGGGAGGCCGAACGGGTCTACCGGCCGCTCTCGCTGCCGCCGATCGGGGACCTCACCCGCCCGGGCCGCAACCGGCTGCGGGTCGGGCTCAGTACCACCGGTGGCTCCCCGGCGAGTGCTCAGCTGCGCGAGCTGACCCTCAAGACCGCCGTCCTGCTGGAGGAGCTCGGGCATCACGTCGAGGAGGTCGAGCCGCAGGTCAGCGAGCAGCTCGCCGACGACTTCCTCCTCTACTGGGGCTTCCTCGCGCTGGTCGTCATGCGCACCGGACGCCGTACGCACGGCCGCACCTGGGACCCGACCCGGCTCGATCACCTCACCCACGGCCTCGCCCGGCACGCCGGCCGCAGGCTCCACCGACTGCCCGGCGCGATCCGGCGACTGCGCCGCGCGAGCGCCGACAGCGCAGCGTTCTACGAGCGCTACGACGTAGCCCTCACGCCCACGCTCGCGCACAGCACGCCCCTGGTCGGCTATCTCGATCCGAGCCAGTCCTACGACCTGCTGATCGACCGGCTCACGTCGTGGGTGTCGTTCACCCCGCTGCAGAACGTCACCGGCGATCCGGCGATCTCGCTGCCGCTCCAGAGCACCTCGACCGGCCTCCCGGCAGGCATGATGTTCGCGGCCGCCGCGGGCCGCGAAGGGGTGCTGCTGGAGCTGGCCTACGAGCTGGAGGAGGCCCGCCCGTTCGCCCGGATCGGCGCTCCGGTCGGGGGGTGATCGGGGTCTCGTTCCGCCCAGGGCGAACCGATTTCGTGCTTGCCCCCGACGGTGTGTATCGTTCTGCGTCGTTGCCCCTTTAGCTCAGTCGGCAGAGCGTCTCCATGGTAAGGAGAAGGTCTACGGTTCGATTCCGTAAAGGGGCTCTCAACCAGGCGGGGTAGCTCAGGTGGTTAGAGCACACGGCTCATAATCGTGGTGTCGCGGGTTCGAGTCCCGCCCCCGCTACCAGTACGACCGCAGCACCCGTAGTACCCGAAAGCCCCTCGACGAAGGATCCATCGTGGCCAGCAAGAGCTCCGACGTTCGCCCCAAGATCACGCTCGCGTGCGTGGACTGCAAGGAGCGCAACTACATCACCAAGAAGAACCGTCGCAACGACCCCGACCGGCTCGAGCTCGCGAAGTTCTGCCCGCGTTGCCGCAAGCACACCGCGCACCGCGAGACCCGCTGACCCAGCGACGGATCTCCACGATCCCTCCGCCGGCCCGACCGGCAGCCCACGAGCCCGCCTCCGTCCAGGAGGTGGGCTCGTCGCATTCTCACCATTCTCAGCATCGCGGCCGGTTGCACTACCGTCGCGGTGTGGACTCCAGCATCGTCGGACGCAGCTATCCGCCAGCCCCGCCCCACGAGGTCACCGACGCCTCCGTCGGTGCCTTCGTCGCGGCCACCGGGGCGACCTACGCCGGGGGCCCCGCACCCGCGACCTACCCGATCGTGCCGGCCTTCGACGCCATGATGGGCTTCCTCCAGGCCGAGGGACTCGACCTGTCGCGCATCGTGCACGGCGAGCAGCGCTTCGCCTACGAGCGTCCGGTGGTGCCCGGCGACGTCCTCACCGTCGAGCTGAGCGTGGCCTCCCTGCGCCAGATCGGCGGCAACGACATCATCGGCACCACCAGTGCCGTCACCGACGCCGACGGCCAGCTCGTCTGCACCGGCACCGCCACCCTCGTGCACCGCGGAGGCGAATCGTGAACACCCCGGCCGAACTGCCTGCCCGCACCTACCGGGTCACCCGCGACGACCTGGTCGCCTACGCCGCCGCGAGCGGCGACCACAACCCGATCCACCAGGACGAGGAGATCGCGGTCGCGGTCGGCCTCCCCGGCGTGATCGCCCACGGCATGTACACCCTGGCCCTGGCCGCCCGCTACGTCGACGAGTTCGTGGGCGAGCCCGGCCGGATCGCCTCGATCGGGGCGAAGTTCACCAAGCCCGTGGTGGTGCCCGCCGAGGGCACCGAGGTGACCTTCAGCGGCGTCGCCGCCGAGAACGGCACGATCACCGTGACGGCCAAGTGCGACGACGTCTCGGTGCTGGGTCGCTGCCAGGTCACGCTGCACCCCTCCGCTCCGTGAGCGAGTCCGTCCTGCTGCGCGACCACACCACGCTCCGTCTGGGCGGTCCCGCGCGCCGCCTCGTCACCGCCACCACCGAGGCCGACCTGGTCGAGGCGGTGCGCGCAGCCGACGAGGCAGGTGAGCCGGTGCTCGTGCTCGGCGGCGGCAGCAACCTCGTGGTCGACGACGAGGGCTTCGCGGGCACCGTCGTCCGCGTCGCCACGACCGGCATCACCAGCGACCTGCCCGACGACGTTGACTCCGCGTGCGGTGGCGCGATGGTCACCGTGGCTGCGGGCGAGGACTGGGACGGGTTCGTCGCCCACGCCGTCCAGCGCGGGTGGGTCGGGGTGGAGGCGCTCTCGGGCATCCCCGGCGCCGTCGGATCCACGCCGATCCAGAACGTCGGCGCCTACGGCCAGGAGGTCGCCCAGACGATCGCCCGGGTCCGGGTCTACGACCGTTCGTCGGGCGGCATCCGCACCTTCGCCGGCCCCGACTGCGGCTTCGGCTACCGCGCCTCCCGGTTCAAGGCCGACCGCTACGACGCCGCAGGCGGCCGCCACGTCGTCCTCGACGTCACCTTCCAGCTCCCGCTCGGCACGATGAGCGCGCCGATCGCCTACGCCGAGCTGGCGCGCACGCTCGGCGTCGAGCAGGGACAGCGCGCCCCCCTCGCCGACGTCCGCGCGGCGGTGCTGGGGCTGCGCGCGGGCAAGGGGATGGTGCTCGACGCCGCCGATCACGACACCTGGAGCGCCGGCTCGTTCTTCACCAACCCGATCGTGCCCGCCGCCGACGTGCCCGACGGCGCGCCCGCGTGGCCAGCCGGCGACGGCCTGGCCAAGACGTCGGCCGCCTGGCTCATCGAGCACGCCGGCTTCGGCCGGGGCTACGGAACCGGCCCGGCCCGGCTGTCCACCAAGCACACCCTCGCCCTCACCAACCGTGGCGAGGCCAGCACCGCCGACCTGCTCGCCCTGGCCCGCGAGATCCGCGACGGCGTCCAGGCGGCCTATGGCCTGACGCTGGTGCCGGAGCCGGTGCTGGTGGGCTGCGCGCTGTAGGAACCGCCCACACTGGGCGGCCGAAACCTGAACTTGTCGACCGGGATATCGGCCCCCAAGTTCATATTTCCCCGGTCGACCGGGGAAATCCCGCCCCGTCGGCCCCGCCCGGCTGCGCCTAGCCCCAGGTGCCGATCGACCAGAACGCGCCGATGACGAAGACGATCAGGCCGATGACGATGAGGCCGACGACACTGCCGATGGCGCCGGTGATCAGGCCGGTCGTGGCGGCGGACTCGTTGGAGTAGCGGCCCGGCTGCTGGCGCATCTGGGACTGGGCGCGTAGGCCCAGCGCCACCGCGAAGGGGCCGAGGAGCACGCCGGGGAGGGTCACGCAGAGGGCCAGGGCGGCCACCGCGCACACGACGCTGGCGATGCCCAGCCACATGGAGGTGTTGGCGCCGGAGTGCACCTGCTGGAAGGCGTAGGGGTAGTAGCCCTGACCTGCGGGGCCGGCGGGAGGACCGGCGAAAGGACCGGCGGGAGGGCCAGCGGTAGGGCCGGCGTAGGGCTGGTACTGCTGGTACTCCTGGTACGGCGCGACCTCGGGAAGCGGCGCGGTCGGCGGGGGAGGGGGTGGCGAGGACGCGGCGTCGCCGGACGGCGAGATGGGCTTGGCCAGGTACGGGTGGGTCGGCTCGGGCTCGCCGGACTGCTCACTCACGCCCCGATCCTGCCATGGGGAGGGATATCGATGGTCGTAACCACCGAGGTCACCGACGGGCGCCGTGGCGTGGAGGAGAACCCGAACCGGCACGGCGGGTCCACCGGTGCCAGCGTGCCGAGGTCGGTGCCGCGCCAGCGGCCTTCGGCTGCGATGACGGCCGACATCGACGTCGCGCCGTACCACTCGCGGCGACCCCCGCCGGCGGTGCCGCGGGTGCGGACCCCGCGCAGCGCCACCCGGGCGACCGGATCGGTGGCGGCGCACCAGGCCGGGCTGGTGGCCAGCCGAGCCGGGATCGCCCGCAGGGCGCGACCCAGCGGCGTCACCCCGCCGACGGTGAGGCGCAGCTCGAGCAGCGGGCTCGTGACCTGCCACACCGCGTCTCCACCGACCTGGACCGGCGCGATGACCTGCTCGTCGAAGTTGTAGGTGGCCGACACGAAGTCGCGCACGCGCTCGTCGGGGGCGACCAGCACGCGGTGCCCGTCGGCGTCCTCGACCATCAGGTCGGCGAACGGTCCCCAGGGGGAGGAGTCCCAGCGGCCGATCACCACGCGCACGCCGCTGGTCGAGCCGAGTCCCGCGATGCGTCCGACGAAACGCGTCCGCCGCGCGTCGGGGCGGCTCATTCGAGCCAGAGGTCGATGTCGGCGAGCGTCTTGTCGCGGACGTCGGACGGCGCTCGCGAGGCCCGCACCGACATCCGGGCCAGCTCGGCCAGGGTCTCGTCGGACAGGTCGTGGGCGGCACGCATCGTGGCGTACTGGCCGGCCAGTCGGGACCCGAACAGCAGCGGGTCGTCGGCACCGAGGGCGACCGTGGCGCCGGCCTCGAGCAGTGTCGGGAGCGGCACCGAGGTGAGGTCGGTGTAGACGCCGAGGGCGACGTTGGAGGTGGGACACACCTCCAGCGCGACGCCGGACTGGACGATCCGGTCGAGGAGCGCGGGGTCCTCACTGGCGCGGACGCCGTGACCGAGCCGGTCGGCGTGCAGGTCGTCGAGACAGAGCCGCACGTGGTCGGGGCCGCGCAGCTCGCCCCCGTGCGGCGCGAGCAGCAGGCCGGCCCGCTCGGCGATCGCGAAGGCGCCGGCGAAGTCCGACGTCGACCCGCGGCGCTCGTCGTTGGAGAGCCCGAACCCCACGACGCCGCGTCCGGCGTACTGGGCGGCGAGGCGGGCCAGGGTGCGGGCGTCGAGCGGATGCCGGGTGCGGTTCGCGGCGATGATGACGGCCATGTCGAGCCCGGTGCGCTCGGTGGCGTCGCGGGCGGCGTCGAGGACCAGGTCGGTGAACCGGGTGATCCCGCCGAACCGGGCCGCGTAGCCGCTCGGGTCGACCTGGATCTCCAGCCACCGGCCGCCGTCGCGGACGTCGTCCTCGGCGGCCTCGAGGACCAGCCGGCGCACGTCGTCCTCGGTGCGCAGCACCGACCGAGCGACGTCGTAGAGCCGCTGGAACCGGAACCAGCCCTTCTCGTCGGCGGCGCTCAACTGCGGCGGCCACTCCGAGACCAGCGAGTCGGGCAGTGCGATGCCGTCGCGTTCGGCCAGCTCGAGCAGCGTCTCGTGCCGCATCGACCCGGTGAAGTGCAGGTGCAGGTGGGCCTTGGGCAGCGTGTCCAGACTGCGCGGGGCTCCCTCGCGAGCCGGTTCGGAGCCGTCGACCCTCAAGCCAGCAGCTTCTGGAGCCGGCCGATCCCCTCGACCAGGTCGTCGTCGCCGAGGGCGTAGGAGAAGCGCAGGTAGCCCGGCGAGCCGAACGCCTCACCGGGCACGGCGGCGACCTCGGCCTTGTCGAGCAGGTACTCGGCTAGCTCGGCGGAGGTGTCGATCCGCACGCCGTCGTAGTCCTTGCCGAGCAGCCCCTTGACCGAGGGGTAGGCGTAGAACGCGCCGCCAGGCATGGGGCACACCACGCCGTCGATCTCGTTGAGCATCGACACGATCTTCTTGCGGCGCCGGTCGAAGGCGGTCTTCATCTCCTCCACGGCGGCCAGGTCGCCTTCGACGGCCGCGATCGCGGCACGCTGGGCCACGTTGGCGACGTTGGAGGTGGCGTGCGACTGCAGGTTGGTGGCGGCCTTGACCAGGTCCTTCGGGCCGATCATCCAGCCGACCCGCCACCCCGTCATCGCGTAGGTCTTGGCCACGCCGTTGACGATGACGCAGTTGTCCTGGAGGAAGGGGCACAGCGCCGGCATCGAGCCGGTGTCGAGCACCTCGCCGTCCTCGCCGGGGTAGATGAGGTGCTCGTAGATCTCGTCGGTGAGCACCCACAGGTCGTGGTCCTCGACCCAGCGGCCGATCGCGCGGATCTCGTCGGCGGTGTAGACGGCGCCGGTGGGGTTGGACGGCGAGACGAACAGCAGCACCTTGGTCTTGTCGGTGCGGGCGGCCTCGAGCTGCTCGACGGTGACCTTGTAGTCCTGGGTCTCGTCGGCCAGCACCTCGACCGGCACGCCGCCGGCCAGAGCGATCGCCTCGGGGTAGGTGGTCCAGTAGGGCGCGGGGACGATGACCTCGTCGCCCGGGTCGAGCATCGCGGCGAAGGCGGCGTAGATGGCCTGCTTGCCGCCGTTGGTGATCAGCACCTGGCTGGGCTCGATGTCCAGGCCGCTGTCGCGCTTGGTCTTCTCGACGATCGCCTTCTTCAGCTCCGGCAGCCCGCCGGCGGGGGAGTAGCGGTGGTTCTTCGGGTCGCGGCAGGCCTCGACGGCGGCCTCGACGATGTAGTCGGGCGTGGCGAAGTCGGGCTCTCCCGCGCCGAACCCGATGACCGGACGCCCCTCGGCCTTGAGCGCCTTGGCCTTGGCATCGACCTTGAGTGTGGCCGACTCGGCGATGGCGGCCAGGCGCTCGGAGACTCGCTTGTCACGGGGGCTGGAGGTCATGAACTCATCGTAGGGCGCACCCCCGCCCGGCCCGCGTCGAGTGGGGTTGTTTGGACGCCGCTACCCCCGGGGCCCTAGACTGCTCGACGGTGGATCTCCCCGATGCTTTGCCGTGCCCGGGTACGGGCCGGCGATCGCAGGCGGGACAGATCGACGGAGGGCACTAGCTCAACTGGCAGAGCATCGGTCTCCAAAACCGAAGGTTGGGGGTTCAAGTCCCTCGTGCCCTGCAAGACCAGCAGCACAGCAGCAAGACCCAGCAGGATCACAGGAAGAACGGCGAGAGGTGAGTGGCGTGTCGGACAGCAGGGCGGTCCGCGGTCCCCGCGGGGACAAGTCCGACGCGCACAAGCGCACCAGCATCCCGACGTTCTACCGCCAGGTCGTCGCCGAGCTGCGCAAGGTGGTCTGGCCCACCCGCGAGCAGCTCATCACCTACTTCATCGTGGTGATGGTCTTCGTGCTCGTGATGATCGCGATCGTCTCCGCGCTCGACCTGGCCTTCGGCAAGCTCGCCTTCGCGATCTTCACCGGCTGAGGCCGCGCTCGGCGTCGAGCGCCGAGATCCCCGAATCAAGCAATGGAGCATTCCGTGTCTGAGCAGTACGACGAGACCGAAGCGGCCGAGTCGCTGGAGTTCACCGACGAGGTGAGCGCCGAGACCACCGACGACGTCGCCGACGAGGCGCTCGACGTCGAGGTCGACGAGGTCGACGAGGTCATCGACGAGTCGACCGAGGAGGTCCTCGCCGAGGAGGGCGAGGCCGAGGGCACCAGCCCCGAGGCCGAGGCCAACGACGACGACCTCGCCGACGTCATCGACGTCGAGTCCGGCGAGGAGCCGGCCGAGGACCTGATCGAGGCCGAGGAGGAGGTCGCCGACGAGGCGGCCGCCGAGCTGATCGACGAGGCCGTCGACGCCGAGGAGGCCGCCGAGGTCGAGGCCGAGGAGATCGACGAGGACCCGCTGGAGGCGTTCCGCCGCGAGCTGTGGGCCAAGCCGGGCGACTGGTTCGTCGTGCACACCTACTCCGGCATGGAGAACCGGGTGAAGTCGAACCTGGAGAACCGGATCGTCTCGCTCAACATGGAGGACTACATCCACGAGATCGTGGTCCCCATCGAGGACATCGTCGAGATCAAGAACGGCCAGCGCCGCACCCGCAAGAAGCCGGCCCTGCCCGGCTACGTCCTGGTCCGCATGGACCTCACCGACGAGTCCTGGTCGGCCGTGCGCCACACGCCGTCGGTCACCGGGTTCGTCGGCAACAGCCACCAGCCGGTGCCGCTGAGCATGGACGAGGTCGAGAACATGCTCGCCCCCGCCGTCCAGGCCGCCGCCGAGGTCGCCGCGGCGGCGTCCGGTGCCACCCAGGCCGCGGGCTCGACCACCACCGCGAAGAAGCCGGTCGAGGTCGCCGACTTCGCCATCTCCGACTCCGTCATGGTCGTCGACGGCCCGTTCGCCACGCTGCACGCCACGATCACCGAGATCAACGCCGAGGCTCAGCGGGTCAAGGCTCTCGTGGAGATCTTCGGTCGGGAGACCCCGGTCGAGCTGAGCTTCAACCAGATCCAGCGGGTCTGAGCCCAGGCAGAGCATGCGCGGCGGCCGGCTCGGCTCCGCGCCCACAGGGTCCACCGGCGGATTTCGCCCGTGGACCCTGCGCGTAGGACAATCGATACGCAACACCCGTGGCAGGGGGCGCACGCCCTCGTCATGACCACAGAGAACAGGAAGAGAACATGCCTCCCAAGAAGAAGATCGCCGCACTGGTCAAGGTGCAGCTCCAGGCCGGTGCCGCGACGCCGGCCCCGCCGGTCGGTACCGCCCTCGGTCCGCACGGCGTCAACATCATGGACTTCTGCAAGGCCTACAACGCCCAGACCGAGTCCATGCGCGGCAACGTCATCCCCGTCGAGATCACGATCTTCGAGGACCGGACGTTCACCTTCATCACCAAGACCCCGCCGGCCGCCGAGCTGATCAAGAAGGCCGCCGGCCTGCAGAAGGGCTCCGGCGTCCCGCACAAGGACAAGGTCGGCAAGCTCACCAAGGACCAGGTCCGCGAGATCGCGACGACCAAGCTCCCCGACCTCAACGCCAACGACATCGACGCCGCGATGAAGATCGTCGAGGGCACCGCCCGGTCGATGGGCGTCACCACCGAGTAACACGTGGCAGGGCCGCGCTGGCCCGCTTCACCACATCCTTCCAGCGCCCGGATCGGGCGCCACCCGCAGAGAGAAGACCCACCATGCAGCGCAGCAAGACCTACCGCGCGGCGGCCGAGACGTTCGACAAGGACGAGCTCTACGCCCCGCTGACCGCGATCAAGATCGCCAAGGCCGCCTCCAAGAAGAAGTTCGACGAGACCGTCGACGTCGTCATGCGACTCGGCGTCGACCCCCGCAAGGCCGACCAGATGGTCCGCGGCACCGTCAACCTGCCCCACGGCACCGGCAAGACCGCCCGCGTCCTCGTCTTCGCCAACGGCGACAAGGCCGAGGCCGCTCGTGAGGCCGGCGCCGACATCGTCGGCGGTGACGACCTGATCGAGAAGGTCGGCGGCGGCTGGCTCGACTTCGACGCCGTCGTGGCCACCCCCGACATGATGGGCAAGGTCGGCCGCCTCGGCCGCGTCCTCGGCCCCCGTGGCCTGATGCCGAACCCCAAGACCGGAACCGTCACCCCGGACCCGGCCAAGGCCGTCACCGACATCAAGGGCGGCAAGATCGAGTTCCGCGTCGACCGGCACGCCAACCTGCACTTCATCATCGGCAAGGCGTCCTTCTCCGAGGCCGCACTGGCCGAGAACTACGCCGCCGCCCTCGAGGAGGTGCTCCGTCTCAAGCCGGCCAGCTCCAAGGGCCGCTACCTGAAGAAGGTCACCGTCTCCACGACCATGGGCCCCGGCGTCCAGGTCGACCCCAACCGCACCCGCAACGTGGCGGTCGAGGGCGAGACCGAGGCCTGAGCCTCCCGCACCTCCCCAGCAGCCGAAGCCCGGTCACTCCCGCTGGAGTGGCCGGGCTTCGTCGTGCGGACCTGCTCGCGGCACTCCCGGAGCGACTGACGATCCAGCGAGTCGAGGCCGGGGCCTCGGCCGCACGGCGTCACCCGACAGCGAGTGAGCGGCCTTCCCGGTCTCGGTCCTTCGCGTTGCAGACGCCGTGATAGTCGAACGCGACGGCATCGTCCACCGGACTCGGGTTGCTGCGCCCAGGCGCTTCGACCCATGCGGCGCAATTGCGCGGAATGGTGCAGTGGGGAGGGCTGGGGGTGACCCAACCGGCGCAATTGCGCGGAATGGTGCAGTGGGGAGAGCTCGGGGTGACCCAACCGGCGCAATTGCGCGGAATGGTGCAGTGGGGAGGGCTGGGGGGTGACCCAACTGGCGCAATTGCGCGGATTGGGTCACCACGGGTCTGTACCGCGGGACGAAGCGACCCGTAGAGTGAACCCGTTCGATGCGCATCCCGAAACGAGTTGCATTATGCGCAACAAAACCGCCACGACGGCGACCCTCGTCCGGCTCCTGGAGCACGCCCGCTATGAGGTGCTGCCGACGGCGTCCACCGAGGCCAAGATCCTCGAGCACCTGCCGCCCGATCGCACGATCACGGTGACGGCCTCGCCGAGCAAGGGTCTCGATGCGACCTTCGACCTAGCCGAGCGACTGGCCGGCCAGGGCTACGACGTCGTCCCTCACATCGCCGCGCGGATGGTGAGCGGACGCACCGAGCTCACCGAGATCGTCGAGCGCCTCGAGAAGGCCTCGATCACCAAGGTGTTCGTGCCTGGTGGTGACGCCGAGCCGGCCGGCGACTACCTCGACGCGCTCTCGTTGCTGCGCGACCTCGCCGAGCTCGACGCGTCATTGGCGCAGGTCGGGATCACCGGCTATCCGGAGTCGCATCCCTCCATCCACGACGACCTGACGGTGCAGTCGATGTGGGACAAGCGGCACTACGCCACCCACATCGTCAGCAACCTCACCTTCGACGCCACGGTGGTGCGCGACTGGCTGCGCCGGCTGCGCGCCCGCGGTGTCACGATGCCGCTCCTGCTCGGCATCCCCGGGCCGGTCGAGCGCGCCAAGCTGCTCGGCATGGCCACCAAGATCGGGGTGGGGGAGTCGACGAAGTTCCTCGCCAAGAACAAGGGGCTCTTCGCCCGGCTGGCCGCGCCCGGCGGATTCACCGGTGAGAGCTTCCTGGAGAAGTGCGCTCCCGCACTCGGCGAGCCCGGCGCCTTGGTCGAGGGCCTGCACGTCTTCACCTTCAACCAGATCGCCGAGACCGAAGCCTGGCGGACAGACCTGCTCACCCGCCTGCGGCACTGATCGACGCGCCCCTACTCAGGGGCGGGGTGACGACTCTGGGCTCAGCTACCTGCGAAGAGGAAGTCGAGCACCGCATAGAAGCTGAGGACGAAGAGGATCGGGCCGAGGAGCGACCCCACGATGAGCGATCCGCCGAGTGACCGGCGTCTTCCTCGCCAGGCCAGCCAGATCCCGGCCGCCAGCGCGGCGCTCACCGGGGCCAGCCCGAGGACGAGAAAGGCAAGGTCGCCGGCAGCCTGGCTGGGGTCGAACCAGGCGAGTGCGAAGGTGACCAACCAGCCCCACGCGGCGAGTATCGCCGCCACCAGCAGGGTGCTCAGGATCGCGCGCTCGTACCGGGCGTTCTCCTCGGCGTCCGCAGGATCGATCGCACCCACCTCCTTCGCGGCCGAGGTTAGGGCAGAAACGGCGGTGGTGCCGGGGTTTCGTCGGCGCTCGCTGCGCTCGCTTGCTCAACCTCCGGCGACGAGGTCGGCGAGCGCCCGTTGGAGTCCACCGTGCCCGGTCTCGACGACGGTCAACGGGAGCCCGATCCGCTCGGCCGCCCGCTCGGCCAAGACGCGCAGCTCGGCGTCGGGCTCCTGGGCCAGCCACACCATGCGGGTGTAGTGCTCGAAGTAGGTGTCGCGCAGGTCGGGGTAGCGGTCCAGGCCGAGCTCGCGGATCACGGTGCGGTCGAAGGAGCGGACCAGGAAGTCGGTGAGCAGGTAGGTGCCGGGCTGGTTCTCGAAGAACTCCCGGATCCGCGACTCCCCGGCATACAGGTCGTAGCAGTGCAACCCCGGCAGGCGTTCGAGCCCCAGGGAGACGCACACCTCGTCGAGGGCGCCGTAGGTGCCGCAGTCGGCATACCCGACGACCACCTTCCGGTACGACGGCGCCAACCGCACCGCGAGCTCGCCCACCTCGCCGGCGATCTTCTCGGGGTGGTTGTGCAGCAGCGGCGGCAGCGGGTGGACGTCGAGCGGCCAGTCGCGTCGGGCGGCGATCTCGGCCGCGGGCTGCGCGATCGCGCCGCACGCGATCAGCGCGACCCGATCAGCCCGGTCAGCCCGATCAGCCCGGTCAGCCAGATCAGAACGAGAGCTGCTCGACGAAGGTGTCGTTGAAGTCGGCGCGGTCGGAGAGTTCGACATAGCTCACCTCCTCGAGCAGGGCCAGCGCGCCGGCCCGCTCCCGCACCGAGAGCAGCGCCATCTTGGCGCCCTCCCCGGCGACATTGCCGGCAGCGACGATCCGCAGCACCGACACCTTCGGCACCAGGCCGATCCGCACCGCCGAGGCGGGGGAGAGGTAGCTGCCGAACGACCCGGCCAGCAGCACCTGCTGCACGTCGCGCTGCTCGAGGCCGAGCTCCTCCAGCAGGAGCGACCAGCCGGTGGAGATGGCGGCCTTGGCGAACTGGAGCTCGCGCACGTCGCGCTGGGAGAGGTAGACGCACTCGGCGGGCTCAGACGTCGGGGACGGCCGGTGCAGCACGAAGACCCGCTCCTCGCCCACCTTGGCGAGCCGGTCGGCCAGCGCGGGCGCGACCTCCTTGGCGGCGTCCTCGGGGATCAGGCGGCCGGTGTCGTCGAGCAGGCCGACTCGGACCAGCTCGGCCACGGCGTCGACCAGGCCGGAGCCACACAGGCCCTTCGCCTCGACGTCGCCGATGACCCCGAGCGTGACCGCCGGATCCTCGCCCTCGGCGTGGGCGTCGAGCTTGATGGTCTCGATCGCGCCATCGGCCGCGCGCATCCCGCAGCGGATCGCACCGCCCTCGAACGCCGGCCCGGCCGGCGCCGCGGTGGACAGGATCGTCTCGCCGTCGCTGAGCACGATCTCGCAGTTGGTGCCGACGTCGATGAACAGGCGGGTCCGCTTGTCGCGGTCCATGCCGGAGGCCAGCATGCCCGAGACGATGTCGCCGCCGACGTAGGCGCCGAGCGCGGGGAAGAAGAAGGCGCGGGCGCGCGGGTGGAGGTCGAGCCCGATGTCGCCGGCGAGCACCGATGGCGGCTGGGCGGCGGTCATGACGAACGGCGCCACGCCGAGCGGCTCGGGGTCGATGCCGAGGGCGAGCGCGGTCATCGTGGCATTGCCGGCAACCGCGACCTCGTAGACGTGCGCCGGGTCGACGCCGGCCTCCCGGCACACCCGCTGCGCCAGGTCGGCCAGGGTCGCACCGGCGGCGGCCTGCAGCCGCCCGAGCGCCTCGTCGTCCATCATGGTGGCGCTGATGCGGGTGATGACGTCGCCACCGAAGGGCTGCTGCTGGTTCAGCGAGGACGCCACCGCCAGCGGAGTGCCGGTGCCGACGTCGATCAGGGTGCCCACGACGGTGGTGGTGCCCAGATCGAAGGCGATCGCATAGCGGGCGGCGGTCGTGTCGCCCGGCTCGACGTCGACGAGCGCCTCGTCGAGGATCACCGCGGTCACCTTGAAGTCGGCCTCGCGCAGCACCGTCGAGAGGCGCCGCAGGACGTGCAGGTCGGCGGTGAGCTCGAGGTCGTCGATGGCGTCGGTGAGCCGCACCAGGTCGGTGCGCTGGTCGGCGAGGGTCGCCTCGGACAGCTCGACGTAGCGTTTCTGGAGCGCCGGACGCAGGATGACCTGGCGGCCGATCCCGACCGTCGCGGCCTTGGGTCGCGTGGTCAGCGGCGGCACCTCGACCGCGAGGTTGCGGGTCGCCTGCACCAGACATCCGAGGCGCCAGCCGTCGGCGAGCTGCTCGCTGCTGAACGTCTTGACGTCGTGCCGGGTGATCGGCACCTCGGGTCCGTCGGAGTCGATCCGGATCCGGCACTTGTGGCAGGTGCCGTGACCGCCGCAGGTGGAGTCGATGGCGATGCCATTCCACGAGGCGGCGTCGAACACCGTGACGCCGGGCGGCACCCGCACGCCGCGTTGGGCAGGTGGCACCTCGGCGCCGTCCTCGGCCAGGGAGTGCACGGTGAAGGAGAGGTCGACCCGCCCGGACCCGTCGTGGGCGACCTGCCCGGTCCCGGACGGCTCGATCAGCCCCTCGCGCGCGACGTCGGCAAGGGAGAAGCCGGGCCCTTGGGCCGCGTCGTCGGTCACGTGGCGGCTGCCACTTCCCCGGCCTGCTCGCGCGCCTGGCGGGCGCGGTGCTCGGCGATCCAGTTCCCGCCCCACTCGTCGTGCCCGAGGAGAAGGTCGGCGGCCTTGACGGCCTCGACGATCTGCGGCGTGCGGGCGTCCATGATCGCCGAGGTGAGTCCGGCGGTCATCGCCATCGGCAGGAACGCCGCGCCCAGGCTGTGCCGCGACGGCATCCCGAAGGACACGTTGGAGGCACCGCAGGTCATGTTGACGCCGAACTCGTGCCGGATGCGACGCATCGTCTCCAGCGTGGTGTTGACGACCTCCTGGTCGGCGCCGATCGGCATCGCGAGCGGATCGATGACGATGTCGGCGGCCGCGATGCCGTACTCGGTGGTGGCGACCTCGATGATCTTGCGGGTCAGCACGATCCGCTTCTCGACCTCCATCGGGATCTCGTCGGCGTCGTTGGGCAGCGCGATGATGGCGGCGTCGTACTTCTTGACCAGCGGCAGGATCTGCTCGAGTCGTTCGTCCTCGGCGGTCACCGAGTTCACCAGCGCCCGGCCCTGGTAGACCGACAGCCCGGCCTCGAGCGCCCCCACGACCGAGGAGTCGATGCAGATCGGCTTGTCGGTGAGCTCCTGCACCATCGTGATCGCGCGGCCGAGCAGGTCGGCCTCGTCGGTCAGCGGCACGCCCATGTTGACGTCGAGGACGTCGGCGCCGCCCTCCACCTGCGCCTTCACGTCGCGCTCGATCGCCGAGAGGTCTCCTTGGCGCAACTGCTCCTGGAAGATCCGGCGCCCGGTCGGGTTGATCCGCTCGCCGATCAGGCAGAACCGGGTGTCGTGCCCGATGGTGACCTGCTGGGTGGCCGAGCGGAGCACGGTCTCCAGGCGCGGCGCCGCCTCGACGGCGTACGCGGTGCTGCTGGTCATGGGGGTGCTCATGCGGGGTCCCCGACGAGTTGTGCCGCGCGCGAGCGCAGCGAGCCCTGTGCAGAAGTCGGTGGGGTGCTCATGCCGGGACCTTGGTGCGCTTCTCGTCGAGCAGGAGCTTGGCGCGCTTGACGGTCTGGGAGGCGTCGGCGGCGTACCCGTCGGCGCCCACGGCGTCGGCGTACTCCTGGGTGACCGGCGCGCCGCCGACCATGACGATCACGTCGTTGCGGATGCCGGCCTTCTCCAGGGCGTTCATGTTCGCCTTGAACATCGGCATCGTGGTGGTGAGGAAGGCGGAGAACCCGACGATGTCGGGCTGGTGCTCCTCGATGGCGGACACGAACTTCTCCGGCGCCACCTGCACGCCGAGGTCGATCACCTCGAAGCCCGCTCCCTCGAGCATGATGTTGACCAGGTTCTTGCCGATGTCGTGCACGTCGCCCTTGACCGTGCCCATCAGGAACTTGCCGATCGTCTGCACGCCGGTCTCGGCCAGCAGCGGGCGCAGCCGCTCCATCGCGCCGGCCATCGCGCGTCCGGCGATGAGCATCTCCGGGACGAAGAAGTCGCCGCGCTCGAACCGGGCACCGACCTCCTCCAGTGAGGGGATCAGGGCGTCGAAGAGCAGGGTCTGCGGCTCCATGTCGCTCGCGAGGCCCTCCTCGGTGAGTTCCAGGACCCGGGGGCCGTTGCCCACCAGGGTCTCGTCGTACAGGCCCTGCAGGATCTCCTCCGGAGTCATGCGACCACCTCCTCTTTCTGTGCTGGTGACGTGTGCGGTCCGCCGGGAGCCGGGCGGAACAGGGTGGAGAGCTCGGCGGCGTGCTCGACCAGCTCCTCGCCGAGCTCGTCGAGCCGGCCTTCGAGGCGCTGGCTCGGCCCGGAGATCCCGATCGCGGCGATCACCTCGTCGTGCGATCCGCGCACCGGCGCGGCGAGTCCGGTGAGCCCGACCTCGAGCTCGTCGACGGTGATCGCCCAGCCGCGCTCACGGGTCCGGACGGCGTCGCGCCGCAGCTGGGCCGGCGTCGTGAGCGTCGCCTCGGTGGCCGCCTCGAGCTCACCGTCGGGGAGGGCGAGCCGCCCCCAGGCGAAGAACACCTTGCCGAGGGCCGAGCAGTGCGCCGGGACGTCGATCTCGGTCCAGTCGCGGGTGCCCAGCAGGAAGGTGGAGTCGACCTGGGCGACCTGGGCGACGCGGTCCTCGCGGGTGATCGAGAGGTGCACGGTCTCGCCGGTGGCCTCGCCGATCGCCTCCATCGCCGGGCGGGCGAGGCGGACCAGCTCCTCCCACGGGTCGTGCCGGGCGGCGTAGAGCCAGAAGATCCGTCCGGCGACGTAGCCCCCGGAGGCGTCGCGCTCGAGGAGGCCGGAGCGTTCGAGCGCGGCGAGCATCCGCGACGTCGTCGACTTGGCCAGACCGCTGGCGTCCTGGAGGTCGGCGAAGCTCAGCGGCTCGTCGGCCTGGACGACGGTGGCGACCAGATCGGCGGCGCGGTCGACCGCGCGGGTGCCGCTGCCACTGGTCTCGGACACGGACGACTCCAAGTCTCGGGGTTCCCAACAGGTTCCATGATGTGGAACTGTGTTCCACGTCATGAGGTTAGGAGCCGCCCGGTCCCGCGGTCAAGGGGCGGGCGGGGTCAGGAGGAGCGATGTTCCGCAACACGATGCCGCGCTATGAGGTGCTCTCCGAGGAGGCCATGGCCACGCTCGAGGTGGGCTGGCGACGGCTGATGACCGAGATCGGCGTCGAGTTCATGGACGACCGCGCGCTCGAGTTGTTCCGCAAGGCCGGCCAGCGGGTGGAGGAGAACACCGTCTTCCTCGACCCCGACTTCGTGCTCGAGCAGGTCGCCAAGGCGCCGCGCGAGTTCGACGTCCAGGCCCGCAACCACGACCACGACCTGCACATCGGCGGCGACTCCATGGCCTTCGGCTCGGTCTACGGGCCGCCGTTCGTGCGCGAGGGCGAGGTGCGGCGCGACGCGACCATGAACGACTTCACCAACTTCACCAAGCTCGCCCAGTCCTTCTCGGTCCTCGACTCGGCCGGCGGCGTCATCTGCGAGCCCAACGACACCCCGCTCGACAGCCGCCACCTCGACATGACCTACGCGCTGCAGACGCTGACCGACAAGGTCTACATGGGCAACGTCGTCTCGGGCGTCAACGCCGCCGACACGATCGCAATGACGTCGATCCTGTTCGGCTCGCGCGAGGCGATCGAGCAGACTCCGGCCACCATCTCGCTGATCAACTGCAACTCGCCGCTGCGCTGGGACGACCGGATGCTCGAGGCGCAGTTCGAGTACTCCGGCGCCGGGCAGCCGGTCGTGCTCACGCCGTTCATCCTGATGGGCGCGATGTCGCCGGTCACGATCCCGGCGGCGCTGGTGCAGCAGATCGTCGAGGCGCTCTCGGGGATCACGCTCTCGCAGCTGATCCGCCCCGGCACGCCGGTGATCTTCGGGTCGTTCCTCTCCAACATCGACATGCAGTCCGGCTCACCGACGTTCGGGACGCCCGAGTCCGGGCTCGGGCTGCTGTGCACCGGACAGATCGCACGGCACTTCGGGCTGCCCTTCCGGACCGGCGGCGGCCTCACGTCGTCCCAGGTCGCCGACGCGCAGGCCGGCTACGAGGCGCTGATGACGCTCCTCCCGACCTTCCTCGCCGGCGCGAACTGGGTGATGCACTCGGCCGGCTGGCTGGAAGGGGGACTGGTCGCGGGCTATGAGAAGTTCATCGTCGACGTCGAGCTGCTGCAGATGCTCCAGCACGAGTTCACGCCGCTGGAGATCGACGAGGCGTCGATGGCCTTCGACGCCCACGAGGAGGTCGGCCACGGCGGCCACTTCCTCGGCGCGATGCACACCATGGAGCGCTTCCGCACCTGCTTCTACCGACCGCTGCTGTCGTCGTCGGAGAACTACGAGCGGTGGATGCGCAACGGCGGCCGCGACGCCAACGACCGGGCAGCCGAGATCTACCAGAAGACCCTCGCCGACTACGAGGAGCCGCCCCTGGACCCCGCCATCCGCGAGGAGCTCCAGGCCTACGTCATCCGTCGTCGCGCCGAGCTCGGCGACTGACCGGCTCCGGTCAGCGGAAGACGACGGTGCGGTCGCCGTTGAGCAGGACCCGCGACTGGGCGTGCCAGCGGACCGCGCGGGAGAGCACCTGCGCCTCGACGTCGCGGCCGGCGGTGACCAGCTGGTCCTGCTGATAGGTGTGGTCGACCCGGACGACGTCCTGCTCGATGATCGGGCCCTCGTCGAGGTCGGCGGTCACGTAGTGGGCGGTGGCGCCGACCAACTTCACCCCGCGGTCGAAGGCCTGGTGGTAGGGCTTGGCGCCCTTGAAGCTCGGCAGGAACGAGTGATGGATGTTGATCGCACGCCCGGACAGCTCGCGGCACAGGTTGTCCGACAGCACCTGCATATAGCGCGCGAGCACCACCAGGTGGGTGCCGGTCTCCTCCACCAGGTCCAGCAGCTGCTGCTCGGCCTGCGGCTTGGTGTCGGGGGTGACCGGGATGTGGTGGAAGTCCAGCCCGTAGGAGCGGACCAACGCGCCGGCGTCGGGGTGGTTGGAGACGACGGCCGGGATCTCGATCTGCAGCGCACCGGTGCTGGCGCGGAAGAGCAGGTCGTTGAGGCAGTGCAGGTGCTTGGAGACCATGATGATCGTGCGGTACGGCGCATCGGCCCGCCAGATCTCGAAGTCCATCTCGAACTGGTCGGCCACCACGGCGAAGTCGGCTCGGAGCTCCTCGGCGGTGGTCTCGCCGTCGACGGTGAAGTCGATGCGCATGAAGAACCGGTCGTGCAGCTGGTCGTCGAACTGCTGGCTCTCCAAGATGTTGCCGCCGTGCTCGACGAGGAATCCCGACGTCGCGTACACGATGCCGGGGCGGTCGGGGCAGGACAGGGTGAGCACGAACTCGCCCGCGGGCGGCGTGGTGGTGGGTGCCTGGACCATGATGGTGCTCCTCGCGTGCTGACTGGCCTGGGTGACTCGCTCCGCCGAACGCCGACCCGTCAGCTATAGCGGACGGGTCAGCGTCGAATCTGCACCGACCCGTCGGCTATAGCGGACGGGTCAGCGTGACGTTGCGGGTGGCGGAACGGATTCTGCGATACGCAACAGCGTGTGCGCTAGTCTGCCCGACATGACCACGCCGGTCGATGCCTCGGTCGCCTCGGGGAACACAGCCGAGGTCCCGGACGAGACCGCGAGCGCACCGGCCGCACTCACCGGGCAGGGCGTGCAGTCGGTCGACCGGGCGCTGGCCATCCTCGAGGTGCTGGCCCGCCGCGGCGAGGCCGGCGTCACCGAGATCGCCGCCGAGCTCGACGTCCACAAGAGCACGGCCTTCCGGCTGATGGTCACCTTGGAGGCGCACCGGCTCGTCGAGCAGACGGTCGAGCGCGGGCGCTATCGCCTCGGCGTCGGCATCCTGCGGCTCGCGGGCGCCACGACGGCGCGACTCGACGTCGTCCAGGAGGCTCGCCCGATCGGGCGCCAGCTCGCCGAGGCCACGGGGGAGACGGTGAACCTCGCGGTCCTCTCGGAGCGCTCGGCGCTCTACCTCGACCAGATCGCGGGCTCCTCGGCTCTCCAGCCACACAACTGGGTGGGGCAGCACATCCCGCTGCACGCCACGAGCAACGGGAAGGTGCTGCTGGCCGGCCTGAGCGACACCGCGCTGGAGGAGTTCCTCGACTCGCTGACCACCTATACCCCGCACACGATCACCGAGCGCTCCGCGTTGCGCGCCGAGGTGGCGCAGGTGCGCGAGCAGGGCTACGCGCTGGCCATCGACGAGCTCGAGATCGGCCTGACGGCGATCGCCGCGCCGATCCGCAACACCCAAGGCGACGTCGTCGCCTCGATCAGCGTGTCCGGCCCGTCGTTCCGCCTGACCGCCGCCCGCGTCGAGGAGGCGATCCGCCTGGTCAGGGACGCCGCGATGGAGGCCTCCCATCGCCTGGGTTGGGGACACCGCTGAGAGGATTCACCCGTTTCCAGTGACCTGCTCTTGACGGGACGGACTCCTCGCAGCATCCTCAGTGGGTCCAGCGGGTTGCGCGGCGAGAACTTGATTGCGCGATACGCAACAACGCTCGTGTAGGGTGCGAGCGGAATGTCCGGTGCGGGTGCGGTTCCGGTCCTCGGTGCCGCTCGTCCGGCAGAGGGAACGAGGAGCACACGATGGCAGTAGATGCCGACAACACCCCCGCCTCGCAGGCCCCGCCCGACGGCGGGATCCCCACTCGAACGCACTTTCCTCTCGACAAGGTCACCTTCGGGATCGCGGCGGCGTTGGTCATCGCGTTCGCGCTGTGGGGGTGGCTCGCGCCTGACGGCATGACCACGACCACGGCCGACGCGCTGGCATGGGTGACCGGAAACTTCGGCTGGCTGTTCGTGCTGGTCAGTGCCGGCTTCCTGATCTTCTCCGGCTTCTTGGCCTTCACCCGCTACGGCAACATCAAGCTCGGTCCCGACGACTCCAAGCCCGAGTTCTCGACGTTCTCCTGGGTCTCGATGATGTTCGCCACCGGGATGGGCATCGGCCTGATGTTCTGGGGCGTCGCCGAGCCGCTCACCTATCTGACCGCCACCACGCCCGACAGCATCCCGCCGGGCCGGGCCGAGGCCGGCACGCCCGCCGCCGCGCAGACGGCGATGGAGTACTCCTTCTTCCACTGGGGCATGCACCCCTGGGCGATGTATGCGGTCATCGGCCTCGCCATCGGCTACTTCGCCTACCGCAAGGGCAATGGCAACCTGGTCTCCGGCGCCTTCGGACCGCTGCTGGGCAAGCGGGCCACTCAGGGGCCGGGCAAGGCGATCGACGTGATCGCGATCTTCGCCACCCTCTTCGGCTCCGCGACCTCGCTCGGACTCGGCGCCCTCCAGATCACCGGCGGCCTCGACGACGTCTTCGGATCGGGCAACAGCAAGCTGCTCACCACCGTGGTGATCGGCGTCCTGACCCTGTGCTTCGTCCTCTCGGCCGTCACCGGGATCGAGAAGGGCGTGCAGTTCCTCTCCAACGCCAACGCGGTCGCCGCGGTCCTGCTGGTGTTCTTCTTGTTCGTGGTCGGCCCGACGGTGTTCATCATGAGCACGTTCACCGAGTCGCTGGGTGGCTACCTCACCCACCTGCCGGCGATGTCGTTCCGCACCGGCGCCTTCGGCGAGGGCGCGTTCCTCGACACCTGGACCATCTTCTACTGGGCCTGGTGGATCTCCTGGACCCCCTTCGTCGGCATGTTCATCGCCCGCATCTCCAAGGGGCGAACGATCCGCCAGTTCGTGGTCTACGTGATCTTGGTGCCGAGCCTCGTCTCGTTCATCTGGTTCTCGATCCTGGCGGGCTCCGCCTTCGACCTCCAGTTCAGCGACACCAAGGACCTCGGCGCAGAGCTGGCCGACAAGGGCAAGGAGAGCGTGCTGTTCTCCATGCTCCGCGAGTATCCGCTCTCCTCGATCACCGTCGTCCTCGCCGTCTTCCTGATCGCGATCTTCTTCATCACCGGCGCCGACTCGGCCTCGATCGTGATGGGGATGCTCAGCCAGAACGGCAAGGAGGAGCCGATGCGCTGGCTGGTCATCTTCTGGGGCGTCGCCCAGGGCGTCATCGCCGCGATCCTGCTCGCCTCGGGCGGCCTAGGTGCGCTACAGACACTGGTGATCATCGTGGCGGGGCCATTCATGTTGATCATCGTGGCGATGTGCTTCTCCCTGATGAAGTCGCTGCGCGACGAGCCGTACGAGTCGACGCTGCCGCCGCGGGTCAGGCGGGCCGTGCTGCACGCCCAGAAGTACGACCTCGTCGAGCACCAGACGGTCGCCCTGGCCAGCCTCGGCGCCGACGTCGCTCCCGATGGGCCGGAGAACGCCGAGGAGGTCGACGAGGTGATCGTCACCGACGAGGTCACCCTCCGGAAGGGCGATCGGCCGTCCTGAGCGACTGACGCCTCGACCGCACGCCACCGACTCGGCGCGGACCGGCGGTGATCACCCCGTGATCACCAGGTCCGCGCCGAGTCGGCGTCTGGAGACCTTGACACGGGTCGGGGCGCGCGACGTACATTTCTGGCGGTGCACATAGCGCAACATGTTGCGCATTAAGCAACGGAGGATCGTCGTGGCAGAGGTGCCGGCAACCGCCGACGTCGTGGTCATCGGGGCAGGGATCGTGGGCAACAGCCTGGTCCACCATCTGACCCGCCTGGGGTGGCGCAACGTGGTCCAGATCGACAAGGGAGCCCTGCCCAATCCGGGCGGCTCCACAGGGCATGCGTCCAACTTCATCTTCCCGGTCGACCACTCCCGCGAGATCACCGATCTCACCCTCGACTCGGTGCGCCAGTACCAGGAGATGGGCGTCTTCACGCAGTCCGGCGGCTTCGAGATCGCGCGGACCGAGGAGCGCATGGAGGAACTGCGCCGCCGCATGTCCAGCGCCAAGGCGTGGGGCATCGAGGCCGAGCTCGTCGACCCGGCGTTCGTGAAGGAGAAGGTCCCCTTCATCGAGGAGGACCAGTTCATCGGCGCCTTCTGGACGCCGAGCGTCGGCGTGGTCGACTCCCTGCGCGCCGGCACGATCATGCGTGAGCAGGCGCTGGCCACCGGCGAGCTGACGGTCGTGCCCACGGTGGAGGTCACCGGCCTCGACACCGAGGAGGGCCCGCACGGACGACGTCGCATCACCCGCGTGCGCACCACCGGCGGCGACATCGAGGCCGGGACGGTCGTGATCGCCGCCGGCGTGTGGAGCCCCAAGCTCGGCGACATGGCCGGCATCAGCATCCCGCTCACCCCGGCGGTGCACCAGATGATCAGCGTCGGCCCGTGCCCTCAGCTGAAGGGAGGCACCGGCGAGATCCAGTTCCCGATCATCCGCGACATGGACACCTTCTGCTACGAGCGCCAGCACGGCGCCGACATGGAGGTCGGCTCCTACGCCCACCGCGCGATCCTGCACGAGCCCGAGGACATCCCCTCGATCGAGCAGGCCAAGCTCTCGCCGACCGAGATGCCGTTCACCTCCGACGACTTCGACCCCCAGCTCGAGCAGGCCTACGAGCTGATGCCCGAGCTCCTCGGCGCCGAGGGCGCGGAGATGCGCTATGCGATCAACGGGCTGCTCTCGCTCACCTGCGACGGCGCCCCGATCCTGGGCGAGAGCGACGTCGCCGGGCTGTGGACCGCCTCGGCGGTGTGGATCAAGGAGGGCCCGGGCGTCGGTCGCGCGGTCGCTGAGTGGATGACCCACGGGCACAGCGAGATCGACCTGCACCACAGCGACATCGCCCGCTTCCACGAGCACCAGCTGCCCCGCGAGCACACCCGGCTGCGCACCACCGAGTCGTTCATCAAGACCTACGGCATCGTGCACCCGGCCGAGCAGTACGAGTCCGACCGCGACCGCCGGCTCTCGCCGATGAACGCCTCCCAGCAGAAGCTCGGCGCGGTGTTCTTCGAGACCGCCGGCTGGGAGCGGCCGCACTGGTATGAGTCGAACGCCGACCTCCTCGAGGTCTACGGCGACGCCGTCATGCCCCGCGAGCACGAGTGGGACGCGCGCTGGTGGAGCCCGATCATCAACGCCGAGCACCTGCGCATGCGCGAGGCGGCCGCGGTCATCGACCTCTCGGCGTTCTGCCTCTTCGACATCGAGGGCCCCGGCGCGCTCGACGTCGTCCAGACGACCTGCGTCGCGCAGTGCGACGTGCCGGTCGGCAAGGTCGTCTACACGCCGGTGCTCGACGCCAAGGGCGGCTTCCGCTCCGACCTGACCGTGATGCGGCTGGGCGAGGACCACTTCCGGGTGGTCACCGGCGGCGCGCACGGCATGGTCGACCGCGCCTGGTTCGCCGCGCACCTGCCCGACGACCCGTCCACCACTCTGACCGACCTCACCGACGACGTCTCGACGATCGGCATCTGGGGCCCGAAGGCCCGCGACATCCTCGGCTCGCTGACCTCCGCCGACGTCTCCGACGAGGGCTTCAAGTTCCTCACCTGCCGCGAGATCGACGTCGCCGGGACGCCCGTCCTCGCCTCGCGGATCTCCTACGTCGGCGACCTGGGCTGGGAGCTCTACGTGCCGATGGACGCCGCCGCCGGCGTCTGGGACGCGCTGCTCGAGGCGGGCGCTCCCTACGGCGCCCGGCCTGCGGGCATCGGCGTCTACGGCACCACCGGCCGGATCGAGAAGGGCTACCGCGCCTACGGGACCGAGCTCGACAGCGAGCGCTCGATCATCGAGGCGGGCATGCAGCGCCCGAAGGTCAAGCAGGCCGACTTCGTGGGCAAGCAGGCCTACCTCGCTCAGCGCGCCGAGGTGCCGGCGGCCGTGCTGTGCACGCTCACCGTCGACGACCACACCTCGGCCAGCGGTACCAAGCGCTACATGCTCGGCGGCGAGCCGATCCTCGGCCCCGACGGCGAGACCCTCACCGACGGTCACGGCCACCACCCCTACGTCACGTCGGCGGGGTCGGCGCCGTCCCTCGGGAAGCACGTGCTGATGGCCTACCTGCCGCCCGAGCAGGCCACCGTCGGCACCAGGCTCACGGTCTCCTACATGGAGGAGAGCTATCCGGTGACGGTCGGCTCGATCGACGCCACGCCCCTGCTCGACCCCGACAACGAGCGGCTGCGGTGAGTGCAGTGAGTGCAGTCGGTCCTGTGAACGTCCTGGTGTGCGTCAAGCGCGTACCCGACTCCACCAGCGAGATCGTGCTCACCGACGACGGCCAGGCCGTCGACGGCAGGCTGGCCGGCTTCACCATGAGCCAGCACGAGCAGTGCGCCGTCGAGCTCGCCGTGCGGGTCGCGGCCGCGACCGGGGGAGAGGCCGGCGTCCTCACCCTCGGCGACGCCGACGCCGTCGAGCAGCTGCGCGCCGCCCTCGCCGTCGGTTGCACCTCCGCGACGCACGTCGTCGCCGACGCCCAGCGGTTCGGCCCCGCCGACGTCGCCCGCGAGATCGCCGCGGTGGTCCGCGACCACGAGGCGGCCGGACGCCCCACGCAGCTGGTGCTGCTGGGCAACGACGCCGCCGACACCGGCGACTTCCAGGTCGGCATCCGGCTCGCCTACGAGCTGGGCCGCCCGGTCGTCAACGGCGTCACCACCGTGGAGGTGGGGGAGGTCGACGGCGCCGAGGTCGTCACGGCGTCCGGAGACGGGCCCGACGGCCACGAGACCTACCGCGTCCCGCTGCCCGCCGTCGTCACCGTGCTGGAAGGCGGCGTCGAGCCCCGCTATCCCACCGTCCCAGGACGGATGAAGGCCAAGAAGGTGCCGATCGAGGAGCGCGAGCCGACCCAGGAGCCGGCCGGCCCCGACCGGGTGCGCTGGACGCTGCCGCCGGCCGCGCCCAGCGAGGTCGTGGTGCTCGGCAAGGGCCCGGAGGCCGCCTCGGCCGTCGTCGACCTGTTCGAGCAGTTGGGAGTGCTGTCGCGATGATCCTGGTCCTGCTGGAGCAGAGCCCCTCCGGCGAGCTCGCGGAGGTCTCCTTGGAGACCCTCACCTTCGCCCGCTCGCTGTCCGAGGCCGGGGGAGGGGTGCCGATCGACGCCGTCGTGGTCGGCGATCTGTCCGAGGACGCGCGGGGCCTCCTCGCGGCCTACGGCGTCCGCGACGTGCACCGCCTCACCGGCCCCGGCTTCGACGCCTTCTCCGGCGCGGCCTGGGCCTTCGGCCTCGAGACCGTGCTGGCCGCCACGTCGTCGGTGGTCGTCACCGCCGCCGGCACCCCGCGCGGGGGCGAGGTCCTCGCGCACCTGGCCGCGCGCGGCGGCCTGCCCATGGCCGCGAACGTCGTCGCCTTCGACGGACTCTCGCCCTTCGTGGTGCGGCGGCAGGTGGTCGGCGGCCAGGCGGTCGAGGAGATGCGCTTCTCGGTGCGCCCGACGATCTTCACCGTCGCCGGGCACGCGGTGGAGTCGGCACCGGCCCCGCAGCCCGGCCCTGCGAACGTCGTCGAGCACACCCCGGAGGTGCCCGCCGCCGACCTCGTGGCCCGCGTCGTCTCCACCGAGGAGCCCGAGCCCGACCTGTCCGGCTCGCTGAAGTCGGCGCGCGTCGTGGTGGGCGCCGGCCGTGGCGCCGGCAGCCAGGACGGCTTCGGCGACCTGCTCGAGCTCGCCGACCTGCTCCAGGCGCCCCTGGGCGTGTCCCGCGTCGTCACCTCCCTCGGCTGGCGACCCCACCACGAGCAGGTTGGCCAGACCGGCAGCCGGATCTCGCCCGACCTCTACATCCCCTGCGGCATCAGCGGCGCCATCCAGCACTGGGCCGGCTGCAGCAGCGCGAAGGCGATCCTGGCCATCAACACCGACGCCGACGCCCCCATGGTCACCAAGGCCACCCACGCCGTCATCGGCGACCTGCACGAAGTCGTCCCGGCCATCAACGCCGAGATCCGCCGGCGGCGGGGGTAGTCGGCGGGGCCCGACTCCGGCGTCGCGGGATTTCCCCGGTCGACCGGGGATCCCTGAACTTGGCGGCCGATATCCCGGTCGACAAGTTCATGCTTTGCCTGACAAGTTCATACTTTGCCCGCCAGGTTCATACTTCCCCGGTCGACCGGGGAAACCTGAACTTGACGGGCGAAATATCGGCCGCCCAGTTCATACTTCCCCGGTCGACCGGGGAAATCCCGGACGACGAGGGCACGCCCACGCCGGCCCACCCCGCCACCGATTGGCCACCTCGCACCAGCACCGCGTACAGTCTGGACTCGAAACCAGAGACCGCCGGTTGCCGGGCTGTGCATGCAGTCCGACCGAAGGTGCCGCGAAAGATGCGGACGGCCAGCGCAGGATTCAGAGTCAACGCTCCAGCGATGGAGTCCACGCCCTGAGCCCTGTGCTCGGGGCGTTCGTCATTCTCCACCGGTGTCCGGGGGTGGTCTCTCCGTCCGGAAGGAGACCCATGGCGCGGGCAGACAAGCAGGCCGCCGTCGCGGAGATCGTTGAGTCATTCAACGACGCCGCCGGTGCCGTCCTGACCGAATACCGCGGCCTCACCGTCAAGGAGCTGCAGGACCTGCGCCGCTCCCTCGGTGAGAACGCCGACTACGCCGTGGTCAAGAACACGCTGGCCAAGATCGCCGCCAACGAGGCGGGGATCAGCGGCTTCGACGACCTCCTGGTCGGCCCGACCGCGATCGCCTTCATCAATGGCGACGTCGTCGAGGCGGCCAAGGGTCTGCGTGACTTTGCCAAGGCGAACCCCGCCCTTGTCATCAAGGGTGGAGTTCTCGACGGCGCCATCCTCGACGCTTCCGAGATCGCCAAGCTGGCCGATCTCGAGTCGCGCGAGGTGCTGCTGGGCAAGCTGGCGGGCGCGATGCTCGCCTCGCTCTCCCAGGCCGTCTACCTCCTCAACGCGCCGCTGGCCCAGGCCGCCCGTCTCGCGGGTGCGCTGCAGGCCAAGGCCGAGGAGGACCCCTCGATCCTCGCAGGTGGTGCGGGCACGCCCGCCGCCGCCGAGGAGGCCCCGGCGCAGGAGGACGCTGCCGAGGAGACCCCCGCGCAGGAGGCGTCCGACGACGCTCCCGCCGCGGAGGCCGCCGACGCCGCTGCCGACGACGCCGAGACCACCGACGCCTGATCCAGGCATCACCCCACCACCTGAAACCCGGCCCCGACGCCCATCGCGGCGGAGCCACCGAATGGAAGGAACGCCATCATGGCGAAGCTCAGCACCGACGAGCTCCTTGACGCCTTCAAGGAGATGACCCTGATCGAGCTCTCCGAGTTCGTGAAGCAGTTCGAGGAGACCTTCGGCGTCACCGCCGCCGCCCCGGTCGCCGTGGCCGCTGCCCCCGGTGCCGCCGGTGGCGCCGCTGCCGGCGGCGACGACGCTGCGGCCCAGGACGAGTTCGACGTCATCCTCGAGGCTGCCGGCGACAAGAAGATCAACGTCATCAAGGAGGTGCGCGCCCTCACCTCGCTCGGTCTCAAGGAGGCCAAGGAGCTGGTCGAGTCCGCGCCCAAGGCCGTCTTGGAGAAGGCCGACAAGGACGCCGCCGAGAAGGCCAAGGAGGCCCTCGAGGGCGCCGGCGCCACCGTCACCCTCAAGTGACCTACGGCACCTGACGCCGACGCTTCCCGGTCGGGAGGCGTCGACCGCGAGGCGGTCACCCTTCGGGGTGGCCGCCTCGCGGCGTTCCGGGCCGTCACCGGGGACCCGGGCCGCAACGAGCGGTTTTGGGCCGAAGTGCTTGACCCGAAGCCCCCGGCGGGTCATAGTCGGGACACGCTCGTCGATCCGCTGAGAAAAATGGCGCAGGCTGCTATTGTGGCGCGCCTTCAGATGGTGTAGTGTGGCGCATTGCGCCTGCCCTCAAATACTCATCTGCCTGCCCGGTGGCGATGCTGTGGTGGTCCGGCGCTCTCCCACGCGTCTGACGAAGGATCTCTCTTGGCCGCGCGCAGCTCCTCTGCCAGCACCACCAGCTCCAACTCGAACCACCCGAACACCGGCGATCCCCGCCGGATCTCATTCGCGAAGATCACCGAGCCGCTCGAGGTTCCGCAGCTCCTCGCCCTTCAGACCGACAGCTTCGACTGGCTGGTCGGCAACGAGAAGTGGAACGCCGTCGTCGAGCGCCGCCTCGCCGAGGGCGAGGACGTCTCCAGCAAGTCCGGTCTGACCGAGATCTTCGAGGAGATCTCGCCGATCGAGGACTTCTCCGAGACGATGTCGCTCTCGTTCGAGAACCCGGTCTTCTACGACCCCAAGTACTCCGTCGACGAGTGCAAGGAGAAGGACTTCACCTACTCCGCGCCGCTCTACGTCTCGGCCGAGTTCACCAACAACGACACCGGTGAGATCAAGGGCCAGACGGTCTTCATGGGCGACTTCCCCCTGATGACCCCCAAGGGCACCTTCGTCATCAACGGCACCGAGCGCGTCGTCGTCTCCCAGCTGGTCCGCAGCCCCGGCGTCTACTTCGAGCGCTCGGCCGACAAGACCTCCGACAAGGACATCTACACCGCGCGGCTGATCCCCTCGCGCGGGGCCTGGCTGGAGTTCGAGATCGACAAGCGCGACCTGGTCGGCGTCCGCCTCGACCGCAAGCGCAAGCAGAACGTCACCGTCCTGCTCAAGGCGCTGCAGGCCATCGCCGAGGACACCGGCGAGGACTACGACTACGAGGCCGTCATGGCCGACCTGCGCCAGTATGAGTCGATCCAGCTCACCGAGGAGAAGGACCACACCCAGGGTCCTGACGACGCGCTGCTCGACATCTACCGCAAGCTGCGCCCGGGCGAGCCGCCCACGCGTGAGGCCGCCCTCACGCTGCTGAAGAACTACTACTTCAACCCCAAGCGCTACGACCTGGCCAAGGTCGGTCGCTACAAGATCAACAAGAAGCTCGGCCTGACCGAGGCCTTCGACCAGCAGACGCTGACCATCTCCGACATCGTCAACGCGATCAAGTACATCGTCGCGCTGCACGACGGTCGCGAGGAGGTCGAGGCGCCGGCCGGTCCGATCGAGGTCGGCCCCGACGACATCGACCACTTCGGCAACCGCCGCATGCGCACCGTCGGCGAGCTCATCCAGAACCAGCTCCGCACCGGTCTGGCTCGCATGGAGCGCGTCGTGCGCGAGCGGATGACCACCCAGGACGTCGAGGCCATCACGCCGCAGTCCCTGATCAACATCCGCCCGGTCGTCGCGGCGCTGAAGGAGTTCTTCGGCACCTCGCAGCTCTCGCAGTTCATGGACCAGACCAACCCGATCGCGGGCCTGACGCACAAGCGCCGGCTCTCCGCGCTCGGTCCCGGTGGTCTCTCCCGCGACCGCGCGGGCATGGAGGTCCGCGACGTCCACCCCTCGCACTACGGCCGCATGTGCCCGATCGAGACCCCTGAGGGTCCCAACATCGGTCTGATCGGGTCGCTGGCCTCCTACGGCCGGATCAACCCGTTCGGCTTCGTCGAGACGCCCTACCGCAAGGTCGAGCACGGTCAGGTCACCGACCAGATCGACTACCTCACCGCCGACGACGAGGACCGTTTCGTCATCGCCCAGGCCAACCAGGTGCTCGACGCCGAGGGCAAGTTCGTCGAGGAGCGGGTGCTGGTCCGTCAGCGCGACGGCGAGGTCTCCGAGATCCTGGCCGACGAGGTCGACTACATGGACGTCTCGCCGCGGCAGATGGTCTCGGTCGCCACCGCGCTCATCCCGTTCCTCGAGCACGACGACGCCAACCGCGCCCTCATGGGCGCCAACATGCAGCGTCAGGCGGTGCCGCTGATCACCAGCGACTCCCCGCTGGTCGGCACCGGCATCGAGTACCGCGCAGCCGTCGACGCCGGTGACGTCGTGGTCGCCGAGCACGCCGGCGTCGTCAAGGAGGTCTCGGCCGACCTGGTCGAGACCATGAACGACGACGGCACCTACACCACCTACAAGCTGGCCAAGTTCCGGCGCTCCAACCAGGGCACCTGCATCAACCAGCGTCCGCTGGTCGCCGAGGGCGACCGGGTCGAGGTGGGCTCGCCGATCGCCGACGGTCCGTGCACCGACGACGCCGAGATGGCGCTGGGCACCAACCTGCTGGTCGCCTTCATGCCCTGGCAGGGTCACAACTACGAGGACGCGATCATCCTCAGCCAGCGCCTGGTGCAGGAGGACATCCTCACCTCGATCCACATCGAGGAGCACGAGGTCGACGCCCGCGACACCAAGCTGGGCCCCGAGGAGATCACCCGCGACATCCCCAACGTCTCCGAGGAGATGCTGGCCGACCTCGACGAGCGCGGCATCATCCGCATCGGCGCCGAGGTCACCACCGGCGACATCCTGGTCGGCAAGGTCACGCCCAAGGGCGAGACCGAGCTCACCCCGGAGGAGCGGCTGCTGCGCGCGATCTTCGGCGAGAAGGCGCGCGAGGTGCGCGACACCTCGATGAAGGTGCCGCACGGTGAGTCCGGCACGGTCATCGGCGTCCGCGTCTTCGACCGCGAGGACGGCGACGAGCTGCCGCCCGGCGTCAACCAGCTGGTCCGCGTCTACGTGGCCCAGAAGCGCAAGATCTCGGTCGGCGACAAGCTCGCCGGGCGCCACGGCAACAAGGGCGTCATCGCCAAGATCCTGCCGATCGAGGACATGCCGTTCATGGAGGACGGCACCCCGGTCGACGTCGTGCTCAACCCGCTCGGCGTGCCGCGCCGGATGAACATCGGGCAGATCCTCGAGCTCCACCTCGGCTGGCTGGCCAAGCAGGGCTGGGACCTCGACCTGTCCGAGGACAAGTCCGACAGCGACTGGAAGCAGCGCCTCATCGACATCCACGCCGACAAGGCCGCGCCCAACACCAAGGTCGCGACCCCGGTCTTCGACGGCGCCCGCGAGGACGAGATCACCGGCCTGCTCGGCTCGACGATCCCCAACCGCGACGGCGTCCGGATGATCGACGAGACCGGCAAGGCGCACCTGTTCGACGGTCGCTCCGGTGAGCCCTTCCACGACCCGGTGTCGGTGGGCTACATGTACATCCTCAAGCTCCACCACCTCGTCGACGACAAGATCCACGCTCGCTCGACCGGCCCGTACTCCATGATCACCCAGCAGCCGCTCGGCGGTAAGGCCCAGTTCGGTGGCCAGCGCTTCGGTGAGATGGAGGTCTGGGCGATGGAGGCCTACGGCGCCGCCTACGCCCTCCAGGAGCTGCTGACGATCAAGTCCGACGACGTCCCCGGACGCGTGAAGGTCTACGAGGCCATCGTCAAGGGCGAGAACATCCCCGACTCCGGTATCCCCGAGTCGTTCAAGGTGCTCGTCAAGGAGATGCAGTCGCTGTGCCTGAACGTCGAGGTGCTCAGCCAGGACGGCACGCAGATCGAGCTGCGTGACGCGGAGGAGGACGTCTTCCGCGCCGCCGAGGAGCTCGGCATCGACCTGTCCCGCCGCGAGCCCAGCTCGGTCGAAGAGGTGTGAGGCCCCGGTGCCCCGCGCGAACCGCACCGCGGACGCGTAGGGCACCGGGCTCCGCCCCCAACCCCACCAACTTTCTTTCTCAGAACTACCGAAGGGTTGCAGCCACGTGCTCGACGTTAACTTCTTCGATCAGCTGAAGATCGGCCTGGCCACCGCGGACGACATCCGCACCTGGAGCCACGGCGAGGTCAAGAAGCCGGAGACCATCAACTACCGCACGCTCAAGCCCGAGCGTGACGGCCTTTTCTGCGAGAAGATCTTCGGTCCCACCCGGGACTGGGAGTGCTACTGCGGCAAGTACAAGCGAGTCCGCTTCAAGGGCATCATCTGCGAGCGCTGCGGCGTCGAGGTGACCCGTTCCAAGGTGCGCCGTGAGCGGATGGGCCACATCGAGCTCGCCGCCCCGGTCACCCACATCTGGTACTTCAAGGGTGTGCCGTCGCGGCTGGGCTACCTGCTCGACCTCGCCCCGAAGGACCTCGAGAAGGTCATCTACTTCGCCGCCTACATGATCACCTCGGTCGACGAGGAGGCGCGCCACCGCGACCTCTCCTCGCTCGAGGCCAAGGTCGTCCAGCAGCGCGAGATGCTCGAGCGGCGTCGCGACACCGCGATCGAGGACCGCACCAAGAAGCTCGAGGAGGACCTCGCGGCCCTCGAGGCCGAGGGTGCCAAGGCCGACCAGCGCCGCAAGGTGCGCGACGGTGCCGAGCGCGAGATGAAGCAGATCCGCGACCGCTCCCAGCGCGAGCTCGACCGTCTCGAGGAGGTGTGGAACACCTTCAAGAACCTCAAGGTCCAAGACCTCATGGGCGACGAGCTGCTCTACCGCGAGATGAAGAACTGGTTCGGCAAGTACTTCGAGGGCCACATGGGCGCCCAGGCGATCCAGAAGCGCCTGGAGAACTTCGACATCGACGCCGAGGTCGAGTCGCTGCGCGAGACCATCGCCACCGGCAAGGGCCAGAAGAAGGTCCGCGCCCTCAAGCGCCTCAAGGTCGTCGACGCCTTCCGCAAGACCGGCAACGAGCCGCGCGGCATGGTGCTCGACGCCGTCCCGGTCATCCCGCCGGACCTGCGTCCGATGGTGCAGCTCGACGGTGGCCGGTTCGCCACCTCCGACCTCAACGACCTGTACCGCCGCGTCATCAACCGCAACAACCGCCTCAAGCGGCTGCTCGACCTCGGCGCGCCCGAGATCATCGTCAACAACGAGAAGCGGATGCTGCAGGAGGCCGTCGACTCGCTGTTCGACAACGGCCGTCGCGGTCGTCCGGTCACCGGCCCGGGCAACCGGCCGCTGAAGTCGCTGTCCGACATGCTCAAGGGCAAGCAGGGCCGCTTCCGGCAGAACCTGCTCGGCAAGCGCGTCGACTACTCGGGTCGTTCGGTCATCGTGTCGGGTCCGCAGCTCAAGCTGCACCAGTGCGGTCTGCCGAAGAACATGGCGATCGAGCTGTTCAAGCCGTTCGTGATGAAGCGGCTGGTCGACCTCTCCCACGCGCAGAACATCAAGTCCGCCAAGCGGATGGTCGAGCGCGCCGTGCGTCCCGAGGTCTGGGACGTGCTCGAGGAGGTCATCACCGAGCACCCGGTGCTGCTCAACCGGGCGCCCACGCTGCACCGCCTCGGCATCCAGGCCTTCGAGCCGCAGCTGATCGAGGGCAAGGCCATCCAGATCCACCCGCTCGTGTGCACGGCGTTCAACGCCGACTTCGACGGCGACCAGATGGCGGTGCACCTGCCGCTGTCGGCCGAGGCTCAGGCCGAGGCGCGGATCCTGATGCTCTCGACCAACAACATCCTCAAGCCCTCGGACGGACGTCCGGTGACCATGCCTACCCAGGACATGATCATCGGCCTGTTCTTCATGACCTCCGACCGCCCCGGCGGCGAGGGAGAGGGCCGGGCGTTCTCCTCGGTGGCCGAGGCGATCATGGCCTTCGACCGTGGCGAGCTCGCGCTGCAGAGCCAGATCAAGGTGCGTCTCGACGACGTCGTCCCGCCGCTGGACCACCCCGACTTCACCGGGGAGCCGACGACGGTCACGCTCGAGACCACGCTGGGTCGCGCGCTGTTCAACGAGACCCTGCCGGCCGACTACCCCTTCGTGAACTACGAGGTGGGCAAGAAGGCCCTCGGCGCGATCGTCAACGACCTCGCCGAGCGCTACACCAAGGTCGAGGTCGCCGCCTCGCTCGACGCGCTCAAGGACACCGGCTTCTACTGGGCCACCCACTCGGGTGTCACGGTCTCGATCGACGACGTCGTCACCCCCGACGACAAGGCCGAGATCCTGGCCGAGTTCGAGGCCAAGGCCGCCAAGATCCAGAAGCAGTTCGAGCGTGGTCTGGTCACCGACGAGGAGCGTCGTCAGGAGCTCATCGAGATCTGGACCGAGGCCTCCAACATGGTCGGCAAGGCCATGGAGGACAACTTCGAGGAGCACAACCGGACCAACCCCATCTTCGTGATGGTCAACTCCGGTGCTTCTGGAAACATGAACCAGATCCGGCAGGTCGCGGCCATGCGTGGCCTGGTGGCCAACCCGAAGGGCGAGATCATCCCGCGCCCGATCAAGTCGAACTTCCGCGAGGGCCTCACGGTCCTGGAGTACTTCATCGCCACGCACGGTGCCCGCAAGGGTCTGGCCGACACGGCGCTGCGGACGGCCGACTCGGGTTACCTGACGCGTCGTCTGGTCGACGTGTCGCAGGACGTCATCATCCGTGAGGACGACTGTGGCACCGAGCGCGGTCTGCCGAAGGTGATCGGCGTGCGGGGCGAGGACGGTGTGGTCCGCAAGGACGACAACGCCGAGACCGCCGCCTACGCCCGCTCCGCGGCCGTCGAGATCGTCCACCCCGAGACCGGCGAGGTGCTGGTCGAGGCCGGCGGCGACCTCGGCGACGTCAAGATCGGCGAGCTGATCGCGGCCGGCATCGAGACGGTCAAGGTGCGCTCGGTGCTCACCTGCGACGCCCGTACCGGCACCTGTGCCAAGTGCTACGGCCGTTCGCTGGCCACCGGCAAGCTCGTCGACATCGGCGAGGCGGTCGGCATCATCGCCGCCCAGTCGATCGGTGAGCCCGGCACGCAGCTGACGATGCGGACCTTCCACACCGGTGGCTCGGCCTCGGCCGACGACATCACCCAGGGTCTGCCCCGCGTCGTCGAGCTGTTCGAGGCCCGGGTGCCCAAGGGTCTGTCCCCGATCTCGGAGGCCGCCGGCCGCGTCGAGATCGACGAGACCGACAAGGCCCGCAAGGTGCTCGTGACCCCCGACGACGGCTCGGAGGTCCAGGAGTACCCGGTCTCGAAGCGCTCGCGCCTGCTGGTCCAGGACGGCGACCACATCGAGGTCGGCCAGAAGCTGGTCGTCGGCACCGAGTCGCCGCAGGACGTCCTGCGGATCCTTGGCGTCCGTCGCGCCCAGGAGCACCTGGTCGACGAGGTGCAGAACGTGTACCGCTCGCAGGGTGTGTCGATCCACGACAAGCACATCGAGATCATCGTGCGGCAGATGCTGCGCCGGGTCACCGTCATCGAGTCCGGTGACACGAACCTGCTCCCGTCCGACCTGGTCGACCGGGTGCTGTTCGAGGAGGAGAACCGGCGTGTGGTCTCCGAGGGCGGCAAGCCGGCCTCGGGTCGTCCGGTGCTCATGGGCATCACCAAGGCCTCGCTCGCGACCGAGTCGTGGCTCTCGGCGGCCTCCTTCCAGGAGACCACCCGGGTGCTCACCGACGCCGCGATCCACGGCCGCTCCGACAGCCTGCGCGGCCTGAAGGAGAACGTGATCATCGGCAAGCTCATCCCGGCCGGTACCGGTCTGGAGCGCTACCGCAACATCCGGGTCGAGCCCACCGAGGAGGCCCGCGCGGCGGCGTACTCCGTCACCGGCTACGACAACTACGACTACGAGTTCAGCGGCACCGGCTCGGGTCAGGCTGTCGCCCTGGACGACTTCGACTTCGGGTCGTATCAGAACTGATCGCACGCAGGGCCCCGTCCCGCTGTGCCGCGTAGCGGCGCTGCGGGGCGGGGCCCTGCTGCATCCTCTGGACAGGCGCCGACTCGGCGATCCCGAGGGCCGGCTGCGACCAGCGATGCCAACGTCGTGGCGGAATCGTGACCGGAGGGAACCGACTCGGGGCGGCAGTCCGTCCTAGGGTCACCACAAGTGAGACGGGGGCCGGGCATGAGGACCAGACACGGACTGTGGGCGACCGCCGCGGCGCTGGCGCTGCTGGCGTTGAGCGGTTGCGGTGACGCGACCGACGAGGGCCAGTCGTCGTCCCGCCCCGAGGCCACCCCGAGTGAGCCGAGCGACAACGTCCAGGACTGCGCGGACGTCCTTCGCCACAACGTGCAGCAGCCCGACGCGGGCGCCGTCTACCGGCCCTACGAGACCCTCGCCCAGATGGTGGCGGGAGGCCGGACGGTGGACAGCGTGGTGGTCGGCACGATCACCACGCGAGCCGGCCGGGGCTTCGACGAGACCGGTGAGGCTCCGACCGAGGGCGCTCCGAGCTCGAGGGTCGTCGACTTCGACGACCCGGCGGCCGACTGGCGCGACCTCGAGGCGACTGTCCAGGCCGAGCAGACGCTGCTCGGCGATGCGGTGGGGTCGGTCGTCGTGGACTGGACCCTGATGGGCAACTCGGACACCGGCGAGGACGCGCAGGAGGTCGGTCGCTGTCTGGAGGAACTGGGCCGCGTTCTCATCCTGTCGTGGGCGACCCCGACCGGACCCGAGTGGCACGGCGGCGCTCGGGTGCTTCCCGACCCGCCCCGCTCGGTCGCCACCGTCGACCCCTCCGGCCGGCTCGACTTCGTCTTCGCGCCGGACGCCGCCGCGTTCGTCCAAGACCTGGACACCGTCGCGAAGCTGCGCCGAGCACTTCGTTGAGCCCACCCGCTGCGTACGGGCGGCGTCCGCGGTGCCAGACTGCCGATGGACCGGATCGCACCCACTCGGGAGGTACTTCCATGACCACGATCGCCGAGAACATGGTGGCCGTCTTGAAGGCGAACGGCATCGAACGCGTCTACGGGATCCCCGGCGACTCACTGAACGGCTTCACCGACGCGCTGCGCAAGGACGGCTCGATCCGCTGGGTGCACGTCCGGCACGAGGAGGCCGCGGCCTTCGCGGCCGCGGCGGACGCCTCGGTGAGCGGCGATCTCGCGGTCGTGGCCGGATCCTGCGGTCCGGGCAACCTGCACCTGATCAACGGGCTCTTCGACGCCCAGCGCACGCGGGTCCCGGTCCTGGCGATCGCCGCCCAGATCCCGACCGAGGAGATCGGCAGCACCTACTTCCAAGAGACCCATCCTCAGGAGCTGTTCCGCGAGTGCAGCGTCTACGCCGAGTACGTCGCCTCGCCCACCCAGATGCCGCGGGTGCTCGAGATCGCCATGCGCACCGCGATCGAGGAGCGCGGCGTCGCGGTGGTGGTGATCCCCGGGGACGTGGCCCTCGCCGAGGCGAAGGACACCCGGGTCACCCGGATCGAGCGCACCGCACCGATCGTCACGCCGGCGCCGTCCGAGCTCGATCGCGCGGCGGAGCTCCTCAACCGCGGCAAGCGGGTCACGATCATGGCCGGCGCCGGCGTGGAGGGCGCCCACGACGAGGTCGTCGCGCTGGCCGACGCCTTGGCCGCCCCGATCGTGCACACGCTGCGCGGCAAGGAGTGGATCGAGGGCGACAACCCCTTCGACGTCGGGATGACCGGCCTGCTCGGCTTCGCCTCCGGCTACCGGGCGATGGAGTCGGCCGACACCCTGCTGCTGCTCGGTGCCGACTTCCCCTACCAGCAGTTCTATCCGCCGAAGGCCACCACCATCCAGGTCGATCTGCGCGGCGCCCAGCTCGGTCGGCGCGCACCCCTGGACCTCGGCCTGGTCGGCGACGTCGGTGCCTTCGCCGGCGGCGTGCTGCCGAGGGTCGAGCGCAAGACCGACCGCGAGCATCTCGACGACGCGTTGAAGCACTACCGCAAGACCCGGGAGAAGCTCGACGAGCTCGCCGTCCCGGCCAAGGACGGTCGCCCGATCCACCCGCAGTACCTCGCCAGGCTGCTCGACCAGCACGCCACCGACGACGCGATCTTCACCGCCGACGTCGGCTCGCCGGTGGTGTGGGCGGCCCGCTACGTGCGGATGAACGGGCGGCGCCGGCTGATCGGCTCGTTCAACCACGGCTCGATGGCCAACGCCCTGCTGCACGGGATCGGCGCGCAGATCGCGCTTCCGAAGCGGCAGGTGGTCTCGATGTCCGGCGACGGCGGTCTCACGATGATGCTCGGCGAGCTGATCACGCTGACCCAGAACAAGCTCCCGGTGAAGACGGTGGTGTTCAACAACTCCTCGCTCAACTTCGTGGAGCTGGAGATGAAGGCGGCCGGCTTCGTCACCTACGGCACCGACCTGGCCAACCCCGACTTCGCCGCGCTGGCCAACTCGCTCGGCATCCACGCCCGCCGGGTCGAGAAGTCCTCGGAGCTGGAGGACGCCGTCCGCGACGTGCTGGCCTACGACGGACCGGCGCTCCTCGACGTCGTCACCGAGCGTCAGGAGCTCTCGATGCCGCCGTCGATCTCGGCCGAGCAGGTCAAGGGCTTCACGCTCTACGCCCTGCGTACGGTGATGTCGGGGCGCGGCGACGAGCTGCTCGACCTGGCGCGCGCGAACTGGCGCCAGCTGTTCTGACACGACCCCGGCTTCTCAGCAGAATCTCACCCGTGCGGCCACAACCGCGCGGCCGCCTCGGACGTCACACCTGCAGCCCCAGACCGGGGCATCCGAAGGAGATGATCATGATGAGGAAGCTCGCCCTGACCCTGGCCGCGACGGCCGCCCTCGCCGCGGGCGGAACCGTGGCGACCGTCGTCCCGTCCGGCGCGTCCACGCCGGCCGACTCCACCGCCTCGGCGGCGGTGACCCCGGCGTGCGTGAACGCCGACCTCAAGGCCTCCTACCGCGCCCGTGACGCCGGAGCCGGCCACCAGTACGGAGTGATCCGGTTGCGCAACGTGTCGGACCACGCCTGCACCACGGGCGGCTACGGCGGCCTCTCCTACGTCGGAGGGGGCGACGGCACCCAGATCGGCGCTGCCGCCGACCGCGACAAGGGCAAGGTGCGCACGATCGTGCTCCAGCCCGGGCAGCGGGCGGTGAGTCTCGTCGACGCCGTCGACGCCAACAACTACCCGCGCCGCACCTGCCGCCCCCGCGCCGTCGACGGGTTCCGGGTCTACATCCCGAACGAGACCGTCTCGCAGTTCGTCAAGCACCGCACGGTCGGATGCGCGAACACCGATGTGCACCTGCTCGGTCACAAGCCCTACCGCAAGGCCGGGTAGGCGCTACTAGCATGCGGCCATGTCGGTGCCGTACTTCGACCTGGCCGATCCGTCGTTCGACGTGACCTCGGCGGTGGTGCATGCCGCGCGGGAGGACCACTGGTACGTGGAGACCAGCTACGGCCATGCGGTGCTGCGCTATGCCGAGGCCTCGGCCCTGCTGAAGGACCGCCGCTTCCAGCAGGGCAACGCCAAGTGGCCGGCCCAGAACGGCATCCACTCCGGTCTCTTCTCCGACTGGTGGAAGGAGACCCTGCTCAGCCTGGAGGGGCAGGACCACCTGCGGCTGCGCCGCCTGCTGAACCCGGCCTTCCGCAACAAGACGATCGAGGCGATGCGGCCGACGTTCCAGGCGCTGGCGAACGAGCTGATCGACGGCTTCGCCCCGCGCGGCGAGGTGGAGTTCATCTCCGAGTTCGCCGAGCCGTACGCCTCGCGCATCCTGTGCCTGCTGCTCGGGCTGCCCGACTCCCACTGGGAGCGGGTCGCGCACTGGGCCGACGACCTCGGCAAGTCGTTCGGCATCGCCATCAAGTCCGACCTCCCACGCATCGAGGCCGCACTCGAGGGACTGACCGGCTACGTCGAGGAGGTGATCGCCGACCGGCTGGTCGCGCCGCGCGAGGACCTGGTGAGCACCCTCATCGCCGCGCACGAGGACGACGACGCCCTGTCCCGCCGCGAGCTCTCGGTGGCCCTGGTGTTCCTCGCGTTCGCAGGCATGGAGACCACCCGCAACCAGCTCGGCCTCGCCCTCCAGACGCTCTTGAAGCACCCCGACCAGTGGCGCCTGCTGGCCGGGCGCCCCGAGCTCGGCGCGAACGCCGTCGAGGAGGTGATGCGGGTCAACCCGACGGTCACCTGGATCACCCGGGAGGCGATCGAGGACGTCGATCTCCACGGCCTGCACATCCCCGCCGGCGGCATCGTCCAGGTGCTCTCGCATGCCGCCGGCACCGACCCCGCCGCGATGCCCGAGCCCGCCTTCGACATCACCGAGACCCATCCGATGCACCTCGGCTTCGGCGGCGGCGTGCACCACTGCCTGGGCCACTTCGTCGCCCGCACCGACATGTCCGCCGCCCTGCCGCTGCTGGCCCAGCGGATGCCCGACGCCGTCCCCGACGGATCGGGGGAGTGGCTGCCGGTCTCGGGCAACACCGGCGCGCTGCGTTTCCCGATCCGCTTCACCCCCACCGCCGCGACCCCGCAGCCGGAGCCGGAGCAAGCGAGCGCCGACGCGACGCGCGGGCAAGTCAGATCTGCCGCCGGAGGTTGAGCTAGCGAGCGGCGACGGAACGCGGGGAAGCCGACCCGGCCCACCGCCGAAGGTTGAGCAAGCGAGCGGCGACGGAACGCGGGGAAGCCGACCCGGCCCACCGCCGGAGGTTGAGCAAGCGAGCGCCAGCGAGCGCTGACGAAACCCCGGCGACCGTGGCTGCCAAGGTTCCCGAGGTTGCTTGCGAGGTTTCGTCGGCGCTGTCGGGCTCGTTCCTCGCCTTCTAGCTTGCTCAACCTCCGAACCAGCCCACCGCGCCAGTGGCCGGGCGAGCGCCGACTCGGAGTTCGCCGGGGGTCCCTGAGACAATCGCGGCGTGAGCGCGCACCCCACCGAGACCGACGTCCTCGTCGTCGGCGCCGGCCCGGCAGGATCCGCAGCCGCGGCGTGGGCGGCGCGGGCCGGGCTCGACGTCGTCCTGGCCGACGCGGCGGTGTTCCCTCGCGACAAGACCTGCGGGGACGGCCTCACCCCGCGCGCGATCGGCGAGCTGCAGCGCCTGGGCCTGGAGGACTGGCTGCGGGCCCACACCGTCAACCACGGGCTGCGCGCACACGGCTTCGGCCAGCGCCTGCACCTGCCCTGGCCCGGCGGCACGCTGCCCGACTGGGGCAGCGCGGTGGCGCGCACCGAGCTCGACGACCACCTGCGCACCACGGCCCTGAAGTCCGGCGCCTCGGGCATCGACGGCGCCCGCGCGGTCGACGTCCGGCGCGACGGCGACCGGGTCGCTGCCGTGGTGTTCAAGCAGGGCGGCGAGACCTTCGAGATCGCGTGCCGACGGCTAGTCGTGGCCGACGGCGTCCGCTCGCCGCTGGGCAAGGTGCTGGGCCGCGAGTGGCACCGCGACACCGTCTACGGGGTCGCGGGCCGGTCCTACGTCGCCTCGGCGAAGTCCGACGACCCGTGGATCAGCAGCCATCTCGAGTTGCGCGGACAAGACGGCAAGATCCTCTCGGGCTACGGCTGGATCTTCCCGCTGGGCAATGGCGAGGTGAACCTCGGCGTCGGCACCCTCGCCACGGCCAAGCGCCCGGCCGACCTGGCGATCAAGCCGCTGATGGACTTCTACGCCGACGAGCGCCGTGATGAGTTCGAGCTCGACGGCGAGCTGCGGGCCAAGACCTCCGCGCTGCTCCCGATGGGCGGAGCGGTCAGCAACGTCGCCGGGCGCAACTGGGCGCTGATCGGTGACGCCGCGGGCTGCGTCAACCCACTCAACGGCGAGGGCATCGACTACGGCCTCGAGACCGGCCGGGTGCTCTTCGACGTGTTCGACGACGCCGGCCCCGACGGCGACCTCTCGGTCGTGTGGCCCGCTCTGCTCCGTGAGCACTACGGCGAGGCCTTCTCGATCGCCCGCCGGCTGGCCGGCCTGGTCACCGTGCCGCGCCTGCTGCCGACGCTCGGCCCGGCCGGCATGCGCTCGGACTGGCTGATGACCCTCGCGCTGCGCTGGATGGGCAACCTGGTCACCGACGAGGACCGCGACCGCGCCGCCCGCGTCTGGCGCTGGGCCGGACGCCGCTCGCTCGCGCGGGACGAGCGTCCGCCGTTCAGCTAGGCGGTTGCCGGGGGTGCGATTCCTCGGAGGTTGAGCAAGCCGGGAAGGCGAGGAACGAGCCTGACCGGCGCCGACGAAACCTCGCAAGCTCCTCGGGAACGTTGGCAGGTTCGGTTGCCGGGGTTTCGTCGGCGCTCGCTGGCTGTCGCTCGCTTGCTCAACCTCCGGCGGGGGCCGGTGCTCGCTTGCTCAACCTCCGGCGGGGGCCGGTGCTCGGTTCGCTCGAGCTCCGGCGGGGCCCGGTGTCGGTTCGCTCGAGCTCCGGCGGGGGCCGGTGCTCGGTTGCTCAACCTCCGGCGGCCCGATTCGGGCGCCCGTCTAGGGTGGAGCGCATGGTCGAGCAGGTGCAGCGCGTCGCGGCCTACGCGATCATCGTGCGCGACGACCAGATCTTGTTGAGCCGCCTCGCGCCCCGGGTCTCGCGCTCGGAGCTGTGGACGCTTCCCGGCGGCGGACTCGACCACGGGGAGGACCCGCGCGACGCCGTCGTGCGCGAGGTCTACGAGGAGACCGGGCTGTCGGTGAGCATCGGCGAGACCGCCCGCACCTACTCCCTGCACCTGCCGGACACCTGGCGGCGAGGCCGCCGCGTCGATGCCCACTCCCTGCGCATCGTCTACGACGGCTGGGTGCCGCTCGACTCGCCGAAGCCGCGGGTCGTCGAGGTCGACGGCTCCACCGTCGACGCCGCCTGGAAGCCGATCTCCGAGGTCCTGGACGGCACGATCCCCACCGTGTCCCTGGTGCAGCAGGCGCTGGCCGCCTACGCGCCGCGCACCGTGCAGCGGGTGGCCGCCTATGCGCTGGTGCGCCGCACCGACCCTGTCGATGCGGTCCTCCTCACCCGGATCTCGGCACGCGGCTACCACGTCGGCTGGTGGACCCTGCCCGGCGGCGGCGTCGACCACGGCGAGTCGCCACAGGACGCGCTGGCGCGCGAGGTCGCAGAGGAGTGCGGCCTGACGTGCACGGTCGGACCGGTCGTCGCCGTCGACGACGTCGTGGTGCGAGGCAGCGGTCCCACCGGGCGCGACGAGGACTTCCACGGCGTGCACCTGGTCTTCGCCGCCGACGTGGAGGACGGCGAGCCGCGGGTCGTGGAGGCCGACGGCACGACCGACGCCGTCGCCTGGGTGCCGGTCTCGGAGATCGAGTCGGGGACACGGCCCGTGCTCGACGTCGTCCGATCGGCGCTCGCGGCCCGCTGACCCCCGTCGGCGCTACTGTGGACGGCATGACCGAAACGGTGTTCACCTATGCCGCACCGGCGCTGAAGTTCGGGGCCGGCGCCTCCGCAGAGGTCGGTCACGACCTCGCGACCTTCGGGGCCCGCCGCGCCCTGCTCGTCACCGATCCCGGTGTCGCCGCCACGGGGCATCCGGACCGGATCGCCGACCAGATCCGGGCCCAGGGCATCGAGGTGACCGTCTTCGACGGCGCCCACGTCGAGCCGACCGACGAGTCCCTCCAGGAGGCGATCGACTTCGCGCGCGACGCCGGACCGTTCGACGCCATCGTCGCCGTCGGTGGCGGCTCCTCGATCGACACGGGCAAGGCCGTCAACCTGCTCACCACCAATCCGGGCGAGCTGATGGACTACATCAACGCGCCGGTCGGGAAGGCGCTGGCGCCGAGCAAGCCGCTGCTCCCGCTGATCGCCGTCCCCACCACCACCGGCACCGGCAGTGAGAGCACGACGATCTGCGTGCTCGACGTGCTGTCGCTGAAGGTGAAGACCGGCATCAGCCACGTCGCCCTGCGACCTCGCCTGGCCGTCGTCGACCCCGCGCTCACCCTCACCCAGCCGACGATGGTCACCGCCGCCTCGGGGATGGACATCCTCAGCCACGCGCTGGAGAGCTACACCGCGCGCTGGTTCGGCGACTTCGAGGCCAAGCAGCCCGAGCAGCGGGTGCCCTACTGCGGTGCCAACCCGGTGGCCGACATGTGGTCGGAGAAGGCGATGTCGCTCCTGGCGGGCTCGTTCCGCCGCGCGGTCGCCGACGGCGACGACGTCGACGCGCGCGGCGACATGGCGCTCGCCGCGACGTTCGCCGGCCTCGGCTTCGGCAATGCCGGAGTGCACGTGCCGCACGCCAACGCCTACCCGATCGCCGGACGGGTGCGCGGCTATCGCCCCGACGGCTACCCCGACGACGAGGCCATCGTCCCGCACGGCATGGCGGTCTCGCTCACGGCGCCCGAGGCGTTCCGGTTCACCTTCGACGCCAACCCGGAGCGGCACCTGCGTGCGGCCCGGCTGCTCGACCCGGCCGCGGAGGGCGACGGTCCCGACGTCCTGCCCGGAGTGCTGAGCCGGTTGATGCGCGACATCGGCATCCCCAACGGCCTGGCCGAGATCGGCTTCGGCGACGCCGACGTCGACGACCTCGTCGAGGGCTCCCTCAAGCAGCAGCGGCTCCTTGCCACCGCTCCGAAGGAGGTCACGCCCGACGACCTCGCAGGGGTGTTCCGCGGGTCGATGGAGCACTGGTGATCCAGGAGGGCGCCCTCTGATGGGTCAGCTCGCCCTGCGCGGGCTCTACCTCGGCGCGATCCTGGCCTACGCCGGGGTGGTGCTGGTGGTCTCGCTCGCTCTGCCCGACCGGGTTCCCCTGCACTTCGACGGATCGGGGAGCGCCGACCGCTACGGCTCGCGCACGGAGGCGGTGCTGGTGTTCGTCGGCACGGGCATCCTGGTCCTCGCGGTGTTCGCGACCTGCGCCTGGGCGGTCAGGCGCGCCTCGTTGCAGTGGTTCAACGTGCCGCACAAGCGGTGGTGGACCGCCACGCCCGAGCGGGAGGCCGTCCTGCGCGGCCGTGTGGCGACCGACATCGACGTCCTCGCGATCGCCACCCTCCTGCTGCTCACCGTGGTCGTGGCCATGGTGGGCCGCGCCGCCCGCGACGACGTGGGGCTGGGTGCGGGCGCCTGGGTGGCGCTCGGGCTGTATCTGGTGTTCGTCGCTGGTTGGTCGGCCTGGGCGATGACCACCCGCTACCGCCCCGATCCCGAGCAGGACGGGACCGTAGGCTGAGCGGGTGAACCCGCGCCACCGTCGTCTCGTGATCCCGGTGGCGCTCGCGGTCCTGCTCGTCATCGTCCTCGTGGCGGCGATCCTGTGACGGCGCCGGTCGACGGCGGCGACCGGCTTCGCGCCGCGCTCCTGGACGACGCCACCCTGGTCCGGGCGGTCGCGTCCGGGAGACGCAAGGGCACCCAGCCCCGTTGGCGCCGGATCGAGGCGCGCTACGTCGACCTGAAGTCCGGGCGGCACCTCCAGGTCACCTCCTACGACGCCACCCAGGCCCACACCGCCAACCACCCGGTCGGCGCCGGGTCTGCCGACGCCGTCGACGCGCTGCTGGCCGAAGGCTTCGCCACCTGGCACCTCGACGCCGCCGAGGAGACCCACCAGGTGCGCGTCACCAAGCGCGGCGAGGTGCTGATGCACACCGCGCGACGGGCCGAGCCGGTCGCCGTCGAACGCGACCACGATCGGGAGAAGCAGCGACTGCTCCCGCCCGACGACCCGATCTTCCGGGCCCTCGGACTCGCCGGTGCCGACGGCCGGATCAAGCCGAGCCGGATGGCGAAGTACCGCCAGGTCGAGGAGTTCCTGCGCCTGCTCGATGCGACGGTCGCCGAGGCGCGCGCCGGCGGTCACCTGCGCCGCCCGACCGCCCAGGATCCGCTGCGCATCGTCGACCTCGGGTGCGGCAACGCCTACCTCACCTTCGCCGCCCAGCGCTTCCTCGGGACGGTGCGGGGGCTGCCGGTGGAGGTGACCGGCGTCGACGTCAAGCAGCAGTCGCGCGACCACAACACCGAGGTGGCGCAGCGGCTCGGCCTGGACTCGCGCTTCGTCGTCGGCACCATCGCCGACGCCGTCCTCGAGCGCGACCCCGAAGTGGTGCTCGCCCTGCACGCGTGCGACACCGCGACCGACGAAGCCCTCGCCCGGGCGGTCGAGTGGCAGGCACCGGTCGTCCTGGCCGCGCCGTGCTGCCACCACGACATCGCCGCCCAGCTGCGACGCACGCCCACGCCGGCTCCGTACGGCGAGTTGACCCGGCACGGCATCCTGCGCGAGCGGCTGGCCGACACCCTCACCGACGCCGTGCGCGCCTCGCTCCTGCGGCAACAGGGCTATCGCGTCGACGTGGTGCAGTTCGTGGAGAGCCAGCACACCCCGCGCAACACGATGCTGCGGGCCGTGCGCACCGGCGCGGTGCCCGACGGCGTCCGCGAGGAGTACGACGCGCTGGTCGGCGACTGGAGTCTCCGACCGCGGCTGGCGACCCTGCTGGAGTCGGTCGACTCGTGACTCGGCTCGGTCGAATCGGTGTCGGACTCGTCGTGGCACTGCCCTTCGTGGTCGGCGTGTGCGCGTCGGCGGCCGGCCCGGAGGGTGACGTCGCGTTCACCTTCCGCGATCCGGCGATCGTGGAGTCCAGCGGATTGGTGGCGCAGGACGGCCTGTTCACCACCGTCAACGACTCCGGCGACCGCGCGCGGGTCTTCACCGTCGACCCCGACAGCGGCGACACGGTCGGCGTCACGACGTGGTCCCCGGACGAGGACGGACCCGCAGACATCGAGGCCCTGGCTCCGGCCGGGGACGGCCAGGTCTGGGTCGGCGACATCGGCGACAACCTCGGCAGCCGCGACCGGGTGAGCGTCGTCAAGGTCCCGGTGGGTCGGGGTGACCGGGCCGTCGACGTCACCGAGTACGAGCTGACCTATCCGGCGCAGGACGCCGAGTCGCTGCTCGCCGATCCGGTGACCGGGCGGCTGGTCGTGCTCGGCAAGGGGATCTTCGGTGGCGAGGTCCTCCTGGGGCCACGCGAGCTCGATGCCGACCGGCCCAACCGGATGCGGAGTGTCGGCGTCGTGCGCTCGATCGCCACCGACGGCGCGTTCTTCCCCGACGGCCGGCACCTGATCGTCCGCGGATACGGCTCGGCCAATGTCTACACCTGGCCGGCGCTGGAGGAGGTCGGGCGCTTCGACCTGCCCGGCCAGGAGCAGGGGGAGGGGATCGCGGTCGACGAGGACGGCGCGGTCTTCCTCAGCACCGAAGGGGTCCGCTCCGACGTGCTCCGCGTGCGGCTGCCGGCCCGGATCGCGCGGGCGATGGCGCCCGAGCCGGCCCCTACGCCCACGGACGGCACGTCCGCGACCGGCGAACCGACGGCCGATGCCGGCGAGCCGACCCCCGACGCCGGATCCGGCTCCGAGACCGCGACCGAGGCCGACGACAGACCGGTGTGGCCGTGGCTGCTGGGCGGCGTCGCGGGCCTGGCCGTCATCGTGGTGCTCCTGCGCTCCATGCGCCCTCGCTGAGCATCCGCCTAGGATCGAGGGATGTCGGATCGAGTCACGGTCGTGCAGGGCGACATCACCGTCCAGGACGTCGACGCGGTGGTCAACGCCGCGAACCGGGGGATGCGCGGGGGCGGTGGCGTCGACGGCGCCATCCATCGCGCGGGCGGCCCGGCGGTGCTCGAGGACTGCGTCCGGCGGTTCCCCTCGGGCCTGGCCACCGGCGACGCGGGCTGGACCACGGCCGGCGATCTGCCGGCGAAGTGGGTGATCCACGTGGTCGGCCCGAACCACCGCGCCGGTGAGACCGACCGCGGGCTGCTGGTCTCCTGCTACGCCCGGGCCCTCGCCGTCGCCGACGAGCTCGGCGCCCGCACGGTGGCGTTTCCGCTGGTCAGCGCCGGCGTCTACGGCTGGCCCCTCGACGACGCGATCGCCGCCGCCGTCGACACGCTCCGCGACACCGCCTCCGACGTCACCGAGGCCCGCATCGTCGCCTTCGACGAGCCCACCCACGACCTGGTGGCCGGCCGCATCTCGGGATAGTCCCGGGGACTGTCCCGAGCGGGCTGCCTCAGCTCAGGCGCTCGACCACCCAGTCGATGCAGTGGGTGAGGGCCTCGACGTCGGCCGGGTCGACAGCCGGGTACATCGCGATCCGCAGCTGGTTCTGGCCGAGCTTGCGGTAGGGCTCGGTGTCGACGATCCTGTTGGCGCGCAGGGTCGCGGCGACCGCGGCGGCGTCGACCGCATCGTCGAAGTTGATCGTGCCGATCACCAGCGAGCGATGAGCGGGGTCCGCTACGTAGGGGACCGCGTACGACGACTTCTCCGCCCAGCCGTACAACGCATCGGACGAGGCGGTGGTGCGCTCGACCATGCCGGGGAGTCCGCCGGCGCCGTTCATCCAGTCCAGCTGCTCGGCCATCAGGAAGAGGGTGGCGATCGACGGGGTGTTGTAGGTCTGGTTCTTCGCGGAGTTGTCGATCGCGGTCGGCAGGTCGAAGAACGCCGGGATGTGACGATCGCTCGCGGCGATCCTCGCGGCCCGCTCGAGCGCGGCCGGCGACATCAGCGCCAGCCAGAGCCCGCCGTCGGAGGCGAAGGACTTCTGCGGGGCGAAGTAGTAGACGTCGGTCTCGGCGATGTCGACCGGCAGCCCGCCGGCCCCCGACGTCGCGTCGATCAGCACCAGCGCATCGCCGCCGCCCTCGGGTCGCCGGACCGGAGCCATCACGCCTGTCGAGGTCTCGTTGTGTGCCCAGGCATAGGCGTCGACGCCGTCCTCGGCCACCGCGACCGGGCGCGATCCGGGGGCCGCGGAGATCACGCTCGGCTCCTGGAGCCACGGCGCGGCGGCCGCCGCCGAGGCGAACTTCGCGGAGAACTCCCCGAAGCTCAGGTGCTGGCTGCGCTGCTCGATCAGGCCGTACGTGGCGACGTCCCAGAAGGCAGTCGCGCCTCCGTTGCCGAGCACCACCTGGTAGCCCTCGGGCAGGGCGAACAGATCGGCCAGGCCGTCTCTGACCCGGCCCACCAGGTCGCGCACCGGCGCCTGACGGTGGGAGGTGCCCATCAGGGAGACACCGGTGGCCGCGAGCGCCGACAGATGCTCGGGCTGGATCTTCGAGGGACCGGCGCCGAATCGTCCATCGGCCGGAAGCAGGTCGGACGGGATCCGCAGGTCGTCGCTCACCTGCCTATTCTGACAGTGCGTACGACAGGCAGAGGGAGGCGGCACGTGGCTGAGACCGAGGTCCGCGTGGAGGCCGGCGCACCCCGGATCGCGCGGGTCGAGTACGGCGACCCGGACGCGCTGGCGTTGATCGCGCAGGTGCAGGAGGAGTACGTCCGCCGCTACGGCGGCCCCGACCGGACGCCGCTGGATCCCGCCATGTTCGACCCGCCGGTCGGCTCGTTCTTCGTCGCCTACGCCGACTCGACGCCGCTCGCCACCGGCGCCTGGCGTCGCCGCGACGACGTCGTGGCGTTCGGCTCGGCCGTCACCGCCGAGATCAAGCGGATGTACGTCGTCCCGGACGCGCGAGGACGCGGTCTGGCCCGCGCCGTCCTGGCGCACCTCGAGTCGACCGCGGCGTCGTCGGGTGCGGTGGTGATGGTGCTCGAGACCGGTGTCGCGCAACCCGAGGCGATCGCCTTGTACGAGTCGTCCGGCTACACGGCCATCGAGCCGTTCGGCCACTATCGGCACTCGCCCCTGAACCGCTGCTATGGGAAGGATCTGCGGTGCTGCTCCCGATGAAGGTGGCCCACGGCGTCCGCGACGGCTCGGTGCGGCTGGCGTTCCGGCGCTGGCGCAAGCAGGACGTCGAGCCCGGCCGTATGTTCGCGACCGTGGCCGGGATGGTGCGCGTCGAGGACGTCGTCGTGGTCGACCCCGCCCAGATCACTGACGAGGAGGCGGTCGCCGCCGGGTGGGGCGACGCCGACCGGCTGCGCGCCCGGCTCGCCGGCGACGACGACTGGGCGACGTACCGGATCAGCCTGGCCTGGGTGGGGGAGGACCCGCGGATCGCGCTGCGTGAGAGCACCGATCTCTCGCCTGCCGACGTCGCTGAGCTCGACACGCGGCTCGAGCGCCTCGACCGGGCGGCCTCGCACGGCCCGTGGACGCTCGCCTACCTGCGGATGATCGTCGAGCGGCCACAGGTCCGCGCGCCGGACCTGGCGGCGTCGGTCGGCCGGGAGACCGCGCCGTTCAAGATCGACGTCCGCAAGCTGAAGAATCTCGGGCTGACGATCAGCCACCGTGTCGGCTACGAGATCTCGCCCCGCGGCGCCGCCTATCTGGCTCTGACCAGCCGTGCTCAGCGCGATAGCTGATCGGCGGCCGCTCGGCGGGTGATCTCGTAGCGGACCTCGCCCTGCTCCCACCCGGGTAGCGGGTCGTCCCACTCGCGGACCTCGGTGGCCACGTGTTGCAGGCCCAGCTTGGACATCACGCCGCGTGATCCGGTGTTGACCGCCATCGTCTCGGCCCACACCGAGTCCAGGCCGACCGTCTCGAAGGCGTGGGTGAGCAGTGCTCTCGACCCTTCGGTGGCATAGCCGGCGCCCCACGCGTCGCGGCGGAGTCGGTAGCCCAGCTCGGCGGTGGTCGGGTCGGCGTCGTCGACACCGAGGCACCACCAGCCCAGGAACCGGTCGTCGTGGTGGCCGACCCAGTAGCCGAGGCCGCGCGCGTCGGCGTCCGGGCGGGTGCGCTTGGGCATCCAGCGTTCGACCACCTCCTCGCGCGAGAGCGCACGCCCGAAGATGTGGCGCAACACCTCGGGATCGCTGTCGAGCTCGACGAGCAGGTCGGTGTGAGCGACCGTGAGCGGCTCGAGGACGATCCGTTCGGTGGTGAGGGTCGGACGGCTCAGCTCGCCCACTCCGTCTTCCAGCCCTCGACCTCGTCGGCCTTGCGCGCCGGCGGGCCGGTGTAGATCGCCGAGGGGCGGATGAGGCGGCCCGTGCGCTTCTGCTCCAGGATGTGGGCCGACCAGCCACCGGTGCGGGCACAAGTGAACATCGAGGTGAACATGTTGGCCGGCACCTCGGCGAAGTCGAGGACGATCGCGGCCCAGAACTCCACGTTCGTCTCCAGGACCCGGTCGGGACGGCGCTCGCGCAGCTCCTTCAGCGCGGCCTTCTCCAGCGCCTCGGCGACCTCGTACCGAGGCGCGTTCAGCTCGCGCGCGGTGCGCCGGAGCACGCGGGCGCGGGGGTCCTCGGCGCGGTAGACGCGGTGCCCGAAGCCCATCAGGCGCTCCCCGGAGTCGAGGAGGCCCTTGACGTAGGCGTCGGCGTCGCCGGTGCGTTCGACGTCCTCGATCATGCCGAGGACCCGGCTCGGCGCGCCGCCGTGCAGCGGGCCGCTCATCGCGCCGATGGCGCCGGAGAACGCCGCGGCGACGTCGGCGCCGGTGGAGGTGATCACCCGCGCGGTGAAGGTGGAGGCGTTCATGCCGTGCTCGGCGGCGCTGCTCCAGTAGGCGTCGATGGCCTTGACGTGGGACGGGTCGGCCTCGCCCTTCCAGCGGATGAGGAACTTCTCCGCGAGGGTCGAGCCGTCGTCGACGATGCGCTGCGGGACCACCGGCTGCTGCAGTCCGCGGGCGGACTGGGCGGCGTAGGAGAGCACCATGACCGCGACCCGGCCGAGGTCCTCGCGGGCCTGCTCGTCGCTGATGTCGTAGGTCTGGCCGAAGCCGAAGGCCGGTGCGAGCATCGCGACCGCGGCCTGGACGTCGACGCGGACGTCGCCGGTGTGGACCGGCAGGTTGTAGGGCTCGGCCGGGGCGAGCCCGGGGCTGTAGCTGCCGTCGATGAGCAGCCCCCACACGTTCTCGAACGGGACCCGACCCACGATGTCCTCGATGTCGACGCCGCGATATCGCAGCGCCGAGCCTTCCTTGTCGGGTTCGGCGATCTCGGTCTCGAAGGCGACGACGCCCTCCAGTCCGTGGTGTACCTCGGTCATCGGCTGGCTCCCATCACGAAGATTCTCCGCATTCTGCCCCACCGCCACTACCGTCGGTGTCATGGGTGATCCGCACGACGACCGACCGCAGGTGGACCTGGCCGGGCTCCGCGAGGAGTACGCCGCCGGCGGGCTGGAGGAGTCCGACCTGCTGCCCGACCCCATCGCGATGTTCGAGCGGTGGTTCGCCGAGGCGCGCGCGGCCGGCGTCCACGAGCCGAACGCGATGGTGGTGGCCACGGTGTCGCCGTCGGGTCAGCCCTCCTCGCGCTTCGTGCTGCTCAAGGGCGTCGGCCCCGACGGCTTCCGGTTCTTCACCAACCTCGCGTCGCGCAAGGGCGCCGACCTCGCCGAGAACCCCCGCTGCGCCCTGCTGTTCCCCTGGCATCCCCTCGAGCGGCAGGTGCGAGTCGAAGGCGTCGCGACTGCGCTGTCCCGCGCCGACGTCGAGGCCTACTTCGCGGTGCGCCCGCGCGGCTCCCGCCTCGGTGCGTGGGCCTCGCACCAGTCGCAGGTGGTCGCCGGACGCGAGGAGCTCTCTGGCGCCTACGCGGCGGTCGAGGACCGCTTCGCCGACGTCCCGGACGACGAGCTGGGTCCTCCCGACGAGTGGGGCGGCTACCTCGTCCGCCCCGACGTCGTCGAGTTCTGGCAGGGCCGCCCCGGCCGCATGCACGACCGCCTCGTCTACACCCGCACCCCCGACGCCTGGACCACCCATCGCCTCGCCCCCTGAGGGGGTCCGGTTGGGGGTAGTCCCGGGACTTTGGGTTGCTCTGGACGCGCGAAAGCAACCCAAAGTCCCGGGACTATCCCTGGGACGAGACTCAGCTCGCGCGGTACCTCAGCAGTCGAGCGGCCTGGTCTCGCGACAGGGAACGACGCAATGCGACGGTATGGGTGGGCGTCCACCAGTCTGGCGGGTCGATCGTCCAGCTTCGCTGGTGGTCCCGGCGTCGTTCGGCTCGACGGTAGGCGTCGCGAAGTCGTTGGCTGAGGAGACGGGGGTCGCGAAGGTCGAAGCTGCTGGATGCGACCGCCTCGAGCCCGTGTTCGGCGTAATGTCCCCAGCGCTGTAGGTCCGCCCCGTAGGCCGTCGACTCCCTGTGGGTGGGGCCGTTGTGTTCGAGGACGACGCCGGCGATCGGGTCGATGAGGTCCGGTGTGAACAGATGCCTGCCGGTGAGGTCGAAGACGGGGCGGTTGAAGAGTGGACGGTCGTGGTGACGCTCGACGTAGAGCTGAAGTCCGAGGTCGAACTCGCTCGGAGACCAGATGTTCTCCTCGGCCCACGTGAGTGCCTTGCGGGCCTGCGGAATGCCGGTCCACGAACTCTGGTCGATGAAGAACTCGCGCATCTCTTCGATCGATACCAAGTCGTCGTAGGCGGCGAGGCTCAGAATCTTGGCCGCTGTGTACTCCGACCGCGCGTACCGCATCTCGAAGGACACCGCCCAGGTCGCGCGAGCGACAGGGACGCCGTCTATGACGTCGAACATGTGTGGTGCGACGCTCTCGCCGCAGACCCGGATCGCGTGCGCTGGCTGTGGCAGGACGTCGTGAGTGCCGATCAAGAGCGTGATCGGCCGACGCTCACCCGAACCGGTCAGGCCGTCGAACCAGCGCCCGCCCCTCCAGCGCAGGGCGGCCCACCCGGTGATCGCGAGTCCGTTGCGGAGCGCCGCGGCTGCCTCCACGATGCGCTGCTCGGGGCGTTCGCCGTCGACCTCTGCTCGGACGTAGTAGCCCCGCGAGCTGCGCCGCCAGGCGGCGCCCCTCGCCTGCATGGGCGTGGGCGTCCCACCCGTTCGGCTCACGCGACTCGGGCGAGTGAGCCCGGTTCGCGATACCGGATAGGAGACGAACTCGGCCATGGGGCAACTATTCCGGGATCCGCGGTCGTCGAGGTTGGTCATCCACAGGACCGCCGGATGGTGGGTAGTCCCTGGACTTTGGGTTGCTATCGGCTGCTCTCGGCAACCCAAAGTCCCGGGACTATCCCGAAAGGAACCCGAAAACCATTTGTGAGTGAGTGCTCACTCATTTACAGTCGGGCGGGTGAGTCCGAGAGCGAGGGCGATGGCGCCGGAGGAACGGCGTGAGGTGCTGGTCGATGTGACGTTGCGGTTGCTGCGTGAGCATGGGCGGGCGGTGACGACGCGGCAGATCGCGGAGGCGGCCGGGGTCGCGGAGGGGACGATCTTCCGGGTCGTCGACTCCAAGGACGAGCTGGTCGACGCCGCGATCGCGCGCGCCTTCGAGCCCGGGGACGTCGAGGCGCGGATCCTCGAGATCGACCCCGGCCTCCCGCTGCGTGAGCGGCTGGTGCGGCTGGCCTCGATCATCCAGCAGCGGCACCGGGCGACGTTCGCGCTGATGACCAAGGTGGGCTTCATGCGCCCGCCCGACCACGACGGCGTGAAGGCCCAGGCGTGGCGGGCGCGTGCGGAGGAGCTGATCCTCGGCGTCCTGGGCGATCCCGGGCAGTTCCGCGCGCCCGCGCCGTACGTCGCGCACGTGTTCCGGCTGGTCAGCTTCGCCGGCAGCCACGACCAGATCGCCGACGGCAGCCTCCTCACCCCCGAGCAGATCGTGGAGGTCGTCCTCGACGGCCTCGGGAAGGACGACGACGCATGCTGATCCGACTCCTGCGGGAGCGACTGCCGAAGTACCGCGGCTGGCTGGCCGCGGTCGTCGTCCTGCAGTTCCTCAGCGTCCTGGCGATGCTGTACCTGCCGAGCCTGAACGCCCGCATCATCGACGAGGGCATCGCCCTCGGCGACACCGACGCGATCTGGCGCCTGGGCGGGCTGATGCTCGCGGTGTCCCTGGTCCAGATCGTCGGGTCGGTCGGCGCGGCGTGGTTCGGCGCCCGCACCGCGATGGCATTCGGCCGCGACGTGCGCGCCGCCCTGTTCGCCAGGGTCGGCACGTTCTCGACCCGCGAGGTGCAGCAGTTCGGTGCTCCCTCGCTCATCACCCGCGGCACCAACGACGTCACCCAGGTCCAGATGCTCGTGCTGATGGCCTGCCTGATCGCGGCATCCGCGCCGATCATGATGGTCGGCGGGATCATCATGGCGCTGCGCGAGGACGTCGGGCTCGGCTGGATCCTCGCGGTCGCCGTGCCCGCGCTGGTGCTCGCGGTCGCCTTCGTCATCTCGCGCATGGTGCCGAGCTTCCGGCTCATGCAGGGCCGCATCGACGAGGTCAACCGCGTGCTGCGCGAGCAGATCACCGGCATCCGCGTGGTTCGTGCCTTCGTCCGCGAGCCGTACGAGGCCGAGCGGTTCGGCCGCGCCAACGACGACCTCACCGACGTCGCGATCCGCGCCGGCCGGTGGCTGGCCACGATGTTCCCGCTGGTGATGCTCATCGTGAACGTCGCCAGCGTCGGCGTCATCTGGTTCGGCGGGCACCGGGTCAACGACGGGCAGATGGGCGTCGGCGCGCTCACGGCGTTCCTCAGCTATCTGATGCAGATCCTGATGTCGATCATGATGGCCACGTTCATGCTGATGCAGGTGCCGCGCTCGGCGGTGTGCGCCGACCGCATCATGGAGGTGCTCGACACCGACTCCTCGGTGGTGCCGCCGACGACGCCGGTGGCCCCGGACCCCGCCCGCCGCGGCGAGCTCGACCTGGACGCCGTCACCTTCGCCTACCCGGGCGCCGACGAGCCGGTGCTGGCCGAGGTGTCCCTCTCCGGTCGCCCCGGCCAGACGATCGCGGTGATCGGGTCGACCGGCGCGGGCAAGACCACGCTGGTCAATCTCATCCCGCGGCTGTTCGACACCACCGCAGGCGCCGTCCGGGTCGGCGGGGTCGACGTCCGCGACCTCGACCCCGAGGTGCTGTGGAGCCAGCTCGGACTGGTGCCCCAGAAGGGCTACCTGTTCTCGGGCACCGTGCGCTCGAACCTCCTGCACGGCAAGGACGACGCCACCGACGCCGAGATCTGGGCCGCCCTGGAGGTCGCCCAGGCGCGCGACTTCGTCGAGGCCCTGCCCGAGGGCCTCGACGCCCCGGTCGCGCAGGGCGGCACGAACTTCTCCGGCGGCCAGCGGCAGCGTCTCGCGATCGCCCGCGCCGTCGTACGTCGCCCGGGGATCTACCTGTTCGACGACTCGTTCTCCGCCCTCGACCTCGCCACCGACGCCCGGCTGCGCGCCGCGCTCGCGCCGGTCACCACCGACGCGACGGTGCTCGTGGTCGCTCAGCGCGTCTCGACCATCAGGGACGCCGACGAGATCGTCGTCCTCGAGGACGGGCGGGTCGTCGGGCGAGGAACCCACGACCAGCTGCTCGAGGGCTGCGAGACGTATCGGGAGATCGTCGCCTCGCAGCTCTCGGCCGACGAGGAGGAGGTGAGCGTGCGATGAGCGAGCCCACGCCCGCCAAGAAGGTCACCGGGTTCAAGGCCACCGAGCGCATCGAGGGGCCGGCCGGCGGTCCCGGCCGGGGCCCGATGGGCGGTGGCATGGTCGGCCAGAAGGCGCTCGACTTTGGGCCCTCGGCCAAGCGCCTGATCGCCCGGCTGCTGCCGGAGCGGCTGGCCACCCTCACCGTGCTGGTCCTCACCGTCGCCTCGGTCGTGCTGATGTCGATCGGCCCGCGCATCCTCGGCCATGCCACCGACCTGGTGTTCAACGGCTTCATCGGCCGCGACCTCCCGCCCGGCACCCCGGACGCCGACCTGCCGGCCGTCGTCCGCGGCCAGGGGGTGGTGCCGGGCCAGGGCATCGACTTCACCGCCGTCGGCCGGGTGCTGCTGTGGGTGCTGGCGATCTACGCCGGCGCCGCGCTGCTCGGCTGGCTGGCCGGCTACGTCCTCAACGGCGTCGTCCAGCGCACGGTGCGCACGATGCGCCAGGACGTCGAGGACAAGATCAACCGGCTCCCGCTCGGCTACTTCGACCGCTCGCCGCGCGGCGAGCTGCTCTCGCGGGTCACCAACGACATCGACAACATCTCCACCACCCTCCAGCAGACGATGAGCCAGCTGCTCACCTCGCTCACCACGGTGGTGGCGGTGCTGGCGATGATGGTGTGGATCTCGCCGCTGCTCGCACTGGTCGCACTGGTGAGCGTGCCGATCTCGCTGCTGGTCACCCGCGCGGTGATGTCGCGCTCGCAGGGGCAGTTCGTCGCCCAGTGGCGCCGCACCGGCACCCTCAACGCCCACATCGAGGAGACCTTCAGCGGGCACGACCTGGTCAAGGTGTTCGGCCGGCAGCGTGAGGCCGAGGAGGAGTTCGCGCGCCAGAACGAGGAGCTCTACGAGGTGAGCTTCAAAGCCCAGTTCATCAGCGGACTGATCATGCCGTCGATGATGTTCATCGGGAACCTCAACTACGTCGCCGTCGCCGTCATCGGGGCGCTGCGCGTGGCGAGCGGGTCGCTCACCCTCGGCGAGGTGCAGGCGTTCGTGCAGTACACGCGGCAGTTCACCCAGCCGCTGACCCAGGTGGCCTCGATGGCCAACCTGCTGCAGTCGGGCGTCGCCTCCGCCGAGCGCGTCTTCGAGCTCCTCGACGCCGACGAGGAGGTGCCGGACGCCGTCACCGCGACCGGCGTCGTCCTCGAGAAGGGCGCCACCCGCGGCGAGGTCGCCTTCGAGGACGTGACGTTCTCCTACGACCACGACCGGCCGCTGATCACCGACCTGTCGCTGGTGGCGCGCCCGGGCCAGACCGTCGCGATCGTCGGACCGACCGGAGCCGGCAAGACCACGCTGGTGAACCTCATCATGCGGTTCTACGAGCTCGATGGCGGCCGGATCACCATCGACGGCGTCGACATCACCGATCTGCCGCGCGCGAGCCTGCGCGGGCGGATCGGAATGGTGCTGCAGGACACCTGGCTGTTCGAGGGCACGATCCGCGACAACATCGCCTACGGCCGGCCGGGAGCCAGCGAGGAGGAGGTGCTCGAAGCCGCGCGTGCGACCTTCGTCGACCGGTTCGTGCACTCGCTGCCGGACGGCTACGACACCGTGCTCGACGAGGGCGGCTCCAACCTGTCGGCGGGGGAGCGGCAGCTGGTCACGATCGCGCGCGCGTTCCTCACCGACCCGGCGCTGCTCATCCTCGACGAGGCCACCAGCTCGGTCGACACCCGCACCGAGCTGCTCCTCCAGCACGCGATGGCGGCGCTGCGCAGCGATCGCACGTCGTTCGTGATCGCCCACCGGCTCTCCACGATCCGCGACGCCGACCTGATCCTGGTCATGGAGGACGGCGCGATCGTCGAGCAGGGCACCCATGCCGCGCTGCTCGCGGCCGACGGCGCCTACGCGCGGCTCTACCAGTCGCAGTTCGCCGCCGCCGTCCAGGAGCTGGAGGACGACGAGCCCGGCATTGATCCCGCATTAATCCCTTGAGCCCGACCACGACCCGCCCTAGGCTCGTGGCACACGGGAAAGGAGGTGGTCCGAAGAATGATTTCTTATAGGACGCGTGAGGTGGCTGCCCGCTAGCAGCCCAGCATCACGTCGGGTGGAACCACTCGACGAGCTGCTGGCGAATACCAAGCAGCGACCCGACCCGCAGGCGATCCCGGACCACGTCCCTGGGAGCGGCCCTTCCGGCCACGCCTGCGGGTCGTCCATTTTTCGGCTACCGCGCCCGGCCGTCGACCGTCTGCGCGGGCTCTCCTACACATGTCGAACGACGGTGTCGGGACATTCCGACATCGGCGTGACGCGCCCACTCCCGCAGCGATGCCACGATCGCTGCCCACCACGACCGGGACGCTCGATCCGAGCGTCGGCTCGTGGCCGACGAGGGAGGTCCTCATGCAGGCCATCACGCACGTGCAGCACGTTCAGGGGTCGTGGCGGTGAGCTCGGCGGTCGACGTCGTCCTGCGACTCGAGGGTCTGGAGAAGACCTTCCAGACCTCCTATCACGGCCGCGTACCCGTGCTGCGCGGTGTGGATCTCGAGGTGCGCCGCGGCGAGGTCATCGCGATGATCGGGCCCAGCGGCTCCGGCAAGAGCACCACACTGCGCTGCATCAACCTGCTCGAGCGGCCCGACAGCGGCCGGATCTGGGTCGATGACGACCTCGTCTTCAGCGCCCCCGGATCTCGGGCCGAGCAGGAGCCGAACAGCCGTGCTCTGCGGGACCTGCGTCGACGGGTAGGGATGGTGTTCCAGGGCTTCCACCTGTTCCCCACGATGACCGCACTCGACAACATCGTGATGCCCCAGGTGCGCAGCCTGGGCCGCAGCCGCGTCGAGGCGACTACCCGCGCCAAGGACCTGTTGGAGAAGGTCGGGCTCGCCCACAAGGCCGAGGCCAAGCCCGGCTCACTCTCGGGCGGACAGCAGCAACGCGTGGCCATCGCGAGGGCGGTCGCCCTCGACCCCGAGGTCATGCTCTTCGACGAGCCCACCTCGGCCATCGACCCCGAGTTGCGGATCGAGGTGCTGCGCGTGATGCGGAAGCTGGCCGATTCCGGGATGACCATGATCGTGGTGACCCACGAGCTGGGCTTCGCCCGGTAGGTCGCCGACCGGGTCGTCTTCTTCGACGGCGGTCAGATCCTCGAGTGCGACAGCCCGCGTGAGGTGCTCGACCGTCCGAAGCACGAACGCGTGCGCGCCTTCGTGGCCGCCGTCGCCGGCGATCTCGGGGCAGACACCCCGCCGGTCGAGAAGTCGGCGTCATGATCGAGTTCCTGGCCCAAGGGATCGGCACCACGGTGCAGGTCACCTTCGGAGCGTTCGTGATTGCCGCTCTCCTCGGCGCCATCGTGGCCGGCATCCGCCGTTGCCCCTTCGCCTTTCTACGTTGGCTTGGCGGCGCCTACGTCGCCCTGGTGCGCGGCGTCCCGCCGGTGGCCTGGCTGTTCCTCGTCTTCTTCGGACTCCAGGACCATCTCCCGCTGGAGCCCGTGCCGGCCGCGATCATCGCCCTCGGGATTGCCGGGAGCGGTTACATGGCCGAGATCTATCGGGCCGCCTTGGAGGCGGTTCCGGCCGGTCAGGTCGACGCCGCCGACGCGCTTGCAATGAGCCGGTGGGACAAGTACCGCCTGGTGATGATCCCCAGCACCGCCGGCCTGCTGGCCGCCTCGACCGCTTCCTACGTCATCGCCTTGCTCAAAGACAGCGCTCTGGCCTCACTGATCGGCGTGATGGAGCTGACCGGACGAGCCGACGTCTATCGGCGCTACTACAACGAGCCGATCCTCGCCTTCGCTGTGATCGCGGTCTTCTACGTGGGGCTCTCGGTCGCAGTCGCCGTTCCAGCGCGGCACCTCGAACGCAGGATCCTCCGCAGGAGAGCCGCATGAGCGACCTTCTGCACGACCTCCAGGAGCTCGGTCCCGGCATCGTTACGACACTGTGGCTCACAGTGCTGTCCTTCGTGCTCGGGTTTCCGCTGGCCGTGCTCGTCGCCATTGCCTTCCAGAGCAAGCACAAACTGATCACGGCGCCGCTGGTGGTCGCCATCGAGATCCTCCGCGGGATGCCGGCGTTGCTCACCCTCTACTTCGTCTACTACGGGCTGCCCGAGCAGGGCATCGTGCTGAGCGCGACCTGGTCGGCCTGCCTGGCCTTCGCGTTGACGTTCGTCGCCTATACCGCGCCGATCATCGCCGCCGCGATCGCCATGGTGCCAGCCGCCCACGTGGAGGCCGGCGAGGCGCTCGGCCTGGGCCGGACGACCATCACGCTCCGGATCGTCCTGCCTCAGGCCCTCAGGGCGGCGCTGCCACCGCTGATCTCCTGGACGGTCATCCTCTTTCAGGGCACCTCGCTCGCGGGGTGGGTCGGCACCTCCGATCTGTTCGCCATGGCCAAGAGCCAAGGTGCGCAGGACTACCGCTACCTCTATCACCTCGCCGTCGCCGCCGGCGTGTACGCCGCTATCAGCATCCCCTTCCTTGCTCTCGCGGCCCGGCTCGAGCGCCGTCGCGGCGGCGGCAGCGGGATCCGCGGGCTGGCCCGCTCCTTGCGTCGGGCCGCCGGCCCGAGCGCAGTGACTCCTGCCTGACCAATCGCCTCACCCATCCGCATAGCCGAAAGCGAGTTCCGCCATGCCTTGCTCCTCCTCAGCCGCCGTCCTCGGCGCATTCGCACTCGTGCTCTCTCTCGGCGCCTGCGGCTCCGATGACAGCTCGGCCGACACCGTGGACCCTGATTGCCAGCCCGCCCACGACTTCCAGACCGCCAAGGAGGGCGTGCTCACGATCGGTGTGGTCACCTCGGCGCCGTACTCGACACTCGACCCGATCAGCAAGGAATGGACCGGCATGGACGCCGAGTGGGCCAAGGCGATCGCCGAGAAGGAGTGCCTGAGGATCGAGGCCTCCGAGGTGCCGGGACAAGACGCCATCCAGAAGATCCAGGACGGCCAGATCGACCTGCTCTCCGCCGGCGCATTCATCACGCCTGAGCGCGGCGAGGTCGTCGGCCAGACAGACCCGCTCTACTACCAGTTCACCACCATTGTCTCGAACGACGGCCTCGCCACGGTCGAGGATCTCGAAGGCAAGTCCGTCGGCGTCGTCGGCGGTTCGCTGTACGTCGACCCGTTGCGCAAGGCACTCGGTGACATCAAGGAGTACCCCACCACCCAGGAGATCCTCGCCGACCTCCAGAGTGGACGGATCGACGCCGGCGTGACCGCCTCCGGCGAAGCCTTCTACCAACTCGACCAGGGCGACTACGGCGACCTGGAGGCGGTCCGGATCGAGGAGAGCCCCAAGGCGGACACCCTGGCAGACGTCTATGGCACCAACATGCCCTATCCGAAGGACAACACGGCCTTCGGCGACGCGCTCAACGCCGACATCGCCGAACTGCGCGAGGACGGTACCGCGCAGGAGATCCTGGTCAACTGGAGCCAGGACGACGACACCACGCTCAACGGCTCATGAGCGCCCCACGCACGACATCGTCGGCAGGCGCCGACGTCGTCATCATCGGTGCCGGTGTCGTCGGCTCATCGATCGCCCTGGAGCTCTCGCGCATCGGCTACGACGTCCTGGTGGCGGATAAGGCGGCCGGCGTCGGGCACGGCTCCACCGGCGCATCGAGCGCCGTGGTCCGGTTCAATTTCTCGACTCGCGCTGGAGTCGCCGCAGCCTGGGAGTCGTACGCATGCTGGCAGACCTGGGAGGATCACCTCGGGCTTTCCGCCGAGGAGGGTTCCCTGGCTCGCTACGTCCGCAGCGGGCTTGCCATGCTCGATGTCGACGTGGCGCCGCGTAGCACGTTTCTGCCGCATTTCGCCGAGCTCGAGATCCCCTTCGAGGAGTGGGATGCCGCCACCCTCGCCTCCAGGGTGCCGGGCATCGACGTCGGGCGATACTGGCCGCCCAAACGCGTCGCCGACGACGCGTTCTGGGCCGACTCCAGCAGCACCCTGGGCGCGGTCTACACCCCGGACGGGGGCTACGTGAACGACCCGCAGCTGGCAGCGCAGAACCTGGCGACCGCGGCCGCCCAGCGGGGTGCGCGATTCGTGTTGAACCGTCGGGTCGTCGGCATCGATCGCGTGGGCGGTCGCGTCACCGGCGTCCGGCTCGAGGGTGAGGGGCGGATCTCGTGCCGCGTGGTCGTCAACGCCGCGGGTCCCTGGTCGAGCAGGGTCAACGAGCTGGCCGGCGCTGGAGGCGACTTCACCGTCGGCCTGCGGCCGATGCGCCAAGAAGTCCACCAGGTCGAGGCGCCGAGCGCGCTGCGTGCGAGCCCGATCTGCTTCGCAGACATGGACCTGGGCACCTATGTGCGACCGGAGGGCACCGGCCATCTCCTCGTCGGCGGCACCGAGCCTGAATGCGATCCGATGCAATGGGTCGAGGACCCCGACGATGTGGCGCCCAACCCGACGGCGTCGGTCTTCGAGTCCCAGGTGATGCGAGCGGCGCGACGTCTCACCGACCTGCGGGTGCCGAGTCGGCCCCAGGGCGTGGTGGGGGTCTACGACGTCGCCAGCGACTGGACCCCGATCTACGACCAGACCGATATCGAGGGCTTCTACGTGGCCGTCGGCACCAGCGGCAACCAGTTCAAGAACGCGCCGATCATCGGTCAGTTCCTTACCGCGATCATCGACCAGGTCGAGAACGGGGTGAGTCATGACGACAAGCCGGTGCAGTTCCGCGCCCCGCATACCGGCGCCGAGATCGATCTGGGGGTCTTCTCCCGCCGTCGCGTACCGAACTCGGGCAGCTCCGGCACCGTCATGGGCTGACTTCGCGGATCGAGGCACAATGGCTCGTCGCCACCGGTAGGTGCAGGGGGAGGAGTCCGATGCTCGAGGATCGTCTTCAGGTCATCGCAGAACGGCTCGCTGAGCATCTTGGGCGCTCGGTGATCCTCGACGACTCGGCGTTCCGGCCCCTGGCGATCAGCACCCAGCTGGGGGCGGTCGACCAGTCGCGGATCGACTACATCCTGCAACGCCGCACGCTGGCGCCGATCAGGCAGATGATCACCGACTGCCGGGTGCAGCAGTCTCAGGGGCCGGTGCGGATCCCACCGAACGCCGACCTCGGCACCTTGCCCCGACTGGTCATCCCGATCCTGGACGAGGGCTACCACCACGGCTACCTCTGGCTCATCGACGATCCCACGCTTACCCCGGAGCAGATCGCCGAAGCCGAGGCCCGGTCGGTAGAGATCGGTCAGGTGCTCAGTGAACGCTTCGCGCGTCAGGCGGAGGCATCCGAGGCGGGGCGCCGGCTGGTCGACAACCTCGTGCGCGCCGAACATCCGGTGCGCGACGCCGCTGCGGAGATGCTGCGCGACAGCGATCTGTTGGAGGGGCGGGCGCCGTACCTGGCCTGTGTGGTGCACTCCCGCGAAGACCGCATCGAGGCGGTCGGTCTCGAAGAGGCCGACGCCGAGCTGCGGCGGGTTGCGAGCGATCTGCGCAGCCGCGCAGGCCGTCGCGTCGCGCTCTGCGGAATCCCGCGGATGGGAGAGCTGGTCGTGTTGGCCACCCAGAGCCGTCGCGACGTACTCCTCGGCGCGTTCGCCTCAGTGGCCCCGACCTATGTCCTCGGGATGCGGGCGGTTGAAGCATTGCTCGATGTCCGCGACGCGATTCCGGATGCGCGCTATGCCGCCGAGGTCGCCGCGTGCGTCGACCGTTTCGGCGGCGTCGCCGACTGGAGCCAGCTCGGACCGTATGCGGTGTTCCAGTCGGTCGAGCGAAGTGCTGCCGGGCTCGAACGGCTGTGCCCGGGTAGTGCCGTGCTGTGGGAGCCCGGCAATGAGATGTACGAGGAGACGGTCCGCGTCTATCTCGCCGAGGGCGGCAATGCGCAGAAGGCGGCTGCCACGCTCCACATCCATCGCACGACGCTGTATTGGCGACTCGCCAACATCGAGCGTCTCCTCGACGTCGTGCTCGCCAACGGCGAGGACCGGCTACGCCTGCACCTGGCGCTCAAGCTGAGCGACCTCGTGGTCAAGAGGGCCGAGGGCGACCTCGCCGCACCGCGCTCCGCGACCGCGCGTCACTCCTAGGGAACCACTGATCAATGCCGGGATGGCGCCAGCGCCGCCCGGGCGCTGGCATCCACCCACATTGATCAGTGCTTCCCTAGCCCACCGACGATCGCCCCACGATTCGGCAGATGTAGGAGTGCGGGGGACGGAGGTCCCAACGTCCGACCGAGTCGTGGCTCACATCGGTGGCACTAGCGTCGGCGCATGACGACGGATCTCCAGACGATCGTGATCGGCGCCGGCGCACTCGGCAGCGCGACGGCCTACTGGCTGACCGAGCGGGGCCAGGCCGATGTGCTCCTGCTCGATCAGTACGACCTTGGCCACGGACGCGGCGCCTCGGTGGACCATCATCGCGCCATTCGGCACAGCTACCACGACAACAAGTACGGCCGTCTCACCGCGGCTGCCTTCGCCAACTGGGACCGGCTGGTCGCCGAGAGCGGGGTACCCGTGCTCGTCCGCACGGGGGGAGTCGAGATCGGACTGGAGGGAACCTCGGGCGAGGACACGATCCATCGTTATCGCAAGATCCTCGAGGACAATGGACACCCCTATGAGGCCTGGCGCAACGCCGAGCTCGCCGAGCGGTTCCCGCAGTGGTCGGTGCCAGAGCCGGCGTTGATCACCCACCAACCCGACATGGGGTTCGTCGACATCGGCAAGGCCGGCCAGGTGCACCGCGCGCTCGCCGCAGCCGGCGGCGCTACCTTGCGAGGCAACGCGAAGGTTACCGCGCTGGAGAGCCTGCCCGACGGCGTCCGGGTGCACCTGGCAGACGGCGAGACGCTCACCGCGCAGAAGGTCGTCGTGAGCGCCGGAGCCTGGGCTGACGAGCTGCTCGGCCCGCTCGGACAGACCTGGACGACCACGGTCTCCCAGGAGCAGGTCGCCTACGTCGTCCCCCGCGACCTGCGTGCGTTCACTCCCGACCGATTCGCGGTATGGGGTTGGTACGGACCGCAGCTGCTCTACGGCTTCCCCGTCTACGGCGAGGTGGCGATCAAGCTCGCTCGCGACATGTCGGGTCGGTTCGTCACCACCGAGACCCGGTCTTTCGAGCCCGTTCAGGAGGAGACGGCGATGCTCATGGACTTCCTCGAACAGCGCCTGCCCGACGCGGCCGGCTTCGAGCTGTTGAGCAAGACCTGCATCTACGACATGCCACCGGACCGCGACTTCATCCTCGACACCATGCCGGGCCACCCACGGGTCATCGTCGGCAATGGAGCTGGCCATGCGGCCAAGTTCGCCGGTCTGCTGGGGGAGATCCTCTCTGAGCTGGTGGTCGAGGAGCGCTCCTCCTATCGCATCGACGCCTTCGGCGTCGATCGTCCCGGTCTCACTGACCCCGGCTTCGTCCCCGTGTTCGGCCTGTGACGGCATCGATCACGGCGGATGCGATGTCGGCTAGTGAGGGCGAGCGGCCGATCGAGGAGGGGATCCGCACCGACTTCCGGAACAGGATGGACTACGGGTCCTACCTCGACCTCGATCGGTTGCTGGGTGCCCAGCATCCGGTGAGCGACCCCGTCCACCCCGACGAGCTGCTCTTCATCATCCAGCACCAGACGACCGAGCTCTGGTTCAAGCTCGTGCTGCACGAGCTCAACGCCGTCCGCGACTACCTGGAGGTCGATGACGTCAGCCGGGCCGGCAAGGCCCTTGCCCGTGTCAAGCACATCTTCCGCACCTTGGCCGAGCAGTGGTCGGTACTCGCGACGCTGACACCTAGCGAATATGGCGAGTTCCGGAGCTCTCTGGGCTCCTCCTCGGGGTTCCAGTCCTACCAGTACCGGTCGGTGGAGTTCATTCTTGGAAACAAGAACGAAGGCATGCTCACGGTCTTCGAGGCCAAGCCCGAGGTTCATTCGGAACTGCGTCACTTGCTCGACACTCCCACGGTCTACGACGCCTTCCTCCGCTTCCTCGCCCGGCGCGGCCACGATGTGCCGCAGGGAGTGCTCGGGCGCGACGTGCGACGCGCCTGGGTGGAGGAGCCCGAACTGATCGCGGTCTTCCTGAGCATCTACAACGACACCGGTGCGTACTGGGTCGAGTACGCCATGTGCGAGGACCTCGTCGACCTAGAGGATGCGTTCCAGCTGTGGCGCTTCAGGCATCTTCGCACCGTTCAGAGGACGATCGGCTTCAAGACCGGTACCGGGGGGAGTTCCGGCGTCGACTTCCTGCGGCGGGCCCTCGACCTGACCTTCTTCCCCGAGCTCTACTCCGTGCGCACCGGCATCGGTGCCACGGACCGAGATCGGGGTGGAGACGCCGATGTCGACTGACGTCCTCCACCGGCTTCCACACCACCTCGTGCAGGAGGCCATCGACCTCGACCGTACCGACCCGCTGGGCGCCCGTCGTGGCGAGTTCGTGACTCCCGAGAGCGTGGTCGCCTACCTCGACGGCAACTCGCTCGGACGTCCTCTGCACGTCACGCGGCGCCGCCTCGTCGAGTTCATGGACGGGGAATGGGGCGAGCGGCTGATCCGATCGTGGGACGAACGCTGGATGGCGCGTCCCCTCGAGCTCGGAGACCTGATCGGCCGCGCCGTACTGGGTGCCGGACCCGGGCAGACCGTGGTCGCCGACTCGACCACGGTCCTCCTGTACAAGCTCGTTCGGGCTGGTCTGGCGGCGCAGCCCGGGCGGAATGAGATCGTCGCCGACACGGAGAACTTCCCGACCGACCGCTACATCGTGGAGTCCGCCGCACGCGAACTCGGCCTCACCGTGCGCTGGATCCGCCCGGACCCGGCGACCGGCGTCCGCGTCGCCGACGTCGTTGCCGTGGTTAACGAGAGCACTGCTCTCGTCGTCCTGAGCCACATCGCCTACAAGTCGGCCTTCATCGCCGACCTCCCCGCGATCACTGCCGCGGCGCACGGCGTCGGAGCTCTCGTGCTGTGGGATCTGTGCCACTCCGCCGGCGCCGTCGAGGTCGGGTTGGACGACGCCGAGGTCGATCTCGCGGTGGGCTGCACTTACAAGTACCTCAACGGCGGACCCGGCGCTCCGGCATTCGCCTACGTCAATACGCGTCTGCACGATCGGCTGGAGCAGCCGATCACGGGCTGGATGGGACACGCCGAGCCCTTCGCCATGGGCGAGTCCTATGCCGCCGCGCCGGGCATCCGTCGCCTGATCAGCGGCACGCCACCGATCCTCGCGATGCTGCCGGTCGAGGACATGGTCACCCTGATCGAGAGAACCGGAATGGCCGCGATCCGCGCGAAGTCGGTGCAGCTGACAGAGCTCGTGGTGCGCATCGCCGACGAGGCGCTGGCGCCGCTGGATGTCGAGGTTGCCTCGCCGCGCGACCCGGCAGTGCGCGGGGGGCATGTCACCCTGGAGCACCCCTCGATGGAGCAGGTGGTCGCCGAGCTCTGGCGAAGGGGAGTCATCCCCGACTTCCGTCGGCCGCGGGGTCTGCGTGCTGGGATGTCTCCGCTGAGCACGAGCTTCACGGAGGTAGTCATGGCACTCGCCCTCGTGCACGATGTGCTGGCGGGCTGAGAATAATCCGGCTACGGCTCGATCATCAGTGCGAGACGTTCTAGGGAGCGATCGACGCGGTCGATGCTCCCGGTGCACAGAGTGTCGATCATCAGCCCGCTCAGGGTGGCGCTGAGCAACGTGCTGAGCTCCTCGGCATGTGCGCGGGACCGACCCTCGCTTACGAACCAGTCGATGAAGAAGTCGATCCAGAAGTTGACGAGCTCTGGGCGGCGGCCCTGCTCGAAGGCCGATGCGTCGGAGGTCATCATCGCCTCGACGTTGAGCCGCGGATAGGCGAAGCGTTCGGGCGCCGCACGCCACCAGGCCCAAGTGCGGCGGACCGCGTCGGCGACCGTGACGTCGGGGTCCTCGGTGCGGGTGGCCATCAGCATCTCGGTGCTCGCCGACCGAGCGCGGGCGAGCGCGGCGTCGACCAGTCCTTCCTTCGACCCGAACTGATAGGAGATCACGTTCGTACTGACGCCCAGGTGAGCGGCCAGTCGACGCAGGCTGAGCCCGGCGAGACCGTGCTCGGCGAGGAAGATGATCGCGCCTTCCAGCACCTGCTCGCGACGGAGCGGATCGACGGGTCGAGGCACGGTCGCGCCCCTTTCCAGGCGGTGGGGAATCTCTTGACGAGTAAGTGTAACGCGCGTTACATTCGAGTTCCTGAAACGAACGTTACAAGAATTCCGAGGAGTCATCGTGACGCAGACCATCGAGCCCCGGGAGTTCGCCTCCGACCAGGCAGGCTCGTCGAGCCCGACCGACGACGTGTTCGCCCCGACGCTCGCGGGGGAGGCATACACCAGCCAGGACATCTTCGAGCAGGAGCTCGTCCGGATCTTCGAACGCGAGTGGGTCTACGTCGGCCGCGCCGAGGAGATCGCGCGGAAGGGCGACTTCCTCCGCGCCGACGTCGGTCGCGAGAGCGTCATCGTGGTGCGCGGTCGGGACGAGCAGATCCGTGGCTTCCTCAACGTCTGCCGACACCGTGGCGCCCGCCTGTGCTTGGAGCAGCGTGGCAATGCCGGCAACGCGATTCGCTGCCCGTACCACGCCTGGTCCTACCGGCTCGACGGCGGCCTGATCACCGCGCCCAACTGGGAGGCGATGGCGAGCATCGACAAGGCCGAACGGAGCCTGGTCGAGGTACGCACCGAGGTGTGGAACGGGATGGTCTGGGTCAACCTCGACGACGACGCGGGCCCGTTGGCCGACTATCTCCAGCCCCAGGTCGCGCATCGACTCGGCGACAACCTCGAGGTGCTGGAGCGCTACGACATCGCCAACCTCGTCGTCGGCAAGCGGGTCGTCTACGAGGTCGAGGCGAACTGGAAGCTGATCTTCGAGAACTTCCAGGAGTGCTACCACTGCGGCACGATCCACCCCGAGCTCGTTGAGGCGATCCCGGCCTTCCAGGCCAGCGACACCTCAGCCAACGGCTACGACACCGACGGCTACTACTTCGCCGAGGGGCGTGAGGGGTTCACCCTCTCCGGGAAGCGCTCGCTGCCGCGTCTGCCCGGCCTACGTGAGGACGACGACCTGAAGTACTTCGGCATGACCCTACGGTCGAATGCGTTCTTGTCGCTGACCCCCGACCACGTCATCACCCACAAGTTCGAGCCGATCTCCGCGACCCGGACTCGCGCGGTGTGCGACTGGCTGGTCCCGGCCGAGGTCGCGGCGTCGGAGGACCACGACCTGTCCGATGCCGTAGCGCTCTTCGACGCGGTCAACAAGCAGGACTTCGATGCTGCCGAGTGGTGCCAGCCCAACATGTCCTCGCGCGTCTATCGCGACGGCGGAGTGCTGGCGCCGGCCGAGAAGCTCCAGATCAGTCTCTGGTACGACTGGTACCGCGACCTGATGGCGCGTGAGTCCTGATGGACACCGCCGCTGGTGATGCCGGGGTCGCCGAGCGGGTCCGCGTGGGCCTGCTCGCCGACCTTCGGCTCGATGAGGTCGCGGTGGTCGAGGCGCGCGGACGCCGCATCGCGGTGTTCCACACCGAGGAGGGTGTGTTCGGCGTCGATGACCGCTGTACCCACCAAGATGCCGCCCTGTCCGACGGCTTCCTCGAAGGTTGCCTCATCGAGTGCCCGCTGCATGCCAGCTTCTTCGACCTACGCACCGGCGAGCCGAGTGGGCCGCCCGCGACGCGAGCCGTCGCGACCTACCCGGTCGTGGACGAGGACGGCGAGCTCTTCGTCGAGCTCCCCGTACCTGCCGACGGGGGCGTTTCGTGAGCGCCTCGCCCCGTTCGGTGCTGGTGGTCGGTGCCTCGCTGGCCGGTGTCGAGACCGTGCGTGCGCTGCGCACCGAGGGCTTCGACGGTGCGATCACGGTGCTCGGCGAAGAGCCGCACGCGCCGTACGACCGGCCTCCACTGTCGAAGGGCTTCCTCGACGGCACCCTCGGCCTCGAGCAGGTTGCACTCGACATGCCGGTCGACGGCGTGGTGCTGCGCACCGGGACTCGCGCAGTGCGTCTCGTCCCCGAGACGCGGGAGGTGCTCACCTCGGCCGGTGAGCGCCTCCGGGCCGACGCCGTGGTGGTGGCGACCGGCGCACGGGCGCGCAGACTCGACTCGCCGTTCGGCCCGGAGCAGGGTGTCCACGTCCTGCGGTCGCTTCGCGATGCGCACGCGCTGCGGGCCGACCTCGTCGCGGGATCCCGCCTCGTCGTCGTGGGCGGTGGCTTCATCGGCACCGAGGTCGCCGCGACCGCGGCTGGACTCGGACTGGACGTCACGATCGTCGAGACTCAGCCCGTCCTGCTCGAGCAGCAGCTCGGGCCGCTGCTCTCCGGCGTGCTGACAGTCCATCATGAGCGGCACGGCGTCGGCATCGTCACCGGGAGCGCGGTCGGTGAGCTTCAGGGCTCCACACGCGTGTCCGGGGTGCGCCTCCTCGATGGTCGGGTCCTGCCGGCTGATGTCGTGCTCGTGGGGGTGGGTAGTCGGCCGAACGTCGAGTGGCTCGCCGACTCCGGCCTGCCGGTGGCCGACGGCGTACTGTGCGACGACTCGGGGCTGGTCCGGGCAGGAGTGGTCGCGGTGGGGGATTGCTCCGCTTGGCGCGATGCCGACGGCGCGCACCGGAGGAGGCAGCATTGGACCGCGGCGCTGCGGCAGGCCGGTGTCGCCGCGCGGACCCTGCTCGGGTTGCCGTCATCGGAGCAGTCCGTCGATCTCGACTACGTGTGGTCGGACCAGTACGGGCTGCGGCTCCAGGTCCTTGGCCGGCCGGCGGCGCACCTGCGCTGTGAGGTGGCGGGGGATCCCAGCGGCGAATCGTTCACGGCCACGTTCCACGACGACGAGGCTGGTGGAGTGATCCGAGCGGTCGCGTCGGTGTCGGACCCACGGGGGTTCGGCCGAGCCCGCCGTAGTGTCGGCAAGGTGCCCTCGACGGCGTGAACCGTGTCACGTTGGTTGTCCATGTCAACGATCCGGGAATATGGTTGCACGCGGCAACCTTCTAACCCGCATGGAGTCCACCCGCGTGAGCAGTACCGAACACACCCCGCCGGCCAGCACATCCTCAGTCCAGTCGATCAGCGAGTCGCCGGCCCCGATGACGCACCGCGAGGTGCTCGAGGCGTTGAGCGGTCTGCTCCTGGCGATGTTCGTCGCGATGCTGTCGAGCACCGTGGTCACCAACGCGCTCCCGCGCATCGTCACCGACCTCGACGGCACCCAGTCCGGCTATACCTGGGTGGTCGTCGCGACGCTACTGGCGATGACCGCGACCACCCCGATCTGGGGCAAGCTGGCCGACCTGTTCAGCAAGAAGCTGCTGGTGCAGGGCGCGCTGGTCATCTACACGATCGGCTCCCTGATCGCCGCGTTCGCGCCCAGCATGGGTGTCCTCATCGGCGGTCGCGTGGTCCAGGGCCTCGGTGTCGGCGGCCTCACCGCGCTGGTGCAGGTGGTCATCGCCTCGATGGTCTCCCCGCGCGAGCGTGGCCGCTACGCCGGCTACATCGGCGCGGTCTTCGCCACGGCCACCGTGAGCGGCCCGCTCATCGGCGGACTCGTCGTCGACAGCCCCCTCGGCTGGCGCGGTTGCTTCTTCGTCGGGCTGCCCTTCGCGCTGGCCGCGTTCGTCGTCCTCCAGCGCACCCTGCACCTGCCGGTGGTGCGCCGCGAGGTCTCCATCGACTACCTCGGCGCCACCCTGATCGTGGGCGGCGTCAGCCTGCTCCTCATCTGGGTCTCGCTCGCCGGATCGTCCTTCGACTGGCTCTCCACCACCAGCGCCCTGCTGGTCGTCGGCGGCCTGGCCGTGATCGCCGCGGCCATCTACGTCGAGGGCCGGATCGCCAAGGAGCCGGTGATCCCGCTGCGCCTGTTCCGCGACCGCACCATCGCGCTGGCCACCGCCGCCTCGGTGATGATCGGCGTCGCCATGTTCGGTGCGACCGTGTACCTGAGCCAGTACTTCCAGCTCGCCCGCGGCATGACGCCGACCGAGGCGGGCCTGATGTCGATCGCGATGGTCGGCGGGCTCCTGGTCTCCAGCATCGTCAGCGGCCGGATCATCAGCGCCACCGGCTACTGGAAGAACTGGCTCGTCGGCGGCCTCGTGCTCGTGATCGCCGGGTTCGCCCTCCTCGGGACCATCGACGCCGACACCTCCCTCGTCCTCGTCGGGGTGTACATGGCGCTGGTCGGCGTCGGCCTCGGCGCCACCATGCAGAACCTCGTGCTCTCGGTGCAGAACGTCGTCCAGCTCTCCGACATGGGCGCTGCCAGCTCCGTGGTCGCCTTCTTCCGCTCCCTCGGCGGATCGATCGGCGTCTCGGTGCTCGGAGCGGTGCTCTCGCACCAGGTCACCGCCGAGGTGAAGTCCGGAGCGGTCGAGCTTGCCAAGCAAGGAGTCGCGCTCCCTGCGCAGGAGCACAAGACCAGCTCGATCCCCGACCTCCACTCCCTCCCGGCGCCCTTCCGCGATCTCTACGAGCACGCCTTCGGGACCTCGATCGGCCACATCTTCATGATCGCCGTGCCGTTCGCCGTCCTCGCGCTGGTCTGCGTCCTCTTCATCAAGGAGGTCCCGCTGCGCACCACCGTCGACAACACGGTGAGCGCCGAGCCGGGAGCCACCGTTCCCGTGCCGGCCAAGGAGGCGTGATGGGCGAGAACCGGGCCCAGTCACTGCGCGACCTCGAGTCGGAGGTCGGCATCCTCGTGCGGCGGATCCGCCGGGTCCTCTGGGTCAGGGCCCGTGCGGTCCACGAGGACCTCCAGCCGTCCGGATACCTCATCCTCGGCAGCATCGAGCGCGAGGGACCGGTACGCGCCTCGGTGATCGCCGAGCAGTTCGACCTCGACAAGGGCGCGGTGAGCCGACAGGTCAAGCACCTGGTCTCGCTCGGCCTGATCGAGGTCGAGAAGGATCCCACCGACGCCCGCGCCGTGCTGATCTCGGTCACCCCCGAGGCCCGCACGCGCATGGCCGACGTCGCCGCGCACCGGCACAAGGGCCTCAGCGAGCGGCTGGCCGACTGGACCGACGACGAGCTGGCCTCCTTCGCCGGCGAGCTGGGCCGCTACAACCGGGCGCTCGAGCTCGCCCCGCACCCCGAGGCGGAGGCGCTCAGCTCGGCCGGGCTGTCCTGATCCACGCCGCGGTGTCGGCAGGCAGCCGGTCACCTTCCACCGCTCGGCTGGAGATCAGCACCTCGCCCGCGGGCAGGGCCACTGCCTCGGACCCGCAGTTCAGCGCGATCAGCACCTCGCCGCGGGTGATCAGCAGGAGGTCGCCGTCGACCTCAACCGTCACGCCGCGGACGTCGGGCAACGTGCGCCGCAGCGCAAGCGCCCGGCGGTAGAACTCCAGCGTCGAGTCCGGGTCGCCGGTCTGTGCCTCGACGGTGAGCGCGGCCCAGTCGTCGGGCTGCGGGATCCACGGCTGGCCCTCGCCGTCGGGCGAGAAGCCGTACGGCGCGGCGGATCCCGACCAGGGCATCGGCACCCGGCACCCGTCGCGGCCGACCTCGCCGGTGCGGAACCACGACGGGTCCTGGCGGTCCTCGGGTGCGACGTCGACCTGTTCGAGCCCGAGCTCCTCGCCCTGGTACAGGTAGGCCGAGCCGGGCAGCCCGAGCATCGTCAACGTGGCGGCCCGCGCCCGCGCGAGTCCGCGCTCGCCGCCGCCGTAGCGCGTGGCGTGCCGGACGACGTCGTGGTTGCTGAGCACCCACGTGGGCGTCGCGCCCACCGGATCGAGTGCCGCGAACGTGTCGGTGACGACGTCGGCGAACTCGGCCGCCGACCAGTCGGCCAGCAGCCACAGGAAGTTGAAGGCCTGGTGCATCTCGTCGGGGCGGACATAGAGCGCCACCGAGTCCAGCGACTTGGCCCAGGCCTCGGCGACGTCCATCCGGTCGCCCGGGTACTCCTCCAGCACCCGACGCCAGCGGCGGTAGACGTCGTGCACCTCGGGCTGGTCCCACATCGGCTCGTCGAAGTCGGTGCGGGCGATCATCGCCTCCTCGCGCACCTGGTTCAGGTCGCGGCCCTCGGATCCGGGCGACAGGATCTGGTCGCGCAGCCCGGCCTCCTTGAGCAGCCCGTGGGCGACGTCGACGCGGAACCCGTCGGCGCCACGGTCGAGCCAGAACCGCAGCACCTGCTCGAACATGTCGCCGACCTCGGGGTTGCGCCAGTCGAGATCGGGCTGGGTGGAGTCGAAGAGGTGGAGGTACCACTGGCCGGGGCGCCCGTCGTCCTCGACGCGGGTCCAGGCGGGGCCGCCGAAGACCGACTGCCAGTTGTTGGGTGGCTCGTCCCCGTCGGGCCCCTTGCCGTCGCGGAAGAGGTAGCGCGCCCGCTCGGGGCCTCCGGGAGGGGCGGCCAGCGCGGCTTGGAACCACTCGTGCTCGTCGGAGGTGTGGTTGGGCACCAGGTCGACGATCACCCTGAGGCCGAGATCGTGTGCGGCGGCGATGAGGTCGTCGGCGTCGGCGAGCGTGCCGAACAGCGGATCGACGTCGAGGTAGTCGGCGACGTCGTAGCCGTGGTCGTGCTGCGGCGAGGTGTAGAACGGCGTGATCCACACGGCGTCGACGCCGAGGTCGCGCAGGTAGGGGAGTCGCGCGGTGATGCCCGGCAGGTCGCCGACGTCCGGGCCCCCGGCACGGGTGCCGGAGGAGGCGAAGCTGCGGGCATAGACCTGGTAGATGACGGCCTCGCGCCACCAGGGCGACTGCTGCCGCGCGGCGTCTGGAGCGCTGCTCACAGGAAGTCCTTCGGGTCCACGGCGAACCACACGTGCTCGGCGCTGGCCAGGAGGCGGCCGTCGGCAGTGTAGAGCGAGGACGCGGTGAAGGTCTTGCGACCGTCGTCGCCGCGCGAGCCGCCGACCACGACGTACTCCTCGCCGACCCGGGGCAGCTCGGAGACCTCGGCGGTCATCGACCCGAGCACCATCAGCCGCTCCTCCAGATCGCCGGCCCAGCCGCCGATGCAGTCGAGCGCGGCCCACGCGACCGGCAGGGTCGTGACGTCGGGTGACTCCGGGTCGGCCAGGCTCGCGTCGGGAGTCCAGGTGGCCGCGACGCGGACCCGCCCCTCGCCGTCGTCGTCGACGCGGCCGGGGAAGATCCGCAGGCCGTCGCCCTGGGCCCGCCCGGTGCCGCACGCGAAGCACATCGGGAACGGGTGCGAGGTGAGACCGGAGTAACGGCGTTCGGCCTCCCGGGCGACGTCGGCGGCGACCGGCTCGACCGGAGCCGGGGCCTCGGCCGGGGCCGCGATGCCGACGACGGTGTCGCCCCGGCGTGCCTCGACCGATCCGGCGAGGTCGCCGGCGACCACGTCGAGCTCGACGTCGAGGGGCGGCGGGACGCGCAACATCACCCGCGCCGGGCCCGGCGCGAGCCGGCTCGCGATCGCACCGGCGGTCCAGCCGCCGTTGCCGGAGGAGGTGGGACCGTTGAATCGGGCGGGGACGGTCAGGGCTTCGTACTCGGACACGGCTGCCAGGCTACAAGCCGATCATCGGCCGGCGGCGGCATCACGGACCTCGCCGTAGCGATCGAGGGCCTCGAGCCGCTCCGCGCGGTGATCGACGATCGGCTCCGGGTAGCCGACCAGGTCCCGATCGTCGGGGCTCGGGTCGTGCGGGTCGGCGACGTCGGCGAGCTCGGGCACCCAGGTACGGATGTAGACGCCGTCCGGGTCGAACCGGCGTCCCTGCGTGGTCGGGTTGAAGACGCGGAAGTACGGCGCGGCGTCGGTGCCGCAGCCGGCGGTCCACTGCCAGCCGTGGCTGTTGGAGGCGAGGTCGCCGTCGACCAGCCAGTGCAGGAAGTGCCGGGCGCCGTGCTGCCACTCCACGTGCAGGTCCTTGACCAGGAAGCTGGCGGTGATCATCCGCAGCCGGTTGTGCATCCAGCCGGTGGCGCGCAGCTGCCGCATCCCGGCATCGACGATCGGGAACCCGGTGCGGCCCTCGCGCCACGCGTCGAAGTCGGGCCCGGGCTCGTCGTAGCGCATCGCGGCCAGCTGCGGTCGCAGGTAGTCGCGCGCGCTGTCTGGGCGCCGGTGGAGGACGTCGGCGTAGAACTCGCGCCAGGCGAGCTCGGTACGGAACGTGGCGGCGCCGTCGCCCTCGCGGCCGGCCAGGTCGGCCAGCAGGGTGCGCGGGTGGATCTCGCCGAGCTTGAGGTGGTGGCTGAGCCGGGAGGTGCCCTCGAGGTCGGGGCGGTCGCGGTCCTCGGCGTAGTCGTCGACCTGCTCCAAGAAGGCCTCCCAGGCCCGGTGCGCCGCGGCCTCTCCGGGCTCGGGCAGGTCGAGCCCCTCGGGCAGGTCGACCTCGGGGAGCGGTGCGGTCTCCTCCAGCGAGAGCCACAGGGCGTCGTCGGGGATCGGGCCGGCGGGTCCACGCCAGCCGTGTTCGCTCCACGCCCGGGAGAACGGCGTGAACACCTGATACGGGTCGCCACTGCCGTTGCGCACCCGCCCCGGCGCCACGGCGTACGGCGAGCCGGTGCGGACCAACGCGATCCCGGCGTCGGCCAGGGCCTCCTCGACCGCCTCGTCGCGCGCCGCGCCGTACGGACCGTAGTCGGCGGCGACATGGACGTGGGTGGCTCCGACCTCGCGCGCGGCGGCGACGACCTCCCGCACCGGGTCGCCGGCGCGGACGGCGAGCGGTACGTCGGCACCCAGGGCCCGCAGGCTGGCGACGAGCTGGTGACGGCGGGAGGGGCCCGCCGGGTCCCACAACACCGGGTCGAGGACGAACAACCCGAGGGTGGGTCCTTCGGCCAGGGCGGCCAGGAGGGCCGGGTTGTCGAAGGTTCGCAGGTCGCGCCGGAACCACATCACCGACGTTGCTTGGGGGTCCACTCCATGCACTGTGCCAGGCACCCCGGCGGCACCCGGACAGGCGCCGAGCCGAGGCGGCGGGCGCGCCCGCCGACGATGAGCAACAATGGCCCACGTGAGCGACCTCATCGACACCACCGAGATGTATCTGCGGACCATCTACGAACTGGTCGAGGAGGGCATCGTCCCGCTGCGCGCGCGGATCGCGGAGCGGCTGCACCAGAGCGGCCCGACGGTGTCCCAGACCGTGGCCCGCATGGAGCGCGACGGCCTGGTGACCGTCGAGGGCGACCGGCACCTCGAGCTCACCGAGCAGGGACTGCGCCTGGCCACCCGCGTGATGCGCAAGCACCGGCTGGCCGAGCGCCTCCTCACCGACGTCATCGGCCTGGAGTGGGAGCTGGTGCACGAAGAGGCCTGCCGCTGGGAGCACGTCATCTCCGAGACGGTCGAGCGGCGGCTCATCGAGCTGCTCGGGCAGCCCACCTCCTCGCCCTATGGCAACCCGATCCCGGGACTCGACGAGCTCGGCCAGAGCGAGGTCGCCGAGTCGTTCATGGACGACGTCGAGCCGCTGGGCGAGGCCGCCTCCGACGTCGAGGGCCGGGTGCTGGTGCGCCGGATCTCCGAGGAGATGCAGAAGGACGAGGTGCTGATGAGCGCGATGCGCCGCGTCGGCGCGCTGCCGGAGAAGACGGTGACGATCGTGGCCACCGACGACGGCGTCCTGGTCGGCTCGGGCGGCGAGACCGCCGAGATCATGCCCGAGGCGGCCGAGCACATCTTCGTCAAGCGGCTCTAAGGGCGGCGAGGGCGCGGAGGAACTCCGAGCACCCGGCATCGACCTTGTGGGTGACCAGCGGGTCGCCCCGGGTCTCGCCGCGGTTGACCAGCACGATCGGCGTGCCGCGCTGGGCGGCGCGCTTGACGAAGCGCAGCCCGCTCATGACCGTGAGGGACGACCCGGCCACCAGTAGCGCGCCGTCCCCGTCGGTCAGGGCCTCCACCGCGGCGTAGCAGCGTTCGACCCGTGTCTTGGGCACGTTCTCCCCGAAGAACACGACGTCGGGTTTGAGCACGCCGCCGCAGGCGGCACACCCCGGCACCGTGAACTCCGCGATCGCCGCGGCGTCCTCCAGCTCGACGTCGCCGTCCGGCCTGGTCTCCAGCTCGGTGTGGCGCGCGGTCCATCCGGGGTTGGCTGCGTCGAGCCGGGCGTGCAGCGCCTGCCGCGCGGAGGTGGCCCGGCAGCCGAGGCACACGACGTCGGCGATCCGCCCGTGCAGCGCCACCAGCCGCCGCGACCCGGCCGCCTCGTGCAGCCCGTCGACGTTCTGGGTGATGAGGAGCTCGGGGTCGAGTGCGGCGAGCGCGCGGTGTCCGTCGTTCGGTTCGGCGCGGCGCATCCGGCCCCAGCCCAGGTGCGAGCGCGCCCAGTACCGCTGCCGCGCCTCGGGACCCGAGACGAACTCCTGGTAGGTCATCGGGCGGCGTGCGGGCGCTCCGGGACCCCGGTAGTCGGGGATGCCGGAGTCGGTGGAGAGGCCGGCGCCGGTGAGCACGACCAGTGGCCGCGCGGCGAGCAGTTCGAGCGCGGCGTGGGCGCCGGCGTCGGCGCGGGCCTGGACCGTCATGTCCCCAGTGTGGTCGATGGCGCGAATCGACGCCGACAGTGGCGCCGGTCGAGGGAGTCGGCTTGGATATGCCGATCCGGCGGGTGACCGACCTCGATGCCGGCCCGTGTCAGGAGCCTGCCATGAACGACTCCGCATTGATCACCGTCGGCCTGCCGATCGCCCTGGCGATCGTGATGCTCGGTCTCGGGCTGTCGCTGACCGTCGAGGACTTCCGGCGGGTGGCGAGGTCCCCGCGCGCGGTGATCGTCGCCCTGGTGTTGCAGATCCTGGTGCTGCCGGCGATCGCCTTCGGTCTGGTCAAGGCCTTCGACCTCGACCCGCTCCTGGCCGTCGGCGTCATGCTGCTCGCGGCCTCACCGGGCGGAACCACGGCGAACCTCTTCAGCCACCTCTTCCACGGCGACGTGGCGCTCAACGTCAGCCTCACCGCGATCAATTCGGTGCTGGCCGCCTTCACGATCCCCGTCATCACCAACTTCGCGATCGGCCACTTCGACGCCGACGGCGACCTGGGGCTCCAGTTCGCCAAGGTCGTCCAGGTGATCGCGATCGTGCTGGTGCCGGTGGCGATCGGAATGGTCGTGCGCAGCCGGAACCCTGACGTCGCGGAGCGCGCCGACAAGCCGGTGCGGGTCTTCTCGATCGTGGTGCTCGTCGTCGTGGCGGTCGGGGCGCTGCTGGGGGAGCGGGAGAATCTCGCCGACTACGTGCAGCAGGTCGGGATCGTCACCACCCTGTTCTGCCTGGCCAGCCTGACCCTCGGCTACCTCGGAGCGCGGGTCTTCCGCCTCGAGGAGCGCGCGGCGATCGCCTGCGCCATGGAGATCGGCATCCACAACACGACCGTGGCCCTCACCATCGCCCTCAGCGTGCTCGACAGCACCGAGGTGGCGATCCCCAGCGCCGTCTACAGCATCGCCATGTACGTGCTGGCCACGGCGTTCGGCTTCGCGATCACCCGCGGACGACGTCAGGCGCCGTAGCGCAGCCGGGCCCGGGCCCGCGCCTTCTCCGCTTCGACCTCGCGGTTCTTCGGGGGTGCGCTGGTGACCAGCTCGTCGAGCAGGTGCCCGGTGATGTGGGCGATCTCGGCGACAGCCCGGTCGAACGCGGCCTGGTTGGCCGCCGACGGCTTGGTGGTGCCGGCCACCTTGCGGACGTACTGCAGCGCCGCGGCGTGCACCTCGTCGTGCGTCGCGGGGGGCTCGAAGTTGTTCAGCGGGCGGATGTTGCGGCACATGTGCCCAGGCTACGACTCGACGGCTCCTCGAGCCCCGCCATCGAGGCCCGCTGCTGCCGGAGGTTGAGCAAGCGAGCGCCAGCGAGCGCTCGTTGATTGATAGAACCCCGGCGACCGTCGCTGCCAACTGCCGGAGGTTGAGCAAGCGAGCGCCAGCGAGCGCCGACGAAACCCCGGCGACCGTCGTTGCCAGCGTTTCCGAGGTCGGTTGGGAGGTTTCGTCTGCGCCGGTCGGGCTCGTTCCTCGCCCTCCCGGCTTGCTCAACCTCCGAGGGCTCGTGCTGCCGGAGGTTGAGCAAGCGAGCGCCAGCGAGCGCCGACGAAACCCCGGAAACCGGCGTTGACGAGGAGGGTTGGGAGGTTTCGTCGGCGCGGGACGAGTTCGTTCCTCACTCGTCCCGCTTGCTCAACCTCCGGGGAGGTCGCCCTTGGCCGACTCAGTCCAGGTCGTAGAAGGAGGCGTCCTCGCCGGTGACCAGGACGACCTTGCCGGCCGACGGGCCGGAGGCGAGGGGCACGAGTCGCACCGCGCTGGCGTCGCGGCCGTGCTCGACGCTGGTCAGGCTCTCGTGGATCCGGCCGCCGCCGAGCCGGAGCTCGGCGACGTGGGCCTCGCCCCGGCGGCCGACCACCACCGTCAAGGCGATGCGCTGGTCGCGCATCCAGGTGAACTGGCGGGGGTCCTCGGGGGCGAGGGGCCAGGCGTTGTGGCCGAGGGTCGCGGTGTCGAGACGCCGGGGGTCGGTCAGGTCGGTGACGTCGAACAGACCCGCCTGCGCCTGCGAGGTGCCGCTGAGGCCGATGCCGATCAGGCGGCGCGGGCCGAGCGGGTGCAGGTAGCCGGAGTAGCCGGGGATCTTGAGCTCGCCGAGGAGGGTGGGAGCGGCGTCGTCGGCGAGGTCGACGACGTAGAACGGGTCGATCTGGCGGAAGGTCACCAGGATCGCGAGGTCGTCGAACCAGCGCACGGCCTTGATGTCCTCGCCGACGCCGAGCCGGTCGATCCGGCCGACCTCGACCAGTGCGTCGTCCTCGGCGCGCAGGGTGACGATCGAGTTCCAGTCGCCCGTCTCTGAGGAGGAGCCGACTGCGAGTCGCAGGACGCCGTCGGCCTCGTCCATCGACCAGCGGTCGCGGACGTATCCCTCGACCTCGCCGGCGCCGAGGTAGCTCGCCCCGGTGCCGTCGAGCGCGAAGTCGTAGACATGGGTGGTTCCCTCGGAGCTGCTGCGCAAGCTCGTCGGGAGGCAGCGGTCCCAGCACTGGCCCCAGCCGTCGCCGCTCCCGCTGGAGGCGAGGTAGAGGTGGTCGGCCGACTCGTAGGTAAGTGGGGCGTCGCCGGCGAGCCCGAGGGCCTCGACGTCGCCGGCCGCCGCCGACCCGAAGCCGACCACCGCCATCGTGGCCAGGCCGAGCTCGGCGCGGGGGAGCGCGACCCGGTCGCAGTCGAGCAGGGCCGTGGGCTCGCCGCCGTCGACCGAGATGTGAGGCAGCCAGTCGTCCAGGGTGCTCTGGCGCACGACCTCGCGGTTGTCGGCGAGGCGACCCCGCCCACGCTGGAAGTCCAGGTCGGGCAGTCCCTTCGACAGCACCAGCCGGACGTCGTCGCCGTGCTGGCGCGCGGCGATCAGCTCGGCGTCGTAGTCGACCGTCTGCTCCAGCGCGGGGGCCGCCGGGTCGGCGAGGTCGATCGTGAGCACCCGGGTCTGCGGCGAGGATCCGACGGGGCCGAGATAGGAGCGGCCGAAGCGAGGCGGGGTGCCGTCGTTGCCGATCGCGAGCACCCGGTCGCCGGTGAGCAGGATCTCGCCGTCGTGGAAGTCGCCGAGGTCGAGGCTGCCGAGCCGGGTGACCTCGGACCCGGTGACGTCGTAGGTGGTGAGAACGGCGCCGCGCAGCCGGACCAGGATCGAGCCGTCGGTCTTCACGTGGTCGGGCTCGTCGACCTCGGCCTCCTGCACGTTGGTGCCGGTGGCGCTCGGATCGGCCGAGGCGAGGTCGCGCCCCGTGCGAGCCTCGCTCCCCGGTGCCGGTATCGGGGACGCGTCGTAGTACCACTCCATCATCGGGTCGTCCCACCCCCAGGGGGTCACCCGGTCGACGCCGCGGTCGACGTAATGCTGGAGCAGGTCGTCGCACGAGCCCGGTTCCTGGAGCTCTCCGTGGAACGCCGCGGGCGTGACGTCGCTGCCGGCCGCGCCGTCCGCTCCGCCGGTGGTGCCACCTCCGGACCCCGAGCCCGAGGGGTTGGCCACGAGCGAGCCGGCGACGAACGCCGCCGCCAACCCGCCGAGCGCGGCGATCCCGGTCAGGGATCGCTTCAGACGGACGGCAGGACGCCGCCGGGCGCTGGCTGCGGCCTCGCGCCGGGCTTCGCGGACGATGGCGTCAACGGGCGCGGGACCGACCGGTAGGTCGTCCCAGGCGCGTTCGAGATCGGTCATGAGGTGGTCTCCTCACTGGCATCGCGGGTGAGATCGGAGGGCGCGGCCGGGTCCAGGTCGCGCAGGTGGTCGTCGGCGGCCAGGCGCGCCAGCGACCGGGAGAGCCGGCTCTTCACGGTGCCGGCCGGGATGCGGAGCACCTCGGCGGTCTCGTGCTCGGTGAGCCCGACGAAGTAGCGCAGGACGACGACGTCGCGGTTCGGCTTGCTGAGGCCCGCCATCGCCCGGTGCACGGCGTCGGCGGTGTCGACGCCGGCGGTCCGGTCCGACTCGCCCCGCTCGGGGAGGCGATCGGTCGGGTGCTCCCCGCGCCAGCGCCGTCGTCTGCTGTCGCGCACGACGTTGAGCAGCATCCGGTAGACGTAGGCGGTGCGGTTGTCGGCCGCGGCCACCTTCGGCCAGGAGGTGTAGCAGCGCACCAGCGTGGTCTGGGCCAAGTCCTCGGCCTCGTGCAGGCCGCAGCCGAGGAACACCGCAGCGCGCACGAGCGTCGGCCACGCCTCGCGGGCGTAGTCGTCGAAGTCGTGGTCCATGGCTGTTGGTTCCTCGTGCCAGGCAGGTGCGGGGGGATTCGTCGATTAGACGGGTCGTCGAACCGGCGGGGTTCCGTCGGTTCGCGAAAATCTGGTCGAGGCTCCACGATGACGTCTATGACCGGCCCGCGCGATGACCGCGACCTCGACCTCCTGCTCTTCGGCGCCACCGGGTTCACCGGCGGACTCACCGCCGAGTATCTCGCCGGCCACGGGCCCGACGGGCTGCGCTGGGCGCTGGCCGGACGCAACCTGGAGAAGCTGGAGCGGGTCCGCGACCGGCTCGGCCCGGACGCCGCCGGCCTCGAGCTGATCGTCGTCGACGCCGGCGACCAGGCCGCGCTGGAGGACGTCGTGCGCCGCGCCCGGGTCGTGATCACCACCGTCGGTCCCTACCAGCAGCTCGGCGGCCCCGTGGTGGCCGCGTGCGCCGAGACCGGTACCGACTACGTCGACCTCACCGGCGAGCCCGAGTTCGTCGACCGCACCTACCTCGACCACCACGAGACCGCGGTGCGTACCGGCGCCCGGATCGTGCACGCGTGCGGCTTCGACTCCATCCCGCACGACCTCGGCGCCTACTTCACCGTCAAGGAGCTCGCGCCCACCGGCCCGGTGCGGATGCGCGGCGTCGTCCGGGCCTCCGGCACGTTTTCCGGCGGCACCTTCCACTCCGCCATGGGCGCGTTCTCGCGGGCCAAGCAGATGAGCGCCACCGCCAAGGAGCGCCGCCGCGTCCAGGGCAAGCCGGCCGACGGCCGCACGTCCAAGCCGGTCGGCGCCAAGCCCCACCACGACAAGGTGCTCGACCGCTGGCTCGTGCCGCTGCCGACCATCGACCCGCAGATCGTCGTCCGCTCAGGTGCCTCGCTCCCGGTCTACGGGCCGGACTTCCGCTACTCGCACTTCGCCGGGATGAAGAAGCTCCACAACGCTGCGGGGGCGATGCTCGGAGTCGGCGCGATCGGCGTGGCCGCTCAGGTACCGCCGTTGCGCGACTTCCTGCTGCGCAAGGTGCCGCAGGGCTCCGGGCCCGACGAGGCCAAGCGGGAGCGGTCGTGGTTCACCGTCGACTTCGTCGCCGAGACCGATGAGCGCACCCTGCACACCCGCGTCTCCGGCGGCGATCCCGGCTACACCGAGACCGCGAAGATGCTCGCGGAGTCCGCGCTGTGCCTGGCCTTCGACGACAACCCGCCCACTGCCGGATGCGTCACCACCGCCGAGGCGATGGGTGACCGACTGCTCGAGCGCCTTCAGATGCGCGGCATCCGGTTCGAGGTCGTCGACGACTAGGACGCCTGCGGGCGGCGGCTGTCGACCCACCGCCGGGCTCCGGTCGAGCTGACCGCGATCAGGATCAGCACCGAGATGCTCGTGGTGCCGATCAGCAGGAGGCTCACGCTCGAGGCGGCGCTGAGCACCGACAGCTGGGTGATGGCTTCGGCGGTGCACACCGCCATCAGCAGGGTGCGGGCCCACCGGTGCCGGCGGAGCGTGAGCACCCACAGCACGAGGGTCGCCGCCGCACCGATACCCGTGCCGACCAGCTGACCGTTGCCGACCTCGGGGAAGAGGTCGGCGCGCGAGGCACCGAACGCCAGCGCGAGCAGCCCGAACAGGGTCGCGGCCGTCTTCGCGATGCTCAGCAGGCCACCCGCCAGCAGCATCGGTGGCGGGAGCCGCGGCGACGTCGGCTCATGGTCGGTGTGGTGCTCCGGAGGTGGCGTCTGCTGGGCCGCCGACGGCCCGAGCACCACGATCGGCAGGTTGCCGTCGGTGTGCACCAGGTCGCCGCCGCCGTTGCGGGAGTGGAACGCGGTGGAGAAGTTGTCGATCATCCGCAGCTCCACCTCGGGCGAGGTGTAGCGGATCGTGCCGATCACGTAGTCACGCTCGGCGTCGATGTCGGCGTCGACCTTGTGGGTGACCTGGAGGGTGAACGTCGAGAGGCCGACCGCTCGGTCATAGGTGCTTGCCGCGATCCAGCCGACCCGGTAGCCGCCCGGCAGCAGCCAGCCGTCGGGCACCGGCCAGAAGCGGATGTGGTGGCGCTGGGAGGCGTTGCCGTCCACCTGCTGCTCGTAGGCGAAGGCCTGCTGGCGGCCGAAGAGGAACAGCGGCGAGACCGGCGCCGAGGGGTAGCTGCGCCGGAACACGGCCGAGACGATGATGCCCCACGAGGAGCGCAGCGTGATCTCGTCGGCGCGGGTCCAGCCGGCGTTCACCATGACCGCGTCGATCTGGTCCTCGGTGCCGTCGAAGGCCATCGTGATCGGGTCGCCGAGCACGCCGACGTTGGTGAGGGTGCGGCCGATGAAGTAGTCGGGCACATAGATGCGGGCGAGCATCTCCTGGAGCCGTGGGAGCCCGACGTAGGCGAGCAGCAGCCAGAACACCACGACGTAGAGCACGTCGATCGGCGAGAAGGAGAGCCCGCGGTCGAGCACCAGCCAGCCCAGCCACAGCACCAGCAGGGTGCCGACCACGAAGAACGCGCCGTCGACCAGCTCCTGGACCGGCCAGTGCCAGAACCGCGACACCTTGCGCGGGACGTGCGGGTAGACCGGCGGCGACGTCGGCGGTGGCGTGTCGACCAGACGCCCGTCGGGCGGCTCGGGACCCACGGTGCGGATCAGCCCAGCAGGTCGATGCGGTGCTCGCCGTCGGGCGCCTCGAACGTGTCGCCCAGCTGGAGGCCGTCGATCTTGGCGTAGACCGGCGAGTCGGCCGAGATGCCCTCGTAGGTGACGCCGTCGCTGTCGAAGGCCTCGGCCACGACGCCGACGACGTAGCGTGCGCCGCCGAAGCCGACGATCGCACCGGGTCGTACGTGGTCGGCCGGGCTGGTGTCGAGGGCCTCGATCTGGGCGAGGTGGTCCTGCTCGTGGGCCTCGGACTCCTGGTACAGCGCGCGCAGGTCGCCGGCCTCGTAGGACTGCGAGATGTCGTCGACGCTGGTCGTGGTGTCGGTGATCGCCTCGGCCGCGTCATGCTCCGCACCGGCGGTGGCGCCGACCGCGCCGGCGCCGCCGCGGGCCTGCTCGAGCAGCGCGGCGAAGACGCGCTGCTTGGTGTCGCCGTCGATGGTGGTCTGGTCGTCGCTCATCTGGGCATCCTTGCCGATGTCGAGCCGCGACGGAATCCGGCTCGCCCGCCGAGAGGCACGAGAGAGGATGGGGCATGCCCGCAGAGCCCACGGTGATCGTGGTCGGATCCCTGAACGCCGACCTGCTTCTCGACGTCGAGCGGCTGCCCGGTCCGGGGGAGACGGTCACCGCGTTGCGGGCCGGCCGCGCCTGGGGAGGCAAGGGCGCCAACCAGGCGGCGGCTGCGGCGCGACTCGGCGCGCGCACCCGCTTCGTCGGCGCCGTGGGCCGCGACGAGGTGGGTGAGGAGGCGCTGGTCGCACTGGAGCGGGTCGGGGTGGACACCTCGGCGGTGGCTCGGGTCGGTGAGCCGACCGGGAGCGCCCACGTGCTGCGCGATGCGGCCGGGGAGAACCTGATCGTGGTCGTGCCCGGCGCGAACGCTCTGGTCGATCCCGGCCACGTGGAGAGCTCTCTTGCCGCGATCCCCGACGGCGAGGTCGTGGTGGTGTCGAACCTGGAGATCCCCGACGACGCCGTGCTCGCCGCCGCCCGGGCCTGCGCTGAGCGCGGCTGGCCGTTCGTGCTCAACCCCGCGCCCGCGCGGTCGCTCACGCCGGAGCTGCTGGCGCTGGTCACCGTGCTGACCCCGAACGCCGAGGAGGCGACCGGCCTCGGGCCGTCCTCGCCGGCCGCGCTGCTCGCGGCCGGTGTCGATGCGGTCGTGGTGACCCGCGGCGCCGACGGCGTCGACGTCCATGCGGGCGAGGCGGGCGCCGGGCCGGCGCGGATCGCGGCGTTCGAGGTCGACGTCGTCGACACCATCGGCGCCGGGGACGCCTTCACCGCGGCCCTGGCCGTCGGCCTGGCCTGGGGTCACCCGCTGGCCGAGGCGGCCCGGCTCGCGGTGGCTGCCGCTGCGGTCGCCGTCACCGGGCCGGGCGCTCGCGGCGCCGAACTGAGCCTGGCCGCGGCGCGCTCGTTGCTGGAGAGCCGCCCGCGATGAGCAAGCCGGTTCCCGGCGTCCGCAAGTGGTCGAACACGGTCTCGCGGCGCGACTTCCGTGCTGCCGACCTCGACGCGTACCTGTTCAAGAGCCAGCCCGAGATCCTGCGTGAGATGGGGTTCGAGCGCGTCGAGCGCCGCGGCGGCGACCCGAGTCGCGTCGGCACGGCGGCGGCCCTGGTCGCCGTGATCGCCGCGATCGTGGGCGGCACCGCATTCGGTGGTTCGCTCAGGAGTCAGCAGCGCGCGGACCTGGAGTTCGACGGATTCGCGACCGGGACCGCCCTGACAATCGCGCAGGTGTGCTTCGGCGTGGTCCTGGTGGCGCTCCTGACGATCGCCGGGTGCTGGTGGAGCGCCGGACGCCGCCGGGCGGACGTCGTCGCCTGGGCCGCATGCTGGTGTGCCCTGATCGGCGGCGGGACGGCCCTGGCCATGACCGCAGGCCGCGACGCCGGGCTGCTCGACTCCCCTCAGGCCATCGTGGTCTGGCTGGCGACGCTGGTCGCCGCGGCGATGCTGGTGACGTTCCTGGTGCTCGCACTCCGCGGACCCGGGCACTTCCGGACCCTGGGCCGCTCCGATCCGGCGCGCGCTGCGCGACTGGTCGCCGAGCTGCCGCCCCAGCAGCTCGAGGAGCTGACCCGCAGCCGCGCCCGCGCCATCGCCCGACTGCACGAGCGCGGCCTGATCGACCAGGCGCAGGCCCGCGCTATCGGCGAGCTTCCGATGGGTGCGTCGGTGACGCTGTGACGCCGACGGCGGGTCGTACGCGTGGATCCTGACCGAGGCGACCGCGCAATGGCGACGCGGTCCAGCTCGCTGACCGGCGACGTCTCGTGGTGCCCCAGGCAGGAGTCGAACCTGCGACCTTTCGCTTAGGAGGCGGCTGCTCTATCCGCTGAGCTACTGGGGCGAGCCGGGCGGACGGCGTCGCACCCGGTAGTCGCATCTTGTCAGCCGTCGCCCGCCGTGACGAAGCCAGGGCGTCGGCTCATGGTGCGATAGTCCCGGCCGTTCGGGCCCCGGAACAGCGGTCGAAGGGGCCCAAACGGCCGGGACTATCGCAGCCGGCGGGCCACGACGGGGCGCGGACTATAGACCAAGCCCACACCGCGACGAGTTGGGGTCGTGACCACCCACCCCGCAGAATGGGGAGGCTGGCCCGAACCGACGCAAGGTGATCATGTCCGACGACCTCTCCGCACGCGACACGATCTCCGACGACGACCCCGCAGACAGTCCAGCCACTTCCGGCGAGCGCGCGGGCAAGCGGCGTGGGCGCGGCAAGAAGCGCTACAAGGTGCTCACGGTGGTCACCGCGTGCGTCGTCACGCTCGGCCTGGTCGCGGGTCTCGGGGCGACGTACTTCTACCGTCATCTCAACGACAACATCGACTACCAGAACTACAGCGACCAGCTGAACAACCGGCCCGCGAAGAAGGACGTCGCAGGCCCCCAGGAGCCGATGAACATCCTGGTGATGGGCTCCGACACCCGCGACGGCGAGGGCAACAACATCGACGGCCTCACCGGCGACGGCGAGCGATCCGACACCACGATCCTGTTCCACCTCTCCGCCGACCGCAGCACCGCCTACGGCATCAGCATCCCGCGCGACAGCCTCGTCGACCGGCCCGAGTGCACCGACGAGGACGGCAAGACGATCCCCGGCGCCGACAACGTGATGTGGAACGAGGCCTTCGCCGTCGGCGGCCCCGCCTGCACCATGCAGCAGTTCGAGCAGCTGACCGGCATCCGGCTCGACAACTATGTGAAGGTCGACTTCAACGGCTTCCGCGACATGGTCGACGCCATCGACGGCGTCGAGGTGTGCCTCCCCGAGGCCGTCGAGGACCCGGCGCACGGCATCTCCATCCCGGCCGGCACCCGCGAGGTGCGCGGCAAGGAGGCGCTCAACTACGTGCGCGCCCGCTACACCCTCGGCGACGGCTCCGACCTGGGCCGGATCAAGCGCCAGCAGGCGTTCATCGCCGCCATGGCCAGCAAGCTCCTCTCGGCCGGCACGCTCACCCGCGTCGACCGGGTCGTGGGCTTCCTCGACGCCGCCACGTCCTCGCTGCAGACCGACTTCAAGTCGGTCACCCAGATCGCGAAGGTCGGCAACTCCTTCAAGGGGATCGGCGCCGACCAGATCCGCTTCGTCACCGTGCCCTGGCAGTACTCGCCCGAGGACCCCAACCGGGTCGCCTGGCTGCCCGAGGCCGACGCGCTGTGGAAGCGCGTCATCAACGACGAGCCGCTCCCGGCGCGCCTGACCCCCGACGTGATCACCGCCGCCGACGACGTCAGCGGCTCGAACGGCTCGAACAGCGGGTCCGGCGCGGGCGCGAACACCGGGAACGACGCAGGATCGAGCACCGGTGCCGGAGACGGCGGCGGCATCGGCGGCACTGCCGACGACCAGGCCGCGGCACGCGAGTCCGCCGGGCTGTGCACCTGAGCCGGTCGAGGCGCCTCCGATGACCGACGAGCCCGAGACCCGCGAGCAACGCCGCCGCCGGCTGGCGCGGATCTTCGGCGACGTGCTGCCCGACACCACCAGTGACGAGCGCGACGAGCGCGAGCCGTCGCAGGACTCGGCCGCGGACGCCTGGCTGAAATCACAAGTGCCGCCTCACCACGGGTGAGACGGCACTCGCGAAGGGTGCTGAGGAGGCGCTCAGGCCTTGTGGGCACCGCCGCGCAGCTCGTCGCGGATCTCGCGGAGCAGCTCGATGTCCTCGGGCGTGCCCGGGGCGGGGGAGGGGAAGAACCGCTCCTTGGCCTTCACGTACGGCGTGACGACCAGGAAGTAGACCACCGCGGCCAGGATCACGAACGAGACCACGGCGTTGAGGAACGCGCCGAAGCTGTTCGGGGTGTTGGAGAAGATCTCCGAGGCCGAGTCGGGCATCTGGGCGGTGAGCCAGTTGGTGAAGGTGGTGACGACGGCGCCGAAAGCGGTACCGATGATGACCGCGACGGCCAGGTCGACCAGGTTGCCGCGGAACAGGAAGTTCTTGAAGCCGTTCATTTCCGAGTGCCCTTCTAGAGCGAATGGGATGACTTGGGGGGATTCAGTGGAGAAACCTAGTCGTTCGTCCAGGAGAACGTCACCATTGCGCGCGCGGTGGCGTCGGCCACATCGGTGACCTCGGCGCGCGACACGCCGATCACGACCAGCCTCCCGGGCAGCCCCGACGGCCCCGTGACGTCGTCGGCGGCCGGCAGCGCGAGCACCGTGGCGGCGCGGGCGACGACCTCGGCGACCCCGGCCTGTGGGTCGGCGGCGACCAGGTCGATGCGATCACCGACCTGCAGCAACGCCGCCATGCCGGCGTCGGGAAGCCGGACCGGCAGCGCGGTGAGCTCCGGTCGTCCTGCCGTCATCGACGCGCCGACCAGGCGGACGTCGGTGACAGGCTCGCCGCGGCGCAGCGGCGCAGCCAGCGTGCGGCCCTCCGGGGACTCGGCCAGGCCGACGGGCACCGCGCCGGGAGGCAGCTCGGCGACGACGAGGTCGTCGGGCCCCACGACCTCGCCGGCCGGCAGGTCGCGGGCGGCGACCGGCACGCCCACGGTGGGGTCCGGGTGGCTGCGGGTCGCGCTCAGGCCCGCCATCACCGCGACCGCCACGAGCACCGCCGCGAGGAGGCGACGTCGGCGCAGGATCGCGCGGCGCAGCGACTCCCAGGTGCGCCTGGGGCGGGTGAGGCGCGCACCACGGGCGAGGCCGGAGGGACCGGTGGCATCAGGGTCAGCGCGCATCCGGCGACGGTAGGCGAATCACGCCGCGCGCGCGGGCGCTCTCCACAGGGCGCCCGCCGAACCTCAGGAGGCCGTGCTCGCCGGGGTGCTGGACGAGCTGGACGAGGAGCTGCTCGAGGTGCTCGACGACGTGCTCTCGGACTTCTTCTCCGACTTCTTCTCCGACGCCGAGGACGACGACGAGGTCGAGGAGGACGAGCCCTTGCCGTCGGCCGCACGGCTGTCGTTGCGGTAGAAGCCCGAGCCCTTGAACACCACGCCGACGGCGTTGTAGACCTTGCGGAGCTTGCCGTGGCACTGCGGGCACTCGGTGAGTGCGTCGTCGCTGAACTTCTGGACCTGCTCGAAGTTGTGCGGGCACTCGGTGCAGGCGTACTGGTAGGTCGGCACGGGGTCTCCTCAGGTCTGGAGTGGGGCGAGGAACTGGCACTCTGCCCTCACGAGTGCCAACACTACGCCACGGCACAATGTTCCGCACGATGACGGCCACCTCCTCTGCGTCCGACTCCGGGTCCGACGTACCCGCTGCGCCAGTGGGTCCGAAGAGCCCCGACCGGCCCCGCCGCTGGCCGCCGCTGTGGTGGCGGCGCTTCCAGCTCCTGCCCAGGCTGCTGCGCCTGCCGACCTACGGCGTCGTCGCGCTCGCGCTCGTGCTGGTCGCGACCCTGCTCACCGGCGTGGTGCTGGTGCGCCGCTCGTTCCCGCAGACCGAGGGCGAGATCGCCGTGCCGGGGCTCAGCGGCGACGTCGAGGTGATCCGCGACGAGCACGGCATCCCGCAGATCTACGCCGACACCACCGAGGATCTGATGCGTGCCCAGGGCTTCGTGCACGCCCAGGAGCGCTTCTTCGAGATGGACGTGCGGCGCCACGCCACCGCCGGCCGGCTCGCCGAGCTCTTCGGCGAGGACGCCGTGGAGACCGACGCGTATGTGCGCACGATGGGCTGGCGGCGGGTCGCCGAGGCCGAGCTGCCCTTGCTCGACCCGAGCACCCGGGTGGCTCTCGACGCCTACTCCGCCGGGGTGAACGCCTACCTCGCCGACCGCTCGCCGACGAGCCTGGCCCTGGAGTACACGGTCCTCGGCGCCGGCGGTCTCGACTACGAGCCCGAGCCCTGGACCTCGGTCGACTCGCTGGCCTGGCTCAAGGCCATGGCGTGGGACCTGCGCGGCAACATGACCGAGGAGATCGACCGCGCCCTGTCCGCCGCGGCGGTCGGTCCCGACCGGGCGGCCGAGCTCTTCCCGTCCTACCCGTACGCCGAGCACGACCCGATCGTGAAGCAGGGGGCCGTCGTCGACGGCGTCTTCGAGCAGGACGCCGTCACCGGCGGCACCCGCAACCCGGTCCGGCCCCCGCCGTTCGAGCGGGTCGCCGACACCTTCGGGCGGCTCTCGGCCGGGCTGGACCGGATGCCCGCCTGGCTCGGCAAGGGGGACGGCGTCGGCAGCAACTCCTGGGTCGTCTCCGGTCGCCTCACCGACACCGGCTCGCCGCTGCTGGCCAACGACCCGCATCTTGGCGTCTCGCTGCCGGGGGTGTGGATGCAGGTCGGCCTGCACTGCCGCAGCGTGGGTCCGGCCTGCCCCTACGACGTCGCCGGGTTCTCCTTCTCCGGCTTGCCGGGCGTGGTCATCGGCCACAACGCCGACATCGCCTGGGGGTTCACCAACCTCGGCCCCGACGTCACCGACCTCTACGTCGAGCAGGTCTCCGACGACACGTGGCGTCACGGCCGCGAGTGGCGGCCGCTGGAGACCCGGACCGAGAAGATCGAGGTGGCCGGCGGCGACGACGTCACCTTGGAGGTCCGCTCGACCGACCACGGCCCGATCCTCTCCGACGTCGACGAGCAGCTCGCCGACGTCGCGGACCTCGCCGACGTGCCCCGGCGCGCCCCCGCCGACACCCGTTACGCGGTCTCCCTGGCCTGGACGGCGCTCACCCCGGCTCCCACGGCCGACGCCCTGCTCGGGCTGAACCGCGCCACGGACTGGAGCTCCTTCCGTGCCGCGGTCGCCGACTTCGCCGTCCCGGCGCAGAACATCGTCTACGCCGACCGAGACGGCCACATCGGCTACCAGGCGCCCGGGAGGGTCCCGATCCGCATCTCGGGCAACGACGGCCTGATGCCCTCGGCCGGCTGGCGTCCGGCGAACGACTGGTCGGGCGAGTACGTGCCCTACGACGGCCTGCCGAGCGTGCTGGACCCTGAGGAGGGGTTCGTCGTCACCGCCAACCAGGCCGTCATCGGCACGCAGTATCCGTACTTCCTCGGCGCCGACTGGGACAAGGGCTACCGCTCCGAGCGGATCCGCCACGTGCTCGAGGACGCCTTCGGTGGCGACGGCGACGGCGTCGTCTCGCGCGACGACCTGCTCGACCTCCAGCTCGACGACCGCAACCCGATGGCGCCGGTGCTCACCCCCTACCTCCTCGACGCGCGACTGGAACGCGGCTACCCCAGTGACGGCCAACGACTGCTGCGGACCTGGGACTTCACCCAGCCCGCCGACAGCGCCGCGGCGGCCTACTACAACGCCGTGTGGCGCAACCTGCTCGCCGCGACCTTCCACGACGAGCTGCCCGAGGAGCAGTGGCCCGACGGCGGCGATCGGTGGATGGCCGTGGTCGCGAACCTCCTGGAGGACCCGGGGAACCCCTGGTGGGACGACGTCACCACCGACGACGTCGTCGAGGGTCGCGACGACGTCCTGCGCGCGGCGATGCTGAAGGCGCGCGACGACCTCACCTCGATGATCGGCCCGAACCCCGAGGAGTGGCGCTGGGGCATGCTGCACCGCCTCGAGCTGCGCTCGGCGACCCTCGGCGAGTCGGGCATCGGCGTTGTGGAGAGGCTGTTCAACCGGTCGGGCTGGAAGGCGCCGGGCGGGTCGGCGATCGTCAACGCGACCGGCTGGGACGCCCGCGAGGGCTTCGAGGTGCTCACCGCGCCGTCGATGCGGATGGTCGTCGACCTCGACGACCTCGACGCCTCCCGCTGGATCAACCTCACCGGGGTCTCCGGCCACGCCTTCCACCCCCACTACACCGACCAGACCGACCTGTTCGTCGAGGGACGCACGCTCGCCTGGCCGTTCAGCCGCGACGCCGTCGCCGACGCCGGCGAGGACGTCCTCCGGTTGGTGCCGCCCGACGACGAGGGGTGAGTCACCCGGCTCCCATGTGGTGACTGGGCGGCCGATCCCTGAACTTGTCGGCCGGGATATCGCCCGACAAGTTCAGATTTCCCCGGTCGACCGGGGAAATCCCGGCGACGAACGGTGCACCGACCCGCGCCGACAAGCAGTCCGACTCACCCTCACCACGCGTCCCACTGGACGGCCCATCCCTGAACTTGTCGACCGGGATATCGCCCGACAAGTTCAGACTTCCCCGGTCGACCGGGGAAATCCCGCCCGGCCGGACGCGCGAACAGCCCGCCCTCAGAACCGGACGAGTCCGGCGGGGGAGACGGCGGCGGTGACGGGGCGGTCGTGCGGCTCGGCCGGGACGTCGAGGCCGACCTCGTCGTCGTAGAGGGCGACGCAGGTGAAGGTGCCGGCCGGGACCCGGGCCAGCGCTCGGTCGTAGGAGCCGCCGCCGCGACCCATCCGCAGGCCGGACGGCGAGACCGCCAGTCCGGGCACGACGACGGCGTCGGCCATGGCGACGGCGTCGACGCCGAGCCGCTCCGACGTCGGCTCGAGCAGCCCGAGCCGGGCGCGGGCGAGGCTGCCGGGGGCGTCGGTGTGCACGGCCCAGTCGAGGTCGCCGTCGGGGAGCAGGACGGGCAGCAACACCCTGACCCGGGCGGCGAGCAGGGACTCCAGCAGCAGCGTGGTCCCGGGCTCGACGCCGATCGAGACGTAGGCCGCGACGGTGCCGGCTCGGCGCACCTCCGGGGCGTCGAGTAGCCGGCCGGCGATCGACCGCGCGGCGTCCCCGATGTCGGCGAGGTCGCGTCGGTTGCGGGCGGTGGTGAGCCGGTCGCGCAGGGCGAGCTTGGCAAGGCTCGGCTCGGGCCGATGTGCGGGCGCCACGTGAGCAGCCTAGGCTCCCGCGGTATGGGTAGTCCTGCACTGAAGCGGGCGCGCGCCAAGATGGCCGACGCCGGGGTCGACGAGGTCGCCATCGACACCTTCTCCCACTACTTCCGGCTCCTGGAGCACGGCGAGACGGGGATGATCCCCGAGGAGAGCATCGACCCGGTCGACATGCCCTCGATCGACGAGGTCGACGTCGATGACGACGTCGCCGCCGAGGCGATCCGCCACACCGCCGTGATCAAGCTCAACGGCGGGCTCGGCACCTCGATGGGTATGGACCGCGCCAAGTCGCTGCTGTGCGTGCGGCGTGGCCTGTCGTTCCTCGACATCATCGCGCGGCAGGTGCTGCACCTGCGCTCGGAGTACGGCGCCACGCTCCCGCTGATCTTCATGAACTCCTTCCGCACCTCCGCCGACACCATGGCCGCGCTCGAGCGCTACGCCGACCTGCCGGTCGACGGCCTGCCCCTGGAGTTCCTCCAGAACAAGGTGCCCAAGCTGCTGGAGGCCGACCTGAGCCCGGTGAGCTGGCCGAGCGACCCCGAGCTCGAGTGGTGCCCGCCCGGCCACGGCGATCTCTACACCGCCATGCGCGGCACCGGTCTGATCGACCTGCTCCTCGAGCACGGCTACCGCTACGTGTTCGTCTCGAACTCCGACAACCTCGGCGCGGTCCCGGCCGCCCGGGTCGCCGGCTGGTTCGCCGCCACCGGTGCGCCGTTCGCGATCGAGGCCGTGCGCCGCACGCCGTCGGATCGCAAGGGCGGCCATTTCGCCCGACGTCGCAGCGACGGCCGGATCGTGCTGCGCGAGACCGCGCAGACCCCCGACCAGGACCGCGACGCGCTCGCCGACCTCGACCGGCACCGGTTCTGCTCCACCAACAACCTCTGGTTCGACCTGGCCGCGATGAAGCAGGCCCTCGACGTGCGGCAGGGGATCCTCGGGCTGCCGCTGATCCGCAACGTGAAGACCGTCGACCCCGGCGACTCGAGCACGCCGAAGGTCATCCAGGCCGAGACCGCCATGGGCGCCGCGATCGAGGTCTTCGACGACTCCCAGCTGATCGAGGTCGGCCGCGACCGCTTCGTGCCCGTCAAGACCACCAACGACCTGCTGGTGCTGCGCTCCGACGTCTACGACATCGGCACCGACTTCGTGCTCGACCAGGTGGCCGGCGAGGTGCCGTTCATCGACCTCGACGCCGACGTCTACAAGCTCGTCGGCGAGTTCGACAAGCGCTTCCCCGAGGGAGCGCCGTCGCTGGCCGAGGCCACGTCGCTGCGGGTCGACGGCGACCTCACCTTCGGCCGCGGCGTCCGGATCGTCGGCGACGCCGAGCTCACCGCCAAAGGCGCGGACCGCATCGAGCCGGACGCCGTGCTCGGGTCGGATGCCTGAGCTGCGCTCGGTCGAGGAGCACCTCGACGGGATCCTCGCCGCCACCGAGCCGCTGCCCGCCACCGAGGTGGCGCTGCTCGACGCGCTCGACCTGGCGGCCAGCGACGACGTCGTCGCGCCGATCCGGCTGCCGCGCTTCGACAACTCCGCGATGGACGGCTACGCCGTGCGCAGCGAGGACGTCGCCGCGGTCACCGACGCCGCGCCGGTGACCCTGCCCGTGGTGGGCGCGATCGGCGCCGGTCGCCCCGGCGCCGTCACCGCCGTGCCGCCCGGCTCGGCGGCCAAGATCATGACCGGGGCTCCGCTGCCGCCCGGCGCCGACAGCGTGGTGCCTTACGAGTCCACCGACCGCGGCGCCCAGCAGGTCGTCGTCCGGCGCGGTGCCCTGCCGGGCCAGCACGTGCGCTACGCCGGCGAGGACGTCGCGGAGGGGGCGCTGATCCTTCCCGCCGGGACCGCGCTCGGCCCGCGCCAGCTCGGCCTGCTCGCCTCGGTGGGGCTGCCGACCGTGCGCGCGCGCCGCCGCCCGCGGGTGCTCGTCGTCTCCACCGGCTCCGAGCTCCGCGATCCCGGCGAACCGCTCGAGGACGACTCGATCTACGACGGCAACTCGATCCTCCTGGCCGGTGCCGTGCAGCGCGCGGGCGCGGTCGCGGTCCGTGCCGGCCGGGTCGCCGACAGCACCGAGGCGTTCCTGCAGGTCGTGGCCGACCATCTCGACGGCGCCGAGGGTGTCGACGTCGTCGTCACCTCCGGCGGCATCTCGATGGGCGACTTCGACGTGGTGAAGGCGGCCCTCTCCGGCGGCGGCGCGTCCGACGGCCCCCTCGCGGGCGACGTCTGGTTCGGCGGCCTGGCGATGCAGCCCGGCAAGCCGCAGGGCTTCGGTCGCGTCTGGACCACCGCCGATCCCCAGCGCCGGGTGCCGTTCTTCGCGCTGCCGGGCAACCCGGTCTCGTCCTACCTCTCCTTCGAGATGTTCGTGCGGCCGGCCCTGCGGGCGATGATGGGGCGCGCGCCGTACTCGCGGCGACCGATCACCGCCCGGCTGACCCACGCGGTCACCTCGCCGCCGGGGCGGCGCCAGTTCCTGCGCGGCGTGCTCACGCTCGGGCCCGACGGCACGTCGGTGACCGAGGTGCAGCCGGTGGGCGGCTCGGGCTCGCACCTGGTGGGCGACCTCGCGGCGTCCGACGCGCTGATCGTCGTCCCCGAGGACACCACCGCCGTCGGGGCGGGGGAGCGGGTCACCGTGATCCGGCTCGACCAGGACTGAGGAGAACCGACGTGGAGGAGCGACTCACCCACCTCGACGAGCGCGGCGCCGCCCGGATGGTCGACGTGTCGGGCAAGGACGTCACCGCGCGCACGGCGACGGCGTCGGGCCGGGTGCTGGTCTCACCGGCGGTCATCGAGCTGCTAGCCGGGGAGGGCGTCCCGAAGGGCGATGCCCTCGCGGTCGCTCGCCTCGCCGGGATCATGGGCGCCAAGCAGACCTCGACCCTCATCCCGCTGTGCCACCCGCTCGCGCTGTCATCGGTGAGCGTCGATCTCGTCGTGGCCGCCGACGCCGTCGAGGTGACCGCCGCGGTGCGCACCACCGACCGCACCGGCGTGGAGATGGAGGCGCTCACCGCGGTGGCGGTCGCGGCGCTCACCGTCGTCGACATGGTCAAGGCCGTCGACAAGGCCGCGGTCATCACCGACATCCGGATCGAGACGAAGACCGGCGGCAAGAGCGGGGACTTCAGCCGATGAGCGGGAGTGTGAAGGGCCTGCCGGGCGCGGTCGTGGTGGCGTCGAACCGGGCCGCCGCGGGCGTCTACACCGACGAGACCGGACCGCTCATCGTGGCCGCGCTGCGCGAGTGGGGCTTCGAGGTCGGCGAGGCGGCCGTCGTCCCCGACGGCGACCCGGTGGGTGCCGCGATCCGCGCCGCGATCGACGACGGCGCGCGGGTCGTGCTCACCACCGGCGGCACCGGGCTCACCCCGACCGACCGCACACCCGAGCAGACCCGTCCGCTGCTCGATCGCGAGATCCCCGGCATCGCCGAGGCGCTCCGTTCCGGTGGATACGACCTCGGCGTGCCGACCGCTCTCCTCTCGCGCGGCTTGGCCGGCATGGCGGGCGACTGCCTGGTCGTCAATCTGCCCGGCTCGCGCGGCGGCGTCCGCGACGGGCTGGAGCTGCTCGCCCCGATCGTGGTGCACGCGGTGGAGCAGATCGCCGGGAGCGACCACTGAGCGGCTGGTTCGGCCGCGAGGGCGCGCCCGGCTGGCCGGCCACGCTCTCGTCGGGGACCGATCCGGTGGTCACCCTCCGGCCGATGGAGGTCTCCGACATCGGCGCGTGGCGCGAGGCCCGACGGCGCAGCGCCGCCTGGCTCACGCCGTGGGATGCCACCGCGCCGCCGGGCTCGCCGTCCAAGCCGGTGAGCTTCCGGGCGCTGGTGCGCAGGCTGCGCCGCTCGGCGGCCCAGGGCACCACGCTTCCGTTCGCGATCGACGTCGACGGGCGCTTCGCCGGGCAGCTCACGGTCAACAACATCGTGCGCGGCTCGGCTCAGTTCGCCTCGATCGGCTACTGGATCGACCGCGACTTCGCGGGGCGCGGCGTGATGCCCCGTGCGGTGGCGATGGCGATCGACCACTGCTTCGGACCCGTCGGGCTGCACCGGATCGAGATCGCGATCCGCCCGGAGAACTCCAACTCGCTGCGGGTGGTGGAGAAGCTCGGCATCCGCGAGGTCGGCTACGCCCCGCGCTACCTCCACATCGACGGCGCGTGGCGCGACCATCGTCTCTACGGGATCACCCAGGAGGAGGCGCCCGGCGGGGTCGTGGCGAGGCTGGAGCAGTCCTGATCACACGAGTCACATCAGCAATTTGCGACACACGGGTGGACATCCGACTCACTGTGCGCTAGCACTCCTACGCTCGGCGTCGTGGACCTGAGCGCGCTGATCTTCGTCGCCCTGGCTGTGGCCTGGGCCGTCTACCTGATCCCCAAGGCGCTGCGCCATCACGAGGAGAGCGCCTCGACGCGCTCGGTCGAAGGGTTCTCCGAACGCCTCCGGGTGCTCGCCCGGCGCGAGCCGGTCGACTCGCGCACCTCCCGGCTGGTCGTGGAGACCAGGACCAAGACCGCCGCCACCGGCTCCACGGCCGTTGCGACCGCCGCCGCCGAGGAGGCCGAGGCGACGCCGTCTCGGCCGCTGCCGAGCCCGGCCGCCCGGCGCGCCGCCGCCCAGCGGGCCGCGCGCCGCCGGCTGCGCGTCGTCGTGGCGATCCTGCTCTCCGGCGTCGTCGTCGGCGTCCTGGCGGGTCTCGGCCACCTCGCGTGGGCCTACCTGGCGATCCCCGGCGGCGTCCTGGTGGCGTGGCTGGTGGCCTGCCGCCTGATGGTCCGCCGTGAGCGCGCCGTCCCGGTCGCCCCGCGTGCCCGGCTGCCGCACGCGCCTGCCGAGGAGAAGCCCGAGGCGGAGGACGCCGTCGAGGTGGTCGAGGTCGAGGTGGAGGTCGACGTCGTCGAGGATGGCCCGGATGGCCCGTCGACCGAGGAGATCTCCGCCGTCGTCGCCGACGAGGTCGCACCCGAGCCCGAGCCGCAGCCGGAGGCTGAGCGCGAGGCGCCGGCGTCGAAGGGCTGGGACCCGGTCCCGGTCACGCTGCCCACCTACGTCGCCAAGGAGCCGGCCGTCCGCCGCACCGTCCGCACCATCGACCTCGACTCCACCGGCGTCTGGACCTCCGGCCGCACCGTCCAGGACGCCGCCCTGGCCCGCGAGGCCGACCAGGCCCGCAGCAGCTCCAGCGCCGACCGCTCCACCGAGCGCCGCGCCTCCGGCGACTGACCGTTCGGCACCTCGCCGAACTCGGGCCGATTCGGAGCGCCGCGCGCGCGGTGCTAACGTTTCCCAGCGTCCTCGGACGCATGGGGCTGTGGCGCAGTTGGTAGCGCGTCTCGTTCGCAATGAGAAGGTCAGGGGTTCGAATCCCCTCAGCTCCACCATGCACATTCGGCGCACATTCGGCCCGTAGCCAGCGGAAACGCAGGTGCGGGCCGTTCCTCTGCCCCGGCCGAGGTCGGCCGAGGCTATGCCGGGCTGGTTGCCGGCGTTCGTCGGGGTTCGCCCGGGGGCGCGTACCAACCCTCCCGCTCGCCAGGCATGGGTTCCTCCGACCAGGTATCACGACACTTCGGGCTCGCCGACCAAGCGGCCTCTTCGACGAACCTGATCTCGCTGCTCATCGCATGCGGAGGTGAGAGCATCGCGCACAACCGCGAGGCAGTGCATCAGCTTTGTTCAGGACCGATGGGCCGCAACTCAGATGTCGGGGTCGTCCGGGTTGGAGCGGTGGTGGCCCCAGAAGTTGGCACCGGTGAATCGGGTCGGGGCATGGTCGTCAGGATCGACCTCGAGGCCGCCGGTGCCGAACTCGATCTCGAACCCTGAAGGGCTGTTGACGTAGAACGACACCATCTCGTCGTTGGAGTGCTTGCCGAGCGTCGCGGCGACCGGTGCGACGCGTTCGAGGAGCACTCGGTCCCACGCCCGACCCACGGTGTCGAGGTCGGTGACCTCGAGCATCAGGTGGGCGACGCCCGGCGGGGCGCCACTGAACTGGGCCCAGGCGTAGGAGTGGTGCCGCGGGTTGCAGTGCGTGAACCAGCCCTCTCCCTGTGCGAACTCGACAATGTCGCTGAGGCCGAAGCCGAAGATGTCGAGGTACAGATCGGCGCAGCTCTGGTTGTCGGGCATGAACGAGAAGGCATGTCCCATTCCGCCGGCCCCGGTCACGAAGCGCGCACCGGTCGGGGAGACGAACGGCTCGAGGGACGACTCGTGGCCCCAGTGGAGCTCTAGCGTCGTCCCAGCGGGGTCGACCACCGTGAAGACCTCGCTGACACACCGCTCGCGAGCCAGGTCCGGATCGATCGCGCCGACGACGTGGCCGGCATCGGCGAGGCGTTGGCGCAGGTCGCGCAGGGCCTGGGGGCCGCGGACCTCCCAGCCGAGGGCCGTGACCTGGTCGCGCTCGCCGCGGGTCACGAGCAGTCGGTACGACTTGTGATCGATGCGGAGCCGCAACTGGTCGTCGGTGCGCGAGGCGAGCTGCATGCCAAGCAGGTCGGTCGCGAAGCTGGCCCACTCCTCGATCCGGGTGGTCTCGGCTACCGCATAGCTGAGTGCGCGCACTGGTCTCATCGAAGTCCTCTCGGTGGCGTGGTCGTGCTGGGAGCTGCATGTGTACGCAGGGCGGCGAGATTCGGATCTTGCGCCACGGTGTGATGCCCGTTACGGTATGCGCGTTCCGAGTTACATGCAACATGTAAAACCAGGAGTCCTTGTGACTGACCATCGCGTGTGGGTGCCGGTCCTCGCGTCGACGGACCTCGTCGAAGGCGGGGTGCGGCAGAGCGCGGCAGTGACGCCGCCGGTCGCCGTCTACCGCTACGAGGGCGCCGTGTTCGCGACCGACGACACCTGCACTCACGCAGAGTCCTCACTCTCCGAGGGCTACTTCGAGGACGGCGAGATCGAGTGCCTGCTCCACATGGCGCGATTCTGCGTCCGCACGGGGCGGGCGATGTGTCTGCCGGCTACGCAGGCGCTCGGCGTGTACCCAGCCCGAGAGGCGGACGGCGTGATCGAGGTCCTCGTGGCCCCGGAATCGGTGAGCGTCGAGACGGGGGCGCAGCCGTGAGCGCCGAGAACGCTGCCCGCGTCGCGGTGATCGGCGCCGGAGCGGCCGGCATCGCCGCCGCGCGGTCGCTGCGCGATCACGGGCATCGGGCGTCCATCACGGTCTTCGGCGAGGAGTCGCTCCCGCCGTACGACCGTCCGCAACTGTCCAAGGAGGTCCTCAGTGGACCGGCGGACACCGTGCCGCGAGTCTTGCTGAGCGAGCAGGAGTGCCGCGATCTGGGCATCGATCTACGGGCCGGGACTCGCATCGACGCTCTCGACCGGACCGAGGTCTTCCAGCTCAGGACGGAGGGGGTGCTGCTGGCCGAGGCCGAGGTCGTCGTGCTCGCGACGGGCTTGCGCTCGCGACATCTCGCGACGCAGGCCGAGGGGCTGCACCACTTGAGATCCTGGCTGGACGCGGCTTCGCTGAGGAGTGCGCTCGCCCGGCGAGCCGGCCGCCTGCTGGTGGTGGGCAGCGGGTTCGTCGGCATGGAGGTCGCCGCAGCCGCCATGTCGCGAGGCTGGCAGGTCGTCGCCGTCGAGGCGCGATCGCGCCTGTTCCCCGGCCTCGGACCACGAATCGGCGACCATGTGGCTGCCATGTTCGCCGAGCGCGGCCTCGACGGCCGGCCGGCCACGACCGTGACGAGCGTCGAGGGCGCTGGACCCTACCTGGTTCAGCTGTCCGACGGATCGCAGGTGGAGGCTGACGAGATCCTCGTAGGGGTCGGCGGGGTGCCCAACGATGCTCTCGCGCGCCAGGTAGGCGCTGCCATCGGCGATGGCGTTCTCGTCGACGCCGCCTTCCGGACCAGCGTCCCAGGCCTGTATGCGATCGGAGACGTGGCGTCGTGCCCTGGACGGTGGGGGCGCACGCGGCACGAGCATTGGCGGACCGCGCAGGAGCATGGATCGCACTGCGGGGCGGTGATCGCGGGGGCCGAGATCCCTTTCGATCATCTCCCATGGGTCTGGAGCGACGTCTTCGATCATCGGATCGAGATCCTCGGAAGTCCGCGTGCGGCGAGGTCCAGCCACACCCTCAGGTCGAATGAAGGCGGCCTGGTCGACCTGCACCTCGGTCAGGAGGGTGAGTTGCTCGGGGTGACGACCTTCGACGCCACCAGATTCGCTCGCAAGGCGCGAGCCGCTACCCGGCGAGCGGCTCGGGTCGACCTCGAACGCGCGGCGGTCTCGGGGCAGACGGCGGAAGCCGTGCTGGAGGCGATCGGATGATCCTGCGGGTACCCACGTCGGCGACCGTCCCGCCGGTGGTGCTCATCACCGGCGGGGCATCGGGCCTGGGCGCTGCGCTCGTGGAGAGCTTCGCCGACGCCGGCTATCGCGTCGCCGTCCTCGACCGCGCAGACCCTGTCGTCACGATGCCCGAGCTGACCGCTCGGCACTCGTGTTGGAACGACGTGCGCTATATCCACGGTGACGTCACCTCGCCGGCCTCCAACACCGGAGCGGTGGAGCGGGTGATCGCCGCCTTCGGGCGCCTCGACACGGTGATCGCGAACGCGGCGGTCTGGGACTTCTCCAGGTCACTGGAGTCCATGTCGATGGAGGAGCTCGATCGCGGGTTCGACGAGCTGTTCGCCATCAACGTCAAGGGCTACCTGCTCACGGCCCGCGCTGCGCTCTCGCACTTGCGAGCCTCGAGGGGCAGTCTCATCCTGACCCTCTCTGTCGCCGCGCTCGGTCCCGGTGGCGGTGGCGCACTCTATACGGCGTCGAAGCATGCAGGGGTCGGTGTCGTCCGCCAGCTCGCCAAGGAGTTCGCCCCCGACGTTCGCGTGAACGCAGTTGCTCCGGCCGGAATGGCCACCTCGCTGAGCGGACCGGCCGCGCTGCGGTTGGACCAGGCGCGGATCACGGACACCTGGTCCGCCGACGCCGCGGCCGCACGGCTGCCGCTCGGCCTCGTCCCCAGTGCCGACGACTACACGCCGACCTATCTGTACCTGGCCGACCCCCTGGTCAGCGGCGCCGTGACGGGGCTGGTGGTCCCCGTCGATCAAGGCGCCGGCGTTCTCGGCAGAACCGAACCGCCTAGCACCGACATCGCCCCTGGCCCACCCGGCCATGAGAACTGATCGAGAGGCAGCACCGTGCTGAACCAGAACGACGTGAGCGAAGGCTCCGTCCAGACCGATCCGCACAAGATCCACTACGTCGAGGCAGGGCGCGGCTATCCGCTGGTGATGCTGCACGGCAGCGGGCCGGGGGCGACCGGGCTGAGCAACTTCAGCCCCAACATCGCCGAGCTCTCCCGGCGGTTCCGCGTGATCCTCCCGGACATGCCCGGATGGGGGGACTCGGACTCGGTAGCCGCTCAGGAGCGTGATCATGTCGCCTCCCTCGTCGGCTTCCTCGACGAGCTCGGCATCGCGCGCGCCGCGTTCGCCGGCAACTCGATGGGGGGCGCGACCCTCCTGCGCATGGCGACCCTCCACCCCGAGCGGATGTCGCACCTGGTCACCATGGGCAGCGGTGTCGGGCAGGGGGGCTACCTGTCCTTCGCGCCGGGCGACGGACCCACGGAGGGCCTCAAGATCCTGCGCGAGGCGTACGTCGAACAGACCGAGGAGTCGATGCGCCGGCTGGTCGACATCATGACCTTCCAGACCCCCGAAAACGCGGACGACATCGTCCGAGAACGGCTGGACACGCTCCTCGCTCGTCCAGACCACGCCCGTCATTTTCTCGACGGCTTCGGCGCCCGGCACAAGCGGGCACAGATCGAGGCGCTTCGAAGCGTGACCGTGCCGACGATGCTGATCCACGGCCGAGACGACCGCGTGGTGCACTTCGAGAACAGTCTCCAGATCAACAGCCTCATCCCCGACTCCAGGTTGGTCCTGATAAACCGCTGCGGACACTGGACCCAACTCGAGCACGCAGGTGAGTTCAACCGACTGGTCGCGGGCTTCGTACTCGGCTCACGGGTGGACGCAACCGCATGAACGTCGACATCGACGGTCTCTTCGACTTCGACGCCGGCATGGTGTGCGCCGAGATCTTCGTCGACGAGGACGTCTACAAGCTCGAACTGGAACGCGTATTCGGCCGATCCTGGGTGTTCCTCGCCCACGACTCGATGATCCCCCGAGCGGGTGACTTCCTGCAGACCTACATCGGCGAGGACCCCATCGTCGTGGCGCGCCAGAAGGACGGCAGCGTGCGGGCCTTCCTCAACCAATGTATCCACCGCGGTATGCGAATCTGTCGCGCCGACGAGGGCAATGCGCGCTCGTTCATGTGCTCTTTCCACGGCTGGACCTACGACACGGCCGGAAATCTGACCGGCGTCCCCCACGAGAAGACTGTCTACCGACCGAACACGTTCGACAAGAGCACTCGCGGACCGCGCAAGGTGACGAGGGTGGAGAGCTACAAAGGCTTCCACTTCGGGACCTGGGCCGAGGATGCGCCGAGTCTTCTGGAGTATCTCGGTGACATGGCATGGTATTTCGACGCCTACATCGACCGTTACTCCGGCGGATTGGAGGCCATTGCGAATCATCGCTGGATCATCCCGGCCAACTGGAAACTGAAAGCCGAACAGTTCGCCTCGGACGCGCTCCACGCTGAGATCTCGCACGCGTCCGCGATCCAGGTGATGACGCCGAAAGGAACCGAGACCGCCGAGACCAATCACGCTGTTCGGGCGGTGAACGCGACGGGGCACCAGTTCGCGAGCCCCTACGGGCATGGGACCGGTTGGTTCGATGTACCGGGCAGCCTCCATCCGGACCCGGTAGTCGCGAACTGGGAGAACGAGCAACGCGAGAACGTGGCGTCCCGACTAGGTGCCCTCCGCGCCGACACCGCGCGCGGCCACGCCACGATCTTCCCGAACTTCCACTTTCTCTTGAACGGCACTTTCCGGGTCGTCCACCCTCGAGGGCCCAACGAGATGGAGATCTGGGCGTGGACCATGGTTCCGGCCGAGGCGCCCGAGCCGGTCAAGGAGAACTACGCCCGGAGCCTGACGCGGACGTTCTCGCCGAGTGGAATGTTCGAACAGGACGACGCCGAGAACTGGGCCGAGATCCAGCGGATCTTGCGCGGCAAGGTCGCCCGGGGAGTCCGATTGAGCTACGAGATGGTCCACGACCCGTTGCCGAGTGGCGCGAGCGAGTTCCCCGGTTACGTGGTGCCGGCCAACTACTCGGATGTCGCGGCACTGGGCCTGTATCGCCATTACGCCGACCTCATGTCGTCGCACACGTGGGCCGAGGCGGTCGAGATGAAGCTCCAGAGGGAGGCCGCGAAGTGAGCCCCGACACCGAATCGATGTCAGTGTGCGGCTGCGACCCGGCGTCGCTGCGCGAGTTGCGCGCCCAGCGGTTGCTGCACCGTGAAGCCGAGTTGCTCGACGCCTGGCAGTTCGAGGAATGGCTCGAGTTGATGACCGAGGACCTGCGGTACTGGGCCCCTGTGCGTACCAACCGGATGTGGCGTGAGAGGTCGAGGTCGATCTCCATGCCCGGCGAGTCGGCGCACTTCGACGAGTCGCTGGACCAGTTGCGCGAGCGGGTCGATCGCCTTGCGACCCACATGGCGTGGGCTGAGGAGCCGCCTTCGCGCACCCGTCACCTGGTCACCAATATCCGGGTCGAACCGACTGCCGATCCTGCCGAGATTCTGTGTCGGTCGAATTTCCTCGTCTACCGGACGAGGAGCGAGCGTGACATGGACCAGGTGGTCGGAACTCGCGAAGACATTCTTCGCGAGGTCGGGCCCGGTGAATTCAAGATCGCCCGTCGGACGGTGATCTTCGACATGGCGACCATCCTCGTGAAGAACCTCAGTTTGTTCTACTGATCCCTCGGTCGAGGCCGAGTGTTAAGCGAAAGGCATCAACATTATGAAGCGCATCGTTCTTCTCGTCTGCCTGGCCCTGGCGGGCGCGTCGATGGCGTCCTGCTCGGAAAGCGACGCGAAGTCAAGTGGCGGTGATACGCCGACTGTGAAGGTGGTCCTGGGGCCCGCCTCTGCGACCCTTCCCGTTTATCGGGCGCTCGACCAGGACTACTTCACCGACGCCGGAATCAACGTCGAGGTCACCACTCTCCAGAGTGGACCGGACATCATCAACGCGGTCATGGGCGGCAGCGGCGACATCGGTTTCACGGGGACCGAGGCGGCGCTCATCGCAGTCGGTAAGGGTCTGCCGCTCCGGGTGGTCGCCGGGGCCAGCCTGACGGACCAGACCGAGGAGGCCTCGACGGTCGGCGTCATGGTCGCCGGTGACAGTTCGATCAGCTCGTTCGCAGACCTGGCCGGCAAGACGGTGGCCGTCAATGCACTCGGTGTCGGCATGGAACCGGCCATCCGCGCGTCGGTCGACGCGGCCGGGGGCGATGGCGAGGCGGTGAACACGACGGTCGTGCCCATTCCGAACATGATCGCCGCGCTCGAGGCCAAGCGCGTCGATGCGATTGCAGTACTAGAGCCATTCCTCACGCTGGGCGCACAGTCGGGCCTCAAGACGATCGGCGATCCGTTGCTCGCGACCCAGCCCGATGCCAGCCAGACCCTGTACGTCGCGACGTCGGAGTACGCCGAGCAGAACGCGAAGGCGTTGGAGTCCTTCAAGGAGGCTCTTGGTCGCGCAACCGAGGACTTGGCCGCCGATGCCGACCTCGCGCCGGATCTCGCAGCGAAGCACCTCGAGTTGGATCCGGCGTTGGCACAGGCCGTTCGCTTTCCGCGATTCGACGCCGCCATCACCAGCCAGCAGCTTGCCGTCGTCGGTGACTTCGCCCTCCAGGTCGGGAACATCGAGCAGCCGCTCGACTACGACTCCCTCATCTGGGCGTCGAGTTGATCTCCGGGAACCGCCGGCACCTGGTCATGGCGGCCCAGGTCGGGGCTGTCGCCACCATGATCCTCCTGTGGCAGGCAGCAGTGGCGTGGTGGGGTCTCGTGGACCGCTCGACGTTGCCGACGGTCCCGAGCACTGCGGCTGCGCTCCTCGACGAGGTCCGTACGCCCGAACTGTGGCGCAACCTGGGACATACGCTCAGTGCGTGGGTCGCTGGCGTGGCGATCGCCACGGTGCTCGCCGTGCCGACGGGCCTGGCGGCCGGCCGGCTCCGGTGGCTCGGGCGCGTGGTCAACCTTCCGGTCGACTTCCTGCGAACGGTGCCGCCGGTGACCCTCATTCCGTTGCTGATCTTGACGGTGGGGCCCTCGTGGCGGCTGTCGGTGGCGCTGTCGTCCTTCGCGGCATTCTGGATCATCCTCGTGCAGACCATCCACGGAGCCCAGTCCACGCCGGCTACAGTGCTCGACACGGCGAAGACATATCGCCTGACCTTGATGGACCGGCTGTGGTACGTGTTCCTGGGTGCGAGTGCGCCCTCGATAGTCACCGGGCTGCGTCTTGGAGCCGTCGTCGGTCTCCTGGTGACGCTCTCTTCCGAGGTGATCGCCGGCTCGCCCGGTCTGGGGAAACAGGTCATGCTGGCGCAGATCTCGGGAGACACGCCGGTCATGTACGCGACGATCATCGTCGTCGGGCTGCTCGGCCTGGGTGTCAACACCGGCCTCGCCCGTGCTGAACGATCGCTGCTGTCGTGGCACCCCGCACAGCAGGCACGCCCGTGATGAAGCGAGTGGGGAGTATCGTTGTGGCGGTCGTGACCGCGACTGGACTGCCGGCGCTGATCATCGGCGCGTGGTGGCTCCTGAGCGCGGACTCGACGAGCTTCTACTTTCCGCCGCTACGGGAGATCGTCGAAGCCGGCGCCGAGCAGTGGCGCACCGGCGAACTGCAGCGCAACCTCGGTGCCAGTGCAGGCAATTGGGTGATCGCACTGTGCATCATCCTGATCGCCGGAATCGGGGCGGGCTTCGTCCTCGGCCGGTACCGGGGAGTCCATCAGGCGCTGTTTCCGGTCCTCGAGTTCGCGCGATCGATGCCGGCCGTGGTGCTGCTGCCCGTGATGTTGCTGGTGCTCGGCCAGGGCCGATCGATGCAGGTGGCGGCAATCGCGTACGCGGCCGTATGGCCTGTCCTCCTGAACTCGATCGAAGGCTTCCGGTCCGCCGGAAGCCAGATGGACGATGTGGCACGGAGCTACCGACTCAGTCGCTGGGATCGGGTGACTCGGATCGAGATCCCGGCAGCCCTCCCACGCATCCTGTCGGGGGTCGCGGTCAGCCTCCCTCTCGCCGTGGGAGTCGTGGTCATCGCGGAGATGGTCGGCTCGACCGAAGGGTTGGGTCACGCCATTCTGCGTGCCCAACAGACTTTCGAGGTTCGTGACATGTGGTTCGGGACGATCGTCATCGGCTCTCTCGGCTACGTCGTCACGGTCGTGTACCGCTGGTTGTGCTGGGTGCTGCTCCGCTGGCATCCCGAAACGAACTGATCGTCGCCTGGCGACAAATAAGGATCCGACTATGAAGGAAATCGACCCGATGTTATCGACCGCGGACGAACTCGACAGCCATCCAGCTCCTCAGGAGCAGATTCCAGCCCTGGCGGTCAAGGGACTCAGCAAGTCCTTCCCCGCCCCGCGCGGTGGGACCCGCCGGGTGCTTGCCGACGTCTCGCTCGAGGTCGCGCCCGGCGAGTTCGTGTGCATCATCGGATCCTCAGGAACCGGCAAGACGACTCTGCTGCGCTGCCTGGCCGGTCTCCAGCCTGTCGACGCTGGGGAGGTACGGGTCGCCGGAAGACTCGTCAACGGGCCTCCCGCCGCGATGGCGGTCGTGTTCCAGGACTACAGCCGTTCGCTCATGCCCTGGCTGACGGTCGGATCGAACGTCGCGCTGCCCCTGAAGAGCCGCGGTGTCGGCAAGGCGGAGAGAACAGCGCGGGCGATCACGGCCCTGGTCGAGGTCGGGCTCGACCCCGGCGTAGCCGCGCTCCATCCGGCTCAGTTGTCCGGCGGGATGCAGCAGCGGGTGGCGATCGCGCGCGCGCTGGCGGTCGAGGCCGACATGCTGCTCATGGACGAGCCCTTCGCATCCGTGGATGCACAGACCCGCTCCGACCTCGAAGACCTGGTCCTCAAGGTGCGGCGCGAGCACGACCTCTCGGTCGTCATGATCACCCACGACATCGACGAGGCCGTGTACCTGTCCGACCGGGTCGTGACCCTCGGATCTTCCCCTGCGACGGTCACCCACGAGTTCACGGTGGATCTGGGGGCCGTGCGCAACCAGCTCGACACCAAGTCGACTCGGGAGTTCGCCGACCTCCGCCGCGAGATGCTCTCCACCCTCGCTCGGCGCTGAGGGGACCTGCACCATCATGACGCAATCGGTCGAGCGAGGGCTCTTCAGCGGAATCCGGGTGCTGGACGTGGCGACGGTGCTCGCCGGCCCCGTCACCGCGACCATGCTGGGTGACTTCGGAGCAGAGGTAGTCAAGATCGAGGAACCGGGCAGGGGAGACTTCACGCGCGCCCGAGCCAAGGAGCGCGGCGGCCGCTCCCTGCAGTGGTTGCAGGAGGGCCGCAACAAGAAGTCCGTGGCGCTCGACCTCCGCGCGCCGGAAGGTCGCGAGATCCTGCGGAAGCTCATACCGCGTTTCGACGTCGTCATTACGAACTTCCGCCCACCGACGCTCGAGGCCTGGGGGCTGGGACCGGAGGACCTGCAGACGTTGCACCCGACCGGGATCCTGGTCTACCTCACCGCCTACGGCCTGACCGGCCCGAACCGTGGCCTGGGGGCGTTCGATCGGATCGCCAGCGCGTACTCCGGACTGACCTACGTGAGCGGCGAGCCGGACGCGCCACCGGTGCGCGCCGGCTACTCGGTGATCGACTACATGGCCGGATACACCGCATCCTTCGCAGTCGCCGGGGCGCTCTACCATCGCGAAGCCCACGGCGGCGGAGGCCAAGTCATCGACCTTGCGCTGTACGAGCCCGCGCTCAGGTCGGCCGAGGACAGCCTGATCGAATACTCGGTCAACCGGGTGATCCGAGAGCGGACCGGAAACCGCAACCCGTACATCGTCCCGGCGAGCGACTTCACGGCTGCCGACGGGCGGCGGGTCTCGGTACATGCCGGCACCGACAGCCTCTTCCCACGCCTGGCGCAGGTGATGGACCAACCAGAACTCGCCGCCGACGAGCGCTTCGCGCGCCTAGCCGAAAGGCTGCGGAACGCCGACGTACTCTACGACCTCATCGCGCGGTGGGTCGCGTCGGCACCGGCGGACGTCATTCTGGAAAGGTGTGTGAGGGCCGGGATCCCGGCGTCCACCGTGAACAACGTCGAGGACATCTTCAATGACGACCACATGAGAGCCAGGGGGAATCTGCTCACTATGACCGACGAGGAGCACGGCGATGTGACCATGCTCGCACCCATTCCAAGAATGTCGAAGACGCCGGGAGGCGTCCATTCGCTCGGTCCGGTGCTCGGCGCACATACAGACGCTGTGCTCACCGACGAGCTGGGATTGGCGGGCGACGAGATTCGAGGACTGCGAGATCGTGGTGTCATCTGAGTCGCCTCAGGAGGGACACGCCCAGGGGGTTGCCGGTTCCGCGGCGGATCCGTTGGCCACTCCCGCGCGATTGGCCGATGCGGTCTTCGACCGGATCCGCGACGAGATCCTGGCTGGACAGATCAAGCCAGGATCCAAGCTGAGTGTTCCCGCCCTGGCAGACCGGCTCGGAGTGAGCCGCAGCCCGGTCCGCGAGGCCGTGCAACGACTGACGGCCGACCGGCTGGCGGTCGACCTGCCGCGGCGTGGCTGCTTCGTGATCGAGCTCTCCGGCAAGGAGCTGATGCCGGTATACGACGTCCGCGAGGTTCTCGAAGGGCTCGCTGCTCGTCGGGCCGCCGAGGTCGCCGACGAGGGATTTCGCGAGGCTCTCTCGCAGCACATGAGCGAGCACCGGAAGGCCGTTGCGGAAGGAGACATGGATCGTCACGTGGTACTCGATCTGGAGTTCCACGAGATGATCCACCGGTCAGCCGGTAACGACCTGCTGAGCGAGGCGCTCTCCAGCATCTCCGACGTCGTCCAATTGGCCACTCGGCAATCCGCCGAACGCCGCTCGACCGAAGAAGGTCGAGGGCGTGGCGAGGTCGCGATCGTCGACCACCAACTGATCTGTGATGCGCTTCTGGCACGTGATCCCGATGCAGCAGAAGCGGCAGCGCGAGCCCATGTCGCCCGAATACGGGATCACTGGCACGGGGCGCCGCGCTGAGGACGCCGCCCCATACGGCTGTCTCGGAATGTCCGTGGAGAGCCGCGGAGGGTGCCGCCTTCGTGGAGGCACCCACGGGTGATCGACGTACGGCGCGATACGGCGCGATCGTCATGCCCTCGAATCGTGAGCAAGCGCTCACCAACCAACCACCGGAAAGGCAGGATCACCGTGCCCGAAGCCGTGATCGTCTCCACCGCCCGCTCGCCGATCGGTCGGGCCGTCAAGGGGTCGTTGAAGGACATGCGGCCCGACGACCTCGCAGCCCAGATGGTTCAGGCGGCGCTGGCCAAGGTGCCTCAGCTGGATCCTGCGGAGCTGACCGACCTGATGCTGGGCGTGGGTCAGCCGGCGGGGGAATCGGGCAACAACCTGGGCCGGGCAGTAGCCGTGCTGAGCGGGATGGACCATCTTCCTGGGGTCACCGTGAATCGGTACTGCTCGAGCAGTCTGCAGACAACCCGGATGGCATTCCACGCGATCAAGGCGGGCGAGGGGCACGCCTACATCTCCGCCGGCGTCGAGACCGTGAGTCGGTACGCATTCGGCATTGCCGACAATGCCGAGAGACCGAACCCGGCCTTCGTGGACGCCCAGGCGCTCACCGTTGAGCGCGCGGGAGGAGGCGCGACAGGTTGGGTGGACCCCCGAAGCGTCGGCGACCTGCCGGACCTCTACATCGCGATGGGTCAGACGGCCGAGAACGTCGCGGAGGTACTGCGCATGCCCAGGCTGGAGCAGGACGAGTTCGCCGTCCGAAGTCAGAACCTGGCCTGCCAACGGATCGAGGAGGGCTTCTGGGCCCGGGAGATCACGCCGGTCACACTTCCCGACGGCATCGTCGTCTCGTCCGACGACGGCCCGCGACCGGGCACGACGCTGGAGGTCGTCGGCGAGCTCAAGCCCGTCTTCCGCCCCGACGGCACGGTGACGGCCGGCAACTCCTGTCCGCTCAACGACGGTGCCGCCGCCTTGGTGGTGATGAGCGAGGCGAAGGCGAAGGAGCTCGGTTTGACTCCGCTGGCGCGGATCGTCTCCACGGCGGTCACCGCCCTCTCGCCGGAGATCATGGGTCTTGGTCCCGTTGCGGCGATCCCGACAGCACTGCGCAACGCCGGACTCGCCTTGGCCGACATCGACCTGGTCGAGATCAACGAGGCGTTCGCGGTCCAGTCGCTCGGCTCCGCACAGCAGCTTGGGATCCCCCTGGACAAGCTCAACGTCAACGGTGGCGCGATCGCCGTCGGTCACCCCTTCGGCATGACCGGCGCCCGGATCACCGCCACCCTCATCAACTCGCTCCAGTGGCACGACAAGCAGTTCGGCGTCGAGTCCATGTGCGTAGGCGGCGGGATGGGCATGGCCATGGTCCTCGAGCGGCTCAGCTGAGGGCACCGCCCCGAGCGCAGCCGCAGCAGTCCGCGACGGTGACCCCTCGCACCCACCGGCGGAAAGGAATCCGAGAAAAGTCTCCCGAACCTGTCGATCGGCGTCTCACTGACTCGTCACCCGCCCAGAGCCGGCCCGCTGGGGGCCGCCGAGGAGGAGGTAGACGATGGGCACGATCAAGGCGTTCGAGAGCATCACCCTGGACGGCGTCATGCAGGCGCCCGGGCGCGCCGACGAGGACACCCGCGGCGGATTCGCGCACGGCGGGTGGGCCGACGGGTTCGCCGACGAGGTCTCGATGAAGTTCGCCGGAGAGGGGATGTCGCAGAAGGGCGCGATGCTCTTCGGCCGGCGCACCTACGACGACCTGCTCGGCTTCTGGTCGGCCATGGGCGAGGACAACCCGTTCACCGCGCATCTGCTCGCCACGCCCAAGTACGTCGTGTCCCGCAGCGAGGAGCCGCTCACCTTCGCCAACAGCACGCTGCTCACCGGAGAGGCCACCGAGACGGTCGGTCGGCTGCGGTCGGAGGACGACACGCCGTTGACGATCCTGGGCAGCGGCGAGCTGGTCCGGGCGCTGCACGCCGCCGGGCTGATCGACGTCATCACCTTGATGGTGCACCCGATCGTACTCGGCTCCGGCACGCGGCTCTTCGACGCCGGCGAGCGGGCCGACCTCCATCTGACACGATCGGTGCAGACCACCACGGGCGTGGTCATCGCCGAGTACGCCGTCGACCGCCAGGGGGACTGATGCACTACATGCTGCTGCTGCACTACGCGGAGCCCGAGGGCGGCACGCTCGACCAGGAGGCGATCGACCAGGCCCAGCAGGAGTTCTCCGCCTACGCGGACGTGCTGCATCGAGCCGGCGTGCTGGTGGCGGGGGAGGTGCTCCAGCCGTCCGCGATCACGACCACGCTCACCACGGTCGACGGCACGCTGACCGTGCAGGACGGCCCGTTCGCCGACACCAAGGAGCAGCTCGGCGGCATCTTCGTGCTCGACGTGCCCGACCTCGACGCCGCCCTGCACTGGGCCGAGCAGGTGCCGGCCCTGCGTTGGGGCGCGGTCGAGATCCGGCCGGGCGCGACCTTCATCACCGACGGCGCGTGGGTCCCGAACACCTGAGCGCCCGGGACGCCGTCCAGCAGGCGGCCGAGCAGGCGGCCGAGCAGGCGGCCGAGTATGTGGCGAGGACGTCGTACGGCCGGCTGGTCGCCCGCCTCGCCGCCTCCACCGGCGATCTCGCGCTGGCCGAGGACGCGCTGTCCGGAGCACTGGAGGAGGCGCTGCGCCGGTGGCCCGGCGACGGCGTCCCCGACAACCCGGAGGGATGGATCCTCACCGTGGCCCGCAACCGACAACGCGACGTGTGGAAGTCCTCGGCCCACCGCACGGGCCGGCCCTTGGAGCAGGCCGAGCACGTGCCCACCGTCGAGACCGGGGCGACCGACCCCGGCGACCTCGACCTCGACGCCGTGGGCGATCGACGCCTGGAGCTGATGCTGGTGTGCGCGCACCCGGCGATCGACCCGGCCGTGCGGGCGCCGCTGATGCTCCAGTCGGTGCTCGGCATCGACGCCGCCCGGATTGCGCGGGTCTTCGCGGTGGCGCCTTCCGCGATGGCGCAGCGGCTGGTGCGTGCCAAGAAGCGGATCCGCGCCGCCCGGGTACCGTTCGCGATCCCGGACCGATCGGTCCTCGCCGAACGACTGCCCGCGGTGTTCGAGGCCGTCTACGGCTGTCTGGCCGCCCAGTGGGACGACGACGCGGCCGCCGTCGACTCGCTCGCCGGCGAGGCTCAGTACCTCGCGGTCACGCTCGCCGCCCTCCTCCACGACGAGCCGGAGGCCTGGGGCCTGGCCGCCCTGACGACCTTCACGCTCTCCCGAGCCCGCGCGGCGGAGGCGCCCTACATCCCGCTCGACGAGCAGGACCCCGCCGACTGGGACGGCGACCTGATCGCCGAGGCCGAGACCTACCTGCGGCGAACCGCCTCGGCGCGGGCGCCCGGACGGTTCGCCCTCGAGGCTGCGATCGGTGCCGTGCACGCCGCCCGCCGGCGCACCGGCGTCCTCGACCTCGCCGCCCTCCGCACGCTCTACGACGCACTCGTGATCGTCGCGCCCACCCTCGGCGCCCAGGTGGCACGCGCCAGCGTCGTCGGCCGCACCGACGGCCCCGAAGCGGGCCTTGCCCTCCTCGCTGACCTCGACGGCGCCACCTTCCAGCCCTGGCACGCCGCGCGTGCCGACCTCCTCGCGCGCGCCGGGCGCACCGACGAGGCCGCAGCGGCCTATCGCCGCGCCGCCGAGCTGAGCGACGACCCCCGGGTAGCCGAGTTCCTGCTGCGCCGCGGGCGGGAGGGGTCCTAGTGCCACCGGCCGGCATCCTCCCATTGGAGTCAGGCCCGGCCGCTTCTAGGTTGACCTCATGACCTCACCCGCGCCGCGACCGGCCGCCGTCCTGTGGGACTTCGACGGGACCCTGGTCGACAGTCACGGTCACTGGACGGCGGCGTGGGCCGAGATGGCGACGCGGCGCGGCGGCACCTGGACCGACGCGGACACCGAGTCGCTGGTGGGCTTGGACCTGACCGACGCGGCGCGCGCCATCCGTGACCACCTCGGAGTCGACGACTCACCGCAGCTGCTGGTCTCCGAGATGGTGGACGGCGTCGCCGAGCGCATCCGGGTCGAGGTCCCGTGGCGCGCCGGGGCCCGCGCGCTGCTCGAGGCGGTCCACGCCGAGGGGATCCCGTGCGCGCTGGTCACGATGTCCTACCGGACACTGGTCGAGCCGATGCTGGAGCGCGTGCCGCCCGGCACCTTCGGCGCCGTGGTCACCGGCGACGCGGTCGCCCACGGCAAGCCGCATCCCGAGCCCTACCTCGCCGCGGCCGCAGCCCTCGGCGTCCGGCCCGAGCGCTGTGTGGCGATCGAGGACTCCCGGACCGGCGTCGCGAGCGCCAGAGCCGCCGGGTGCGCGGTGCTGGTCACCGATGGGCACGGGGCAGCGGAGGCAGGCACCGGCGACGTCGTCGTCGACGGGCTCGAAGGCGTGACGGTCGCGGACCTGCGAAAGATGGTCACGGGCTGAACGCCGAGCGTGCGGGCCACGGGACAACTACGCTCAGCACTCACCATGGTTGACCAACACCGCAACTTCCGGCTGCTGCGTCGGCTGGCCCACGAGATTCGCTATGCCAGCGACATCGGGCCGGTGCTGGGGTCGGCGCTCGACTGTGCGCTCGAGATGACCGGAGCGAGCATCGGCGCGCTGTCGTATGCCGACATGAACACCCAGCGCTACATCCTCGCCGCCCACCGAGGTCTCTCGGAGAGCTACGTCAAGGGGATCACCACCTGGTCGCTCCACGAGGGGTTGGCGGGGCAGTCGTTCGGACTGCGCGAGCCGCTCACCGTGACCGATCTCAGTGCCAGTCGTGAGGTCTCGCGCAGCGTGGTGCAGGAGGAGCGGCTGCGCGGCTACGTCTGCGTGCCCCTCCTGCGCGGCCAGCGCCGCCTGGGGATCGTCGAGGTCTTCGACCGTGAGCCGCGCGCTTTCAGCGTCGAGGAGGTCGAGTCGCTCGAGCTGGTGGCGGCGTTCGTGAGCTCGGTGGTGGAGAGCCTGGTGATGATCGACGAGGTGCGCTTCCTGCGGGAGGAACGCGCCCAGGTCCTGCGCCAGTGGACGACGCAGGCGCTCACCGCCGCCGACACCCAGCGTCGCGAGTTGGCCCGCCGACTCGAGCAGGAGGCCGACACGCTCGGGTCCGCCGAGAACGCCGAGGCGGCCGATCGGCTCCGCCGTCTTGCCCGCGAGCTCCTGGACTCCGAGATGCAGTGGGTCGACATGGTGCCGCTGGTCCGTGAGGCGATCGCCGAGCGATGGTCGACCCACTCGGGCAAGCAGGTGGACCTCGTGCTCGGACAGTGGCCTCCCGCGCTGCCGCTGGAGCTCACCACCCGCCTGTACCTGCTCATGCACGGCCTGGTCCAGGCGGCGGCGACGGCCGCCGAGACCGAGGTCGTCCTCCACCTCGGCGGCGAGGGCGACGAGTTCTGGATCGAGGTGTGCGACGACCGGCCCCGATCACCCCGCGGCGACACCCTCGCCGAGCTGCCCGCCGACGTCGGCGCACAGGCGCGCGGGCTGGAGGGGGTGCTGCGGCCGGCCGTCGACGACGCCGGACGCCGCGGCGTCCGGGTGCTGCTCTCGCTCGGGTTGACCCGCCCCACCGTCCAGTCGCTGACCGACCGGGAGCGCCGGGTGCTCGAGGGGCTCACGCTCGGTACCCCCAACCGGGAGCTGGCCGCCGAGCTCGGCATCTCCCCCAAGACCCTCCAGAACCACCTCACCTCGATCTACCGCAAGCTCGGCGTGACCAGTCGCGCGCAGGCCGTCCGCATGCTGTGAGCGCCCGACACGGGGCGGTGGCTGGGCCGGGCCGGGACTACCCCGAAGAGGTGGGAGGGGTCCTAGCGCGCGGTCGGACCAAGAGCCTATGGAGAGCGCACCGACGGCGACCTAGCGTCGCACCATGCAGATGAAGGCCGTGCTCTTCCGATCGCCCGACGAGCCGCTCACCCTCGAGGAGGTCGAGCTCGCCGAGCCCCGCGCGGGCGAGGTGCGGGTCAAGCTCAGCGCCGCCGGCGTCTGCCACAGCGACTACCGCGTGCTCGTCGGCGAGTGGGGTTCGGTGCCGCCCGTCGTCCTCGGCCACGAGGGCGCGGGCGTCGTGGAGTCGGTGGGCGCCGGCGTCACGCACCTAGCGCCCGGCGACCACGTCGTGCTGTCGTGGACGCCGTCGTGCGGCGCCTGCCGCTACTGCGTCACGGGTCGTCCGCAGCTGTGCCAGGTCGCCGCGGTCAACGCCTACAACAACCTGCTGCCCGACGGCACGACCCGGATCCGCAGCGAGGGCGAGGACGTCCACGGCTACCTGTCTGTCGGCTCCTTCGCCGAGTACGCCGTCGTCCCGGCCCAGGGGGCGATCAGGATCGAGGGCGACGTCGACGCCGGAGTCGCCGCCCTCGTGGGCTGCGCCGTCACCACCGGTGTCGGCGCCGCGATCAACACCCACCCCGCGGCTCCGGGCGACTCGGTGCTGGTGTTCGGCGCCGGCGGCGTCGGCCTCTCGGTGGTGATGGGCGCCGCGCTCCAGTCGCCCGGCCAGCTCATCGTCGTCGACATCGCCGAGGACAAGCTGGCCCTGGCCCGCGAGCTCGGCGCCACCCACACCATCGACGCGCGCGAGCACGACGTCGTCGAGGCCGTCCGCGAGCTCACCGGCGGCCGAGGCGTCGAGGTCGCCTACGAGGCGATCGGCCGCGCGGAGAGCGTCGAGCAGTGCTACGAGGCACTCGCCTCGGGAGGCACCGCGGTCGTCGTCGGCCAGGTCGCCACCGGCCAGCGGATCTCGATCGACCCGATGCGGATGTCGGGCCGCGAGCTCACGCTCACCGGCAGCAACTACGGCTCGGCCCGGCCCTCGGTCGACTTCCAGCGGATCCTCGACATGCACGAGCGCGGGCTGCTGCCGCTGGACCGGCTGGTCGGCGAACGGGTCGGTCTCGCCGACCTCAACGAGGCATTCGATGCGATGGGCAAGGGCACGGCTCCGGGCCGTATCGTCGTCGACATCCCATGACCAGCACGCCCGCCGTCGAGGCCCCCGACGTCCGCTCGCGCTCGCTCTGGCTCGACCAGCTCGGCGAGCTGACCCCCCGCGCGCCCCTGGTGGGCGAGCAGCATGCCGACGTCGTCGTGGTGGGTGGCGGGTTCACCGGCATGTGGGCCGCGCTGCACCTCGCGCGCGCCCGCCCGGAGGCACGCGTCGTCGTCCTCGAGCGACACGTCGTGGGATACGGCGCCGCCGGCCGCAACGGTGGCTGGGCCGGCGCCGGAATGGCCGGCCATGCCAAGGTGTACGCCCGCCGGCACGGCTGGGAGGCCGCGCTGGCCGGTGCTCGACTCACCGAGCGCGCCGTCGATGAGATCGGTGCTCTCATCGACGAGGAGGCAATCGCAGCCGACTTCGTCAAGGGCGGCACGCTCGCCGTCGCCGCCACCGCGCCGCAGTGGCAGCGGATGCGCGAGGCGCATCGCGCTGCGAACGAGACGGGCCTCGCCGAGCCCGGCGCCGTCCTGCTCGACGCCGACGAGGTGCGCGCTCTGGTGCAGACCCCGCGCGTCCTCGGCGGGCTCTACACCCCCCACTGCGCCCGGCTCCATCCGGCCAGGCTCGTGCGGGGCCTGGCCGACGCGTGCGAACGGCGCGGAGTGGTGATCCACGAGCAGAGCTCGGTCGAGTCGATCGAGCCCGGCGTCGTGCGGACGACGGTCGGGTCGGTCCGTGCCACCTCCGTCCTGCGCGCCACCGAGGCGTGGACGAGTCAGGTCGCCGGCGGTACTCCCTACCTGCCGCTCACCTCGATGATGATCGCCACCGAGCCGCTGGACGCGTCGGTGTGGGACGAGCTCGGCTGGCCCCACGGGCTGACCGTGCGCGATCGTCGTCATCTGTTCTTCTACGCCCAACGCACCGCCGACGACCGGATCGCCATCGGCGGACGCGGAGCCCCGTACCGCCTGCGGAACCCCTTCGCCGAGTTCGGCGATCGGGACCTCCCGGTGTGGGAGCGGCTCGAACAGACCCTCCACGAGCACTTCCCGCAGACCGCGGACGCCGTCGTCACCCATCGCTGGGGAGGGCTGCTCGCCGTCCCGCGCGACTGGAGCATGGCCGTCACCTGGGATCGCGACCACCGCGTCGGTGCCGCCGGCGGGTACTCCGGCCACGGCGTCGTCGCCGCCTACCTGGCCGGCCGCGGCCTCGCCGACCTCGCGACCCAGACGCGCAGCCACTACAGCACCGCGCCGTGGGTCGGACATCGCAGTCGTCGGTGGGAGCCGGAGCCGCTGCGCTACCTGGCGGCCAACGCGATCGTCCGCGTGCTGACCGGAGCCGACCAGCACGAGGACACGACCCAACGCACCGCCCGCCGAGTGAAGGTGCTGGCACCGGTCCTTCCACCCGGGTAGGGCGTGCCCTGACCGCACACATATCCACACCGCTAGAGAGAGGTCCCGCCTTGTCCCCACAGCCCGCCTACCAGGTGACCAGTCCCGTCGACGGCGAGGTCCTCGAGTCCTTCCCGTTCGCCACCGACGAGGAGGTGGAGAAGGCGCTCGCCGACGCGGTGACCGGCCAGACGGCGTGGGCCGACCGGCCGATCGAGGACCGGGCGACGGTGCTGCTCGCCGTCGCCGACGCCTTCGAGAAGCGGGCCGAGGAGCTCGGCACCCTGGTGACCAAGGAGATGGGCAAGAAGGTCGGCTCGGCTGTTGGCGAGGCGCAGTTCGCGGCGGCGATCTTCCGCTACTACGGGACCGAGGGGCCGGCGCTGCTGGCCGACGTCGAGATCGCGGCGCCGGGGGCCGACCGCGCGATGGTGCAGCGGCGTCCGATCGGTGTGGTGCTCGGAGTCATGCCGTGGAACTACCCCTACTACCAGGTCGCGCGGTTCGCCGCTCCGAACCTGCTGGTCGGCAACACGGTGCTGATCAAGCACGCCGAGAACTGCCCGTGGTCGTCGGCGGCGATCGCCGACGTGCTCGCCGGCGCCGGCGTCCCGGCCGCCGCCTACGCGAACCTCTACGCCACCTTCGACCAGGTCGCCTCGCTGATCGCCGATCCGCGGGTGCAGGGGGTGTCCGTCACCGGCTCCGAGCGTGCCGGGGCGGCCGTGGCGGAGCAGGCCGGGCGCAGCCTGAAGAAGGCCGTCCTCGAGCTCGGCGGCTCGGATCCCTACATCGTGCTCGACTCCGACGACGTCGCCGCGTCCGCGCGGTCCGCCTGGCGCACCCGGATGTCGAACATGGGCCAGGCATGCAACTCCAACAAGCGGATGATCGTCGACGCGACGCTCCACGACGACTTCGTGGCGACCCTGGTCGCCGAGGCCGAGGGCCTCGAGCCCGGCAACCCCCTCTCGCTGGGGGCGGGGGAGTTCGCCCCGGTCACCTCGCGCGCGGCGGCCGATCTCCTCGCCGCCCAGGTGGGCGACGCCGTCGAGCGGGGTGCCATCCTGCACGCCGGCGGCACGATCGTGGACGGCCCCGGCTCGTACTTCCGGCCGGCCGTGCTCACCGGCATCACCCCCGAGATGCGGATCTACCACGAGGAGGTCTTCGGACCCGTCGCCGTGGTGTACTCCGTCGACGGCGACGAAGAGGCCGTGCGGCTGGCCAACGACACCAGGTTCGGTCTCGGCGGCGCCGTCTTCAGTACCGACCGCTCTCGCGCGGAGGCGGTGGCCGGGCGTCTCGACGTCGGGATGACCCACGTCAACACGTTCTCCGCCGAGGCCGCCGACATGCCCTTCGGCGGCACCAAGTCCTCCGGCTTCGGTCGCGAGCTCGGCGCCCTCGGCGTCGACGAGTTCACCAACAAGCGGCTCTACTACGTCGCCGAGTGAGGACGGCTCCTCGATGATCGAGCGCGGCAACGACACTGCCTTCGATTGGCGGGTCTACGCCGGGGGAGAGATCCCGGTGCAGTGGTACTTCCGCAAGGACGGCGACCTGCCGGTGGCCGTCCAGGCCTGGACGATCCCACCCGGTGCCTCGGAAGGCAGCCACTCCCACCGCGAAGACCGGCCACTGGAGGAGCTCTACATCGTGGTGGCCGGTGAGGCCGAGGTGACCCTCGACGGCGAGGTGTCGCGTCTCGGCGTGGGCGATGCGTTCCTGGCGAAGACCGGGGTCGACCATGACGTCGCGAATCCGGGTGCGGTGCCGCTGACGATGATCGTGGTGTGGGGTCCGCCCGGTGCCGCGATCTGGCAGGACTACAGCATGGGTCGCCGTCCGGACGAGCAGGGACGGGCGGGTTCGCCCGTGTGGTGAGCGCCGACGACCGAGGGCCAGGGGCGGACGCCCCTGGCCCTCATCGCTGCGGATGGAGTCCGGTCAGCTGGTCGGCGAGGCGACCCGGGGACCGGAGTCCGGGTCGGGGTCGGTGGCCCGGGCGGGGGCCGGAGTGCCCGGGCTCGCCGTGGTCGCCAGGCTCGGGCGCAGGAGGCCGGGGGCCGCCCTCATGATGACGTAGTAGACCAGCCCCGAGGCGACGGCGGCCGGAGCCGTGGCGCTGAGCCAGGAGAACGCCTGGGTGCCGGGCACGAAGTTCACCGGGTCGAGCATGAGCAGGTACGTCGCGATGCCCGCGGCGAGTGCCACGAACCCGGCCGGGTTGAAGCCGCCGACGTACCGGTAGGTGGGGTTGTCGTCGTCGTAGAGTCCGTGGATGCTCAGCCGCTGGCGGCGCAGGATGAAGTAGTCGACGATCTGCAGGCCGCACACGGGGCCGAGGGTGACGCCGGCGAAGGCGAGGAACGTGCCGTAGTGGTCCATGAACGGGTCGGCGAAGAGCACCAGGACCACGACCACGGGGAGGATGCTCACCAGCGACGCCGTACGCCACGAGATCGCGCGGTCGATGCCGCGCACCTGCTTGAGCGCGAGCGCGCAGGCGTAGACGCCGACCATGGTCGTGCCGACGTTGGCCAGCACCATGAAGCCCAGGGCCACCACGCCGAGGGCCGGGCCACCTGCCTCGATCATGAACAGGGTCGGGTTGCCGGCCGAGGCGGGCACCACGACAGCGGCGAACAGGCCGATGCTCAGCACGATCCCCATCAGCAGACCCAGGCCGAGGATCGAGGGAGCGACCGCCGTCCGGGTGCTGCGCGAGTGCCGGGTCAGGCTGCCGATGTAGGGCCACCAGGCCACCGCGCCGGCGATGCCCAGCTCGATGACGATCATGTAGTTGGTCGACCTGTCCGGCAGCGGCGCGAGGGCCGGGGCCGAGAAGATCCGGTCCCATCCGAACTCGGCGAGCAGGAACACCATCATCACCAAGGCGAGCGCCATCACGGTGATCGCGATGGCGGGGCCGGCCAGGCGCAACGTGCTCGGTCCCTTCCACAGCAGGCCGATCACGGCCGCGCAGGACAGCAGCCCGATCGCGACGACCAGGGCCTTGCCGTCGGGGGAGTCGACCACGCCGAGCGCATGCAGGGTCTCCGCACCGGAGCGCCCGAGGAAGATCGTCAGGACCGAGTTCCACCCGACGAGGATCACCAGCACCAGTGCCAGCGTCAGCCAGGAGCCGCGCACGCCGAGCGTGGGGCGGGTCGAGCGCACCGCCTCGACGCCGTAGCGCGTCGCCGGAGGCAGTGCCGCCAGGAGCGAGATGAAGACGCCGATGAGCGTGCCCGCGATGATCGCGATCGACCCCGGGCCGGCATCGACGTAGTAGGCCACGAAGCCGCCGGTGATGAAGCACCAGGTGGCGATGGCGGCCGACGCGGTGTTGCCGAACACCGCGAGCGGGCCCCAGGTCCGCTCGGAGGAGTGGATCGGGAAGCTGGCCTCGGCGGCGACGTCGTCCATCACAGCCACATCCAGCCGGCCAGTAGGGCCAGGACGGGAAGGATGAGAGAGGCGACCAGCAGCAGGGTGAAGGTCGCTCGATCCAAGGGGTCCCCGAGATGGTGCTGGTCGAAGTCCACCAGCCTGGTTGCGAGATCCTCGTTCACGGTGCTCCTCGGGATTGATCGGGGGAATGTGGGTCGAGTCACATCACGGTAGGAACGCCAGACCTGAGCGTGTATAGGGACTTTGACGGCTCCTGGGCTAGGACCCCTCCCGGATCTGCGTGAGCCCGGCGCACGCGGGAGGGGTCCTAGCCGCCGAGGATCGCGATTGCCTATGGTGAGCGCCGTCACCGTCCTCGTAGCGTCGGATGATCCGAGCCGGCCGCGGCCGTTCGTCGAGGAGGAGAGACCCATGGCAACCGTGCGAGACAGTGCCGTCACCGTCGTCGGCGGAGGGGCACTCGGCGCCGCCGCGGCCTACGCCCTGGCCGCCGCGGGCTACCGGGACGTGCAGGTCCTCGAAGCAGGTGACCTGGCCGCCGCGACGACCGGGCAGGCCGCGGGTCTGGTCGGCCAGCCGCGTTCGACGGTGGCCGCGACCCGGGCCAGCATGGAGGCGGCCGCCTTCTACCGCGCCATGGAGTCCGACCTCGGGAGATCCTCGGACTGGCGGACCACCGGGAGCCTGCGGATCGCGCTGTCGGAGACGACGGCCGCCGAGTATCGCGCGATGGCCGACGTCGCCGAGGAGGCCGGGCTCGAGGTCGAGATCGTCGATGCGAAGCGGGCCCAGGAGCTGTGCCCGGGCCTCGAGGACGTCGCCGACGTGCGGCTCGCCCTCTGGTGTCCCACCGACGGCTACGTGCAACCCAACAGCGTCGTGGACGGCTACATCGCGGGCGCCCAGCGGGCCGGTGTCACCTTCGTGCCGCACACCCGGGTGCTCGATCTGGTCGTCGCCGGCGGGCGGGTGACCGGCCTGGTCACCGATCGCGGCCCGATCGCCACCGAGCTCGTCATCGACGCCGCGGGCCCCTGGGCCGGCGCTCTTGCTCGCACCGCCGGGATCGACCTGCCGATCGTGCCGGTGCTGGTGCAGTACTTCGTCACCGCGCAGACCGAGGGGTGGACCTCCGCGAGCCCGTGCATCCGGATCCCGGAGGTGCAGGTCTACGCGCGCGGCGAGGGCTCCGGCGTCCTCGTCGGTGGCTTCGAGAGCTCCGGCACCTCCATCGACCCCCGGGCCGTCCACGTCGACGCGACGCTGGCCCGGCACGAGGACTGGGAGGTCCTCGGCGAGTTCGCCGAGGGCATGGCCCGCGTGACCCCGAGCGTCGCCGGCTCCGGCGTCCGCGCCGTCTTCACCGGCTGGCCCGGGTTCACTCCCGACGGCCGGTTCCTCATCGGCCCCGTCTCCGCGCTGCCCGGCCTCGCCATGGCGGCCGGCTGCAACGCCCACGGCGTCCAGGGCTCCCTGCACCTGGGCCGCCACCTCGTTGAGAGCCTCTCGGGCGACGTCTCCCCGGAGGTCGCCGCGATGAGTCCCGACCGGTTCGTGCCGCGCGGCTGGGACTGGGACGACGCCCGGCGCCAGGCGCAGTCGGTGTGCGAGAACTACTACCCGCGCGTGCCCAGCAACGCCTGAGCGGCAGAGTGAGGACGACCCCATGAGCCAGACCCAGCAACTCCCCACCGACCAGCACGCCCTCGTCGGCGCCGCCGTGGAGCGGATCTGGCCGGACGCCGCGTGGGACGCCGAGCCCATCGAGGACGGCATGACCAATCGCAACTTCAAGGTGACCGTGCGTGTCGCCGGCGACACGCCCCGCGTCGTCGTCGTCCAGGAGCAGCTCGCCGAGGACCTCGCCGCCGCCGTCGGCATCCGGCGCAGCAACCAGTGGCGGATCTGGCCGGAGATGACCGAGCTCGGACTCGCGCCCGCACTCCTCGGGTCCTTCGACGACCTCGGCGTCACGGTGGTCGACTTCGTCGACGGCGACCGGGCCGCCGAGTTCGCCGACCGCGACCTCGTGATCACCCTCGGCGCCCGGGCGCTGCGCCGGCTGCACGACGCGACGCGCGGCGACGCCACCCCCGGCCTGTGCTCGGACCCGTTCGAGGGCATCGACTGGTTCGCGAGCCGGGTGGCCGCGGAGTCGCCGCAGTTCCTCGAGGAGTTCCGGTGGGCCCTCGACGTCGTCGCGCGGATCAAGAGCGTGCGCGGCCCCTACGAGGTCTGCCAGGTGCACACCGACCCCAGCCAGGTGAACATGTTCGTGGCGCCGGAGCGTGACCGGATGATCCTCATCGACTGGGAGTACGTCGGCGCCGGCGACGGTTACCTCGACCTCGGGCACTTCGCCGCCCGCTACGAGATGAGCCCCGCGGAGGAGGAGACGCTCGTGCGCGCCTACGAGGGCACGCCCCTCGGGCCGGTCGAGCGTGGCCTGGCGCTGGTCCGGCTGAACCGCTTCATCGCCATGCTCCGCGAAGGACTGTGGTCCGCACTCGCCGACGGCATCGACTTCCTCGACTTCGACCACGCCGCCTACGCCCGCCTCAGCCTGGACCAGATGGCCACCACCGCCCGCCGTCCCGACTTCGAGGCCGCGTTCGACGTCCTCGGCGACGCGGCCGCCGGCTAGCCCGATCGACCGGCTGGACTCGGAGGTCGAGCAAGCCGGGGGCGAGGTACGAGCCCGACCGGCGCGGACGAAACCTCGTGACCGCTCTCGGGAGCGTTGGCAGTGCCGGTTGCCGGGGTTTCGTCGGCGCTCGCTGGCGCTCGCTTGCTCAACCTCCGGCCGGGGGCAGCTGTCCTACCCCCCGGGATTTCGTCGGCGCTCGCCTGCTCAACCTCCGGCCCGGCGCCGCCTAGGCCTCGGGCCAGTCGACGCTGAGGTACTGCGTCTCCTGGAACTCGCGCAGCCCGTCGCGGGCACCCTCGCGGCCAAGGCCGCTCTGCTTGACGCCGCCGAAGGGGGCGGAGGGGTCGGAGACGATGCCGCGGTTGAGGCCGATCATGCCGGCCTCGATCCGCTCGCCCAGGCGGATCGCCCGGCCGAGCTCGCCGGCGAAGACGTAGGCGGCCAGCCCGTACTCGGTGTCGTTGACCAGGTCGAGCAGGGCTTCCTCGTCGTCCCAGGCGACGATCGGCGCGACCGGGCCGAAGATCTCATCGCGCAGGATCGCGGCCTCGGGGGCGACGTCGGCGAGCACGGTCGGCGCGACGAAGTGGCCGGGCGCCTCGGGGAGGGCGGCCTGGTGGGAGATCCGGGCGCCGTCCTCGACGGCGCGGTCGATCACCCGGCGCACGCGGTCGGCGGCCGCGGCGGTGATCAGGGGGCCGATCTCTGCGCCGTCGGCGGCGGTGCCGACGCGCAGCTTCTCCACCGCGGCGCCGAAGCGGGCGAGGAAGTCGGCCATCACGTCGCGGTGCACGTAGATGCGGTTGGCGGCGGTGCAGGCCTGGCCGCCGTTGCGGAACTTGGCGACCAGGGTGCCGGCCACGGCGGCGTCGAGGTCGGCGTCCTCGGTGACGACGACCGGCGCGTTGCCCCCCAGCTCCATGGAGGCGTTGACGACGCGGTCGGCCGCCTGGCGCAGCAGGGTGCGTCCGACGCCGGTCGAGCCGGTGAACGACACCTTGCGCACGCGAGGATCGGCGAGCCAGGTGCTCACCACTCCGGGCGCGTCGGTGGTCGTGACGACCTCCACGACGCCGTCGGGCACGCCGGCCTCGGTCAGCAGTCGCGCGATCGCGAGCGCCGTGAGGGGCGTCTCCGCGGCGGGCTTGAGGACGACGGTGCAGCCGGCCGCCAGCGCCGGGCCGATCTTGCGGGTGGCCATCGCGGCGGGGAAGTTCCACGGCGTGACCAGGGCGGCCACGCCGACCGGGCGCGCGGAGACGAGAGTGCGCACGCCGCCGGCCGGGGCGACGCCGTAGTCGCCGCCGGGGCGCACGGCCTCCTCGGAGAACCAGCGGAAGAACTCGGCCGCATAGCCCACCTCGGCGGCGGCGTCGGTGAGCGACTTGCCGTTCTCGGAGGCGATCAGCGCGGCGAGCTCGTCGCGGTCGCGCAGCATCAGCTCGTAGGCGCGACGCAGGACGTCGGACCGGTGCCGCGGCGCGGTGGCCGCCCAGCCCGGGAAGGCCGCGGCAGCACGGTCGACGGCGGCGGTGGCGTCCTCGACGCCGAGGTCGGGGACCTGGCCGACGACGTCGAGGGTCGCGGGGTCCTCGACGTCGAACGTGGCGGCGCTCACCGGGCGGACTCGAAGGCCGCGTCGAGGACGTCGAGCCCGTCGTTGAGCAGGTCGTCGGAGATGCTGAGCGGCGGCAGGAAGCGCAGCACGTTGCCGTAGGTGCCGCAGGTCAGCACGATCACTCCCTGCTGGTGCGCCGCGGCGGCGACGGCCTTGGCGAGGTCGGGGTTGGGGGCGTCGGTGCCCTCCTCGACGAGCTCGACGGCGATCATCGCGCCGCGGCCGCGGATCTGCCCGATGCGCCCGTCGCGCTCGGCGATCCGGCCCAGGCGCTCGCGCATGAGCGTCTCGATCTCGCGGGCGCGCCCGACGAGACCGTCCTGCTCGATGGTCTCGATCGCGGCGAGCGCGGCGGCGCAGGCCAGCGGGTTGCCGCCGTAGGTGCCGCCGAGGCCGCCGGTGTGGGTGGCGTCCATGATCTCGGCGCGGCCGGTGACCGCGGAGAGCGGGAGCCCGCCGGCGATGCCTTTGGCGGTGACGATGAGGTCGGGGACGACGCCCTCGCGCTCGCAGGCGAACAGGTCGCCGGTGCGGGCGAAGCCGGTCTGCACCTCGTCGGCGACGAACACGACGCCGTTCTCGCGGCACCACTGCGCCAGCGCGGGCAGGAAGCCGGGGGCGGGCTCGATGAAGCCGCCCTCGCCCTGGATCGGCTCGATCACGACGGCGGCGAGGTTGCCGGCGCCGACCTGCTTGTCGATGACGTCGATCGCGCGGGCCGCGGCCTCGGCGCCGTCGAGGCCGCCGTCGCGGAAGGGATAGGAGAGGGGAGCGCGGTAGACCTCCGAGGCGAAGGGCCCGAACCCGGACTTGTACGGCATGCTCTTCGCGGTCATCGCCATCGTGAGGTTGGTGCGGCCGTGATAGGCGTGGTCGAAGACGACGACGGCCTGCCGGCCGGTGTGCACCCGCGCGATCTTGACGGCGTTCTCCACCGCCTCGGCGCCGGAGTTGAACAGTGCGGTGCGCTTGTCGTGGTCGCCGGGGGTGACCCGGTTCAGCGCCTCGGCGACCGCGACGTAGGCCTCGTAGGGCGTGACCATGAAGCAGGTGTGGGTGAACTCGGCGACCTGCCGCTGCACCGCCTCGACCACGCGCCGCGCGCTGTTGCCGACTGTGGTGACCGCGATGCCGGAGCCGAGGTCGACGAGGTGGTTGCCGTCGACGTCGACGACGATCCCGCCGGCGGCCCGGGTCGCGAAGACGGGCATGGTGGTGCCCACCCCGGCCGCGACCGCTCCGGTCTTGCGGTCCATCAGCTCGACCGAGCGCGGGCCGGGGATCTCGGTGACCAGACGACGCTCCTGCGCCACGTCGGTCTCGGGGGCTGCGGTGCCTGCGCTGTCGGGGTCGGCGAACGTCGTCATGACGCCAGTGTCGAACCGCAGCACTATGCTGTCCAATACCTGTTCTGACCCGATTCCATTACCAAGAGGCATAGTGCAGCTGCACCACGCGCGCTACTTCGTCGCCACCGCGGACGCCGGCAGCGTCAGTGGCGCGGCGGCGGCCGTGCACGTCACCCAGCCGGCCCTCTCGCGCCAGTTGCGTCAGTTCGAGCGCGACCTCGGCGTCACCCTGTTCGACCGGGGCGCCGGCCGGCTCACCCTCAACGACACCGGCCGCGCCCTGCTGCCCGAGGCCCGACGGCTCCTCGACGCCGCCGACGCGCTGCGCGACGCGGCCGTCTTCCACCGCAGCGGCCGGCTCGCCCGGATGACGATCGCGGCGCCCACGGTGACCCTCACCGACGTCGTCTCGCCGTTCGTGGCCACCATGTCGCCGGAGGATCCGGTGGTCGACGTGCGCGACGGCGACGGCCTCGAGCCCGCGCAGATGCTGCGGGCCGGCGCCGACCTCGCCCTGGGCACGCAGCGGCCCCCCGAGCCCTACGCGGCCCGGCCGCTCGCCGTCCTGCCGGTGTGGGCCTACGTGCGGCCCGACCATCCGTGGGCGGGGCGCGGTCGCGTCGGGATCGCGGAGCTGATCACCGCACCCCTGGTCCTGCTGCCCACGACCTTCACCGCGCGCGAGGCCGTCGACGCCGCGGTCACCGTCGACGGCGGCTCCTACGCCACCGTGGTCGAGGCGGCCAATGGCACGATCGCCCAGGCGCTAGCCGCCGCCGGGCGCGGGATCGCCGTCGTCTCCGACGACCCGCGCTTCGACCTGGTGCCGCTGCGCATCGACGTCGCCGGTCAGCCGCTGCGGATCCGGCTCGTCGCGTCGTGGGACCCGCGCGGGGTCGCGGCCGGCACGGTGGAGTCGTTGATCGGGCGGCTCGGTGAGTGGATCGCGGCGCACTACGAGTCCTGACCGGACGCCGCCGCCGGACGTAGGGTGGCGCTCATGTCTCGGCGCTGGTGGGGATGGGTGCTCGTACTGGTGGTGGCGCTCGCCGGCGCTCCGGCGTCGGCCGCGTCGCCCGATGCCGGACGGTCAGATGCCGGACTGGCCGATGCTGGACGGTCCGACGCCGGCGTGCGGAACCGGCCGGTCGACGACCCCTACCGCCCGATCGGCGCCCGCCCCTACCTCGACGTCCTCCGCTACCGGCTCCACCTGAAGTGGGACCCGCGCACGCGGGACTTCTCCGGGCGCGCGGTGATCGACCTGCGGGTCACCCGGCCGCGCTCGTCGGTGGTCCTCGACCTGGCCTCCTGGCTGGTCGTCGACTCCGCCCGCGTGGCCGGACGCCGGGTCGCGGTGACCCGGCCTCGCGACCGGGTCCGCGTGCCGATGGGCCCGCTGGATCGCGGCGCGCACCGCCGGATCGTGCTGCGCTACCACGGGCCGCTGCGCTCCGACACCCTCGCGATCGACGGCCCGGATCCGCTCACCCTCGGCGTCGTCACCGATCGCGCCGGAAACGTCGGCACCGGCTCCCAGCCGTGGGGCTCCTACACCTGGTTCCCGGTCAACGACCGGCCGTACGACAAGGCGCGCTACGACGTCACGATCACCGCCCGCGGCGGACTGGTCGGCGTCTCGAACGGGCGACTGGTCGAGCGCCGGAGCTGGGGCGGGACGACGCGCACCCGCTTCCGGCCGGGCGCCCCGCTGTCGTCGTACGCCGCGCAGTTCGCTGTCGGCGACTACACCTCGCAGACCCTGCGCGGCCCGCACGGCCTCCCCATCGTCGTCTGGTCCCGTCCGGGCGCGCAGCCGGAGAAGCGCTACCTGCGCCGCGCGCCGAGCCTGCTGCGGTGGGTGGAGCGACGACTTGGCCGCTACCCCTTCGGTCAGGCGGGCGTCGTCCTCACTCCGCTGGTCACCGGCATGGAGCACCAGTCGGCGATCAGCATGGGGGAGGGTGGCTGGCCCTCGCGCGAGGTCTTCCTCGCCACGCTCGTGCACGAGTTCGTCCACGAGTGGGCCGGCAACCGCACCACGCCGACCACGTGGCCCGACCTCTTCCTCAGCGAGGGCATCGCCACCTACCTGGAAGGGGTCTGGAAGGCGCGCCGCGGCATCACGCCGATGCGCGCCAGCGTGCGGCAGTGGCGCGCCGCCGACACCTGGGTCCGCGACCGCTACGGCACGACCGGCTTCTGCGGTCCGTGGAAGGGCCGCCGGATCTGCGGCCTCTCCGGCCCCTACACCACCGGCGCCCTGCTGATGCACGCCCTGCATCGCCGCTACGGAGCCGACTTCGACGCCGCCCTGCGCGCCTGGCCCCGCACCCACCCCGGCGGCGTCGATCGGGCGGCGTTCGTGGACTACGTCAGCCGGCGCCTCGGGCCGGAGGCGGGGGAGCTGGTGGAGGCCCGGCTGGCCCTCGGCTCCTGACGTCGGCGTCGGGATGAGCTCCTTCGATGTCTGCCATCACGGCCATGGTGTCCGGGCACGCCCATACTCCACGACTCGCCACGACGAACGGGCTCAACGGATGGGCCGAGTGATCGGGGCAGGTCGGCAGCGCTACGCCCCAGAGGCCGTCGAGCATCGACACGACATCCTGGAACTGGGACGCGAACTCGGTCAGCGATTCGCTGGCATCGGGACCCAAGGGAAGATGTACGACGCCCACGGCCCCGGCCGCCATGCGTCAGCTCCACCCTGAGGGTCGAGTCGAGCCGTTGTCCATCGCAGGCGAGGGGGCTCCCTCGATAGAGACTGCCGCCGGGGACTTCGCCGGACTCGCCGACGTCCACATGAGCCGCCTCTCCCGCAGCGTCCGAACAGATTCTGCCGGCCTCCATCCCCTCGAGGTCGAACAAGCCTGCTTGATGCTTGACCAAGCGCTCGACGTAGTCCCGCAGCTTCACTCGGTCACGCCCATCGCGCCGCCGCCGACGCGCCGGTCCGAGTCCTGAGCGCCATGCACACACCCTCAGGCCCGCGGGAATGAATGTCTACTGTAAATCGTGACATTTACGTGTATCCGTGCGTGTGGCGACTGCCGCGGCTTGGTCGACGCGGGTGTCCAGGTGGCCCTCGCTTGCCTGCGCTACGCTAATGTTAGCAATGCACACATTCGATCATAGGGGCACGCATGCAGACCATCTTGGGGGCCAACGGGCAGATCGCTGAGGAGCTCGCGCGCTACCTCCACGACCACGTCACCACCGACCTGCGGCTGGTCAGTCGGCACCCGCGCCGGATGTTCCCCACCGACGACCTCGTCGCCGCGGACCTGATGGACGCCGAGGCGACGTCTGCGGCTGTGGCCGGAAGCGACGTCGTCTACCTCACCGTCGGGCTGCCCATCGACTCGACGCTGTGGGAGCAGCAGTTCCCGGTGATGATGGCCAACACGATCGCCGCGTGCGAGAAGCACGGCGCCAAGCTGGTGTTCTTCGACAACACCTACATGTATCCGCGCACGAGCGCGCCGCAGACCGAGGACACCGCGTTCGAGCCGGTCGGGCGCAAGGCCACGGTGCGCGCCGAGACGGCCGAGATGCTCCTGACGGCGATGCGGGACGGCCGGGTCGAGGCGGTGATCGGCCGGGCGCCGGAGTTCTATGGGCCGGACAAGACCAAGAGCCTGACCAACTCCCTGATCTTCGACCGCATCAAGCAGGGCAAGCGGCCGCTGGTGCCGATCAGCGCTCACACCCGCCGCACGTTGATCTGGACGCCGGACGCCAGCCGAGGGCTCGGTGTGATCGGCAACGCCGCGGACGCCTACGGCCAGACCTGGCACCTGCCGGTCGACCCGGCGCGTTCGACCTACGCCGGGCTGATCGAGATCGCCTCCGAGGTCACCGGCCGCGACATCGGCTACACGACCGTTCCTGGCTGGATGTTCAAGCTCGGCGGCCTGGTGAACCAGCAGGCCAAGGAGATCACCGAACTGCTCCCGCGCTACCGCGAGGACAACGTCTTCGAGTCCGCGAAGTTCGCCGCGCGCTTCCCGGATTTCGCGGTGACGACCTACCGCGAGGGGATCACCCGGCTCCTCTCGTGAGCGGCGCTCTCACTCGCTCGAGGTCGCGCTCGATCCAGCGGCGGATGACCGCGACGACGTAGTCGATCTCAGCCTCGCTGAGGTCGCGGCCGCGCGGGATCGCGTGGTTCTTCGCCAGGCAGCCGCGACAACAGGTGCCGGTGGCGTGCTGGGCCCGGAAGACCGGGTGGCCACCCCACGGCGTCTGCTTGCCGTCCTTGGGCGGCCGGGCGGGTGCCACGCGCTGGGTGACGAAGTCGCGCGCATGGTCGCCGACGACGTCGAGGCCGCGCATCGCCACGTAGTGGATCTCGCGCGAGCGCAGGTGGAACTGGGCACGGAACGGGAAGCGGGCGATCCGATCGATCCGGGCGTCGATCGCCTCCGTGCCCTGATCGTCCATGGCGCGCACGCTAACCGGCGCCACCGACAACGGCGCGCGGCCAGGCCTGCTCAGGCCTGCTCAGGCCTGCTTGGCGAGCCCGTCGGTGACCCACTTGCGCAGCGCCGGCGGCGGGTGCGCGCCGACCATCGTGTCGATCACCTCGCCGTGGTCGAGCAGGACCAGCATCGGGATGCTGCGCGCCTGGAAACGCGCCGAGAGTGCGGGGGAGTGGTCGACGTTGACCTTGACCACCTTCACCTTGCCGACCAGCTCGCGACTGAGCTGCTCCAGCACCGGGGCGATCTGGCGGCACGGCCCACACCAGGGCGCCCAGAGGTCGACGACGACGAGCTGGTCGGTCTTCACCGCGGCGTCGAAGTCGGTATCGCCGGCGTCGACCAGCCAGGGCAGGTCGGTCTTGCAGGATGCGCACCGCGGCCGGCCGCTCGATGACACCGGGACCCGGTTCTTCGTGCCACACGAGGGGCACGCAACGACGGAAGCCATGTCTTCTCCTTCAGCCGGGACTGCCCGGGACGGGTTCACCTCGGTTCCGGTCAGCCTAGAGATCGTTGTCGGTGCTGGCGAGTAGGTTCGGCGTGGATCCAGGGTGAGGTGAAGGGGGAGCGCCATGGCCGAGGCCCAGCCCGACGTCGTGCGGGTGCGCGGCGCACGGGTGCACAACCTGCGCGCGGTCGACGTCGACGTCCCGCTGCGCCGGCTCGTCGGCATCGCCGGGGTGTCGGGCTCGGGCAAGTCCTCGCTCGCCCTCGGCGTGCTCTACGCCGAAGGGTCGCGGCGCTACCTGGAGGCATTGTCGACCTACACCCGGCGCCGGATGGCGCAGGCGCCACGCGCGGCGGTCGACTCCGTCGAGCACGTCCCGGCGGCCCTCGCCCTGCGCCAGCGGCCCGGAGTGCCCGGCGTCCGCTCGACGTTCGGCACCTCCACCGAGCTGCTGAACGTGCTGCGCCTGATCTTCTCCCGGGTGGCCTCGCACCTGTGCCCCCACGGGCACCGGGTGCCACCCACGATCGACGTGGCCGCCGAGGTGCCCTTCGCCTGTCCCGAGTGCGGGGCGCCGGTGAGCGCGCCCGGCGCCGAGGCGCTGTCGTTCAACTCCACCGGTGCCTGCCCGCGATGCGAGGGCATCGGGATCGTGCGCACGGTTGACGACGCGGCGCTGGTGCCCGATCCGTCCAAGACGCTCGACGGCGGCGCCGTGGTGCCCTGGCAGATGTTCGGCTTCAACGTGCAGCCCGACATCGCCCGCGAGTTCGGGGTGCGCACCGACGTGCCGTGGAGCGAGCTCACCGACCAGGAGCGGGAGATCGTGCTCGACGGGCCGGAGGAGAAGAAGCACATCGTCCTCACCAGCAAGAAGGGCGTCCACGAGCTCGACTTCACCTTCCGCAACGCCCGGCTCACCGTCACCGAGGAGCTCAAGCGCGCCGACACCGACAAGCGGCTGGCCCGGGTCAGCCGCTTCCTGCGAGAGGAGACCTGCCCCGACTGCGGCGGCAGCCGTCTCAGCCCCGAGGCGCTCGCGCCCACGATCGAGGGACGCAACCTCGCCGAGGTCACCGCGCTGTCCCTCGACGACGTGCTCGCTTGGGTGCCCGGGATTCGCGCCACCCTGCCCGCCGACATGATCGAGATGGCCGACGTGCTGATCGACACGTTCGTCGAGATGGCCCGACGCCTCGTCGAGCTCGGCCTCGGCTACCTCGCCCTCGACCGCGCCGGCTCCACCCTCTCCACCGGTGAGCGACAGCGCGCTCAGCTGGCCCGCGCCGTACGGAACCAGACGACCGGTGTGCTCTACGTGCTCGACGAGCCCTCGATCGGCCTGCATCCGGCAAATGTCGACGGTCTGCTCGGGGTAATGCGCGACCTGCTGGCCGACGGCAACTCCGTGGTGTTCGTCGACCACGACGTCCAGATCCTCGGCGAGGCCGACTGGCTGATCGAGATCGGGCCGGGCTCCGGCGTCGACGGCGGCCGGATCATCGCCCAGGGCACCCCGTCGCAGCTCTCGGCCGCTGCAGACTCACTGCTCGCGGGCTTCCTCACCGGCGATGAGCCGGTCGTCGTGCGCCCGCCGCTGGACCCCGCGACGGTCTTCGACCGCGGCGCGATCCACCTCGAGACCGACGCCATCCACACCGTCCACCCACTCGACGTCGACGTCCCACTCGGCCGCCTCACCGCGATCACCGGCGTGTCGGGCTCGGGCAAGAGCACGCTCATCCTCGACTCGCTCGTACCTGCACTACAAGCCCGATCGGGGTCCGCGGCCCAGCCCGGCCACGTGCGCGCCGTCGAGGCGCCGGAGGGCCTGAAGGTCCAGGTGGTCGACGCGACGCCGATCGGCGTCAACGTCCGGTCCACCGTGGCCACCTACTCCGGCGTCATGGACGAGCTGCGCAAGGCCTACGCCGCCACAGACGATGCTCGCGCCGACGGGCTCACCGCCTCCGACTTCTCCTACAACACCGGCTCGCTGGCCTGTCCACGCTGTGAGGGCACCGGCGAGATCACCCTCGACGTCCAGTTCCTGCCCGACGTCGACATCGTGTGCCCCGAGTGCGATGGCAGCCGGTTCGCGGCGGCCGCCGACCGCTACCGCCGCGACGACGTGTCGCTGCCCGAGCTGCTGCGCTGCACCGTCCGCGAGGCGCTGACCCGCACCGAGGGGCTGCCGCGCGTGCACCGGCGACTGGCCGACCTGGCCGAGCTCGGACTCGACTACCTCACCCTGGGCGAGGCCACGCCCGCGCTGTCGGGCGGTGAGGCGCAGCGACTCAAGCTGGTCAGCGAGCTGCGCCGTGACCAGACCGACTCGCTGTTCGTGCTCGACGAGCCCAGTGTCGGCCTTCACCCGCTCGACGTGCGCACCCTGCTCGGTGTGCTCCGGCAGCTCACCGACCGCGGCGCCACGGTCGTGGTCATCGAGCACGACCTCGACGTCGTCGCCAACGCCGATCACGTCATCGACCTCGGCCCCGGCGGGGGAGCGGAAGGGGGCCGGATCATCGCCGTGGGCAGTCCCGAGCAGATCGCCCACCATCCGGCCTCGATCACCGGCCCCTATCTCGCCCGTCACCTGCGCGAGCCGGTCGGCCAGCCGGTCGGGTAGTTTGCGGGCCGATGGAGTCCGAATCGACGCCGCTGCGCTACGTCGCGATCGGCGACAGCTTGTCCGAGGGGGTCGGCGACGCGCCCTGGCCCGACGGCACCCCGCGCGGATGGACCGACCGGCTGGCCGACCTCCTCGCCGTCCAGCACGCCGAGCGCGGCCTGGTCTACGCGAACCTGGCGGTGCGCGGCTACAAGGCGGCGCAGGTCCGCGACACCCAGGTGGCGGCGGCCCTCGAGATGGCCCCCGACGTCGTCACGCTGACCGCGGGGATGAACGACCTCCTCCGGCCGCGGATCGACTTCGCCGAGCTCCGCGCCACCCTGATCGACCTGGTCGCCCCGTTCACCGGGGCCGGCGCCCGGCTGGTGGTCGTGCCGATCCCGAACCTCACCGGCATATCCCCGGCCGGCGGACTGCTCGACTCCCGGCGCCGACGTCTCAACGCGATCTACGAGCACCTCGCCCAGGACCACGGCATGGAGCCGGTCACTGACACCACCGGCACGATCTTCGAAGACCCCCGCGCCTGGGACGAGGACCGCCTCCACCTCACCTCGCTCGGCCACGAGCGACTCGCCTACGCCGCCGCCGCGAGCCTCGGCGCGCCGCCCGACTTCGAGTGGCTGGCACCCCCACCGGGCCTCCCGCCCCGTCGCACCCTGCGCACCGAGGCCGCCTGGTGCCGCCAGTACGTCGCCCCCTGGCTCGGCCGCCGCCTGCGCGGCCAGTCCTCCGGCGACCACCGCATCGCCAAGCGCCCCGACCTCACCCCCTGGCAGCCCACCCCGGCCGGAGGTTGAGCAGGCGAGCGCCAGCGAGCGCCGACGAAACCCCGGCGACCGTCGCTGTGAAGGTTCCCGAGGACGGTTGCGAGGGTTTCGTCTCGCCCGTCGCGGCTTCGTTCCTCAGCCGCGGGGCTCGCTCAACCTCCGACCGCGACGGATCTGCTCCTTCGTCGCAGTTCCTGCGGCCGGAGGTTGAGCAAGCGAGCGCCAGCGAGCGCCGACGAAACCCCGGCAGCCGTCGCTGCCAGCGTTGGCGGGGTCGGTTGCGAGGTTTCGTCGGCGCGGGCGAGTTCGTTCCTCACTCGCCCGCTTGCTCAACCTCCGGCAGGTGGACGACGACGGCCGCGGGCGAGGGCCGGCAGGGCGTCGTAGTCGCCGCGGATCAATGCCTCGCGCTTGGCACGTCCCCAACCCTGGATCCGCTTCTCGAACGCGAAGGCGTCCTCGATGCGAGCGAACTCCGTGTACCAGACGAGGACCACGGGGAGCCGGCTTCGCCGGCGCGTGTAGTTGGAGCCGAGTCCGAGATTGTGTTGGGAGACGCGGGTCTCGAGCGGTTGGACGGTGCTGCCGGCGTAGTAGCTGTCGTCGGCACACCGCAGAAGGTAGGTCCAGGGCATGCGGTGACCGTGCCGGTGATCGGACGTGCCCGCAACGACGTCGGCGCCGGCCTGTGGATGAGCGTCTGCCGGGGCCCTGGCAACCGGCGTTGCCGACGTCCCCGGGGAGGGTTGCGAGGTTTCGTCTGCGCTGGCGGGCTCGTTCCTCGCCCTCCAGCTTGCTCAACCTCCATGGCTGCGTCGGGCTCGTTCCTCGCCCGGCCAGCTTGCTCAACCTCCGAGTGGGCCGTGGACGAGGAGCAACTGGCCGCGGATCTCGGCGTGGCGGACGAGGAAGGCGGCCTCGTCGAGGCGCTTGCGGCGCAGCCAGCCGGTGACCTCGGCGTTGCACTTGCTGGCATTGCACGAGCGGCAGGCCGGGACGACGTTGTCGAGGGTGTAGCGGCCGCCGCGCGAGATCGGCAGCACGCAGTCCTTCTGCAGCGCCGGCTCGACGGCGCGGCAGTAGGCGCAACCGCCCCAGGCCTCGAGGATCGCGAACCACTGCGGGTCGGTGAGGTCGTTGCTCACCAGGGCCATCCGGCGCGAACGTCGGCGGGCGGCCTGCGCCCGCTTGGTCCGTCTCACCGCCACCGGAGCAGGCTACGACGCGCAGGGCGGGTAGATCACAGGCCCACGCCGAGGATCCGCGCGCATTCGAGGGCCACGTAGACCTCGGCGGCGTCGACCGGCCGGGTCAGGTCGCGTCCGGTGAGTTCCTCGAAGCGGCGCATCCGGTAGCGCACGGTGTTGCGGTGCAAGAAGAGCTCGGTGGCGGTGTCCCCGGTCGAGCCGCCGGTGCGCAGCCAGGTGCGCACGGTCTGCACGGTCGTGTCGCGGTCCTCCTGCGGCAGGTCCACGACGGCGCCGAGCACGCTGCGGACCAGATCCTCGGCCCGCTCGGGCGTGCTGGCGAGCAGGACGGCGAGGGGCTGCTGCTCGAAGCGCACCACCTCGCGCGACCCGGCCGTCGCCGCGAGTGCGGCGAGCCGCGCCTGACGCCGGGCCAGCGGCGCCCGATCGAGACTGCCGAACACCTGACTCATGCCCACCCGGCCAGACGCCGCCTCCGCCAGCGCCGTGCCCAGCTCCTCGACGTCGCAGCCCAGGCGCAGCACGACCAGGCCCTCCTGGTGGTCGCTGTCGAGACGCCAGGCGGAGGCGAGGTTGAGGCTCCGCAGTCCGCGCTCGGCATCGGGGATCGCCTCGGCTCCGGCGGTCTCGCACTCCGCCGCGACGACCACGAAGTCGCCGCTGCGCTCGACGTTCAGCGAGTCGGCGGTGCGCCACAGGTCCTCGGGGCCGGTCGCATCGCCGTCGAGGAGCGCACCCACGACGACCGAGCGGCGCTGGCTGTCTCGGCGGGCACGGTCGGCGGCTGCGGTGCGATAGGCGGCGGTGACCTCTGCGGCGAGGTCGTCGCTGACTCCCCACACGTCGGCAGCGGCGAGCAGCAGGACGTCGCGCGCGGCCGGGTCGGCGCGCTCGACGAGCTCCTCCCAGAGGAACCGGGCGCCCACCCGGAAGGCGTTGAGCACGGCGTCGTAGGGGACGCCCTCCTCGGCCCGTTCGGTGCCGGTGATCCACGGGCGTTCGTCGAGGTCGTCGTGGCCGGCGAGCTGGCCGAGGATGTGCCGAGCGTTCGCGATGCAGGAGCTGGTGAGGGTGTCGAGGGTGACGATCGTGCCTTCGGCGTAGAACGGGATCTCCGCGCAGATCCGGTGCGCCATCCGGGTGCCGATGTCGTCTGCGTCGGCCAACAGCGTCGCACTCAGCTGGCGCACCTCCGGTGCGACGTCACGATCCCCCACCTACCACAACCTACTCACCGGTTGTGCCGATGCACAGGCCCCGACCGGAGAACTCCGTGCACGGAGCCGAAGCGGGAACCAGCCCGCCACAGCGACTCTGGAGTGGTCAGCCAGTAGCACCCAGGACAGCCGAGAAGGACGCCCGATGAACCTCGCGACACTGCTAACCACCACCGCCGAGAGGATGCCGGAGAACCCGGCACTCCGCCTCGGTGAGGACATCACCACCTACGCCGAGCTCGCCACCGCGACCGAGCGCGTCGCCGGCCTGCTGGCCGCCCACGGCGTTGGCCCGGGCGACCGCGTCGCGGTGATGATCCCCAACATCCCCGAGTTCGCCGTCGTCTACTTCGGTGCGCTTCGGACCGGTGCCGTGGTGGTGCCGATGAACCCGCTGCTGAAGGCGCGCGAGATCAGCTACTACCTCGCCGACTCCGGTGCCAGGGTGCTGCTCGCCTGGCCCGCCTCGGTCCAGGACGCCAGCGCCGGCGCCGAGCGCGTCGACCACCCGGTCACTGTCGTGACCGTCGATCCCGACGGCTTCGTCGCCGGCCTGAGCGAGCAAAAGTCGGTCGCCGGCGTCGTCGGCCGAGAGGACCTCGACACCGCGGTGATCCTCTACACCTCCGGCACCACCGGCCAACCCAAGGGCGCCGAGCTCACCCACGGCAACCTGATGGCGAACGTGGAGGCGACCCAGCACGACCTGCTCGGCCTCGTCCCCGACGACGTGGTCTTCGGTGGGCTGCCGCTCTTCCACTCCTTCGGCCAGACCTGCACCCTGAACACCGCGACGTCGATCGGGGCCAGCCTGCTGCTCCTGCCGCGCTTCGACGCCCGAAGGGCCGTCGAGGAGCTCGCCACCCAGCGGGCCACCGTCTTCGCCGGCGTACCCACCATGTACGCCGCGATCCTGGGCCTCGACGACGCCCCCGAGCTGCCCGACCTACGCATCTGCGTGTCCGGCGGCGCGGCCCTCCCGGTCGAGGTGCTGCGCCGCTTCGAGTCGCGCTTCGGGTGCGAGATCCTCGAGGGCTACGGTCTCTCGGAGACCTCTCCGGTCGCCTCGTTCAACCGGCCTGGCGCCACCCGACCGGGAACCATCGGCGTCCCGATCACCGGCGTGGAGATGCGGACCGTCGACAAGGACGGCGCGCCGGTCGGGGTCGGCGAGGTCGGCGAGATCGCGATCCGCGGCCACAACGTGATGAAGGGCTACTGGAACAAGCCGTCCGAGACCGCGGCCGTTCTGTCGGAGGACCGCTGGTTCCGCACCGGCGACATGGGCACCGTCGACGCCGACGGCTACTTCGCCATCGTCGATCGGCTCAAGGACCTCATCATCCGCGGCGGCTTCAACATCTACCCCCGCGAGATCGAGGAGGTCCTCTACGAGCACCCTGCGGTCGCCGAGGCCGCCGTCATCGGACTCCCGCACGCCGAGTTGGGCGAGGAGGTCGGTGCCGCGGTCACTCTGCGCCCCGGCGCGGTGGTCACCGAGGCCGAATTGCGAGACCACGTGAAGACCCAGGTCGCGCCGTACAAGTATCCACGTCACGTCTGGTTCACCGCGGCCTTGCCCAAGGGCCCGACCGGCAAGATCGTCAAGCGCGAGATCGCCATCCCCGAAGGAGTCACCCGATGAGCACCCACACACCTGACGACCTCGCCCAGGCCGCAGCTCCGCTCGACGTCCTGCTGGTCGACGCCGTGCACGGGCCGCTGCGCCGCTTCCTTCCGGATGCCTCCACCGCGAAGTGGGCGCTCTCGCTGGCTCGCACGCCCGGGACCGTCGCCCGGCGCCTGGGAGCTCTCGGCGCGGAGACCGGACGAATCGTGGCTGGCAGCTCGAATGTCGCCCCCGACCGCCGCGATCGTCGGTTCGCCGACGACGCGTGGTCGGCCAACCCGCTGCTCAGGCGGCTCGCGCAGGTCTATCTGGCCGGCGGCCAGACCGCCCACCAGCTCGCAGCCGATGCCGAGCTCGACTTCCGCGACCGCGAGCGCGTGCAGTTCTTCGTCGACAACCTCGTGGAGGCGGTCGCCCCGAGCAACATCCCGCTGGTCAATCCGGCCTCGGCGAAGGCGGTGGTCGACACGGCGGGCCTGAGCCTGGTGCGCGGCGCCGCCCACCTGGTCAGGGACCTCGCCTCGGCGCCGCGGGTGCCGGACATGGTCGATGCCAGCGGCTTCCGGATCGGCGACAACATCGCGGCCACGCCTGGCGCGGTCGTGTTCCGCAACGACGTCCTCGAGCTGCTCCAGTACGCACCCCAGACCGAGCTCGTCGACGAGGTGCCGATGCTGATCGTGCCGCCCACGATCAACAAGTACTACGTCATCGACCTGGCGCCCGAGCGGAGCCTCGTCGAGCACAACGTCCACGAGGGCCGCCAGATGTTCGTGATCTCGTGGCGCAATCCCGACGTGCGGCACGCGAAGTGGGGCTTCGACACCTACGTCGAGTCGATCCTGGCCGCACTCGCGGCGGTCGAGGAGATCACCGGCACCGACCGGACCGTCCTCACCGGCATCTGCTCGGGGGGAATCCTGGCCAGCATCACCGCGGCCTACCTGGCCCGCACCGACCAGCAGGAACGCCTCGCGGCGCTCTGCTTCGCCGTCACCGTGATCGACAACCACAACGCCGGCACGGTCTCGGCGCTGGCCGACCCGCGGATGGTCGAGGTGGCCAAGCGCCGCTCGGCTCGTAAGGGCTACCTCGACGGGCGGGCGCTGGCGGAGGTGTTCGCCTGGCTGCGACCGGGCGACCTGATCTGGAACTACTGGGTCAACAACTACCTGCTGGGCAAGCAGCCGCCGGCGTTCGACATCCTGGCCTGGAACGCGGACACCACGCGGATGACCGCCGGGCTGCACAGCGACTTCATCGACATGGCCGCGGACAACTCGCTCACCCAGCACGACGCGATCGAGGTGCTCGGCGTCCCGATCGACCTCGCCAAGATCACCGTCGACACCTACATCGCCGCCGGTATCTCCGACCACATCACGCCGTGGGAGAACTGCTATCGCACGGCCGGACTCGTCGGCGGCACGACCCGGTTCGTGCTGTCGCGCAGCGGTCACGTCGCCGCCCTGGTGAACCCGCCGGGCAACGCCAAGGCGACCTACCGCGTCGCTCCGGGCGACGGCAGCGACAACCCGGCCGACCCGCAGGACTGGCTCAAGGAAGCCGAGACCGTGCAGGGCAGCTGGTGGGTCGACCTGGACCACTGGCTCGGGTCGCGCAGCGGTGAGCAGAAGCCGGCCCCCAAGGAGCTCGGCTCGATGGTGTACCCGCCGCTCGGCGACGCACCTGGCACGTACGTCTTCGACAAGTGATCGACGAAGGAGCCTGAGCATGTACGACGGAATCGGTCGTGCCCGCGGCACCGACTACTTCAAGATCGCCGACCAGCTCACCGACGAGGAGCGCGACTACTGGAACCGGGCCCGACACTTCGTCGACGACGAGGTGCTGCCGGTGATCGGCGACTACTGGGAGCGTGCGGAGTTCCCGCGCGACCTGGTGCGCCGACTGGGTGAGCTCGGCCTGGTGGGCGACGGGATCGAGGGCTATGGCTGCCCACCGATGAGCCCGATCGCCACCGGGCTGATCCACCTCGAGCTGAACCGTGGCGATGGCAGCGTCGGCACGTTCCTGGGCGTCCAGGCCGGACTGGCGATGAAGTCGATCGCGATGCTCGGCTCGCAGGAGCAGAAGCAGCGTTGGCTGCCCGGGATGGCGAAGGTGGACCTCCTCGGCGCGTTCGCGCTCACCGAGCCCACCCACGGCTCGGACTCGGTGAGCCTGGAGACCACCGCCCAGCGCGACGGCGACGAGTGGGTCATCAACGGCGCCAAGAAGTGGATCGGCAATGGCACCGTCGCCGACGTCGTCGTGGTGTGGGCCCGCGACACCGACGACGGCCAGGTGAAGGGCTTCCTGGTCGAGGGCGGCAGCCCCGGCTACGACGCCACCCGCATCGACGGCAAGGTGTCGCTGCGCTCGATCTGGCAGGCCGAGATCACCCTCACCGACGTCCGCGTGCCCGAGTCGAACCGGCTGCCCGGCGCCGAGAGCTTCCGCGACACCGCGCGGGTGCTGGCCGGGACCCGTAACGCCGTCGCGTGGGGCGCCTTGGGGCATGCCACCGCCGCGTACGAGATCGCGCTGGACTACTGTCGCGAGCGGGAGCAGTTCGGCAAGCCGCTGGTGAGCTTCCAGATCGTGCAGGACAAGCTGGTGAAGATGCTCGCCGAGGTCTGTTCGATGCAGTTGTACTGCCTGCGGCTGGGCCGCCTGATCGAGGAGGACAACCTGAGCGACGACATCGCCGCCATCGCGAAGATGAACAACACCCGCAAGGCGCGCCAGGTGGTCGCCGAAGCCCGTGACCTGCTCGGTGGGAATGGCATCCTCCTGGACTTCCACGTGATGCGGCACATGGCCGACATCGAGGCCCTGCACACCTACGAGGGCACCGAGACGATCCAGACCCTGATCGTCGGGCGCAATGTCACCGGGGTCGGAGCGTTCGTGTGAAGAGTGACGTGCAGATGAAGAGCGAGCTGCGAACGCTCACCGTGCTGGGCCAGGAGGTGCGGGTCTCGATCCGTCCGGCCGTCCCGGCACCCGGCGCGGAGCGGCCGGCACTGCCGCTGCTGCTGTGCAACGGGATCGGCGCGAGTCTGGAGGCGCTGCAGCCGTTCGTCGACCAGGTCGACCCGGCGATCGAGGTGATCCGCTTCGACGTGCCCGGCGTGGGCGGCTCGCCCGACCCGGTCGGGCCCTACAACTACCCGCTGTTGGCACTCGGGGCGGTGCGGATGATGCGCGAGCTCGGCCATGAGCGGTTCGACGTCCTCGGCATCTCGTGGGGCGGGGGACTGGCCCAGCAGATCGCCGTCCAGCACCGCAAGAGCTGCCGGCGCCTGGTGCTGGTCGCCACGGCCACCGGGTGCCTGATGGTCCCGGCGAAGTGGAACGTGTTGAACAAGATGCTGACCCCGCGGCGCTACCGCGACGCCGAGTACGGGCGCGCGGTCGCCGCGGAGCTGTACGGCGGTCAGGTGCGCTACCGGCCGGACCTGACCGCGGCGCTGCACGACGGCCGCGCCCGCGCGGGCTCCCGACGCGGCTACCTGTTCCAGCTGCTGGCCGGTGCGGGCTGGTCGAGCCTGCCGGTGCTTCCGCTGATCCGGCAGCGGGTGCTGATCCTGGCCGGCAACGACGATCCGCTGATCCCGCTGATCAACGCCCGGATCATGGCGCGACTCCTCCCGCACGCCGAGCTCGACGTCTACGCCGACGGCCATCTGGGCCTGATGACCCTGGCCGAGGTGCTCGGACCGCGGGTCTCGAGGTTCCTCGCCTAGAGAGGCACGAGCGGAGCAGGAGAATCGAGGTGCGGTCAACGCCGTCCGCAACCTATCCGGCGCCATGTTCAAGCATCATCTGCGCATCGAGGACGTCGATCCCGGCCGGGCGGAAGTAAGCGGTCCTGGGAGGTTGAGCAAGCTGTGAGGGCGAGGGACGAGCCCGACCGGCGCTGACGAAACCTCGTGAGCCTCTCTGGGAAACGTTGGCAGGGACGGTTGCCGGGGTTTCGTCGGCGCTCGCTGGCGCTCGCTGCTCAACCTCCGGCGGGAGCGCCAGCGTCGGAGGTTGAGCAAGCTGTGAGGGCGAGGGACGAGCCCGACCGGCGCTGACGAAACCTCGTGAGCCTCTCTGAGAAACGTTGGCAGGGACCGTTGCCGGGGTTTCGTCGGCGCTCGCTGGCTCCACCTCCGGCGGTGGTCGGGGTCACGGGCGCAGCAGCGCCTTGGCCGCCCGGATCGTCCGGCGTGTCGGCACCGACTGGCCCCAGGCCATCCGCAGCGGCGCCTCGAGCACAGCAGCGACCCGTGCCGCCGGGCTGGGCGGGGCGCTGCGGGGGACGGCGTCGCGGTGCTCCTCCAGCCATGCGGTCAGGACGTCGCGTGCCTCCCGGGACTCCCACGCCAGCAGGTGGGTGCCGCCGGTGATCGGGTGCCAGCGGGCGCCGTCGACGTGGCGGGCCAGCCAGGCGCCGTTGGCGACCGGCGCGAGGTCGTCGGCGGTGCCGTGCAGCACCAGGGTGGGGGCGGTGATGCGCCCCAGGCGCAGGGTCGTGTCGTGGCTGGCGGCCGCTGCGGCCTGGTGCATGGCTCCCCAGAGCCAGACGAGACCGGCCAGCCCCGCGACCTCGGGTCCCTGTGCGGCCCCGGGGATGCGAGCCCGGTTGTCGTGGAGCAGGCGGCCCAGGTCGCCCACCGGGGGAGTCTTGGAGCCCGAGCCACCCGCGGTGGTCGAGCAGAGCGCGAGGCTGCGCACCCGGTGCCGCCACCCGATCCCGATCTCCTGCGCGACCATCCCACCCAGCGACGTGCCCACGACGTGGGCACTCGACAGTCCGAGATGGTCGAGGACGGAGATCGCGTCGGCGGCCATCGAGGTTGCGGTGGTCGGCCGCGCACGCGTGCGCGACCGACCGGTCCCGCGGTGGTCGACGGCGACGACGGTGAAGGACCGTGCGAGCGGCTTGAGGACCGGCGCGAACGCCAGCACCGGGATCACGTAGCCCGAGAGCCACAGCACCGGCGGACCCGAGCCCCGGACGGAGTAGGCCACTCCGCCCGGGGTCAGTCCGCTCCGGGTCGTACCGCCGCTCACCTGATCACCCATCGGTCAGATGACCAGCCCGCCGCCGGCGATGAGGACCTGACCGGTGATGTAGTCGGACTCGGGGATGCTGAGGAGGTAGACGGCATTGGCCGCGTCCTCGGGGGTGCCGGCGCGGCCCAGCGGGATTCCGGTCTCCAGCGCCTCGAGCAGCTCGGCGCCGATGCCGACCTTGATGTCGCGCTCGTCGATGCGGATCGTGGCGTCGCTCCCGGCGGCCGCCTCGGTGAGCCGGGTCCGGATCAGCCCGAACGCGACGGCATTCACCGTGACCTGCGAGCGCCCCCACTCCTTGGCGAGGGTCTTGGTGAGGCCGATGACTCCGGCCTTGCCGGCCGAGTACCCGGCCTGCCCGATGTTGCCGCCGGTCCCGGCGATCGAGCAGATGTTGACGACCTTGCGCACCACGGGCGTGCCGGCGGCCGCCTCCTTCTTGGCCGTCTCCCGTAGGTACGGCGCAGCCGATCGCAGCATCCTGAACGGGGCGGTCAGGTGGATGCCGAGCATGGCCTCCCACTGCTCGTCGGTCGTCTTCTGGATCACCGAGTCCCAGGTGTAGCCGGCGTTGTTGACGACGATGTCCATGCTGCCGAAGGTGTCGAGCGCGGCGCTGACCAGGTCGTCGGTGAAGCCGAGCTCGGTGACGCTCCCCGAGACTGCGACCGCCTCCCCGCCGGCCTGCTCGATGAGCCCGACGGTCTCCTTCGCGGGCCCCGGGTCGAGGTCGTTGACCACGACGCGGGCGCCCTCCGAGGCGAGCTTGAGTGCGATCGCCTGGCCGATGCCGCGTCCCGAACCGGTGACGACGGCAGTCTTGTTCTCGAGCTTCATGGATCCTCCGATGAATGAAACAGTTGATCGTTTGGAGGGATATTAGCGACTCGCGGTGTGCAACTGACAGCGGTACGGATAATCTACCGATCACTCGTTTCGAACAGTGCGAGTTTCAGGATGCAGGAGGTCGAATGGGACGGCGACCCGACATCGACGGCAGAGAGCTGTTGCTGGCCGCGGGCTTGAAGCTGTTCTCCGAACATGGCCTGGACGCGGTGTCGATCCGCGCGGTCACCCGAGAGGCGGGCCTCGGACCGGCTGCGGTGCACTACCACTTCGTGACGAAGGAGGCTCTGGTCGAGGCCGTCCTCGAACGCTACGGCGGCGATGTCGTGGAGCGGGTGCGCGAGCGCGCCAAGGAGCTCGCGGCGTCCGGCGCCGTCGTCGACGGCCACGGACTCGTCACGGTGATGATCGAGCCGTATCTCGAGCTGATGGCGAGCCGGGCCGACGAGGGGCTGGCCTGGGTCCGGCTGATGGCGCAGGTGCTCCAGCAGTCACCCGATCGGCTGCTCGAAGGGCCCTCGATGCGGGCCGTGCGCCGTGCGGCTGCGCTCGCCTACCCCGAAGCTCGGCCGGCCGACGTCCGGCGGGCGCTGCGGATGTGCCTGATCCTGCTGATCGGGCAGCTCGCCACGATGTCGGGGCGCAGGCGCTCCGGTGTGGACATCGAGACCCTGATCGAGTTCTTGGCGGCGGGACTCGACGCGACCCTCGGCGCGCGGGCTCGGGCGACAGCCTGAGCCCAGTCTGAACCCGCGCGCCGGATCGGCTCAGTTGGGCTGTCGGACGTAGGTTCCCGGCGCCTCGCCGAGGACCGGGTACTCCGCGCTCCCCAGCGACTCGGGCGCGGGGACCTCCTCACCGCTGTGCTCGATGGCCCAGTCGGCCCAGTGCTCCCACCACGAGCCGGTCTGCTTCGTAGCGGTCTCGAGCCACTCCTCCGGCCCCTCGGCCCGGTCGTGGGGACCGGTGTAGTAGCTGGCCTTGGGGTTGCCGGGAGGGTTGACGAGGCTGGCGATGTGTCCGGCGTTGGACAGGACGAACGTGGTGTCGCCCGAGAGGAGCTGCGTGGTCCGGTACGTCGACTTCCACGGCGTCAGGTGGTCGTTGATGGCGCCGACCACGAAGGTCGGGACCTTGATGCTGGCCAGGTCGACCGGCACCCCGAGCGACTCCATCGCGCCGGCCTTGGGGATCGGGTTCGTCTGGAAGATGTCTAGGAACTGCTGGTGCAGGCGCGCCGGCAGGTTCGTGCCGTCGGCGTTCCAAGCCAGGATGTCGAAGACCGGCGGATCCTCGCCCATGAGGTAGTTGTTGACCCAGTAGTTCCACACCAGGTCGTTGGGCCGCATCCAGGTGAAGGCACTTCCCATGGCCCGGGCGCTGGTGACGCCGGCCCGGCCCGCACGCCGCCGCGCGAAGTCGAGGAGCTTGGCGGAGGAGAACGCGTTGATCGGCGCCGACTGACCGAAGTCGAGGAGGGTCACGGCGAACGAGGCGCTGTGGATCGGCTCCTCGCCGGTCGCCGCGAGCTTGTTCAGCACCATGCTCTGGATGATCCCGCCGGCGCAGAAGCCGATCACGTTCACATCGGGCGCCCCGGTGATCTCCTGGACGGCCGCGACAGCCTCCGCGACCCGCTCGGCATATGCGTCGATGTCCCAGTCGGCCTCGTTGGCCGACGGATTGCGCCACGAGATCATGAACGTCTGCAGGCCGCGTGAGACCGCGTACTCGACGAAGCTGCGGCCCGGGCGCAGGTCGAGGAAGTAGTACCGCCCGATCGGCGGGGGGACGACGAGCACGGGGCGCTCGTAGACCAGCTCGGTCGTCGGTGCGTACTGGATGACCTCGGACTGCTCGTTCTTGAGGACCACCGCCCCTGGGGTCAGCGCCAGGTCCTCTCCGATCTTGAGGACACCCTCCTTCGTCATCGACGGCATCCCGCCGTTGTGGCGCACGTCGGAGGCCCAGTTGCCCAGCCCGCGGACGAGGTTCGCACCGCCGGTCTCGAAGGTGCGCTTGAGGGCGCCCGGATTGCCCAGCAGGAAGTTGGTGGGCGCCAGCGCGCTGGTGGCGATGTCGACCGCGAACCGAGCCCGCGCCGCGCGGTGGGAGTCAGCGGTCCGGTCGACCTCCTCGAGCACGGTGTCGGCGGCCGCGCACGAAGCGAGGTAGGCCTGCGCGATCCGGCGGTAGATCGGGTTGTCCTGCCAGCTCGGATCCTTGAAGCGCCAGTCTCCTCGAGCGGGTGCGACCTCGGACCGGCCGAGGCCGATCTTGGTCAGCTCGGCGCCGAGTGTGGTTCCGGCGCGGGCGATGGCGCTGCCTTGGAGCAGGGTCGCCGCAACGCCGTCCGCGAGTCCGCGAAGGGTAGGTGCGGGCGCTGCCTCGCCGGCTCCGACGGCGTCGCTTGCCGCGACGCCGGGGTCAACTGACTGAGTCATGGTGGGCCTCCGATCCCTTGGTGGGAGGCTAGGTGGGGCGTATCATTCGGTCAACTGATCGGTTCAAAAACGACGACGCGTACATCGTGGAGGTCTGATGGAAGCGCTCTCCCGCGCGTTCGACCATGCCGAGCAGCTCCTGGTCCAGCAGACGAGACGGAGTCAGGCGGCCGTGATCGCCTCCACCGATCGACTCGCCCGGGACGGCGACGACCAGGTGCGCCCCCTCGGCCGGCTCTGGCGCGCCAACCTCGCCCTCCTCGAGCGCCTGGTGGGCGACCCCCTCGGCGCGGTCGACCGGGCCTACGACCACACCCTGCGCGTGGTCGCGATGCACCGCGAGTTCGCCCATCGCATCTTCGAGGCGATCGACACCCGCGGCCTCGGGGAGACGTCTGGATCCAGTGACGACGACGGCGCGACGGGCGCGACCGTCATCTGGCTGGCCCGACGGCGCGAACGCCACGGTGGCTCATCGACGCACTGAGGCTCGGATGGCTCGGACGGCTCAGGCGTGATGCGCGGTGAACGGCAGGTGGAGACGATGCCGGTGCCGCTGCGCCGTACGTCCCTGCCTGGCTGTCGCCGCCTGTCGGCGGGGTAGGACCTCGGCGGCACTCAGCATCGCGAAGGTGATGAGCGAGGTGACGACCACGGCGGTCGAGATGAACCAGACGAGCCACAGGGTGTCGTTCATGGGGGTGGCCCCCTTCGGGCGGGTTCTCGGGCATTTCACGCTACGCCGGTCGTGGGGGGAGTCAAGGGCTACCGCCGGCGCCGAGGGGCGGGATTTCCCCGGTCGACCGGGGAAACCTGAACTTGTCGGGCGATATCCCGGTCGACAAGTTCAGGGTTGGGCCGCCCAGTGGGACGCGTGGTGAGGGTGAGTCGTACTGCTTGCCGGTGCGCGGTGGTCCACCGTTCGTCGCCGGGATTTCCCCGGTCGACCGGGGAAACCTGAACTTGTCGGGCGATATCCCGGCCGACAAGTTCAGACTTGGGCCGTCCAGTTCGGCGATCCCGGCGGAAGTCGACTGCTGGTCAGCTCTGCTCGTGGTGGTGCCGGGAGCCTTGATCGGGGATCGCACCGTACGACGCCGCCGCGCGTTCGTCGGCCTCGGCCGGTGGTGCGTGCACTCGCCGGTGAACACCGTGCCGAGCACCGGGTCGAGGACGTCGTGGTGCGAGATGCGCACGCGGCCCCTGCGGTCGAGGGTGTGGGGTGAGCGCAGCGCGAGGATGTCGGCGACACCGTGGGTGGCGCCGATGATGCGGATGGCGGCGGCGTCGGGGTCGACGCCGGCGGCCACCTCGCCGCAGCGGGTGCCGTTGAGCACCGCGCCGCGCACCCGCTGGTGCAGCGCGTCGTAGGCGCCGGTCGCCAGCGCCGCGAGGTCGGGATCCTGGGCGGCTTCGACGCGCAGCTGCTGGCCGAGGCGATGCTCACGCCAGCGGTCGTCGTCGAGGGGGAGGTGCTCGAGCAGGGCGTCGTCGAGGATCCCGCGGATCGACAGCCCGGCCCGCTCGCCGGCCTCCACGCGATCGTCGACGCGTGCGTCTCGGGTGCGGATCAGGTCGTCGAAGGCGTGGGCGACCAGTGCCTGGCGATCGGCGAAGTAGTACTGGATCGCACCCACCGAGATGCCGGCGGCCGCGGCGACCCGGGCATAGCTGGTGGCCGCGAAGCCGTGCTCGGCCACCTGCTGCTGGAAGGCGCGGGCGATGTCGGCGCGGCGCTGATCATGGTCGACGATCTTGGGCACTCGTAAAACATACAGCCATATGGTATCTATGTCATATGAGCATATGGGAAAAGCAGTTCTCGGTGCTTGTCACGTGCCTCTCCATGGCGCTGCTCGTGCTTGCCGCGCTCGGCCCGGCTACCGCCTCCGCGGCGGAGTCGGATCCCTCGCCCGGTTCGATCGACGACTACGTCCGCGACCAGATCGAGCGCGCCGGTGTGCCGGGTGCCGCCTACGCCGTCGTGGGGCCCGACGGCATCGAGCACCAGGGGACGCTCGGTGAGGACGGCGACGGCGCCGCCGTCACCGCGTCGACGCCGTTCCTGTGGGGCTCGGTGTCCAAGCCGGTCACCGCGACCCTGGCCGTGCGGCTGGCCGGGGACGGCACCCTCGGCCTCGACGCTCGCGTCGGAGACCTCGTGCCGTCCTACGAGATGGTGACCGTGCGACAGCTCCTGGACCACACCAGCGGTCTTCCTGAGGGCCTCGAGCTCACCGATCGCTACGACGACGGACGCGACATCGCCTCGGTGGTCGACCAGGTCGACGACCTCGACCCGCTGGCCGCACCCGGCGCGGAGCACAGCTACTCCAGCCTCAACTACATCGTGCTCGCCGCGATGATCGAGCGGGCGACGGGCCGCCCCTTCGCAGACGTGCTGCGCGAGCGGCTGCTCGAGCCTGCCGGGATGTCCTCGGTGCGGGCCGACGCGGGCGCCGCCGAGGAAGCACTGCCGCCCGGACACCGCTATGTCGCCGGACGGGCGGCACCGTTCGACAGCCGGATCGACCCGGCGACGATCCCCGCGGGCTACCTGGTCGGCACGCTGGACGACCTCGCCGCGTTCGCGCGGATCCAGCTCGACGGCGCCTCCGGACCGCTCGACGACGACGACCGCGCGCTGCTGCACACCTCCGCGGTCGACACCGGCGACGACGCCGGCTACGGCCTGGGCTGGCGGACCTGGCAGCTGCCGGGGACCGACGAGCCGATGACCTGGCACGGCGGCGCAGCCCCCGGATACCAGTCCTCGATCCTGCTGCTGCCCGAGCGGAACCTCGCCGTCGTGGTGCTGCAGAACGCCTACGGTCCGTTCCAGGAGAGCCGGCTGCTCGACACCGCCTGGGGGATCGCCGCGATCGAGATCGGCGCCGAGCCGCCGAGCAACGGCGTTGACCCCACCTACCCGGCCGCGCTGATCGCCCTGAGCCTGCTCGTGATCGTGCTTGCCGCTCTCGCCGTCTGGACGCTCCTGCGCTGCATCCGCCCGTCGCGCCGTCCGCGCACCCTGCGGCGCCGGATCCTCGGGCTGGTCGCCTGGCTCGTCCCACTCGCACTCCTCGGCGCCGGACTGCTCCTGCTGCCCGGGTTCGCCGGTGTCACCCTCGGCCAGCTGGTGCTCTGGGCCCCCGATCTGGCCTGGCTCGTACAAGCCGGCCTGGCGCTCATCGCGCTGCTCGCGGTGCTGCGCGCGATGGTGACCCTGCGGTCACGCGGGGTCGCGCCGTCCGGCGCCTCGCCGACGCCGCTCCGCGAGCCGGCGACGGTGGGGTAGCGGTTCACGCCCCCACCGCTGCCGCACCGCTGCCGCCGCCGGATCGCTCGCCGAGCAGTCAGCCGGCCAGACCGATCGCCGGCGACTCGTTCCGGTCGCGGGCCGGATCCGGACGGGTGGCGGCCTGAGGGATCGAGCCGAGCAGGGTCTTGGTGTACGGGTCGCGTGGCGCCCCGAAGATCTGTGCCACGGTGCCCGACTCCACCACGCGACCATGCCGGACGACGCTGACGGTGTGCGCGAGCTGACGGATCAGGGCCAGGTCGTGCGACACGAACACGTAGGTGAGCCCGAGCTCGGCTTGGAGCTGCAGCAGGACCCGCACGATGTCGGCCTGCACGCTCACGTCCAGTGCCGACGTCGGCTCGTCCAGGACGATGACGTCGGGCTTGAGCACGAGCGCTCGGGCGATCGCGACGCGTTGTCGTTGTCCACCGGAAAGGGCGTCGGGACGTCGTCGGAGGAGACCGTGGTCGAGGCCGACCGCGTCCAGCGCCTCGCGCACGGCGTCGGCGCGCTCGGAGCGGGACCCGATCTTGAAGCGATCGAGCGGTTCGCGGACCAGCCGTTCGACGCGCCAGGTCGGGTCCAGCGAGGTGAACGGATTCTGGTAGACGAACTGCAGGTGACGTCGCGCCGCCCGCAACTGCTTGTGCGAGCGGCCGTCGATGCGCTCGCCGGCGACGGTGATCTCGCCGGCGTCGGGAGTCTCGAGACCGAGCAGGAGCCGGATCGTCGTGGTCTTGCCGGAGCCCGACTCGCCGACGATCGCGTGGGTGGTACCGGCAGGCACCTGGAAGGTCAGGTCGTCGACGGCGGTCAGTCGATCCCCGTCGACGTCGAAGGTCTTGGTGGCCCCGCGGACGGCGATCTTCGGCTGCGACTGCGCCGCGCGCGCCAGCCGGGCGGCGCCGACGTCACGCAGGTCGGCGTAACGGTCCGGGTGCAGCGAGGGGACGTCGGCGTGCAGACGCCGCGCGTAGTCCGACCGCGGCGCGGCCGACACGTCCGCCGTCGCCCCGGACTCCTGGATCCGGCCGTCCTTGAGCACGACCACCGAGTCGGTGCGCTCGGCCGCGATCGCGAGATCGTGGGTGATGAGCAACAGGCCGAGATCGAGGGAGTCGCGCAGCTCGACCAGCAGGTCGAGGATGCGCTTCTGGATCGTCGCGTCGAGGGCGGACGTCGGCTCGTCGGCGACCAGCAGCGCCGGCTGGGGCAGCACCGCCAGCCCGATGAGCACGCGCTGGAGCATGCCGCCGGACAGCTGGTGCGGGTAGGAGGCCAGCACGCGTTCGGGGTCGTCGAGGCCGACCCGGCCGAGGATGTCGACCACGCGGGCATGGCGCTCCTGGCGCGTCAGCTCGTCGGGGAGCAGCGCGGCCGCCTCCTTGGCCTGCGCGCCGATGGTGCGCACCGGGTTCAGTGAGTTGGCGGGATCCTGGGGCACGTAGCCGATCGTGCGTCCGCGCAGCGGGCGGAAGTGCCGCTCGGGGAGGGCGAGCACGTCCTCGCCGTTCAGCTCCACGCGGCCGCGGGCCCGTCCGACGCCGGCGGGCAGCAGCCGGAGGAGGGCGCGGGCGATCGTCGACTTCCCCGAGCCCGACTCGCCGATGAGGGCGAGGCTGTGGCGGCGGGGCAGGGCGAAGGAGACCCCGGAGACCACCTCGGCGCCGCCATAGGACACCGAGAGGTCGTGCACGCGCAGCAGGTCGGGCTCGACGACGGGCAGGTCGAGGGTCGTGCTGGGGGAGTTCAGTCGGTCTTGCGGAGCCATCGGCTGATCCTGTTCGCAGAGAGGACGGTGGCGATCGTGACGAGAGCGGGCGTGTACACCAGCCAGGGGGCCAGGGGGTAGTCCTTCCCGGCGGACACCAGCAGGCCCCAGTCGGACGCCGGCGGCGGGTCGCCGTATCCGAGGAAGGCGAGCCCGGCGATCACGAGGATCGACAGGCCGAACTGGAGGACCGCGAGGTTCAGGACCGAGCGCGAGGCGTTCGGGAGGACGTGGCGCACCAGGACGTGCCAGCGCGATCCGCCGAGCAGCAGCGAGGCCTCGACGAAGACGGCGCGCCTGGTCTTGAGCACCTCCGAGCGCATCACCCGGGCGAAGACGGCCACGGCCGAGACGCCGGTCGCGATCGCGGCGTTGATGGTCTCGAAGCCCAGCGCGCTCACCACCACGACGGCGAGCAGGAAGCTGGGGATCGCGAGCAGGACGTCGACCAGGCGAGCCAGCGTCGCGTCGACCCAGCCGCCGAGGAAGCCGCCGAGCAGTCCCATGAGGCCGCCGACCACGACACCGATGGCGACCGCCACCAGGGCGCTGGTGACCGAGGACGCCGAACCGTGGACGACGCGGGCGAACTCGTCCCGCCCGAGGTGGTCGGTGCCGAACCAGTGCGCGGCACTCGGCCCCTGGAAGGCCTCCGCGGGCACTCCACGTGCGGGATCCTGGCTGGTGAACAGCCCCGGCGCCACCGACCATCCGATGACCAGCAGCAGCATCGCGAAGGCGAGGATCACGCTCAACGGCGGGCGGTTGCGGACCCGATCGCGTCCCTGACGGAGCGCGGAGGGCCGCCACCCGGTCGACGTCGTCTCGATGGTGCTCATCGCGCCACCTCCGCAAGCACGCGGTCCTTGCTGGACTCCTCGACGGCGCGGGCCCGCTTGGGCGCCCCGCGCAGGTCGACCCGGGGGTCGAGCAGCGGGTACAGCAGGTCGACCACGAGGTTGACCACCACGAAGCTCACCGCGGCCAGCACGACCACCGCCTGCAGGACCGGGAGGTCCTGGGTCGTGACCGAGCGCTGCACGAGGCTGCCGATGCCGGTACGGCCGAAGATCGTCTCGGTGATCAGCGCGCCGCCGAGCAGCTCGCCGATGGTGAGTGCGAGGACGGTGATCACCGGCAGCGACGACGGCTTGAGCAGGTGCCGCCAGAACAGCCGCGACCTGCTCAGCCCTCGGGAGGTCGCGAACGTCGCGTACTCCTGGCGCGCCTCACGGTCGAGGTTGGCGATCAGCACCTCTGCCAGCTGCGCCGACACCGGGATGCCGAGAGCTATGGCGGCGAACAGCGTCGCCGCCGGCCCCTCGGAGTCGATGACCTGGAACACCCCGAGCTGGAAGGCGAAGATGTTGATGAGCAGCAGCCCGATCACGAAGTTCGGCACCGATAGGAACAGCGACGGGAAGGCCCGCAGCGGCCGAGCCAGCGGGGCCGGGAGGTTGCGGGTGCCGTAGGCGATCGCGAAGGCGAGCACGACGGCAACCGCGAGCGCGCTCGCCGCGAGTACGAGCGTGGATCCCAGCACGTCGCCGATCAACCGCGACACCGGCAGGTTGGAGCGCAGTGAGATGCCGAGGTCGAAGCTGAGGAAGCGACCCAGCGACTCCCACAGCTGCACCAGTACCGGCTTGTCGAGCCCGTAGTAGGCGATGATCCGGGCGACCTCGTCGTCGGTGAAGTTGTTCTCCGGGTTGTTCAGCGTGTTGCTCACCGGGTCGCCCGGCAGCACGGTGATGACGAGGAAGGTGAACACGTAGGCCAGCAGGATCACCGCGATCGCCTGCGCGATGCGCTGGAGTGCGTAGCCGAGGTAGGCGCGCCGGGGCATCGAGGCTCAGCCCTCGAGGTAGGCGGTGTAGAAGTTCGCGTAGGCCACCCCGTTGTAGGAGACGCCCTTCAGCTTGGGCGACTGGAGGTAGAGGCGCTGCACGATCTGGGTCAGCGGCACGAAGTAGCCCTGCTGGAGCACGTAGCCCTGGAGCTCGTCGAGGGCCCGATCCCGCTCGTCGACGTCGACGGCGCCGGCGACCTCGCTCGCGAGATCGTTCAGCCTGGTGTCGCTCTGGCCGAGGTTGAACCAGTCCTCGCCGCCGTCGGTGTCGTTGAGGATGCCCGCAACGGTGCCGGCGTCGATGAAGCTGCGGGTGATCTCGTAGGCAGGCACGGAGTCGCCGCCGATGGTGACCTTCTCGCCGTAGGTGACGACGTCGAGCGCCTTGATGTCGACCTTGAACCCGAGGTCGCCGAGCTGCTGGGCGACGAGCTCGTCGACGGCCTTCGACGTCGCCAGGTAGGGGTTCGGGTAGAGCGTCAGCTGGAGCTGGGTGCCGTTCTTGCTGCGGACGCCGTCGGCACCGGGCTTCCAGCCGGCCTCGTCGAGCAGCGCGGCCGCGCCCTCGGGGTCGAAGGCGAACTCGGAGCTGTGGTCGGTCGCGCCGGGCACATTGCTCTGGATGAACGACTCGGCTGCGAACCAGTCCTCGGTGTAGACGGTGGAGAGGATCTCCTCGCGGTCGATGCCGCTCTGCACGGCCTTGCGGACCGCGGGGTCGTCGAAGGGCGCGACCTTGGTGTTGAGGGCGAAGCCGTTGACGAACCCGAGGTAGCGCGGCGCGGCCACGGTGTAGCCCTGCTCCTTGAACGGTGCGAGCTCCTGCGGGGAGGGGTTGTAGGCGACGTCGGCCTGCCCGGACTGCACCGCCGAGGTGCGGACCGACGGCTCGGCGACGATCTTGTAGGTGACCGAGTCGAGCGTGGCCGGGCCCTGGTGGTCCAGCGCCTCGGGGCCCCAGTCGTAGTCGTCGCGCCGCTCGAGGACGACGTTGTCGCCCTCCTTCCACTCGCGCACGACGAACGGGCCGCTGCCGATGTCGTTGCTGAGGTCGGCCTGCTCCTCGGCCGGCAGGGCCAGGGTCTTGGGGGAGATCAGGATCGATCCGTGGTAGCCGAGGGTGGGGATGAAGCCGAGCGTGGGTGCGGTGAAGTCGACCTTGACGGTGGTGTCGTCGACGGCGGTCGCCTTGTCGTAGGTCGTCGGGAACAGCCCGATCGGGTTGATGCCCTCGTCGGGGCGCCCGTCGGCCCAGATGTCGAGGTTGGCGACCACCGCCTCGGCGTCGAGTGGGGTGCCGTCGGAGAAGGTGACGCCGTCCTTGAGGTGCAGCGTGAACTCGGTGGCGTCGTCGTTCTGCTCCCAGCTCTCGGCGATCCAGGGACTCACCTCGCCGTTCTCGTCGACGTAGACGAGCTTGTCGGTGACGTGGCCCCAGATGTGGCCCTGGAAGCTGGAGATCGCGCTGTTGTTGGGGATCCAGGAGTCGCCGAGGGAGTCGATGACGAAGGTGATGTCACCGCCCTCCTGCTTCTGGCCGTTCCCCTGCTCGCTGCCGGCGCCCGACGCGGCGCAGCCCGCGGCGAGGGCGAGGGTCGCGGTGACGGCGGCGACGGCGCGCAGGCCGCGTCCGAGTCGGCGGCCGGCGAGCGCGCGGAACGCTGTGCGGTCGGTCTTCATGGGATTCTCCTCGGGAACAGGCTCGGGATCGAGTCCTGAGTTTTGGTTACTCGATCAAGTTACTCATATTTCCCGGCGAGCCTAGGCAGAGCGGCGGTGGCCGGTCCAAGAGCAGTGGGCGATGAGAATCCATCCACGAGTCTGATCGTGTTCCGGATCACGCGGGACGTCCGCGCGCCGCCGTGGCCGCCTACGGTGGGTGGTGTGAGGCGATCGGTCGAGACCAGCGCGCACTGGGGCACCTACCTGGTCGACGTCGAGGACGGCCAGGTGGTCGGCGTCCGGGCTCATGCCGGAGACGAGGTCGCTCCCGCGGCCGGCAACGTCGTGGGCGCCCATCGGCACCGCTCGCGCGTGGCTCGACCGGCGGTGCGTCGCGCGTGGTTGGAGCGGGGACCTGGGCCGGACCCCGACCGCGGGGCTCCGGATCAGGCCTACGTCGAGGTCTCCTGGGAGGTCGCCCTCGACCTGGTCGCCAGGGAGCTCGACCGGGTACGCACCGATCATGGGAACCAGGCGATCTACGGCGGCTCCTACGGCTGGGGGAGCGCGGGGCGCCTGCACCACGCCCAGAGCCAGCTGCACGGCTTCCTCAACGGCATCGGCGGGTACGTGCGGTCGGTCAACGACTACAGCCGCGGCGCGAGCCTGGTCCTCCTCCCGCACCTGGTCGGCGCGCAGGCCGCCGCGGAGCTGCGCACCCGCCCGGCGTCCTGGCCACAGATCGCCGAGCACACCGAGCTGCTGGTCACCTTCGGCGGCCTGCGGCGGTCCAACACCTGGACCGTCCCGGGCGGTCAGTCGCGGCACGACGGGCTGGAGCGAGCCGCGCACGCTTCCCGGACGACGCGGGTGGTCTCCCTCTCGGCGCAACGCGACGACGTCGACGACGCCGCCGAGTGGATCGGGGTCATGCCGGGCACCGACGTCGCCGTGCAGCTAGCACTGGTGCAGGTGCTGATCGCCGACGGCCTGGCCGACGAGGCGTTCCTCGAGCGCTACACCTCGGGCGCCGAGCGGGTGCGCGAGTACGTCCTGGGCCATCGCGACGGCGTCCCGAAGACACCGGAGTGGGCCGAGGCGATCTCGCGGGCGCCGGCCGAGCGGGTGCGGGCGCTCGCGCACGAGATGGCGGCCGCGCGGACCCTGGTCAACGTGGTCTATGCGCTGCAACGTGGTGAGCGCGGCGAGCAGCCGGTCTTCGGCGGCCTCACGCTCGCGGCCCATCTCGGGCAGATCGGCCTGCCCGGTGGTGGTTTCACCCACGGGCTCGGCTCCATGGGCGACTACGGACTCGGACGCCGCAGCGGGCCGCTCCCGACGTTCGAGCAGGGCGTCGACCCGGTCGACGACTACATCCCGTGCGCGCGGATCGGCGACCTGCTCAGGGAGCCCGGCACCGAGCTGCCCTACGACGGGAGGACGCTGCGGCTTCCCGAGATCCGGCTCGCCTACTGGGCCGGCGGTAATCCGTTCCACCACCACCAGGACCTCCAGTCGCTCACCCGAGCGCTCGGGCGGCTCGACACCTTCGTCGTCAACGAGACCCACTGGACGCCGACGGCCAAGCACGCCGACATCGTGCTGCCGGTCGCGAGCAGCCTCGAACGCGAGGATCTCGCCGCCGGGCCAGGAGACACCCGGCTGCGGGTCTCGCGCCGCGCGACCGCGCCCTTCGCCCAGGCCCGCGAGGAGCTGTGGATCTTCGGCCGGCTCGCGGAGCGGCTGGGTGCCGACCACGACCACGGGCTCGATGCCCACGCCTGGCTCGAGCGGCTCTACGAGGCGTGGCGTGAGCGTCCCGACGCACCCGACGCGCCGCCGTTCGCCGAGTTCTGGTCGGCCGGCGGCGTCGACCTGCCGGCCGAGGCCTACCCGGACCCGGTGTTCGCGGAGTTCCGCGCCGATCCGGTCGGGCACCCCCTGCAGACGCCGAGCGGGCTGATCGAGCTGTGGTCGCAGACGATCGCGGACGCAGGCCATGGCGACGTCGCGCCGCACGCCGAGTGGCGGGAGCCGTCCCGCTGGTGGCGGGCGCCCCAGACCGCGGAGTACGACCTGCACCTGCTGTGCAACCAGCCCGGCCATCGACTCCACAGCCAGCTCGACATGGGAGCCGCGAGCCGCTCGACCAAGGTCGCCGGACGCGAGCCGATCCGGCTCAGCCCCGCCGACACCGAGAACCGCGGGCTGCGCGACGGCGACGTCGTCCGGGTGGTCAGTGCCTGGGGCAGCCTGCTGGCCGGTGTCGTGGTGAACGACGCGCTGCTCGACGGTGTGGCCCAGATGCACACCGGCGCCTGGTACGACCCCTCGGCTCCCGAGATCGCCTCGTGCGTCCACGGCAACGTCAACGTGCTCACCCCCGACCACCCGACCTCGACGCTCACCCAGGCCACGAGTGGGGCACACGTGCTGGTCAGGGTCGAGCGCTACGACGGCCCGTTGCCGCCGGTGCGGGCTCACGAGCCGCCGGTGTTCGCGGCCGGCGCGGACTGAGCGGGCGCGGCCGGCGTGGACTGAGCGGGCGCGAGAGAGGCTGCGCTCAGCCCCCGAGCGGGTGCGCGGCGTGCGTGCCGAAGGTCCGGCGGTGGTAGGTCAGCGGTGCCGACGGGCTGTCGGTGCCCTCCGGTCCTTGCGCGCAGGCGGCGTTGACGACGTCGCCGAGCACCAGCACATGGTCTCCGGCGGGGACGAGTCGGGCGACGCGGAGCGCGACCCAGGCGTGCGCGGCGTCGAGCGCCGGAGCACCGTCGAGCAACACCCACGAGACATCGCGGAACCGGTCCTCGTGGCGACCCGCGAAGCGGGCGGCGACGTCGGCCTGGTGCGCGCCGAGGACGTTGACGCCGAGCGTCGACCCCACAGAGAGCAGTGAGAGCAGGTAGGAGCCGCGCATCAGCGAGACCAGGAGCATCGGCGGCTCCATCGAGAGCGACACGAACGCCGAGACCGTGGTGCCGGCGGGGCGTCCGGCCGCGTGGGTCGTCACGACCGCGACCGGGCCGGCGACATTGCCCATCGCGCTGCGGAACGACTCGCCCAGCACGTGGTCCGACTCGGTCTCCAGGCTCATCGGTTGCGCCATCACAGGACCTTTCCGGGGTTGAGGAGGTGGTGCGGGTCGAGGGCCCGTTTGAGGGCGGCCTGCGTCTCCAGCGAGTCGGCTCCGGCCTCGCGAGCGAGCCACTCGCGTTTGAGGAGCCCGATGCCGTGCTCGCCGGTGACGGTGCCGCCGAGGTCGAGGGCCAGGCCGAAGATCGCGTCCGCGGCCTCGACCACCTCGTCCGGCACCTGTGCGGCGTCGAAGGAGATGATCGGGTGGAGGTTGCCGTCGCCGGCGTGGGCGAAGGAGTAGATGTCGACGCCGGTGCGCGTCGCGATGGCGGCGATCCCCTCGAACGCCTCGGCCAGGCGCGAGCGGGGGACGCAGATGTCCTCGATGAGCGCGCGACCGAATCTCTCGATCGACGGGAGGGCCATGCGGCGGGCAGCGAGAAGCCGCTCGGACGACGCGTCGTCCACCGCATGTTCGACCCAGGACGCCTCCTTGCCCAGCACCTGGGCGATCTCCTCGATCTCGGCCACGGCCGCGACGCCGTCGGCCTGGGCGATCACGAGTGCGCCGCCGCGCGCGGCGAGGTCGGTGCCCTGGGCCCGGTCGATCACCTCGAGGGTCGGCCGGTCGAGGAGCTCGAGCAGGCTCGGCTGGAGTCGTTCCCGCGCGATGGCGGCGCACGCGGCCGCGGCGTCGCGGACGTCGGTGAAGGCGGCGGCCGCGGTCACCGTCGCCCGCGGCACCGGGCGCAACCGCACCGCGGCGCCCACGACCACGCCGAGGGTCCCTTCCGATCCGACGAACAGCGAGGTGAGGTCCAGGCCTGCGACGCCCTTCAGCGTGCGCCGACCGGTCCGCAGCAGCCGGCCGTCAGCCAGGACGACGTCGAGCCCGAGCACCGCCTCGCGGGTCACTCCGTACTTCACGCACCGCATGCCTCCGGCATTGGTGGCGATGTTGCCGCCGAGCGTCGAGATCGCCGCACTCGCCGGATCCGGGGCATACATCAGGCCGTGCTCGCGCGCGGCGGCGTCGAGGTCGGCGGTGATGACACCCGGTTCGACCACGGCCACCTCGTCGAGCGGGTCGAGCTCGAGGATCCGCCGCATCGGTGCCAGGTCGAGAACGAGGCAGCCCGGAGTCGCCACCGCGCCACCTGCGACGCCGCTGCCGCCACCGCGAGGCACCACCGGCACCCGGTGCTCGTGCGCGAGCCGCAGCACGGACCGCACCTCGTCGACCGACCTCGTCCGCACGACGGCGAGCGGCAGGGTGTCGACGGGCGTGCCCGAACGGTCGGTCGCGGCGCTGCGCACGGCGTCCGGGTCGGTGAGGACCTGGGGACCCGCAGCCTGGAGCGCCTCGAGGAAGTCCCGGCTCACAGGTGCTCGCGGACGATCGCCGGGAGGTCGGAGCCCAGGCGCAGGCGCTCGAGGAAGAGCACGACGTGGGCGGCGACCGAGCGGTGACTCACGTCGTTGAGGACGTCGTGGCGCCCGCCCTCCACGACCCGCACCTCGGCGGCGCGGCCGAACGACTCGAGCGCGGCCGCGACCGGGGTGACCGGGTCGTCGCTGCCGTGGACGAGCAGGGTGGGGACGGCGATGGCCGCCAGGTCCGAGGCCTCGTCCAGCTGCCAGGAGTCCGGGAGGCGGCGGCCGAGCGCGCCCTGCTCGAAGGCCTCGTCGTCGGCGAGCACGCGCCGGTGGGCAGGGCAGGCCGAACGCGCGTCCAGCTCGGTCTCCAGCGACGCGGGGGAGTCGGCCAGGCTCTGCGATGTGGCGGGCCCGGCGAGGACCAGTCCGTCGATCGCGATGCCCCCGTGGACGAGCACCGCCGCGAAGCTGGCGCCCGCGTCGCTTCCGGCCAGGACGCGCGGTGCCGGCAGGTCGTCGTCGGCGAGCAGCGCCGCGACGTCGTCAGCCGTGGCACCGGGGTCGTCGAGGTCGAGCTCGACGACGCGTACCCGATAGGCGTCGGCGGCGATCCGTCGCCCGAACCGCGCGTAGGCGGCTGCGCTCTCGCCACGACCGGTCAGCAGGATCAGCGTGCCGCGCGGTGCGACGCCGTCGGGCTCGTTCCACGCCGTGGGGGATGCCGGGCGATCGGACGGGCGATCGGATGGGACGGTGGGAGCAAGAGTGGTGGTCACGGCAACGAGGCTGCATCGTTCGTGGAGGTGGCGTCCAACAGCAGTCGTCGATCGCTTTCCATGGCCGATCGTGATCGATGTCCCACGACACGTGGAGTGAGACGAGTGCGGAAGTCGACGACCGGCGGCGTACAGTACAAACATGACTAACTCACTCGACATTGATCACCTACGGACACTCGTCGCGATCGCCGAGTGCGGTGGCTTCAGTCGAGCGGCCGCCGTCCGGCACATCAGCCAGCCCGCGCTGAGCCAGCACGTGCGGCTCCTGGAACGCGGCCTGAAGCGCAAGCTCTTCGAGCGCGACGGACGCGTCATGCGCTTCACGCACGCCGGCGAGACGGTGCTCGCCGAGGCGCGTCACATCCTGGCCGCGCACGACAGCGCACTCGACCGGCTCGCGGTACCGCAGCAGCGCACCATCGTCGTGGGCTCCACCGAGCACGCCGCCGAGCACGTGCTGCCCGAGATGCTCCAGGCCCTCAGCTCCGCCTTCCCCGGTGCCACCACGCGATTCGAGATCGGCCGGTCGACGTCGCTGCTCGACGCCGTCGGCAAGGGTGTGGTCGACGTGGCGTTCGTGCTCGACAGCGGCACCGCCGGAGCCGGCCACGAGGTCGCCAGGCTCCCGCTCGTCTGGTACTCGGCGCCCGGGTGGTCGCCGGCCGACGCCGTCGATCCGGCCGGCTCGTCCGAGCCCCTTGCGCTGGTCGCCTTCGAGGAGCCCTGCGGCCTGCGGCAGCGTGCGCTGACCGCTCTCGACGCCGAGGGCTACCGTGTCACGGTGACCGCGCAGTCCACGACGCTCGAGGGTGTGACCGCCGGCGTCCGTGCCGGCTTGGGCGTCGCGCTTCTTCCGAGCACCGGCGGTCGCCCACACGGCATGGTGGCGCGCGACGATCTCCCGCGTGCGGGGGAGGTGAGCCTGCGACTCGTCGGCCGCCGCGGGCTCGATCCGGCGATCGAGCAGGCCGCCGTCGAGTCCGCGGCCGGCTTCTTCGACAGCCGGCCGCACCTGCGCCTGGTCCCCGCCTCGCTCGACCGTACGACGGGGGCCTGAGATGAGCGACGTGCTGATCGACGCCGACGGCCTGGCCGGCCTGCTCGAGTCCGGGGGCGACGTCGTCGTCCTCGACGTGCGGTGGAAGCTCGGTGGGCCGCCCGGGCATGGCGAGTACCTGGCCGGCCACGTGCCGGGCGCGGTCTTCGTCGACCTCGAGACCGAGCTGGCCGCGCACGGCGCCCCCACCGACGGACGGCACCCGCTACCGGAGGTCGCCGACCTCGAGAGCGCCGCGAGGCGCTGGGGAATCGGCCCGGGCAGCTCGGTGGTGGTCTACGACGGTGAGGGCAACCTGGCCGCGGCCCGCGCCTGGTGGCTGCTGCGGTGGGCCGGGCTGCCCGACGTCCGGATCCTCGACGGCGCGCTGCCCGCCTGGATCGCTGCCGGCCATCCGGTCGCCGAGGACGACGTGGTGCCCGAGCCGGGCGACGTGGTGCTCGCCGCGGGCGCGCTGCCCGTCCTCGACGTCGACGACGTCGAGGGCTTCGCGCGCACGGGCACGCTGCTGGACGCGCGCGCGGGCGAGCGGTACCGGGGTGAGACCGAGCCGATCGATCCCGTCGCCGGGCATGTGCCGGGCGCCGTGAGCGCCCCCACGGGGGAGAACCTGGCACCCGACGGCACCTTCCTGCCAGCCGCACAGCTCAGGGAGCGCTTCGCGTCGATCGGTGTGTCCGCCGACCGGCCGGTTGCCGCCTACTGCGGTTCGGGGGTGACCGCGGCGCATGAGATCGCTGCTCTCTCGATTGCGGGGTACGACGCGGCGCTCTATCCGGGCTCGTGGTCGCAGTGGAGCAACCTCGGTCGCCGTGTGGCGACCGGCCCTTCCTGAGCACTCATCACCCACGGCTATCGATTCCGATCCCGGATCTGTGTTGGACCCCGGCGGACGCCGTGCCTAGCGTGGACACATCGCGCCGGTGTGGCCAATCCCGCTCAACTGAGCCGTTCTGACGCGTTCTCGTCCGACAAGGAGACTCCTATGACCCTCGCTCCCGATGCCGGTGCCACCGTCCCCGAGACGGCTGCGCGTGCCGTGCAGTTCATCAGCCTGTCGCACCTCAACCCCTCCACCGAGCTCGAGCCGATCCCGACCCGCGGCATCGACCTGCCGTTCCTGCGGCGCTATGCCGCCGCGCTGGAGGACGGCGGCTACGACTACACGTTGCTGCCCTACGGCTCCTCGACCGCCGACTCGTTCGTCGTGGCCGCGGCGGTCAGCCAGCTCACCGAGCGGCTGCGGCCGATCGTGGCGCTGCGGCCCAACACCACGCCGCCACAGGTCGGCGCGCAGAAGCTGGCCACCCTCGACCAGCTCTCCGAGGGCCGGGCCGTCGTCCACATCATCTCGGGAGGAAGCGACGCCGAGCAGGCCAGGCAGGGCGACTACCTGCCCAAGGACGAGCGCTATGCCCGCTCCACCGAGTACGTCGAGCTGCTGCGTCGCAGCTGGCACGAGCCAGAGCCGTTCAGTCACCACGGGCGCTACTACCGGTTCGACGACTTCGGTCCCGGCTTCGCGCCGTACGGCGACACCATCCCGATCTCGATCGGCGGGTCCTCCGACGAGGCCTTCGAGCTCGGCGGCCGGCTCGGTGACATCTTCAGCTTCTGGGGCGAGCCGTTGGCCGACATCCGAGCCCAGATCGAGCGCGTCCACGCGATCGCCGACGGCGCCGGGCGGCCGCGCCCGCGCATCTGGGTGACCTTCCGCCCGATCGTGGCCCCCACCGACGAGCAGGCCTGGGCCAAGGCGCACGACTACGTCGAACGGATCGGCCGCACGCACAAGGCCGGCACCTTCCACAAGAAGTACCACCACGGCACCTCGACGCCGGAGAACGTCGGATCCCAGCGTCTGCTTGGCTTCGCGGCCCAGCAGGACGTCTACGACCGCGCACTGTGGATGCGCACCGCCGCGGTCACAAACGCCGGTGGCGCCTCCACCGCCCTCGTGGGCAGCCCCGAGACGGTGGCGGCCGCGATCCTCGACTACGTCGACCTCGGCGCCGACCTGATCTCGATCCGCGGCTACGACACCCTCAACGACGCGATCGACTACGGCCGCCACGTGCTGCCCCTGGTGCGTCAGGAGCTCGCACACCGGGAGGCGACCGGGCGCCGCGGCACCCTCCAGCACGAGCATCCCGGTGCCTACGCGACCGCAGGCCGCGGAGACCTCGGATGACGCTGGCACCCACGCGCCCCGAGGCGATCCGCGCCGACGTCGACCTCTCCCGCAGCGCACTGGAGTCGGTCACCGCCGAGCTCGCGGCGACCGCACCGGAGTACGACCGCACCGGCGCCGTCCCGCGAGCCGGCCTGGAGGCCGCCCACCGGGCCGGCCTGCTCACCGCGACCGTCGGTGCGCGCCACGGCGGACCCGGCCTCGGGCCGGTCGACACCGCGCGGATCCTCGTCGCACTGGGCGAGGGCGACCCGTCGGTGGCCCTGCTGGCCGCCAACAACCTCGCCGTCCATGCCGCCCAGGCGGTGAACGGGCACTGGCCGGAGGCCGCCTACGACGACCTCCTGCGTCACTCGGCGGCCGGTCCGGCGCTGGCCAACTCGATCCGGGCCGAGCCGGAGCTCGGCGCTCCGGCCCGCGGCGGGCTGCCCACGACGACCGCGCGCCGCACCGCCGAGGGCTGGTCGGTCTCGGGCCACAAGGCCTATGCCACCGGCGGTGCCGCACTGGCCTACCACGTGGTGTGGGTCGTGACCGACGAGGAGGTGCCCCGAGTGGGGCACCTCCTGGTGCCGGCCGACGCCCCCGGCATCACCTGGATCGAGACGTGGGACCACCTGGGCCTGCGGGCCTCCAACACCCATGACGTGGTCTACGACGACGTGCTGGTGCCGCGGGACAACTTCGTCGAGATCCCGCTCACCGACGGGGCCTACCGCGATCCGGCCGCCACCGCAGGACCGTGGAGCTTCGGCCACCCCGCGCTCTACCTCGGAGTCGCCCGCGCGGCGCGCACCGCCTTCGCCGCCTACGCGCGCCAGCGGGTTCCCACCGCGCTGGGCCGGCCGATCGCGACCACCGAGCGGATCCAGAGCGTCGCCGGCGAGATCGAGGCGCAGATCGCTCAGGCCGAGACCCTGCTCTACGGCAGCCTGCTCCGGCTCGAGCACGGTGCGGACCCCCGCGAGGTGGAGGCACAGCTGTCGGTGGTGAAGGTGCAGATCGGACGATCTGTGATCGCGGCGGTCAATGCGGCCGTCGCCGCCCTCGGCAACCCCGCCCTCACCCGCGCGAATCCGCTGGAGAGGCACCTGCGCGACGTCTTGTGCGTGCGCATCCACCCGCCCCAGGAGGACTCGGCCCTGGTCGCCGCCGGGCGGCGGATCCTGGGGGAGCAATGACCCGCCGCTACGTGATCATCGGCGCGGGTGCCGTGGGCGGGGCGTTGGCCGCCGAGCTCGTGCCGGCCGGGCGCGACGTCGTCCTCGTGGCGCGCGGGGCCCACGCCCGCGCCCTCGCCGAACACGGGCTCGTGGTGCGTCGTCCCGACCGCGTCGACGTCGTCCCGGTCGCGATCGCCTCGGGTCCCGACGACGTCGACCTGCGGGCCGACGACGTGCTCGTGCTCGCGACCAAGGCCCAGGACGCCGAGGCCGCGCTGGCGCAGTGGGCCTGGCGGCCGGTGCGGGGTGCGAGCGGCGACGAGGCCGCGCTGGTAGCCGCCGACCTGCCGTTGGTGACCTGCCAGAACGGCGTCCTCACCGAGGACCTCGCCCTGCGCCGCTTCGCGCGGGTCTACGGCGCGACGGTCGGCATCGCCGCCAGCTACCTCACCGCGGGCGAGATCGTGTCGCCGTCCTCGGCGCCGGTGGGACTGATCTGGCTGGGTCGCTACGGCGCCGCGCCGGACGCGCTCCAGGAGGAGCTCGTGGCGGATCTGGTCGCCGCCGGCTTCGCCGCCTGGTCGGTGGGCGACGTCCGCGAGCAGAAGAACGCCAAGCTGCTGGCGAACGTCGCCAACGGCATCGACCTGTTCACCGGCGCCGAGGCCGACCTCGCCTCGGCGCGACGCTCGCTGCGTGCCGAGGCGGCCGACGTGCTTCGCGCGGCGGGGGAGCCGCTCCCTGCCGGTGGCCGGCTCGACCCCCAGGGGGTCGAGCTCACGATCCGTCCCGTGGAGGGGCACGTGGGTGGGCGGCTGTCGACCTGGCAGTCCTTCGCCCGTGGCGCGTCGAGCGAGGTGGACTACCTCAACGGCGAGGTGGTGCTCCTGGCCCGCCGCCACGGTCTCGACGCTCCGCTCAACGCCGCGGTGCAGCGCCTCCTCGGCCGAGCGGCCTGTCGCGCGGGGGCACTGGCGCCACTCGACGTCGCGCTGCTCGGGCTGCCGGCGTCAGAGTCCGACCAGGTCGAGGAGGGCGGCGTCCGGGGAGCCGCCTAGGGCGATCGTCCTGCCGTCGGCGTACTGCTCGAAGACGCGCGGGTCGATGTAGCTCGATCGCGCGACCGCCGGGGTGTTGCACAGCGCGTCGGAGGCGGCCTTGGTGGCCTCGACCTCCGCCTTCTTCAGCGCCTTCTCGTTCGCGGCCGGTCCGGTGTGGGCCAGGCTCGTCGCCGCCGCGAGAGTGCCGCGGATCGTGCGGAAGTCCTTCGCGGTGAACCGGCCGCCGGTCACCTGCCGGATGTACTGGTTGATCTCCGCGGCGTCCAGGCCCGCTCGGTGGCCGGCCCCGGTGAGGTAGCTCAGCAGCCGGTCCTCCTCGGTGGTCTGGTCGTCCTTGACGAGGACGTCGATCACCTCGGCGAGCTCGTGGTCGTGCAGGTGGATGAGGTCGTGGGTGTGCTCCTTGGCCGGGAAGGAGAGCGTCACGACCTTCTCCTCGACCGTCGCATGCTTGCGCAGCAGCGTGGTCAGTCCACGGCTGCCGTACTTCTCCAGGTACTGGATCGACCCCACCCGCGGGGAGCCCTCGTCGAGGATCCGGAATCCGACCCCGAGCACCTGCGACTTCGGGTCGCCGTGGTGCAGGTCGTGGGTCACCCGTCCGCGCGCGTGCGGCAGCGCGCTGGCCAGCTGCAGCATCCGCCCGAACTTCACGTGCGCGCGATGCTGCTTCCACTCGCCGTGGTAGCGGTACTGCTCGCGTCCGGCCTCGTCGGTGCCGACCGCCTGGATGTGCCCGTCGGGATCGACGCTGATCCACACCTCGGTCCACGCCGGCGGCAGCACCAGCGCCTCGCAGCGCGCCCGGTCGGCCTTGTCGACCGGCTTGCCGTCGGGGCCGAGGTAGTCGAACCCCGTCTTCGTGCGCACCCGCGTGATGCCGGGGTCGACCCCGGGCACGACCCGATGGACCCGAGTGCTCTGCTCGTCGCTCACCGGGCCATTGTGGCCGATCCGGTCCGCCGAGACGCTGACCCGTCAGCTATAGCGGACGGGTCAGCGCCAATCCGGTCCGCCGAGACGCTGACCCGTCAGCTATAGCGGACGGGTCAGCGTGAATGGGCGGGTCGTCGCGAACGGCTCAGCCGCCGCCGGCGGGAAGCGCCTCGAGCAGGATGTCGGGGTTGTCGCGCGCGGTGACGTCGGCGCGCCACTTGTCCACGAAGATCGCCATGTGGGTGCCGTCGGCGCGTTGGAGCACCTCGACGCCGCGCATGCCCGCGAGCGCGTCGGCCCCGGCGGCGTCGGTGCGCCGGGCGACCTGGTAGTCGAGCCGGGAGAGCCGGATGGGGGAGTTGAACTCGTTCTCCATCCGCTCCTGCACGACCTCGAACTGCATCGGCCCGACCGCCGCGAGCACCGGGCTCTGGTCGCCGCGCAGGTCAGAGCGCAGCACCTGGACGACGCCCTCCTGGTCCAGCTGGTCGATGCCCTTGCGGAACTGCTTGTAGCGCCCGACGTCGGCGGCGGTCGCGGTCATGAAGTGCTCGGGCGCGAACGACGGCACCGGCGGGTACTCGATCGCGTCGCCCACGTAGACGGTGTCGCCGACGCGCAAGGCCTGGGCGTTGACCAGGCCGATGATGTCGCCGGGCGAGGCCTCCTCGATCGAGGACAGCTCGCGGCCGAACACCGCCTGCGCGTACTTGGTCGCGAACGGCCGGCCGGTGGCCGCGTGGGTGACCACCATGCCGCGCTCGAAGGTGCCGGAGACGACGCGCGCGTAAGCGAGGCGGTCGCGGTGCGCGGCGTTCATCCCCGACTGCACCTTGAAGACGAAGGCACTGAACTCGTCGTCCGGCTCGCGCACGGACCCGTCGACGCCCTCGGTCGCGTGCGGCGCCGGGGCGAGGTCCAGCAGCAGGTCGAGGAGCTGCGCCACACCGAAGTTGAGCAGCGCCGAGGCGAACATCACCGGCGTCGTCCGGCCGGCGAGGAACTCGGCCTGGTCGTGGTCGGCGCCGTCGGCCTCGAGCAGCTCGTGCTCCTCGACGGCGTCGGACCACACGTCGGCCTCGGCGGCGCCCACCTCCTCGGCCGCCATCCGCCGTTCCGGCGCGCGGGTCGCGCCCCCGGCCGTGCGGGTGTACTGCACGAACTCGCCGGTACGCCGGTCGAGCACGCCGCGGAAGTCGCCGGCCTCGCCGACCGGCCAGGTGAGGGGAGTGGGGCGCAGCTTGATCTGCTGCTCGATGAGGTCCATCAGCTCCAGCGCCGACAGCCCCGGACGGTCCCACTTGTTGATGACGGTGATCACCGGGATGCCCCGCAGCGCGCAGACCTTGAACAGCTTGAGCGTCTGCGGCTCGAGCCCCTTGCCGGCGTCGACGAGCATGACGGCGGAGTCGACCGCCGAGAGCACGCGGTAGGTGTCCTCGGAGAAGTCGCTGTGGCCGGGGGTGTCGACCAGGTTGATCACGTGGTCGCGGTAGGTGAACTGGAGGGCCGCGGAGGTGATGGAGATCCCGCGCGCCTTCTCCATCTCCATCCAGTCCGACACCGTCGCGCGGCGTCCGCCCTTGCCGTGCACGGCGCCGGCCTCGGTGATCACCCGCGCATGCAGAGCGAGCGCCTCGGTGAGGGTGGACTTTCCGGCGTCGGGGTGGCTGATCACCGCGAAGGTACGGCGGGGACGGCTGTCTGACACTCGGCGAAACCTACCTGCTGTGTGTGCGGGAATCGTGATCGGCGTCGAGGCGTTAGGACGACATGACGATCAATGGGACCCCCATCCAGACCGCCGGCGACCTGGCCGTGCCGGCGGTGGTCTTCCCCGGGCAGCGGGCCGTCGAGTCGGCCCACCGGGTCGCCTACGACCTGCTGTCGCGGCGCGCGCCGCGTGAGGCGCTCGACGTCCTCGCGCCGGCGCTGGAGGAGGAGCCCGACAACCGGGGCCTGCGCGTGCTGCGGGCCTGGGCCTACTTCATGCGCGCCCAGCTCGGACCGGCCGAGCGCGAGCTGACCGCCCTCGTCGAGGACGACCCGACCGACGTCTGGGTCCGGCACGCCCTCGGCCGCACCCTGGAGCGGCAGTCCCGCCTGGCGGAAGCGCTTCCGCATCTGCGCCTCGCCCATGCCATGAGCGGCGACCTCGACCACGAGCTCGACGTCCTCCGGGTCGAGCGGCTGCTGCTCGCCTGACCCCTCCGAGCCGCCGCAGTTACTGCGGACTTTTGCGATAGTCCCGGCCGTTCGGGTTGCTTTCGACGTCGACTTACGACCCAAACGGCCGGGACTATCCCGAACGACATATCGCCATCGGCGCCCGGGCTCGGCCTCGGGAGATGGCTCAGGAGGCTTCGGCGGCGGGCGTCTCGGGTCCGACGACGACCACCTCGGCGGCGCGCAGCACACGCTCGCCGATGCGATAGCCCGAGCGCAGGACGACGTCGCAGGTCGGCTCGGTGACGTCGGGCCGGGCGCCCAGGTTCTGGACGGCCTCGTGGAGTGCGGGGTCGAAGACGTCGCCGGGCTCGCCGAAGCGGACCAGCCCCTTGCCCTCCGCGGAGCGCTCCAGCTGGGCCGCGACCATGCGCATGCCCTCGTCGAGCTCGGCGTGCTGGCGGGCGCGGTCGATGCTGTCGAGCGCGTCGATGACCGGCTCCATCGCGGAGTAGAGCGCCTCCTGGGTGAGCCGCTCCTGGTCGCGCTCGGTGCGGCGGCGGTGGTTCTCGTACTCGGCGCGCAGCCGGCGCAGCTCGACGTTGCGCTCGGCGAGCTGGAGTCGGACGGCGGTGAGCTCGGCCGCCGAACGCCGGATCGCGCTCATCTCGTCCTCGGCGGCGGAGTGCCTGGCAGCCTCGGCGGCGGCCTTCTCCGCGGCCGCTGCCGCGGCCTCACGCTCCTGCTCGGCCTCGCGGACGCGCTCGGCCTCGGCGGCTTCCGCGGCCTCGATCGCGGCGGCGGCCTCGGCGGCAGCCTCGGACAGAGCGCTCCAGCCGAGCGAGGGGGTGGGTGCCACGGGGGCATCGACCTGCGCGGCCGCGTCGGACGCATCCGGCCCAACGCCGATCGGAGACTCAGCGGCCGAGTCGGCCGGAGTCTCCGAAGTGGGCGACGGGGTCGCGGTAGCGGGTTCCGCGGAGGCTGGCGCTGCTCCGGCCTCGTCCTCGGGAAGCACGCGTCGTCGACGTCCGCCGGGGCGCGTCACCGACGACGGGGTGTCGAGGTCGGGCTCGGGCTCGGGGTCGAGCAGTCGGGTGACGTCGATCAGCTCGGCGCCCGAGACCTCGACCACGGAGTGGCCAGAACGCGTCGTGGACCCGCCCGCACCCGCGGTCGTTGCAGGAGATTCGGCTTCGTCACCGACGGGGTCGAGCAGGTCGCCGAGGTCGCGATGCGCCCCGGCGTGCCTGCCGCTCATGCCCAGGATCCTCGCAGGAATGCCTCGATCTCAGCCACCTCGGACAGCAGGTCGGCCTGCGGGTCGTCGGAGGGGCCGACGGCCAGCTCGCGTACCTCGAGGCCGACGGCGGTGAGGTGGTCGAGGCTGGAGGTCATGGCGGCCGGGTCGGGCGCGTCGAGGTCGAGCTGGAAGCGGACCTGGTCGATGGCGCTGCGCGCCTTGGCGCTCAGCTCCTCGTCGATCTCGCTGTGGTTGGCGAGGAGCTCGGTCACCACGTGGATGAGCTGCTCGCCGCGGTTGCGGTTCTCGATCTCCTGACGACGACGGCTGTCATCGGCAGCGACTGCCTCGGCCTCGGCGATCATCCGGGAGATCTCCTCGGGGGCGAGGGCCGAGCCGCCTTCGATGCTGGTGGACTGCTCGAGACCGGTGTTCTGGTCGCGGGCCGAGACCTGGAGGATGCCGTCGGCGTCGATGAGGAAGGACACCTCGATCCGCGGGTCGCCGCGACGGGCCGGCGGCAGGCCGGTGAGGGAGAGCGAGCCGAGGGGAGTGTTCTCGATCCAGAACTCGCGCTCGCCCTGGGCGATCTTGACCACGACGGAGTCCTGGTCGTCGATCGAGGTGCTGAACACCTGCGAGGCGCGGGCCGGAATGGTGGTGTTGCGCTTGATCAGGCGGGTCATGATGCCGCCCTGGGTCTCGACGCCGAGGCTGAGCGGGGTGACGTCGAGCAGGAGCACGTTCTCGACCTCGCCCTGGAGGACGCCGGCCTGGAGGGCCGCGCCGAGCGCGACGACCTCGTCGGGGTTGACGCCCTTGTTGGGCTCCTTGCCGCCGAGCATGCCGCGCACCAGGTTCACGATGGCCGGCATGCGGGTGGAGCCGCCGACGAGGACCACGTGGTCGATGTCGTCGATGGCGATGCCAGCGTCGGTCAGCACCGAGGCGAAGGGCTGGCGGCAGCGGGCGACCAGGTCGGCGGTCATCTTCTGGAACTCCGCGCGGGTCAGCCGCTCCTCGAAGTGCAGCGGGCCGGCCGGGCCGTGGCTGAGGTAGGGGAGCAGGATGTGGGTCTCACCGGCTCCGGAGAGCTCGATCTTGGCCTTCTCGGCGGCCTCGCGCAGGCGGGGCATCGCGACCGAGTCCGCCTTGAGGTCGACGCCGTGGGCGTCCTTGAAGCGGTCGACCATCCAGTCGATGACGCGATCGTCCCAGTCGTCACCACCGAGGTGGTTGTCGCCGGACGTCGCCCGGACCTCCACGACGCCCTCTCCGAGATCGAGCAGGGAGACGTCGAGCGTGCCACCACCGAGGTCGAAGACCAGGATGGTCTGCTCCTCCTCCGACCCCAGGCCGTAGGCGAGCGCGGCGGCGGTGGGCTCGTTGACGATGCGGCGCACCGTCAGGCCGGCGATCTTGCCGGCCTCCTTGGTGGCCTGACGCTGGGCGTCGGTGAAGTACGCCGGGACGGTGATGACCGCCTCGGTGACCTCCTCGCCGAGGTAGGCCTCGGCGTCGCGCTTGAGCTTCTGGAGCACGAACGCGCTCACCTGCTGGGCGGTGAAGGTGGCCTCGTCGATCTCGATCTCCCAGGCCGAGCCCATGTGCCGCTTGACCGAGCGCACCGTGCGCTCGTCGTTGGTGACGGCGTGCCGCTTGGCCAGCTCGCCGACCAGCATCTCGCGGGAGGTCTTGAACGACACGACCGACGGCGTGGTGCGCGAGCCCTCGGCGTTGACGATGACAGTGGGCTCGCCACCGTCGAGGACGGCGAGGACCGAGTTCGTCGTGCCGAGATCGATTCCGACTGACCGTGCCATCTCTGGACCTTCTCCTGGAGTATTGCGGGGTTCGCGGGCTGATCCGCGCGCGGTTCGCGGGGTTCGTGGGGGGATTGCGCCGGTCTCGGGCTGAGTACGTGGGGGGCGTTCTCAGGGAGTCCGGCTGGGTGCTGCTGGTCGTGCGGGTGGTGCTGGTCGTGCGGTGCTCGGTGAGCCTGAGCGGATCGGGCCGATCGGGGCGCCGTCACTGATCGCGACGGCGCCCCCCATCACCGGTCCGGAAACCTGTCAGGCTCAGGCCAGCGCGGTGGTCTCGCGCACGACGATCGAGCGGAGCAGCGCGAGGTTGCTGCCGGCCTTGTCGACGGCGACGTAGATGAAGGTGCCGCCGGAGAGCAGCTTGATCAGGTGGAGCTGGTCACCGAGGGTGAGCAGCATGTCCTCGAGGCCCGAGTGGATGTTCAGCACGCGCATGGTGTTGAGCTTGGCCTTGACCATCTCGCTGTTGTAGGCGCTGGCGACGTCGAGGTCGAAGTCGGGGCGGCGGCTGCGGGTGGCGAGGGCCATGCCGGTCTCCATGTCGACGACCGAGGCGCCGATGAAGCCGGTGAGGTTGTCGGCGATGGTCTCGAGGACTGCGTCGTACTTGTCGGGGTTGGTCATCATGTTCACTTCCTGGTGTTCCTGTGGGTGATGGTCTGGCGCCGGTTGCGCCGAACTGTCTGGTGCGGGGGTGCTGGTCTAGCTGGTGTTTCTGGTGTTTCTGGTGCTGCGCTTGGTACTGCGTAGGTGATCGGCACCAAGGGGCTACGAGTTGAGGGCTGACCGTAGGTTTCGGTGCCGGTTCTCGTAGTGGTCTCAGACGCCGGCGGTCGCCGGCAGATCGCCATCGACAGGACGGTCGACGGCGGGCTCGACAGGGCTCGGCTCGCTCTCGTGGCCGCCCTCGACGGCGCTCTCCTGCGGGGTCGCCTCGCCCAGGGCGGCATCGCCGAGCTTGGCCGAGATCGCGTCGGCGGTGCTGCGGGCATGGATCAACAGCACGCCGAGCGAGGCCGCGTCGGCGGTGAGCCACAACAGGAGGGTTCCGGCGGCGTCGCTGGGCACGGTCACGACCACGGTCTGCTGCTGTCCGTGGTGCAGCGTGATGACATCGGGGCCTTCGGCGTCCTGGGCAGCGGCCAGTGCCTGGACGGCGGCGGCTGCGGTCGCGTGCACCGAGCCGGACATCGCACACAGCCGCGCGACCTGGTCGTCGGTCAGTCCGATCGTGTCGAGCGGGCGTCCGTCGAGGGTGGTGATCATGGCCGAGGCCAGGGTGAGGACACGCTCCTTGACCGCCTGCAGGTCGGGCCGCACGATCTGGCCGATGCGATCGGCCCAGACTGCGTGGTCGGCGCTCTCGGCAGGCGACTCGGACACCTCGGCAGGACCGCCGTGGTCGCCGAACTCGATCGAGGAGCCGATGGGGGTCTCCAGGGACGGGTCGCCCACCAGGACGCCGTCCGTGGTCGGGTCGCTCACCGCCGCGTCGGAGGGAGGCGCCGATGTGGGCTCGCTCGGCTCGAGCCGATCGGTCGGCGTCGGGTCGGGCTCGCCGGAGGGCGGAGCAAGATGGCGCGCGATGCGCTCGCCGACGTGCGCCCCGAACGACTCGGGCGGCATCTGGGGGCCGGACTGCTCGTACGCGTTCGGTGCCCCCTCGGGTTCCTCGCCGGGTGCGTACGACGGCGGAGGGGGAAGGAAGGCGTCGGCCGCCACAGGCATCGTGGTCGGCTGCTGCGCGTCACCGGGCTGTCCGGCGTGCGGGTCGGCCGACCGGTCAGCGGTTCCGCCTTCGGGCCCACCGTTCTGCCCGCCGTTGGGCTGGTCATGGTGCCCGGCGTCGCGGGCGTTGCCGGCGGCATTGCGCCGTGAGAAGCGAGCGAAGGCTCCCATGATCGTGCTCCTGAGGATGTAGCTGTCGGGGGAAGAGTGGATTGAGGGGGATCAGTCGGCCACGACGAGAAGCAGGTCGCCGGCCGGACCGCCCCAGCGGCCGACGTGGCCGGCACCGCGGACGACGAGGGTCGAGCCGGGAAGTGTGTCGGCGGTGATCGAGACGCTCACGGATCGCTCGGCGCGACGACGTCCGGTGCCCGCGCAGTCGGCGCAGGGCTCGAGCGGGACGATTCCCGTGGCCGCACACTCGCGGCAGGGCCGCCAGGTGAAGATGTCGTTCTCCATCGTGTGCTGGACGTGCTGGATGTAGCCGGTGCCGGTGCAGCCGGCGCAGTCGGTGGTCGCCTGGGGGCGCGCGCTACCGGCTCCGGCGCAGGTCGCGCACGTGTTCAGAGCCGAGACGGTGACCTCGTGCACCTCGCCGATCAGCGGGGCGTGGTCGTCCCAGTCGAGGGTGACGACGACGTCGCCGCCGCGTCGGATCCGCTGCGCCGGCGCCGGGCGTCCGGCCTGGAACCGGGTCCGCTGAGCGCGCTGGGCGTCGATCTCCGAGCGCTTGGTCGGGTCGGCGAGCAGGCGGTAGGCGTCGGAGAGCTTGGCGAAGTGAAGCTGACCAGCCGGGTCGGGGTTCACGTCCGGGTGGACCAAGCGGGCCCGCGCGCGGTAGGCGCTGCGCAGCTCGCGCTCGTCGACGGTCTCGTCGACGCCCAGGATCTCATAGGCATCCACGGTCATTGGCACTCCTGTGGTTCGGAACGGACATGGCGGGCAGTGCCGCCGGCTGCGGAGGTGAGTGCTGGACGAGCCGGGATCGAGTGAACTCGTCCCAGGCGTCGCTCAGCACCCACCCGCGAGCTGCATCAGACGACGATCTGCTTCTCCAGCTGGGTGAGCTGGTGGCGAGCCATCGCCAGGTTGGCCTTGCCCTTGGCGAGCACGAGGTAGAGGAACAGGCCCTCGCTCGACTGCAGCAGGCGGATGAGGTGGAAGCCCTGACCGAGGGTGATCAGGATGTCCTCGATGTGGTCGTCGAGGTTGAGCGACTCCATCGTGCGGATCTTGGAGCGGACGACGTCGGTGTTGCCCGCGGCGGCCAGGTCCAGGTCGAGCGTGGCGGTGTCGCCGGCGGTGCCCAGCGCCATGCCGCTGTTGTAGTCGACCAGCGCGACGGCGATGGCGCCGTCGATCGTCATGGCTTCCTTGAGGATGACGTTGATGTTGGACATGTTCGGTGTCACTTTCGGTTGTGGATGCGGGGTCGTCCGCGTCCGGGGTGGTGGTGGATTCCGAGATTCGCTGGTCCGTCGAGCCCTCACGCCGCGGTGACGATGAGCTGATGCACGAGCTGCTCGTGCTCGGAGAGAAGCTCGGTCTCCGTGGTGCTCGGGTCGTCGACGGGGTGGTCGAGGATGGCGAAGTTCGTGATCTGCTGGCCGCCGGGTGCCCACACGTTGGCGGCCTGCACGCAGGCGGCGATGTAGCCGTGGGTCTCGGCGGCAGCGGCGAGCTCGGCGAAGGTGTCTCCGCCGACCAGGTAGGTCTCGGCCCAGCGACGCAGGGACTCCTCGCCGAGACCGACCAGGGCGACCGGGCCGGTCGCCCCTCCGTCGATGACGACGAACCTGCTGGCCGGTGCGCAGAGCCGGATGAAGCCGCGCTCCATCTCGCTGCTGCCGGGAACCGCCACCGCCCGGCTCGGGTCCGGGGGAAGCAGCTCGGCGTCGAGCACGGTGGGCTCCTCGGCGACCTCGACGGTGTCCTCGGGAGCGGGTGTCTCGGCGACGTGCTCGGCGACGTCGTCGGCACCGTGGTCGGCGTCGTCGTCGATGTCCGTCTCGGCCGCGGCCTCCTCGGCCGGGGCCTCGGGCTGGGCGGGCGTGGACTGCGGGATCGCGGTGCCGATCACCCGGACGATGCGCCCGAGGTTGTCCTCGGTCGCCTCGAGGCCCAGGGAGCGCCAGACCGGGCCCAGCGAGGAGACGGCGACGTCGGCGTTGACGTCGATCGCGGCGACGGCCGGGCCCTTGACGTGCAGGTCGCCCTTGTCGTCGACGCGGAGGGCCGTGTAGGGGAGGGGCTCGCCGATCCGTTCGGGCTCGTCGGAGTCCATGGCGATCGCGCACACGCCACCGCCGACGGCGCTGCTCAGGGTGACCGCGAAGCCGTCCCGGCCGGCGATGAGGCGGGCCGGGCGAGTGTCGACGGGGCCTTCGGTGAGGCAGACCCGCAGTCCGGGCTCCTCGGCGAGCGAGGCGGCGGCGTCGTCGAGGAGGGCGGCGTCGATGACGAGAGCGGTGGCCTTGACGGCGACCGCGAGTGCGTCGAGGGCGGGCCCTGCGGCGAGGGAGTCTGCCGAGACCGTGACGGCGGCGCAGCCACTGTCGAGGTGGGCGGCCAGCACGGTGCGGGTGAGCATCGTGGGCGCCGGCGCGAACAGGACGACGTCGTCCGGCCCGAGGTGGCCCAGCGCGACCAGCGCCGAGCCCTGGTAGGTCTGCGAGCCGTGGTGCAGCACCCTGGTGGAGCCGTCCTCGGCGAGGACGATGACCGCGGGGGAGGCGGCGTCCAGGGTCGCGGAACGACCCGCCACCAGCTCGGCGTCCTCGGTGAGGGCGCCGGCGCCGGCCAGGGTGAGGGAGTGCCACTCCGGCGAGCCGAGCTCGACGACCCGGGTGTCGGATCCGGTGGCGAGCGAACGCAGGCGCGCGGCGCTCGGGGCGTCGGCGAGGGCGACGCGCGGGGCATGGTCGGCCCACACCTTGGCCAGGACGTCGTCGGAGGTGTCGGTGGGGATGCTCAGTGCGACGGCGGCCGCGCACTGGACGCCGAGCTCGGCGATCTGGGCGTCGGCTCCGGGCTCGGTCATCACCGCGACGACGTCGCCGAGGCGGACGTCCCAGCGGGTGAGGCCGGCGGCGACCTCGTGGGAGAGGCGCGCCAGGTCGGACCAGGAGAGGGTGCGCAGTCCGGTCGGGCCGTCGATGCGCCACGCGATGGCCTCGCCCTGGCGCTCGGCCGCGGCACGCAGTGCCTCGGGGATGGTGACCGGGCGCTGGAGAATGCGCGCGCCGTCGTATCCCGAACTCACCTTCGGTTCCCCGTCCATGACATGCCGGGCCCGGGTGGCCTGGCAGATGCTCAGTTCTTCGGCCCGGGTGCGTCCGGGCTTGAGGGGGAGGTTGAAATCGATCCGAGTGGCGTACGTGACTCCTGCGCACCCGAGGCGGGTCCCCGCCGACCCGTCCGCTATGGCTGACGGGTCACCGCGCAATCCTCGCCGACCCGTCCGCTATAGCTGACGGGTCAGCGCGAGATGGGTGGGTCAGCCGAGGTCGTCGTCGCCGAGCCCGCGCGCGGCGAGAGCGTCGCCGGTGAGGTGGGCGTGGCCGACCACGCGGATCACGAACGGCGTCAGGTAGGCGCGCGGGTGGCGTTCGAGGCCGCGGGCGCGGGCGGCGTCGCGGGTCTCTCGCGCCAGGTCGACGGTGCCGGGGAGCGCCCGGATCGCCAGCGAGACGGCGAGGGCGATGCGCTCGGTGCGCACACCGAGACGACGCAGCGGGCGCAGGGCCCACAAGACCGCGTCGAGGAGCGCCGAGATCGGAGTGGTCACGGTCAGGGTGAGTGCGAAGAGGGCGAGCGCCAGGAGGTCGAGGAGGGTCTCGATCGCCTTCGCGCCGCCGTACCACCACCACTGCAGCGCCGCCGCGACCAGAGCGACCACCAGCACGATCCGCAGGGATCGCGCGGCCAGCCGCAGCGGGACCCTCGCGACGAGGGCCAGGGTCAGCGCCGTCGCCGCGGCGAGCACCACGGGGATCGGCCCACGCAGCGCGATGGTCGCGATGCTGAGCGCCATCAGACCGACGAGCTTCAACCCGGCCGGCAGCCGGTGGAGGACGCTCCGGCCCGGCTGGTAGGTGCCGACGGTGACGCTACCGCTCATCGGGCGCCTCTCCCGCGACCGACGAGACGTAGTGATCCACCGCGGCCCCGGCGTCGCCGTCGAAGACGACGCGAGCCTGGTCGATCACCAGTGCCCGGTCGCAGCGCCGCGCCAGGGAGAGGTCGTGGGTGACCAGGACCAGTTGCTGCTCGAGCGAGAACAGCAGGTCGCCCACCCGCCGGGTGTGGGCGAGGTCGAGCAGGGTGGTGGGCTCGTCGGCCACCAGCACCGCGGGCCGGACGGCGAGTACCCCGGCGAGCGCGAGCAGCTGTTTCTGGCCGCCCGAGAGCGTGTGCACGCTGAGGTCGGCGTGGTCGCGCAGCCCGTGCGCGTCCAGGACGTCGAGTGCCCGCGCCCGGCGTGACTTCGCGTCCTTCTCGTGGCGGCGCAGCGAGAGCTCGATGTCCTCGACGCAGGTCGGCATCACCAGCTGTGCGGCCGGGTCGGTGAAGCAGAATCCCACCGCCCGACGGGCCTTGGCGGGCTGGCCGGCGACGTCGATGCCGTCGACATGGACCGACCCGCTGGTAGGCACGACCAGCGCGTTCAGCAGCCGGGCGAGGGTGGACTTGCCCGAGCCGTTGGGTCCGATAACCGCGATCCGGCGCTCGGGCAGGGACAGCGTGGTGGGGTGCAGCAGCACGCGCTCGCCGGCCGGAGTGGCGACCGAGACCGTGGCCTCGCGCAGCTCGATCAGCGCCATGCCGGCGCGACCCGGGTCCGGGGAGTCACCGGCGGTCGAGCAGGCGGGGGAACGCCCGGTGCACCTCGGAGGCCACCAACGCCACGATGGTCGTCTTGAGCAGGTCGCCGGCCCAGTAGAGCGCATCGATCTTCAAGGCCTCGGCGAAGGTGAGGTCGAGGTTGATCATCAGTCCGGCGATCCCGAAGGGGTGCACGATCAGGATGCTTGCGGTGATCGCGCACAAGAACACCACCAGCGCCCGGGTACGCGCGGCCTTCGCGACGTAGGCCACCAAGAAGCCCGCCAGCAGTGCCGCGAAGGGGAAGGAGATCAGGTAGCCGGCCGAGGGCTGGGCGAAGACGCCGGGGCCCGAGGAGTGTTCGGCGAAGACCGGAAGCCCGATCACGCCGAGGAGCAGGTACAGCAGCACGGCGGCGGTCCCGCGCACCGGGCCCAGCAGGCAGGCGGCGAGTGCGACGCCGAGCGTCTGCAGGGTGATCGGGACGCCGGCGCCACCCACCGGGATTGCTCCCGCGTAGGTGAGTGCGGAGATCAGCGCGGCGAAGGAGGCCACCAGGGCGAGGTCGGTCGGGGTGAAGCCCCGCCGGCGATGCTCGACCGTGGCCTCGGCGGAGGCGGTGGGGTGCGGGGTCATCGTGGGTCTCGCATTCTCGACTCTGGCCCGGCGGGCGAGTACTGGTGCAGGGCTGAACCTATCCTCGTCGCCCCGACGCCGGACGTCCGCTCCGACTGCTGGGCACCTGTCGAGCACCTGCGTCGAGCCGGTCCCGCGCATCCGGACCGACCCGGAATGGGTACCCCGGTGACAGGGCGCGCTAGAATGACGCCACTGCGCCGGCCACTACCGGCGTCGGCCGTCTCCACGGCGTACTGAATCGCATCGGCGATCCTCCCGATCGACCACGCGACGCTTCAGCGCGGTGCCCCCGACCCGCGTGAGCTCGCTGCTCGCCGGGTCTCGTCACACCCGTCATGACTGACTTACCTGCCTGAATACCAAGGCACGACCGCCTGCGGTCGTGCGGCTTGCGAAGGGGGACTTCCTTGGCTCGAGGAGGCCAGCGCTACCACGGCAACTCCCGTGCGCGCCGCCGCGGACGCGAACTCGACAACGAGGGGATCATCCCGATCCTCGCCCGCGCGGTGCGCGAGGTGGAGGGCGCGGCCCAGCGGGGCAAGGTGAAGCCGACCAGCCGCACCAAGTTCCAGGTCGTCGCCCAGCTCGCCCGCGAGGAGCGTGCTCGGGTCAAGCTCGACCCGGACATCAACGAGGCCCAGCGCGCCGAGCAGCTCAAGCGACTCGACGGCATCGGCACGATCCTCGCCAAGACCACCGCCCGCGACACCTCGCTGCTCGCGCTGCTCGCCGAGGACGCCGTCCTCTCCGACGCCGGCCGCGACCTCAAGCGCGACATGCTGGCCGCCGGCGGCGTCGAGGTGCCCGAGGAGGAGGAGATCGTCGTCGAGGCGGTGGCGACGCCGACGCCGGAGTCCGAGCGCCAGGTCATCCCACCGTCGGTGATGTCGAGCCAGATGGCCCACCCCTTCCTCGTGCCCGACTTCAGCGGAGTGGCCCGCCCGCCGCGCGCGCGACGCCTGGCCGGCTGGGAGCTCATCGAGCCGCTGCTGGAGTCCTTCGAGCGGGCCGCCGGCGGGGCGACGTCGTGCCTGGCGCTGCCGGAGGGCGACGAGTTCTCGTTCAAGGCGCCGGCCGGCCTCGAGCTCATGCACCACCAGGCCCAGGTCGTCGAGGCGGCTGCGATGGGGCACCGCACCTTCCTGCTCGCCGACGAGCCCGGTCTCGGCAAGACCGCTCAGGCCCTGCTGGCCGCGCAGGCCGCCGACGCCTATCCGCTGCTGGTGGTCGTGCCCAGCGTGGTGAAGACCAACTGGGCCCGCGAGGCCGGGCTGTGGACGCCGCACCGCACCACCACCGTGGTCAACGGCAACGGCGCCGACGTCGACGGCTTCGCCGACATCGTGATCGTCAACTACGAGATCCTCGATCGCCACGCCGGATGGATGAGCAACCACGGCTTCCGCGGGATGGTCGTCGACGAGGCCCACTTCATCAAGAACAAGTCCTCCCAGCGCTCCCAGCACGTGCTCAACATCGCCGAGCGGATCCGGGCCCGCGCCGGCCGCCCGCTGATGACCGCGCTCACCGGCACCCCGCTGATCAACGACATCGACGACTTCCGCGCGATCTGGCAGTTCCTCGGCTGGATCGACGACAAGAAGCCGCTCGCCGATCTGATGGACCGCCTCGAGGACACCGGCCTCACCCCGATCGACCCGAGCTTCTACCCGGCCGCCCGCTCGGCCGTCATCGACCTGGGGATCGTGCGCCGCCGCAAGGTCGACGTCGCCTCCGACATCCCGGCCCGCCGGATCGCCGACCTGCCGGTCGAGCTCGAGGGCGAGGTCGGCCGCTCCATCCGCGCCGCCGAGCGCGAGCTGGCCCGCCGCCTGGTCGAGCGCTACGACACCGCGCTGGCCACCCGTCGTTCGGGGGTCCTGGTCGAGGGCATCGACCACGAGCTGGTGCGCCGGGTCGCCACGTGGGAGCGCGAGGACACCACCTCTTCGGGCAGCAAGGACGGCGAGAACGTCTTCACGATGATGCGCCGCATCGGTCAGGCGAAGGCGGGACTGGCCGCCGACTACGCCGCGCAGCTGGCCCGCAACGTCGGCAAGGTCGTCTTCTTCGCCAAGCACGTCGACGTGATGGACGCCGCCGAGGAGCTGTTCGCCAAGCGCGGTCTCGGCTACGCCTCGGTGCGGGGCGACCAGACGCCCAAGGTGCGCCAGCAGAACATCGACGCCTTCGTCAACGACCCCGACGTCGCGGTCGCGGTCTGCTCGCTCACCGCGGCCGGCGTCGGCCTGAACCTCCAGGTCGCCTCGAACGTCGTCCTGGCCGAGCTGTCGTGGACCGACGCCGAGCAGACCCAGGCGATCGACCGGGTGCACCGGATCGGTCAGGACCAGCCGGTCACCGCGTGGCGGGTCATCGCCGCCCAGACGGTCGACACGAAGGTGGCCGAGCTCATCGACAGCAAGGCGGGTCTTGCCGCCCGGGCGCTCGACGGGTCCGACGAGGAGGTCGACTCCTCCGCCGACATCCAGACCGAGGCACTGGTCGCGCTGCTCACCGAGGCGCTCGAGAAGCGCGGCGAGTGATTGCCTAGGGAAGCACTGATCAGCGGTTCCCTAAAGCAGCCCTGACGACGACACGAACCGCTCCACGGTGATCCGCAGCGCCACCCGGCTCGGGTTCGGTGTCGGCGGGCGGTAGCGCTCGGCGTACCGCTCGCATGCGCGTGCCACCGACGCCGGATCGTGGACGACGACGGCGCTGCCCTCCAGCGTCGACCACCGCCCGCCGTCGACCTGACAGGCCGCCACCGGCGCCCCGCCCGACCCCGCGGCCAGCAGGTTGCGCACCTTGCGCGACCCGCTGCGGGTGATCACCCACGCACAACGTTGCTCGACGTCGAGAGCGACCCCCACCGGGACGACGTGCGGTCGCCCGTCGGGGCGCAGCGTCGTCAGCGTGTCGAGGTGCCGCTCGGTCCAGAACTCGAGGAGTCGTGGGGGGAAGTCGTCCCAGCCGGGTATCCACGCGGTCATGCTCCGACCGTAACGGGCGCCACCTCCGGACGGGGTGACCGACCTCGCCAGCGCCGGAGGTTGAGCAAGCGAGCGTCAGCGAGCGCTGACGAGCCCCCGGCCACCGTCGCTGCCAACGTTGGCGAGGCACCACGAGGTTTCGTCGGCGCCGACGAGTTCGTTCCTCACTCGTCGGCTTGCTCAACCTCCGAGGCCAGCCCCCTGCCGGAGGTTGAGCAAGCGAGCGACAGCGAGCGCTCGTTGATTGATCGAACCCCGGCGACCGTGCCTGCCAGCGTTTCCGAGGTCGGGTGGGAGGTTTCGTCGGCGCCGGTCGGGCTCGTTCCTCGCCCTCTCGGCTTGCTCAACCTCCGAGGCCAGCCCCTGCCGGAGGTTGAGCGAGCGAGCGTCAGCGAGCGCTGACGAAACCCCGGCGACCGCGCCTGACAGCGTTTCCGAGGTCGGTTGCGAGGTTTCGTCGGCGCCGGTCGGGCTCGTTCCTCGCCCTCCCGGCTTGCTCAACCTCCGAGGCCAGCCCCCCGCCGGAGGTTGAGCAAGCGAGCGCCAGCGAGCGCTGACGAAACCCCGGCAACCGTGCCTGCCAAGGTTCCCGAGCGCGGGTCCGCTAGATCCAGCGGCTGAACCACATCCGATTCAGCCAGGCGTCGCGGGTGAGCACCTCGTAGGACAGGATCGGGTAGAAGTAGGCGAAGTTGAGCAGGACCAGCACCACGAAGGATCCGGCGACGACCACGCCGAGGGTGCGTCTGCCCGACGGCGCCCGCGAGTGCCCGATCAGCTTGCCGAGCACCAGGGTGATCGCGAGCACCATGAACGGCAGGCAGGCGATGGCGTAGAAGAAGAAGATGGGTCGGTCGTCGTACATCAGCCAGGGCAGCCACGTCGACAGCGTGCCGGTGAGTGCGACGCCGTAGCGCCAGTCACGGTTGCCCACCCACAGCACCGCGGCCGCGATCAGCGCCAGGCAGCCGCCCCACCACAGGATCGGGGTGCCGATCAGGAGCACCTGGCGGTAGCAGGTGTCGCCGGCCGCGGCCTTACAGCCCTGCTCGCCCGGTTGCACCTCGAGGTCGGTGGCGACCCCGACCGTGCGGTTGATCAGGAGCCAGCCCGAGGGCTGCGACTGGTAGGTGTGACTGCTGCAGTTCAGGTAGTGGGTGTGGAAGGTGTAGACGTCCTGGTGGTAGTACCAGAGTGAGCGCAGGGACTGCACGACGCCGCCGAGCCCGTCGGGACGTGGCTCGCCGTCGGTCGGCGCCGTGGGCCAGGTGGCCTTGTCGTCGCTCTTGTTGTTGGTCTGGAGCTCGCCCTTGTCGTCCTTGACGCACGGGCCCTCGGAGACGAATCCGGTGTACGTCGTCGACGACAGCGACTCCTCGTACTTGTCGGCGTGGACCAGCCAGCCCGTCCACGACGCGACGTAGACGACGAAGGCCACCAGCACCAGCTGCAAGAACGCCGGGACGCCGTCGACGAGCATCGCGCGCACCCGGGCCTGGCGCAGGCCGAAGGATCGCCTGGCCCCGCCGCTCCAGATCCAGACCAGGAGCCCGAACGCCGCCAGCGGGTAGGCCGCGGTCCACTTGGTGCCGATCGCCAGCCCGAAGCAGACTCCTCCCACCAGGAGCCAGGGCCGGAACAGCAGTCCGCGCACGGGCCCCCAGCGGGCTCTGGTGAGCGGCTCGTCGCCGACGAGCCGGGCGAGCTTGGCCCGGTGCCAGTCGCGGTCGTTGACCACGCACGCGACGCCGCACAGCAGGAACAACGCCAAGAAGATGTCGAGCAGGGCGATCCGGGAGAGCACGAAGTGCAGGCCGTCGAAGGCCAACAGGAGGCCGGCCACGCAGCCGAGCAGCGTGGATCCGGTGAGCCGCCGGGCGAGGCGGCACATCACCAGCACCATGAGCGAGCCGGCGACGGCCGCGGAGATCCGCCAGCCCACGGGGTCCATCCCGAAGGCCTTCTCGCCGAGGGCGATCATCCACTTGCCGACCTCGGGGTGCACCTCCATCGAGGGCCGGTCGGTCCAGATGTTGGTGGTGCGGCCATCCAGGATGATGTCGTCGATCGACTTGTTGCCGATCTGCGACTGGTACTCGCGCACGTAGCCGTTGTTGAGCAGCGCCCACGCGTCCTTGGCGTAGTAAGTCTCGTCGAACGCGAAGCGATGCGGCGAGCCGAGGCGCCAGACGCGCATGCCGAAGGCGAGCAGGGCGACCGCCAGCGCGGCGCCCCACGCATAGAGCCGGTGCTCGAAGCGTGCCTCGGCCCGCGCGAGCCGCCCGCGGGCCCGCTCCCACGCCGAGGGGACGGTGGGCCCCCCGCCGTCCCGCGGCGGGTCCTCGGCAGCAGGCTCCGAGGGCGGGTGCAGCAGGGTCACGTCGCGGAACTCTACGTCGCGCCCGCACGCGGGCTCCACGAACGCGCGGCGGCCCTGCGATGATCGTGCGGTGACCCAAGCGGAGCCCGGCGTGCTCGTCCTGGCCGCGACCCCGATCGGCCGGGTCGGCGATGCGCCGCCGCGGCTGGCCGAGGAGCTGGCCGACGCCGACGTGATCGCCGCCGAGGACACCCGGCGTCTCAAGCGGCTCACCACCGAGCTCGGCGTGACCCCCTCGGGCCGGATCGTCTCCTACTTCGAGGGCAACGAGGAGCGGCGCACCCCCGCGTTGGTCGACTCGCTCCTCGACGGGGAGCGGGTGCTGCTGGTCACCGACGCCGGCATGCCCAGCGTGTCCGACCCCGGCTACCGCCTCGTCGCGGCCGCGGTCGAGGCCGGCGTCCACGTGACGGCGGTGCCCGGCCCGAGCGCGGTCCTCACCGCGCTGGCGGTCAGCGGCCTGCCCGTCGACCGCTTCTGCTTCGAGGGCTTCTTGCCGCGCAAGGCGGGGGAGCGGTCCCGCCGCCTCGCCGGCTTGGCCAAGGAGCAGCGCACCATGGTGTTCTTCGAGGCGCCGCACCGGACGGAGGCCGCGCTCGCGGCCATGGCCGAGGCGTGGGGTGCCGACCGCGCCGCCGCGGTGTGCCGCGAGCTCACCAAGACCCATGAGGAGGTCCGCCGCGGACCGCTCGGGGAGCTGGCCGAGTGGGCCGCCGACGGCGTCCGCGGCGAGGTGACGATCGTCGTCGAGGGCGCGGCCGAGGCGCCGGCCATCTCCCACGACGAGGCCGACCTGCTGGCCGCGGTCGCCGCGCGAGAGGATCGCGGCATGCCGCGGAAGGAAGCGATCGCGGAGGTGGCCCGGCTGGCCGGGCTTCCCAAGCGCGAGGTCTATCAGCTGGTGCACGCCAGATGAGCGCCCGCCTGACCGACTACCGCCACGACGGGCTGCGTTTCGACGTGCTGGACGAGGGTCCGCTCGACGGCGATGCCATCGTGCTCCTGCACGGCTTCCCCGAGCGGGCGTCGTGCTGGCGTCGGGTGGCTCCGCTGCTGCACGCGGCCGGCTACCGCACCCTGGCTCCCGACCAGCGCGGCTACTCGCCCGGCGCTCGTCCGCGGCGACGGCGCGACTACACCGTCGCGCGGATCGCCGGCGACGTCGCGGCGCTGATCGAGCGGGCCGAGGTCGGCTCGGCCCACGTCGTCGGGCACGACTGGGGCGCGGTCGCGGCCTGGGCCACCGCGACCCTGCGCCCCGACCTGACCCGCACCCTCACCTCGGTCTCGGTGCCGCACCCGCAGGCCTTCGTGCGGTCCCTGACGCGCTCCACCCAGGCGCTGCACTCCTGGTACATGCTCGGATTCCAGCTGCCGTGGCTGCCGGAGCGTCTGGCCGCGAAGCCGGGTGGGGAGTTCGATCGGTCCCTGGCGCGCAGCGGCATGTCGCCTGACGAGGTCGCGCGGTTCCGTACCGAGATCGTCGAGTACGGCGCCCTGCCCGGCGCCATCGGCTGGTACCGCGCGCTGCCGTTCTCCGACCGGCACCTGCTCGACGCGCCGGTCCGCGTGCCGACCACGATGGTGTGGAGCACCGAGGATCCCTTCGTCACCCGCGCGGCCGTCGAGCTCACCCCACGGCACGTCGTCGCGCCGTACGAGCTCGTGGTGCTCGACGCCGTCAACCACTGGATCCCCACGCAGGCGCCGGAGGCGCTGGCCGAGTCGATCCTCGAGCGAGCGGTGAGCCGGTGAGCGGGCCGACCCGATCCCGCGCGGCGACCGAGGAGGTCAGCGGAGCGAAACGCGATCGAGCACGCCCGCCGGCGCCCGAACCGCTGCCGCACCCGGTCGTCGACAACCACTGTCATCTCGACATCGCCGACGGCGACTGGCTCGACACCGAGTCCGCGATCGCGGCCGCCGCCGAGGTCGGCGTCGCCCGGATCGTGCAGATCGGCTGCGACCTACCCGGTGCCCGCTGGGCGGTGGAGGCCGCGGCGAGCCATGACGCGCTCGTCGCCGGCGTCGCCCTGCATCCCAACGAGGCGCCGCGGCTGGCCGCGGCCGGACGGCTGGAGGAGGCGCTGGCCGAGATCGAGGAGCTCGCCGGCGCTCATCCGAAGGTGCGCGCGGTGGGGGAGACCGGCCTGGACCACTTCCGCACCGGCGAGGAGGGCCGTGCCGCGCAGGTGGAGTCGTTCCGCCGGCACATCGACCTGGCGAAGCGGCTCGACAAGACCCTGGTCATCCACGACCGCGATGCCCATGACGAGGTCCTGCGGATCATCGACGAGGAGGGCGCTCCGCAGCGTTGGGTGATGCACTGCTTCTCCGGCGACGCCGAGTTCGCTCGCCGGTGCCTGGACCGCGGGGCCTACCTCTCCTTCGCGGGTACGGTGACGTTCAAGAACGCCGACGGGTTGCGCGAGGCGCTCGCGATCGCGCCGACCGACCGGATCCTCGTCGAGACCGACGCGCCCTATCTCACGCCTACGCCGTTCCGGGGCCGGCCCAACGCCTCCTACCTGGTGCCGCTCACCGTCCGCGCGATGGCCGAGGTCCGCGGCGTGGAGGTCGAGGAGCTGTGCCGCGCCATCGACTCCAGTACCTCGGTGGCGTTCGGCGGCATCTGGTAGCCGCGGACCGCGTGGCCCCTGGGGCTCATGTGACTGGTGTGACCCCGGGAGGCGTGATCCACGCCACCAAGTTGGGCGTTCTTTTGATTTCTCGACCGGATCAATGCTGTTCTGGACGGCGTTGGCCGGGATCGGGATGAGCTCGTCCGGCGCTGGCGGACCCAGATCGAGGCGCACCTCGACAGGGCTCCGACACCCCACGACAGGCCCCCGATCGGGGCCGTGCCGTGCCGGTGGCGCCGCAACCCGAGGCCCGGGGAGTACGAAGTTCGGAGCACGATGCCGCCCCACGAGGATCCCCAGCAGGTCCCCCACGAAGCCACCTCCCTCGCTGCCACCCCCGAGCCGGCTCGTGCCGGCCTCTTCGGACGGCTGATCCGCAGCAAGGCGGCCCTGGCGGCATTCGCCGCGATCGTCCTGGTCGCCGTCGCCGGCACCACCGTCGGCTACACCGCCATGCGCAAGACGGTCACCGTCTCGGTCGACGGCGAGCAGCGTGAGGTCACCGCGATGGGCGGCACCGTCGGCGACGTCCTGGAGTCCGAGGGCATCGAGGTCGGCCAGCACGACCTGGTCGCTCCCGCGCTCGACACCGACGTCGAGGACGGCACCCTGATCAACGTGCGGTACGGGCGCGAGCTCGAGCTGACCGTCGACGGCGTCTCCACCACCCACTGGGTCACCTCGACCGATGTCGCCTCCGCGCTCGGCGAGATCGGCACCCCGTTCCAGAACTCCCGTCTCTCCGCCAGCCGCGGCCTCGAGATCGGCCGCGGTGGCGCCGAGCTCGACGTCGTCACGCCCAAGACGCTCACCTTCGCCCTGCGCGGAGGGAAGCCGGTGACCCGCACCGTCACCGCGCTGACCGTCGCCGAGGCCCTGCGCGGCGTCGACGTCAAGCTCGATCGCCACGACCAGACCCGCCCGGCCCGCACCGCCTCGATCAAGGACGGCGACAAGATCGTCTTCACCGACATCCGCGTCGCCCGCAAGAGCGTCAAGGGCGAGGAGATCGACTACGAGACCGTCCGCCGCGACGACGACACCCTCACCCAGGGCGAGACCGAGGTCGAGACCGAGGGTCGCGCCGGCGCGCGCAACGCCGTGTACCGGGTCGTCTTCCGCAACGGCGAGATCGTGAAGCGCAAGCTCGTCTCGGCCAAGGTCACCCGCAAGCCGGTCGACGCCGTCGTCCGCGTCGGCACCGCCGAGCCCGAGCCCGAGCCGGAGCCGTCGAGCGCGCCCAACTACGCCGGCGGCAGCACGGTGTGGGACAAGCTCGCGCAGTGCGAGTCGGGCGGCAACTGGGCCATCAACACCGGCAACGGCTACTACGGCGGACTCCAGTTCAGCCTGCCCACCTGGCAGGCCTACGGCGGCAGCGGCCTGCCGAGCAACAACTCGCGCGAGGCGCAGATCGCGATCGCCGAGAAGGTGCGGGCCGCCACCGGCGGCTACGGCTCCTGGCCCGGCTGCGCGGCCAAGCTCGGACTGCCCACCTGACCGGCAGCCTCCCGCGCGCAGATAGCCTGCACGCCATGACATCCGCCGCCCCGCGCCTGCTCGGGGCGGCGGATGTACGTCGGCTCGCCGATCAGCTCGACCTGCGGCCCACCAAGCAGCGTGGCCAGAACTTCGTCATCGACGCCAACACCGTGCGGCGGATCGTGCGCGAGTCGGGCATCACCGCCGGCGACGTCGTCCTCGAGGTCGGCCCGGGCCTAGGCTCGCTCACCCTCGCGCTGCTCGAGGTCGCGCACCGGGTGGTCGCCATCGAGGTCGACGACCGGCTCGCCGGGGCACTCGAGGCGACCATCGCCGAGTTCGCTCCCGAGCAGGCCGCGGCCTTCGAGCTCGTGCACGACGACGCGCTGCGGGTCGCGGCGATCCCCGGGCCGGCGCCGACCGCCCTGGTCGCGAACCTGCCCTACAACGTCTCGGTGCCGGTCCTGCTGCACCTGCTGGCCCTGCTGCCGAGCCTGGAGCGCGGCCTGGTGATGGTGCAGGCCGAGGTGGCCGACCGGCTCGCCGCGCGTCCCGGCTCGAAGACATACGGCGTCCCGTCGGTCAAGGCCGCCTGGTACGCCGACGTGCGCCGCGCCGGCGCGATCGGCCGCAACGTGTTCTGGCCGGCCCCCAACGTCGACTCCGGACTCGTGGCGTGGACCCGCCGCGAGCCGCCGGCCACCACCGCCACCCGCGAGGAGGTGTTCGCCGTCGTCGACGCCGCCTTCGCACACCGCCGCAAGGCGCTGCGGGGGGCGCTGCGCTCACTCGCCGACGCCGCCACGGTCGACCGGGCCCTCGCCGCGGCCGGCATCGACCCGCTCGCGCGGGGCGAGTCGCTGGGCATCGAACAGTTCGCCGCACTCGCCGAGGGCCTGCGATGAACCGGTTCGCCGCACCGGTCACCGTGCGCGCCGCCGCCAAGATCAATCTCCACCTCGGGGTCGGCGCGCCGCGCGAGGACGGCTTCCACCCGCTCACCACCGTCTACCAGGCCGTCGGGCTGTGCGACGACGTCACCGCGCATCCCGACGCCGACCTCACCGTCTCGGTGACCACGACCGACTGGGTCGACGCCGCCGCCATCCCGGTCGACGGCGCCAACCTCGCCCACCGCGCCGCCGTGCTCCTCGGGCGGCACCACGACCGCGACCTCACCGGTCGCCTCGAGGTGGAGAAGGCGATCCCGGTGGCCGGCGGTCTCGCGGGCGGTTCCGCGGACGCGGCCGCGGCCTTGGTGGCGCTGGACCGACTGCACGACCTCGGCACCTCCGACGACGCCCTCCTGGCCCTGGCCGCCGAGCTGGGCAGCGACGTCCCGTTCGCGCTCCTGGGCGGCACCGCCCTCGGCGTCGGCCGGGGCGAGCTGGTCGAGCCGGTCGCCGACGTCGGCACGTGGTGGTGGGTGATCGTGCCCAGCCGGGTCGGGCTGTCCACGCCGGAGGTCTACCGTCACTTCGACCGGATGTTCCCCAATGCCTCGCCCGAGCCGCCGGACGCCGACCAGCTGCTGTCGGCCCTGCTCACCGGCCAGCCGGTGAGCCTGGCGCGCACCCTGCACAACGACCTTCAGGAGCCCGCCATCGACCTGCGGCCCGAGCTCGGCGACCTGATCGACCTCGGCGAGGCCGAGGGGGCGCTGCGCGGCATGGTGTCGGGCTCCGGGCCGAGCGTGGTGTTCCTGTGCGAGTCCGCCGACCACGCGCGCGACCTCGCCGGCGCGCTCATGCGCACCGGGCAGGACGTCGTCCTGGTCGCCAATGGCGCCGTCGCCGGCGCACACGTGGTGCCAAGCCATGTCTAACCTCCTCAACCTCGAGGGCGTCTCCAAGTCCTACGGCGTCCGTCCGCTCCTCAGCGAGGTGTCGCTCGGGATCGGCGCGGGGGAGCGGGTCGGCATCGTGGGCCGCAACGGCGACGGCAAGACCACCCTGCTCGAGGTGATGACCGGTCTGGAGGAGCCCGACACCGGCCGCGTCTCCCGCTCCCGGGGCCTGCTGGTGGGCTACCTGCACCAGGGCGACGAGCTCGTCGACTCCCACACCGTGCGCGAGGCCGTGCTCGGCGGCCGCTCCGACCACGAGTGGGCCGCCGACGCCACCTTGCGCGGCATCGTGACCGAGCTGCTCGCCGGCGTCGAGCTCGACCGGTCGGTGGCGGGCCTCTCCGGTGGGGAGCGACGTCGCTGCGCCCTGGCCGCGCTGCTGCTCGGCGACCACGAGCTGATCGTGCTCGACGAGCCGACCAACCACCTCGACGTCGAGGCGGTCGCCTGGCTGGCCGACCACCTCAAGCGCCGGTCCTCGGCGCTGGTCGTGGTGACCCACGACCGCTGGTTCCTCGACGAGGTGTGCCAGTACACGTGGGAGGTCCACGACGGCGCGGTCGACGTCTACGAGGGCGGCTACGCGGCGTTCGTGCTCGCCAAGGCCGAGCGCTCCCGGCAGGCCGCGGCGTCCGAGGTGCGCCGGCAGAACCTGGTGCGCAAGGAGCTGGCCTGGCTGCGCCGCGGGGCGCCGGCGCGCACCTCGAAGCCGAAGTTCCGCATCGACGCCGCCAACCTGCTCATCGAGGACGTCCCGCCGCCGCGCGACCGGCTCGAGCTCCAGCGCTTCGCGACCCAGCGGCTCGGCAAGGACGTCGTCGACGTCGAGGACGTCGACCTGTTCCGCGGCGAGCGGCAACTGCTGTCCCAGGCCACGTGGCGGCTCGGGCCCGGCGACCGGGTCGGCATCGTCGGCGTCAACGGTGCCGGCAAGACCTCGGTGCTCTCCCTGCTCTCCGGCGGCCTCACCCCCAGTGCCGGGCGGGTGCGGCTGGGCCGCACGGTCGCCCTGCAGCACCTCACCCAGGACGTGACTCCCGAGGACCCCGAGGCGCGCGTGCTGGAGACGATCGAGGGTCAGCGGCGGGTCACCCGCACCGCCGACGGCGAGATCACCGCGACCTCGCTGCTGGAACGCTTCGGCTTCACCGGCGACCGGCTCACCGCCCGCCTCGGCGACCTGTCCGGGGGCGAGCGGCGGCGCTTCCAGCTGCTGCGGCTGCTGCTCGCCGAGCCCAACGTGCTGCTCCTCGACGAGCCCACCAACGACCTCGACATCGAGACCCTCACCGTCCTGGAGGACTTCCTCGACGGCTGGCCCGGCACCCTCGTCGTCGTCTCCCACGACCGCTACTTCCTCGAGCGGGTCACCGACTCGGTGTGGGCGCTCCTCGGGGACGGCCGGCTCTCGATGCTGCCGCGTGGGGTGGATGAGTACCTCGAACGCCGGGCGCGGCAGGGTGCCGAGCCGGCCGCGTCGTCTGCGCCGGCCGCCGTCGCGTCGGCTGCCCCGTCGGCGGCAGAAGCGTCGCCTGCGCAGGCGAAGGCCAAGCCCGGGTCGGCCGACGAACGCGCCGCCCGCAAGACCCTGGCCCGCCTCGACAAGCAGCTCGAGCGCCTTGCCACCCGCGAGGCCGAGCTCACCGACGCCCTCACCGCCGCGTCGTCCGCGTCGAGTCCCGACCACGAAGCCCTCACCGACCTCTCCACCCAGCTCCAAGCCGTGCTGGCCGAGAAGGACGAGGTCGAGATGGAGTGGCTGGAGGCCGCCGAGCTCCTCGAGTGATCAGCCCCACCGACCCCAGGAGCCCCAGGAGCCTCAGTGGTGCCCCGGCCGGTCGGGGATAGTTTGAGGCGTTATCAACCTCCGCCCGGCCTCCGCAGGTTGATAACGCCTCAAAGTATCCCGGGGAACGCACCACCAGCCCCACCGGACCCACGGGTCTCCGGGCTCGGACGGCGCCGGATGATCAGGCCGGGGGTGGGCTGCCGAAGGGGGCGAGCAGGGTGCGCAGGAGGTCGGCCAGGCGGGCCTGGTCGGGGCGGGGGAGGTCGGCCAGGAGGGCTCGCTCGGCGTTGAGCAGGGCCTCGAAGGCGCCGTCGACGGCCGCCTTGCCCTCGGGGGTGAGGCGCACGATCACGCCGCGCCGATCCTCGGGGTCGGGGTAGCGCTCGACGAGCCCGCGGGCGGCGAGGCGGTCGACCCGGTTGGTCATGGTGCCGCTGGTCACCAGGGTCTCGCGCAGCAGCCTGCCGGGGGAGAGCTCGTAGGGCGCCCCGGCCCGGCGCAGCGCCGCGAGGACGTCGAACTCCCACGACTCGATCCCGTGCGCGCTGAACGCCTCGCGCCGGGCCAGGTCGAGGTGCCGGGACAGGCGGGTGATGCGGGAGAAGACCGCCACCGGCTCGAGGTCGAGGTCGTCGCGCTCCCGTGCCCAGGCCTCGACCAGCTCGTCCACCTCGTCGCGCATGCCCCCAGCATACCCAGGTGTCGAGAATCTTGACATCGAGACAGTCTGCCGTCAGGATCGAAGTATCTTGACATCAAGACATCTTGGAGGATGTGTGCAGCCCGAGACCCACAGGCCCCACTCCTGGGACCCCGACCGCTACCTCGCCTACGCCGACGAACGCAGCAGGCCGTTCGTCGACCTGATCGCGCAGATCCGCGCCACGAGTCCGCGGACCGTCGTCGACCTCGGCTGCGGTCCCGGCAACCTGACCGCGCTGCTCGCCGCGCGCTGGCCGAACGCCGACGTGCTCGGCCTCGATTCCAGCCCGGAGATGATCGCGACCGCGCGAGCGCGCGCCGACGACGTCCGCTACGAGCAAGCGGACCTGCGCGAATGGATCCGGACAGCCCAGGGCGACCCGGTCGACGTCGTCGTCTCGAATGCCACGCTCCAGTGGCTGCCCGAGCATCTGGACCTGCTGCCCGGCCTCGTGGCCGCCGTCCGCCCCGGCGGCTGGCTGGCCTTCCAGGTGCCGGGCAACTTCGAGGAGCCGAGCCACACGATCCGCCGCGAGCTGGCCGCCGAGGACGCGTACGCCCCGCACGTCGAAGGAGTCGCCCACCCCTCGAGCCACGAGCCGACCGCCTACCTCGACGCCCTGACCCGCCTCGGCTGCGAGGTGAACGCCTGGGAGACCACCTACCTGCACGTGCTCGACGGCACGGACGACCCCGACCCCGTCTTCACCTGGGTCAGCGCGACCGGCGCGCGGCCCACACTGCAGGCGCTTCCCGCCGACCTCCGCGGAACCTTCGAGGACGAGTTCCGCCGCCGACTCGCCCTGGCCTATCCGGTCCGCGCCGACGGCGGCGTGGTGCTCCCGTTCCGCCGGATCTTCGCCGTGGCGCAGGTGCCGGAGGGGGACCGCCGATGAGACTTCACCACGTGCAGGTGGCCTGCCCTCCGGGCGGCGAGGATGCGGCCCGGCGGTTCTACGCCGACGCGCTCGGCCTCACCGAGGTCGAGAAGCCCGAGCCGCTGCGAGGTCGCGGTGGGGCATGGTTCCGCGCCTTCGACGGGGCCGGCGACGTCGTCGCCGAGATCCACGTCGGCGTCGAGGAGCCGTTCGCTCCCGCCCGCAAGGCGCACCCCGCGCTCCTGCTCGACACCGTCGCCGACCTCGACTCCGCTGCCGCGCGGATCGAGGCGGCGGGCTTCGGCATCGACCACACCCAGCGCGACACCTTCCCGGGCTATCTCAGGCTCCACGCGACCGACCCCCACGGCAACCGCGTCGAACTGCTCGCCGCACCCTGAGGGCGACGGAACAAGCGCCGCTCGTTGCGAGTTCAACCACCATGACCGACTACGCGAACACGCTGGAGTTCGGGGTGTTCCTCACCCCCGACGCGAACGGGTTCGACGGCCTGCTCACCTCGGCACAACTGGCCGAGGTGAGCGGGTACGACCTGCTGACGGTGCAGGACCACCCGTACCAGAAGTCCTTCCTCGACGCCTGGACGCTGCTGTCGTTCCTCGGCGCGCGTACCTCGGCGATCCGGCTCTCCCCGAACGTCGCCAACCTCCCGCTGCGCCCGCCCGTCGTCCTGGCGAAGGCAGCGGCCAGCCTCGACGTCCTCACCGGCGGCCGGGTCGAGCTCGGCCTCGGCGCGGGTGCGTTCTGGGACGCCGTCGTCGCGGCCGGCGGTCCGCGTCGCACGCCGGGCGAGGCCGTCGATGCGCTGGCCGAGGCGATCGAGCTGATGCGCGCGTTCTGGGCCGGGGGCCGGGTCGACTTCGACGGCACCTACTACGGCGCGCACGGACTCGGCGCCGGTCCGCTTCCCACCCGGCAGATCCCCATCTGGATCGGCGCACTCAAGCCGCGGATGCTGCGGCTGACCGGACGGCTCGCCGACGCGTGGGTGCCGAGCCTCGGCTTCGCGCCGCCCGAGCAGATCCCCGAGATGGCCGCGATCATCGACGAGGCGGCGCTGGCCGCCGGCCGGTCACCGGCCGACGTCCGCCGGATGTACAACATCCATGGGCGATTCGGGACCGGCCGCGGGCTGCTCGAAGGCAGCCCGGCTGACTGGGCCGAGCAGCTCGCCGGGCTCACTCTCGAGCACGGGTTCAGCACCTACGTGCTTGCTGCCGATGACCCCTCGATGATCGAGCGCTTCGCCGCCGAGGTCGCACCCGCCGTCCGCGAACTGGTCGAGGTCGAGCGGGAGCGAGCGGCCCTCGACCAGCCGGCCGAGCCCGTCGCGCCGACCACCGAGCCGATCGAGGTCCCGGCGGCCGCAGGCGCCGACACCTCCCTTCCGGTGCCCGCCACGCCCGACGACGGCACCCGTCTCTCCGGCGAACGCGTCTGGGACGAGTCCACCCGTCCCACGCGACCCGAGCCTGCCGGCCAGGACTACCGGCCCGACCAGCGCGCCGCGGCCCAGCACCTGGTCGACATCCACGACCACCTGCGCGGCGAGCTCGCCCAGGTCCGCGACGTCCTCGCCCAGGTGCGCTCGGGCTCGATGGACGTCGGCTCGGCGCGATCGGCCATCAACACGATGACGATGCGGCAGAACAACTGGACCCTCGGCGCCTACTGCGAGGCCTACTGCCGCGTGGTCACCGGCCATCACACGCTCGAGGACACCGCGGTCTTCCCGCACCTGCGGCACGCCGACCCCGGGCTCGCGCCGGTGCTCGACCGGCTGGTCGAGGAGCACCACGTGATCCACGACGTCCTGGACCGTTTCGACCGGGCGCTGGTCGCGCTGGTCGCCGACGAGGACGGCACCGCTCTGGACGGCGTCGAGGACGCCGTCGACCTCCTCTCGGACACCCTGCTCTCGCACCTGGCCTACGAGGAGCGGGAACTGCTGGGTCCGCTGGCTCGCTTCGGCTACTACTGAGAGGCGTTCCCAGGGCGGCTCGGCCGCTCCTCAGAACGCGGGTCCTCGGCTGAGGGCCGCGTGGAGTCCGCCGGCGAGGAAGTCGGTGAGGAACTCCAGGTCGGCCAGGGTGTCCTCCAGTGCCTGCGTGGTGGCCACGGACTCGGCGGGGAGCTGGGCCACCTGGGTCACGAACAGCTGCATCGAGGTGACGATGGCGCGGTCGATGTCGGCCTCGTCGGCATAGGGGAAGGCCATCCGCGCCACCTCCGACCGGATCCGCGTGGTCTCCGGATCCGAGACCCGGTCGCGATCGCGCCGCAGGAGCTGGTCGATCACCTTCACCCACCGCAGCCCGCTCTCGCGGTGCGCGCGCAGCATCTCCTCGTAGGGATGGGTGAGTGAGCGCACCACCTCGGCCGGCGTGGCCGAGCCCTGGTCGAGCAGGCGTCGGGCCTCCTCGATCACGCCCGCGACCACCTCGTCGCCGTGGTGTGCAAGCACGGCGTCGAGCAGGCCGTCCTTGGTGCCGAAGTGGTAGTGGACGGTCGCCGGGCCGACGCCGGCGGCCCGGTTGACCGCACGGATCGAGACCGCGTCGATGCCTTCCTCGGCGAACGCCTGCAAGGCGGCGGCGATCAGGAGATCGCGTCCGCCTACGTCGGGTCGTGCGCTCATGGGGGACCTTCCTCGTCGGCGGGCACTCGCAGTCTAGGCGGCGCCTATCGACTGACTGGATCGACTTCACCGATCACTAGCACAAATCAATCGCGCCAATCACTTGACCCAATCACTTGATCGGCATAGTGTCCAGGATCACAGTCCGCGGCAGAAGAGGCCGGGGACACCCCAGCCGGACAGGACCAGGAGGGTCGTGATGACAGCGCTGACCGAGGTGAAGATCCCGCACAGTGGCTCGGTCGAGCACGTCGAGATCGGGGAGTGGCTGGTCGCTCCGGGCGCCGTCGTCGCCGAGGGCGACGTCCTGGCCGACGTGAGCACCGACAAGGTCGACACCGAGCTGGAGTCCCCGGCAGCCGGCCGGGTGCTGCGGCTGCTGCACGAGGAGGGCGACGAGGTGCCGGTGGGCACCGTCGTGGTGCTGCTCGTCCAGGCCGACGCCAGCGACGAGGACGCCGCGGCCGCGCTCGCCGCGTACACCGGGTCATGACCGCCACCCTCGGCGAGCCGACCGCCCCGGACGGCTACGCGGACGTGCCGTGCGAGGTCGTGCGCCTCAAGGCCAGACGCCGGGCGATCGCGCGGAGCATGGAGGTCGCCGGCCGGATCCCGTGCCTGACCGCCGACATGCAGATCGACCTCGGCGCTCTCCTCGAGGCCCGCACCGCCTATCACGACGCCGCGTCCACCGGCGGCCGGCTGTCGGTCATGGCCTTCCTCGCCCGTGCCGCGGTCGACACCCTGGCGGAGTTCCCCGACTTCAACGCCAGCTACACCGAGCGGGCCCTCGTGCGCTGGACGCCGGTCAACCTCAGCGTCGCGGTCGACTCCGCCGGTGGCCTCGTGGTTCCGGTGGTGCGTCAGGCCGACCGGCTCGACGTCGTCGAGCTCGGCGCCCGCATCGCCGTGCTGGCTCAGCGCGCCCGCGACGGCGACCTGAGCCTGGACGACCTCGCCGGCGGCACCTTCACGCTCTCGAACCCCGGCGCGGTCGGTCCGGTGCTCCGCGCCGAGGCCTTGCTGAACCCGCCCCAGGTCGCCCTTCTCGGACTGCCCGCAATGAAGAAGATCCCGGTCGTGGTGGCCGATGCCGACGGGAACGACCGGGTGGAGATCCGCACGGTCGTGTGCCCCTCGCTCACCTTCGACCACCGGGTCCTCGACGGCGCCGAGGCCGTCCGCTTCCTCGATGCCCTGCGGCGCCGCGTCGAGGGCTGGTCCCTCGCCGACTACCTGACCCCCGCCGACTCCGATGCCAGAGGTGACGCATGACCACGACCAAGCCCGACCGACTCGACGAGGCGGCAGACCAGACGGCGCCGGCGCTCGACAACGACCAGCTCGAGACGATGATGTACCGCGCCGCCCTGGCCCGCGGCGTCGAGGATCTCTTCGCACGGTGGGCAGCCGACAACACCTTCCAGGGCTGGTGGCACCCCGGTCGGGGTCAGGAGGGCTGTGCGGTCGGGTTGATGGCCGCGCTGGGCCCCGACGACCAGATCATGTGGTACCACCGCGGCGCCAACTGGCCGATCGCCCGCGGCATGGCCCTCGAGCCGATCATCGCCGACCTGCTCGGCCGCACCAACGGCAGCACCGGCGGCAAGGGCGGCGGCGCACCGCACTGGGTCGACTGGGACCTCGGCCTGATCGGCTCGGGCGGCACGCTCGGCACCGCGCACGTCCTGGGGGGCGGCCTCGCGCTGGCCAAGCAGGTACTCGGCAGGCCCGGTATCGCGGTCGCCGGCTTCGGCGACGGCACTGCGTCGCGGGGCACCTTCCACGAGACGCTCATCCAGGCCGCCGCCTGGAAGCTGCCGCTGCTGTACTTCTGTGAGAACAACGGCTGGGCGGTCGGCACCTCCTTCGCCGACTCCTCGCCGACCGCCACGATCGCCGAGCGGGCCGCGGCGTACGGCGTCCCGGGTGAGCGGGTCGACGGGCAGGACCCCGTCGCCGTGCACGCCGCGGTGATGCGGGCCCGGGCGCACATCGACGCAGGCCACGGACCGGCGCTCGTCGAGGCGGTCACCTACCGCGTCGGCGGCCACTACTTCGGCGACGTCGGCAACTACCGCCCCGACGGGGAGATGGACGGCTACCGCGACCCGCTCGATGTGCTCGCCGCGCGGCTCGACCCGAGTGTGGTCGAACGCATCCGAACCGACGCCGACGCCGAGGTGGCCGCCGCCGCCGAGCGCGCACTTGCCGGACCGATCCCCGACGGCGACATCATCTTCGACCACCTCTACGCGGAGTGAACCGATGACCCAGCAGACGACCGAAGCACGCACCCCCCGGACCACCAAGAAGCTCCGGTACCAGCAGGCGATCGGACTGGCGATCGAGGAGGAGATGCGCCGCGACGAGCGCGTCTTCGCCATGGGGCAGGACCTCACCAGCCTCGGAGGCCAGTTCGGACTCTCCCGCGGCCTGATCGACTCCTTCACCGAGAACCGGGTCCGCGACACCGGCGTCGTCGAGACGTTCATGATCGGCGCGGCCTGCGGCGCGGCGCTCGGCGGCGCGGTGCCGGTGGTCGACATCACCTTCTCCGACTTCATGTTCATCGCCGGCGACGAGATCTTCAACAAGCTCGCCAAGTGGCGCTTCATGCACGGCGGAACCCCGAACGAGCTGCCCGTCACGGTCATCGCCGGCACCGGCGTGCTCGGCGGGTCGGGGGCCGAGCACAACTCCAGCCTGGAGGCCCACCTCCTGCACAACCCCGGGCTCAAGGTGGCGGTCCCCTCCACCCCGGCCGACGTGAAGGGCCTGTTGAAGTCGGCGATCCGCGACCCCGACCCGGTGATCTTCATGCCGAACAAGGGACTCTTCTTCACCCGCGGCGAGGTGCCACTCGACGACGACTTCACGATCCCGCTCGGCGTGGCCTCGACGCCGCGCCAGGGCGACGCGGCCACGATCATCACCTACAGCGGCAGCGTCCCGCTCGTCCTGGACGCCGCCGACCAGCTCGCCGCCGACGGCATCGACGTGGAGGTCATCGACCTGCGCACGATCGTGCCGCTCGACTGGGACGCCGTGCTGTCCTCGGTCGAGCGCACCGGCCGCGCGATGGTGGTCCACGAGGCAGTGACCACCGGTGGCGTGGGCGCGGAGATCGCCGCCCGTCTCCAGGCCGAGCTCTTCGGCCGACTCGAGGCGCCGGTGCTGCGGGTGTGCGGCAAGGACACCCACATCCCGCAGAACGCCCATCTGGAGAAGTACTGCCTGCCGTCGGTCGAGGAGATCCTCGCCGGCGCCCGGGCCCTGGTGTCCACCGAGCGACCGGTGCCGCAGCCGGTCGGCTGAATCTGCGCTTCCCCGTTCCTCTTCCCTTCCTGCCCCCGCACTCCCACGACATCATCGACAACCACACTCCACGGAGGTCCCATGACCACGAACGGTCGTGCCAACAAGCTCGCGCCCGGCGGCGCCCCCGTGCGTGGGGGTGAGCGTTCCCGATGGATCGCCGCGATCGCCGTCCTGGTGCTCCTCACCGAGCAGACCGCGCTCGGGTTCCAGCTCATCGCGCCGGCCCTCGGGGGCCTGGCGGCGGAGTTCCAGACCACGCAGATCATCTGGGTGATCACCATCTTCACCCTCGTCGGTGGTGTGATGACGCCGGTCGTCGGCCGGCTCGGCGACAGGTACGGCAAGCGCCGCGTCCTCCTCGGCGCGGCGGCGGTCTCGCTGGTCGGCTCGGTGATCTGCGCACTGGCGCCGAGCTTCGGCGTGCTGCTGGTCGGGCGGGCCCTGATGGGCGTCTCGGCGGCGTTCCTGCCGATCACCTATGCCCTCATCCGCGACGTCTTCCCCGCCACCTGGCGCGACATGTCGATCAGCATCGCCACCAACGGCGTCGGCGTCGTCACGATCGCAGGGCCGTTCCTGGCCGGCTTCCTGATCGACAACATCTCCTTGGAGTCGGTGTTCTGGTTCACCGCCGCGCTCTCGACGGTGGGTGCGCTCGGCACGATCGCCCTGGTGCCCGAGAGCCCCGTGCGCAACCGCGAGCCGATCGACGTCGCCGGCGCCGTCGTGCTGGTGATCGGCATGCTCGGCCTGCTGCTGGGCATCTCCCAGGTGCAGAACTGGGGCCTGACCAGTGGCCGCACGCTCCTGTGTCTCGGCGCCTCGCTCGCGGTGCTGGTGGGCTGGTGGGTCTACGAGTCGCGGATCGCGCACCCGTTCGTCGACACGCGTCTGCTGCGCCAGCGGCCCTTCGCCACGGTGATCTTCGCCCACGGGTTCGCGGTCAGCGCGATCACCGTCATCGCCAGCTACCTGCCGACCTTCCTGCAGACCCCCCGCGCGCTCGGTGGCGACTACGGCTTCGGTCTGGACGCCACCGGCGTCGCCAAGTACCTCGTCATCCCCGGCATCCTCACCGTCGTGGGCGGAGTGGCGGTCGGTGCGCTCTCGCGGCGCTACGGCTTCCGGTCGTTCCTGATGCTCGGCTCGCTGCTGATCGCCGCCGGCTCGGTGGGCCTCTCGCTCCTCACCACCGAGTCGTGGATGCCGATCGCGATGTACGGCCTGGTGGGCATCGGCGCCATGGTCTACGCCGCCGGCCCGAACCTGATGATGACCCTGTCCCCGGCCGCCCACCGCGGCGTGTCGGCAGGGATGCTCGGTGCCGCCGCCTCGGTGATCAGCTCGGCGGCCGCTCAGGTGGCCGGGCTGCTGCTCAACGAGAACGTGAGCCGGGTGGTCGGCGGCTACCCGATCTACAGCTCGCACGGCGTGTTCCTCGCCTTCTCGGTCGCGGCGGCGATCGCCATCCTCGGCTTCGTGATCGCGCTGTTCGTCCCGCGCGAGCGGCGCGTCGACGGCGTCGCCGTGGCCGACGACGTCGTCGAGGTCCCCGGCAGCGACGGCCACACCTCAACGCCGCCGTCCGACGGCGAGCTCGCGACCCGATGAGAGCCGCGGCCCTGCGCGAGGGGGACATCGTCGTCACCGAGGTCCCCGAGCCGCCCGCGCCGTCAGCCGGGCAGCTCCAGATCGAGGTCGCCGCATGCGGCATCTGCGGCAGCGACCTGAGCCTGGTCAAGGACGCCGAGAACTTCGTGCGCGTGGCCGAGCGCGGACGGTTCCCGCTGGCCGCCTTCGACCCGACGCGGCCGGTGGTGCCCGGACACGAATATGCCGGGACCGTCGTCGCGGTCGGTTCGGACGTCGCCGACTTCGGTGTCGGCGACCTGGTCACCGGGATCGGGGTCGCCACCGATCCGGGCACCGGCGTACCGACGATCATCGGCTACTCCAACGACTACCCGGGCGGCTACGCCGAGCGGGTCACGGTGGATGCTGGCTACGCCCGCCACGTGCCCGACGGCCTGAGCCTGGAGGCGGCCACCCTGGCCGAGCCGCTGCACGTGGGGGAGACCCACGTGCAGCAGTCCGGGATCAGGGCCGACGACGTCGCGCTCGTGATCGGCGCCGGCACGATCGGTCTCGGCGTCGTGATCGCCCTTGCCGCTCGCGAGGTCCCGCTCATCGTCGTGGTCGAGCCGTCGCCCCGACGTCGCGAGCTCGCGCAGACCCTCGGTGCCCACGTCGTCGTCGAGCCACCCTCCCAGGGACCGGTCGCGGCGATCGCCGACCTTGCCGAAGGCCGACGGGTCGTCGCCTACGAGTGCTCCGGGCGAGCCGGCACGCTCGGCTTCCTCGCCGAGAACCTGCCCTTCGGCTCGGCGATCCAGGTCGTGGCCTCCCCGTTCGCGGAGGAGTCGTTCGTGCCGGTGATCGCACAATGGCACCAGATCGTCATCAACTTCGGCTCCGGTCCGGTGGACGACCCCTACGGCCGCACGCTGGCGCGACTGGCCGCCGGTGAGATCGACCCCGACCTGTTCCTCACCGGCCAGGTAGGACTCGACGGCGTCGCCCGGGCGTTCGAGGACCTCAAGGACCCGGAGGCGCACGTGAAGATCCTGGTCCGTCCGGGCCGGCGTTGACTCGAGTCCGTCGCTACACACCCTTGGCCGGGTTCACACGGTGGTCTGGTCCGCGTGGCCTACGGCCGAGACGGCGAGCACCTTCTGCTCACCGACGAAGCGCCGCTGGATCCAGGTGGCGAGCAGCGTGAGCAGCAGGTTCACCACGATGTAGAGAGCAGCGATCACGATGTAGACCGGCACGTGGTTGTGGAACTCGAGGTAGAGCGGCTTCCCGACCGCGGTGAGGCCGGGCGCCGCGATCACGTAGCCGAGACTGGTGTCCTTCAAGGTCACCACGCACTGGCTGATGATCGCGGGGATCATGATCTTGATCGCCTGCGGTAGGAGCACGATCCACATCACCTGGCTCTTGCGCATCCCGATCGCGTAGGCGGCCTCCGCCTGTCCGCGCGGGACCGCGAGCACGCCCGCGCGGAACACCTCGGCGAGCACCGCGCCGTTGTAGAGCGTGAGCGCGAAGACGACGCACCAGAACGGGCCGACCGTGCCGCGGGTGATGCCGTAGAGGTAGAAGAAGATGATCATCAACATGACCACCGGGATGGCCCGGAACAGCTCGACGATCGCCCAGCACGGGACGCGCACCACCGCGTGGTCGGAGAGCTTCCCGATGCCGAGGAGGAGGCCGAGGACCACGGCGCCGACGATGCTCGCGCCCGCCAACTTGAGGGTCTGGAGCAGGCCGTCGACCAGGATGTAGCGCAGGTAGCTCGGGGTGGTGAACACCTCCCACTTGTCGGCCTCGAACTGGCCCTTCTCGGCCAGCCGGAGCACCACGAACGCGAACGCGGCGGCGATCACGACAAGCGTCAGGACGGTATAGACGCGGTGCCGCCGGATCGTCCTCGGTCCGGGTGCGTCGTAGAGGATGCTCTCGCTCATCGCGCCACGCTCCAGCGTCGTTCGAGCCGATTGCTGAGGAAGGACAGCAACTCGACCAGGACCACGAAGACGAGCACGAAGACCCCGATCGGCCACATCTTCGGCCACGTTCCGGGAGTGTCGTCGAGTAGTTGCTTGAGGGCGTAGGCGGCCTCGAGGACCAGCACGCTCACCGCCACGGTGGTGTTCTTCAGCAGCGCGATCAGCGTGCTGGCCAGGGGCGGAAGTGCGGCCCGCATGGCCTGGGGCAGCACGACGAAGCGCATCACGCCGCCGAACGAGAGGCCGATCGCTCGTGCAGCCTCGGCCTGCCCGACCGGCACGGCGTTGACGCCGGAGCGGAGGGCCTCGCACACGAAGCACGAGGTGTAGAGGATCAGGCCGACCACGGCGCCCGCGAAGGCGTTGGTCATCCGGATGTCGCCCCAGCCGGTGTGGATGACGATCTTCACGAACTGGAAGTTGATCCCGATCTTCGGGGCCGCCAGCGACAGGAACAGCAAGATCAGGAGGAGCGGCGTGTTGCGCACCAAGGTCACATAGACCGCAGCAGTGCGGCGCATGATCGCGACCGGCCCCACCCGCAGCGATACCAGCACGGTGCCGAGGGCCAGCGAGCCGATCGCGGAGAAGACGAACAGCAGCAGTGTGGTCGCGAAGGCCACGCCGATCATCTGATAGTTGTCCACGACGACGTCCATGCGGCTCGTGCGGCTCCTCTCGTGTCTTGGTCGGCGCGCGCCGTTGTTCAGGCCGGCGGGGCCGGAGCCGTCAGGTCGACGGCCCCGGCCCCGCCTCCCCGTCAGCTACAGGAGTCGAGCGCCGGCGGCTCCGGCGTCTCGGCGCCGGAGGCGCCGAGAGTCGACTCGAACGCCTGGGCCCAGGTGCCGTCGTCGTAGGCCTTCTGAAGCACGTCGTTGATCCACTGGCACATCTCGGGGTGGTCCTTGCCGTACCCGATGCCGATCCGCTCCTCGGAGAACGGGTCCCCGACGACCTTCAGCTCGCCGTCGTACTGCGCGGCGAGACCCAGCAGGATCGAGCCGTCGGTCGACATCGCGGGCACCGAGCCGTCCGAGACCTGCTCAGCGCAGATGCTGTAGGTGTCGGCGGGCACGCCGACGGCCCCCTCCTCGTTGATGTGCTCCAGTGACGTCGAGCCGGACGCAGCGCAGACCTCCTCGCCCTGGAGGTCCTCGATCGACTCGACGTCGCTGTCGCTCTTGACCAGCACCTGCTGCCCGGTGAGGAAGTAGGGGCCGGCCTGTCCGACCTTCTCCCGACGCTCGTCGGTGATGGAGTACGACGCTGCCACGAGGTCGACACGTCCGGCCTCCAGGTACGGCTCGCGGTTGTCGGAGATGGTCTCCTCGTAGTTGACCTTGCCGGTGTCGTCGGGGTCGATGCACAGATCGGCGACCAGCAGCTTGGCCATCTCGACGTCGAACCCGGCGGGGATCTTGTCTGCACCCCCCTTGAAGCCGAGCCCCGGCTGGTCGAACCGGACGCCGACGTTGATCGTGCCCGCATCGGCGAGCTCGGCCATCCGCGAGCCCTCCTCGAACTTGCCGTCGCAGTCGTCCGCGGCGTTGATCTCCGGGGCGCTGGCGTCGTTGCCCGAGTCGCCCCCGTCGTCCGAGCCGGCGTCGCCGCAGGCGGTGAGCGCCCCGGCCAGCACGATCGCGGCCGAGACCGCCTTGAACTTGATGAATCTCATCCGATGCTCCATTCCGAGTGTGGTCCGGTGTGCTGATTCGTTGCTCGTTGCTCGTTGCTCGTTGCTCGTTGCTCGTTGCTCGGTATTCAGTGCTTCAGGATCTTGCCGAGGAAGTCCTTGGCTCGATCGCTCTGCGGGTTGGTGAAGAACGACTCGGGGTCGCTCTCCTCGGCGATCGCGCCATCGGCCATGAACACGACGCGATCGGCGGCGGTGCGAGCGAACCCCATCTCGTGGGTGACCACCACCATCGTCATGCCGCCTCGGGCGAGGCTGACCATGACGTCGAGGACCTCCTTGATCATCTCGGGGTCGAGGGCCGAGGTGGGCTCGTCGAAGAGCATCACCTTCGGATCCATGGCCAGGGCACGGGCGATCGCGACCCGCTGCTGCTGGCCGCCGGAGAGCTGCGCGGGGTACTTCGCGGCCTGGTGGCCCACTCCAACCCGGTCGAGCAGCTCCTTGGCGCGTGCCTCGGCCTCGGCCTTCGGCTGCTTGCGCACCTTGATCGGGCCGAGAGTGACGTTCTCCAGGATCGTCTTGTGCGCGAACAGGTTGAAGCTCTGGAACACCATCCCGACGTCGGCGCGCAGATGAGCGAGCTCCTTGCCCTCCTGGGGCAGCGGCCTGCCGTCGAGGGTGATGGTGCCGCCGTCGATGGTCTCGAGTCGGTTGATCGTCCGGCACAGGGTGGACTTGCCCGACCCCGAGGGCCCGATCACCACGACCACCTCGCCCTGACGGACCGACAGGTCGATGTCCTTGAGCACGTGGAGCTCGCCGAACCACTTGTTGACGTCGTCGAGCACGACGAGCGGCTCCCTGATCGCCCCGGGCTCAGGATCGCCCTTCTCCAGCCCCGTGATGCCGGTCATGCGTGGAGACCCTAGTGCCACCTAGTCACAACGGGCTATGCCTCGCCTGATGTGACCAGACTGTTACCGGTAACGGGTGGTTCGACGCAGACGGCCGCCGCCGTCCCCGATCCCGCCGTCCGGGGTTCTTCGAAGCCCCCGGACTCGCCGTACCCTGGACCGGTCATGAGCAGCATTGATTCAGGGGCACGCACCTACGAGGTCCGCACCTACGGGTGCCAGATGAACGTCCACGACTCCGAGCGGCTCACCGGGCTGCTGGAGGAGGCCGGCTATGCCGCCGCGCCCGAGGGCGAGCAGGCCGACGTCGTGGTGTTCAACACCTGCGCGGTCCGCGAGAACGCCGACAACCGGCTCTACGGCAACCTCGGCCACCTCGCGCCGATCAAGGCCGCGCGGCCCGGCATGCAGATCGCCGTGGGCGGCTGCCTGGCGCAGAAGGACCGCACCACGATCACCGAGCGGGCGCCGTACGTCGACGTCGTGTTCGGCACCCACAACATCGGATCGCTCCCGGCGCTGCTGGAGCGGGCCCGGATCGCCGAGGAGGCGCAGGTCGAGATCCTGGAGTCGTTGGAGGTCTTCCCCTCCACGCTGCCGACCAAGCGCGACTCCGCCTACGCCGCCTGGGTGTCGGTGTCGGTGGGCTGCAACAACACCTGCACGTTCTGCATCGTGCCCGCGCTGCGCGGCAAGGAGAAGGACCGCCGCCCGGGCGAGATCCTCGCCGAGATCGAGGCGCTGGTGGCCGACGGCGTCAGCGAGATCACCCTGCTCGGCCAGAACGTCAACGCCTACGGCGTGGAGTTCGGCGACCGTCAGGCCTTCTCCAAGCTGCTGCGCTCGTGCGGGTCGATCGAGGAGCTCGAGCGGGTCCGGTTCACCTCGCCGCACCCGGCGGAGTTCACCGACGACGTCATCGAGGCGATGGCCGAGACCCCCAACGTGATGCCGCAGCTGCACATGCCGCTGCAGTCCGGCTCCGACCGCCTGCTGCGGGCGATGCGCCGCTCCTACCGCCGCGAGCGCTTCCTCGGCATCATCGAGCGGGTGCGTGCGGCGATGCCCGAGGCCGCGATCACCACCGACATCATCGTCGGCTTCCCCGGCGAGACCGAGGAGGACCACCAGGCCACGATGGACGTCGTGCGCGAGGCCCGGTTCGCCGGCGCCTTCACCTTCCAGTACTCCAAGCGCCCGGGCACGCCGGCCGCGACGATGGCCGACCAGGTGCCCGCAGACGTCGTCCGCGACCGCTACGACCGGCTGGTCGAGCTGGTCAACGACGTCGCCTGGACCGAGAACAAGGCGCTGGTCGGGCGCACCGTCGAGCTGATGGTCGCCGAGGGGGAGGGCCGCAAGGACGCCGCCACCCGGCGCCTGTCGGGCCGCGGACCCGACAACCGGCTGGTCCACTTCAGCGCGCCGGAGTCTCCGCTGGAGCCGGTGCGACCCGGCGACCGCGCAACCGTCGAGATCACCTACGCCGCTCCCCACCACCTGGTCGCCGACCGGGTGCTGTCGACGCGCCGCACCCGGTCCGGCGACGCATGGGAGGCCCGCACCGCCGAGCCGACGCCTGCCGGTGTCTCGCTCGGGATGCCGGGCGTCGGCGTCCCGGCGCCGCTGCCGGTGAGCGACGCCCCGGCGTGCGGCTCGTAGTCAGGCGCTGATCAGGAGTCCTTGCTGCGCGGGTCGAGCGAGGGGTAGCCGGCCTTCGGGGGGATCCCCTCGGGGTTCGTCTCGGGGCTGCCGGCCGACTGCTCGGGCGGTGGCTCCTCGTCGGAGTGGTCGTGCTCGGCGTCCGCGGCGGCGCCGGTGGGCCGGACGCCGGTCGTGCCGTGCTGGCCCGGGCCCGTGGGGCCCTCCCGCTCGCTGCTGACCCCCATCTCGCCCTCGGTGCTCTGGTCGGACTCGGTGACGTCGTACTTCTCCGGCCCGCTCGCCGGATCGCGGTCCTCGTGGCGTTCGCTCATGCCGGTGACTCCTCCTCGTCCTCCTCCAGCTCGGGATCCTCGGACTCGGTGGCCTGGGTCGAGGTGTCCTCGAGCTGCTTCATCTCATCAGGCAGGGCGTCCTCGACTGCCGGGTTGTCGTCGGGGTCGAGGTCGTGCGCGACCGGACCGCCCGGCTCGTGCTCGCGACCGGTGTCGTGGTCGATGGAGTCGACCCCGCCCGGCGGGGGCTCCTTCGGCTCGGCCTGCGGCTCGGGCTGCTCGGCCAAGTCGTCGGTGTGCTCGTCGGATCCGCTCATCGGCGCCTCCCAGTGGTCGTGCCGGGTCTAGAACCCGAACGTGGTGTATCCCTCGATCGTGCCCGCCCGCAGGGCATCGAGCACCACCCGTTCGTGCGGGACCACCGGCTGCGGCAGGTCGTCGAGGGCGTCGAGCGCGCACCAGCGCAGCTCGGCGCACTTGGTGGGCTCCAGGATCCGCGGCTCGCCGGCCCACGAGCTCGCGGAGAAGAAGAAGTCGACCCGCTCGTCGATCGCCTGGTCGTGGCGGGTGCGCTGCATCGCGGTGAGGAAGGTCAGCTCGACGTCGGTGACCCCGATCTCCTCGCGGGTCTCCCGGTGGGCCGCAGCGACCGCGGTCTCCCCGGCCTCGACGTGACCGGCGGCGGCCGCCGCCCAGTGCTCGTCCATGTAGCCGGTGCCGCGCCGGAGCTGGAGGAGCACCTCGACGCCGGTCGTACTGTCCGGGCCGTGCTGGGTGTGCTGGTTGTGCTGGCCGTCTCGCAGCAGGAAGACGTACGCCGCCGGTACGACCGTGAACCGGCCGTGCGCGGCGGCGTAGCGATCGGTGTAGCCGTCGACCACGACCTACCTCAGGTCGTCGTTCTTGCCGTCGAGACTGTCGAGGGCGTCCTTGGCCTTCGCGGTGCCGGTCTCGATCTTGTCGGAGAACTTGCCGCCGGTCTTGTCGTCGACGAAGTCGGCCGTCTTGTCGATGCCGGACTCGATCTTGTCGCCGTGCTGGTCGACGGCGTCGGCCACCTTGTTCTTCGCGTCGTCGAGGAATCCCATGAGAACCACTCCTGCTGTCTGAGGCCGGCTCCGTCGCGGAGCCGCGGGGTTTCCAGCGTAGTGGGCGGTGGTGCTGGTGGCCGGGGGGTGAGGCATGTTACCGACCGTTGTGACCTCTAACCTGCGCTTACAAGCGCAGGCCACAGGTCACATTGGTCAGTAACATGCCCGACCGGCCGACCACCGCGAGCCAGGGAGATGACCCACAGCACGATGTCGAGTCCGCAGACCGAGCTCCCGATCGTGGCGTTGGTGGGTCCGACCGCGGCCGGCAAGACGGGCCTGTCGCTCGACCTCGCCGAGCGGCTGGGTGGCGAGATCGTCAACACCGACGCCATGCAGGTCTACCGGGGCATGGACATCGGGACGGCGAAGCTCCCACCCACCGAGCGCCGAGGCATCCCGCACCACCTGCTCGACACCCTCACGGTCCGCGATCCCGCGACCGTCGCGCAGTTCCAGGAATGGGCGCGCGCGGCGATCGGCGGGATCCGCGGGCGCGGGTCGGTCCCGGTACTCGTCGGCGGGTCGGCGCTCTACACCCGCGCGATCCTCGACCGGTTCGAGTTCCCGGGCACCGACGACGCCGTCCGGGCGCGCTGGGAGGCCGAGCTGGACGCCGTCGGGGCCGCCGCGCTGCATGCCCGCCTCGCCGAGACCGACCCCGCCGCGGCCGCCGCGATCCGGCCCGACAACGCGCGCCGGATCGTCCGCGCCCTCGAGGTCGGCGAGCTCACCGGCCGCTCGTTCACCGCGACGCTGCCCGAGCTCACCTATCTCGACCCGCGCACGGTGCAGATCGGCGTCGAGATCGACCGCCCCACCCTCGACGCGCGCATCGAGCGCCGGGTGGCCCAGATGTACGACGCCGGCCTGGTCGCCGAGGTCGAGCGCCTCCTCGACGAGGGGCTGGCCGAGGGCCGCACCGCCGCGCGCGCCATCGGCTACCAGCAGGTGATCGCCCACTTCGCCGGCGACCTGACTCTCGCCGAGGCGCGCGAGCGCACCGTGATCGCGACCCGGCAGTTCGCGCGCCGGCAGCTGGCCTGGTGGCGCAAGGACCCGCGCATCGTGTGGATCCCGTTCGACGCCGAGGACCGGGTCGACCGCGCTGTCGCGGCAGTGCGCAAGATCGGTCGGGTCTGACCTCCGTTCGCGCGCGAGGATGGGGGTGTGGTGGAGCCCGGCCGTGACCGTCTGCGCGAGCTGCTCGACGCCGTCCTCGACGAGGAGCACGACACGCTGAACGAGATGGCCGACGGCGCGTACTCCTCGCCCTTCCACTTCAGCCGTCAGTTGCGTCGGGACGCCGGCGAGCCGCCGGTCGCGATGCGCCGGCGCGTCATCTTGGAGCGAGCCGCCTGGCAGCTGGCGCAGGGCACCTCGGTCACCGACGTCGCGTTCGCCGCGGGCTACGAGTCGGTCGAGGGCTTCTCGCGTGCCTTCGCGAGGGCGTACGGACACCCGCCCAGCGCGACGTCGCCCCAGCCGCGCGGGCACTGGCTCCCGGCCCCCAATGGCATCCACTTCCATCCGCCGACGTCGCTGTGGGTCGACGCGCACGAGCAGACGGCGAACCCGATGACCCAGCAGCTGGTCGAGCACGACCTCGATGACACCCGGGCCCTGATCGACGCGGCCGTGGCCCTCCCCGAGGCCGACTACCGGCGCAGGCACTTCCCGGGCCACGCGGTCTTGACCTGGGACGGCGAGGAGGCCTCGATCGCCGAGGTGCTGGAGCACATGGTGTGGACCAAGGAGATGTGGCTGGCCTCGATCGACGGCGCCGACGTCCCGGAACGAGGGGCCGACGATCCGGCGTCCCTCCGCAGGCGCCATGACCGCGTCGCGCCCCGCTGGCTCGCCGCGTGGCGCGACGTCGATCGGCGCGGCGCCTGGGGCGACCGCCTGATCGACGCCTTGTGCGAGCCGCCGGAGAGCTTCCAGCTCGCCAGCGTGCTGGCCCACAACGTGACCTTCGCGGCCCACCGGCGTCAGCTGGTCCGCATGATGCTGCGCGCGACCGGGCACCCGACCGACCACGGCGATCCCATCGAGTGGCTACGCCGTCGCGCTGACCCGTCCGCTATAGCCGACGGGTCACCGCGAACCCGACGCTGACCCGTCAGCTATAGCCGACGGGTCAGCGACGAGTGAGGGTCAGCGGCGCGGCTCCGGCGAGCGCGGGTGCACCAGGCGCTTCGTGGTGCGCCCACCGGGCACGTCGATGGAGGCCGTGGACTTGCCCAGGGTGATGGTGAGGTGGGCGATGGCGTCGGACATGATCGAGACCGAGCGCCGGTTGATGTTGGAGATGTCGTCCTCGGGGGAGTGGTAGTTCGGGTCGTAGTCGAGCCCGGCGGTGCCCCCGAACAGGCGCGCCTCCTCCTCGGTCTTGATGCCGTCGCCGCCACTGAACAGGCCGCCCGCGGCGACGCCGTTCTCGATGAAGGCCTGGTAGTCGGAGCGTCCGGAGAAGGCAGTGTCGACGACCGGCTGGCCGATGGCCTTGAAGTACGCGCGGTAGGCGCGCTCGGTCTCGATCGAGCCGGCGGGCACGGGTGCGCTGGCCTCGTAGGTCGACTCGTCGGCGTCGTAGACGCCGATGCGGTAGTTGGGGGAGCCGACCATGTCGTAGTTGAGGTAGGTCGCGATGTCGTCGAGGGCCTCGGGCCGGTTCAGCACCAGGTCGTTGACGTAGTGGGCCGAGCCGAGCAGGCCGAGCTCCTCGGCGCCCCACCAGGCGAAGCGCACGCGGTTCTTCAGCTTGCCCTCCATCTTCTTCAGCTGGACCGCGACCTCCAGCAGCGTCGCGCTGCCCGAGCCGTTGTCGTTGATGCCGGGCCCGTCCTGGACGCCGTCGAGGTGGGCGCCGGCCATCACCACGTTGTCCGCGCGCCCCTTGCGGGTCTCGGCGATCACGTTCCAGGTGCGGCGCTGCTCGACGAGGATGTCGAGATCGAGGGTCGCCGCAACCGGGCCGCTCGCCATCGCCGCGACCAGGGCCTGCCCGTCCTCCTGGGAGATGCTGGTCGTCGGAGCCAGATCCGGGGTCGTGTCGCCGAGCGAGCCGCCGACCAGCGCGCCGGGCGCGTTGTTCCAGATGATGACGGCGTCGGCCCCCGCAGCCTTCGCCACGCGGGACTTGACCGAGAAGTTGCATCCGCCGCGGTGGACCAGGGCGATCTTGCCGGCGGCGTCGATGCCGTCCCAGGTGGCGGCGGCGCAGCCCTGCGGGTCTGCGGGCGCGACCAGGTCCGCGCTCACGCCACCCTCGGGCGTGCCGGGCGAGCCCGAGAACACGTGATTCTCGATCGCCTCGCCGCCGGCGGTGAAGTCGTTGGTCAGGACCCGGGTGTAGGTGAAGTCGAAGTACTGGCGGCGCGGGGTGTAGCCGGCCTCGCGCAGCACGTGCTCGACGTAGCGCGAGGACGCCGCGTAGCCCTGGTGGCCTGCCGCGCGGTCGCCGTAGCGGTCGGCCACGATCTGGAACTGGTCGAGGTGATCGAGGATGGTCTGGGTCTTCACCAGCTGCCGGAGCTTGGTGCTGTCCTTGTCGATCACCGGAGCCTTGGCGGGCTTGTGCGCGACCGGGGCCGCCGTGGCCGAGCCCGCCGACGGCATCGAGGTGGCGGTGAGCGCGGCGGCCACACCGAGTGCGGTGGCGGCGACGGCGAGTGAACGGATGCGACTTCTCGAAGCGCGCATGGGCAATCCTCCCGAGTTGTGACGTGCGACTGACGGCTACACCCTCCCCGATGCCTACCCCGGAGCGCCATAGGCTCTCGCCATGACTCTCCCCGCGCCGGCTCCGGATCGCACCGCCGTCGTCACCGGCGCCTCCTCAGGGATCGGGGCGCAGATCGCCCGCGAGCTGGCCCGTCGCGGGCACAACGTCACGCTGGTGGCGCGCTCGGTCGCGCCGCTGGAGGAGCTCGCCGCGCAGTTGCGCACCGACGGCGTACGGGCCGACGTCGTCGCGGCCGACCTCACCGATCGCCAGACCCGGGCGGGCCTGCTCGGCGCCGTCGAGGGCAAGGGCCTGAACCCCGACATCCTCATCAACAACGCCGGCCTCTCCACCCTGGGGCCGGTCGCCGGCTCCGATCCGGACGCCGAGGTCTCGATGCTCGAGCTCGACGTCGTCGCGGTGGCCGACCTCTGCTCCCGGTTCGCCCCGGGGATGGTCGAGCGCGGCAGGGGCGCCATCCTCAACGTCGCCTCCACCGCGGCCTTCCAGCCGCTGCCCGGGCAGGCCGGTTATGCCGCGGCGAAGGCCTTCGTGCTCAGCTACACCCAGAGCCTGGCCGCCGAGCTGGCCGGGTCCGGCGTCACGGTCACGGCGCTGTGCCCGGGGCCCGTCGAGACGAAGTTCGGGCAACGCGCGGGCTTCGCGGACGGCGACGCCCAGGCCGCGCTCCCGGCGGTCCTTTGGGTCGCGGCCGCAGACGTGGCGCGGGCTGCCGTCGACGGGCTCGACCGCGGTCGCCTGGTCGTGATCCCAGGCGCCGCCAATCGTGTCGGAGCCGCGCTCGCCCAGGTGACCCCGCGCTCCCTGCTGCTCCCGGTGCTGCGCCGCAAGCACCCAGGCCTGTCCTGACCGCTCCCCGGAACCGGGGGCCACCGCCCGAGTACCGTGTGCGCGTGACCACCACTGACGCGCCGCGCACCGGATGGGCCGAGATCGACACCCTCGACGAGCTCACGGCGCTGGTGGGCGAGCCGACGCAGATGGTCAAGGACAAGGTTCGCCCGGCGCTGCTCGACGTCGACCGCGACTGGCTCGCCGCCACACCGTTCTGCGTGCTCGCGACCGCCGACGCCGAGGGCCGGTGCGACGCCTCGCCCAAGGGCGACCCCGCGGGCTCGCTGGTGCACGTGATCGACGACCGCACGATCGCGATCGCCGAGCGGCCCGGCAACCGGCGGGTCGACGGCTACCGCAACGTCGTGGTCAACCCCCACGTCGGCCTCAACTTCCTCATCCCGGGGCGTACCGACACGCTGCGGATCAACGGTCGCGCCCGGCTGGTCACCGAGGCGCCGTTCTTCGACGAGATGATCGTCAAGGGCCATCGCCCGATCCTGGCGCTGGTGGTGGAGATCGAGGAGATCTTCTTCCACTGTGGCAAGGCCTTCCTCCGCTCGAAGCTGTGGGACCCCGAGACGTGGGACCCCGAGGCCCGCGTCCCGCGGCGCGCGGTGGTGGCCTCCCGGGTCGAGCGTGCCGGGGCCGACCTCGCCGAGCTCGACGAGTACTACGACCCGGGCAACTACGAGAAGCGCCTGTACACGACATGACTCCCGAGTACCCCTTCCTCAAGGGGCACGGCACCCACAACGACTTCGTCCTGCTTCCCGATCACGACGGCAGCCGGCACACGGACCTGTCCGAGCAGACCTTGCGCGCGTTGTGCGACCGGCGTGGCGGCATCGGCGGCGACGGCGTGCTGCGCGTCGTCCGGCGCCCCGACGGCTCCGGCGCGGGGGCGGGCCTGTGGTTCATGGACTACCGCAACGCCGACGGCTCGATCGCCGAGATGTGCGGCAACGGCGTCCGCGTCTTCGCCCGGTATCTGGCGACCGAGGGCCTCATCGATCCCGCGCTCCCGCTCGACGTCGACACCCGCGCCGGCATCAAGCGCGTCTGGTTCGAGGACGGGCGACCCGATGGCGAGGTCAGCGTCGACATGGGCGTCCCGCAGCTACTCGGCGCCACCGCGGTGCGCGTCGGCGAGCACGAGTGGAGCGCCACCCATGTCGACATGGGCAACCCGCACGCGGTCGCCTTCGTCGACGACCTCGCGGAGGCCGGGCCGTTGCGGGAGCCCCCGGTCCACGACGAGGGGACCTACCCCCGCGGCGTCAACGTCGAGTTCGTGGTGCGCCGCGGTCCGGCCGAGCTCGCGATGCGCGTGCACGAGCGGGGGTCGGGGGAGACCCAGGCGTGCGGCACCGGGGCCTGCGCCGTCGCCGTGGCCGCCACCGAGGCGTTCGGTCTCGACCGGGACCTCGACCTGGCGGTCGAGCAGCCCGGCGGCGTCGTCACGGTCCGCTGGACGGCGGAGGGCCGCGTCGTCATGACCGGCCCGGCGGTTCTCGTGGCGCGTGGGGCCACCGCTCTTTGAACCAGGAGTCGTGACGCGGCGCCGTCGTCCTATGCTCCGGACATGGACCTCAACGGATCTTCTGCCATCGTCACGGGAGCGGCCTCGGGCATCGGTGCCGCTGCCGCTCGCCAGCTCGCCGCCCTCGGGTGCACGGTCGTCGTCGCCGACGTCCAGGCCGAGAAGGGGGAGGCGCTGGCCGAGGAGATCAAGGGCGTCTTCGCGCTGGTCGACGTCACGCAGACCGAGCAGATCACCGCCGCGGTCGAGGCGGCGGCCGACATCGCACCGCTGCGCGCGGTGGTCAACTCCGCCGGCATCGGCGGCGCGCAGCGCACCATCGGGCGCGACGGCCAGATCGAGTCGGCGCACGCGCTCGACTTCTTCGCCAAGGTGGTCGGGATCAACCTGATCGGCACCTTCGACATGGTGCGCCAGGCGGCCACCGTGATGAGCCGCAACGAGCCCGACGCCGACGGCTGCCGAGGCGCGATCGTCAACCTGGCCAGCGTGGCCGCCTTCGACGGACAGATCGGCCAGGCGGCCTACGCCTCGTCCAAGGGCGGCGTCGTCGGGATGACGCTGCCGGTGGCGCGCGACCTGTCGGCGTCCGGCATCCGCCTCAACACCGTGGCCCCCGGCCTCATCGACACCCCCATCTACGGCGAGGGCGAGGAGGCCGAGGCGTTCAAGGCCAAGCTGGGCGAGAGCGTGCTGTTCCCCAAGCGCCTCGGCGTGCCCGACGAGCTGGCCTCGATGGTGGTCGAGTGCCTCACCAACTCCTACATGAACGGCGAGACCGTCCGACTCGACGGCGGCATCCGGATGCCACCGAAGTAGTCGGGAGTAGTCGGGGCGCTCACTCGGCCAGGTCGCGGCGCTCCTCGGCGGTGAACGCCGGGAGCGGCGCGGAGGCGTCGGTCATCCGCGCCGCCCGCATCGCGCGGATCTTCTCGCCGTTCTTCGTCATCGCCTCGCGGCTGCGGCCGCGGCCGTAGGTGAGGGAGTGGTCGGCCGAGACGCCGAGCGACGTGCCGACCTCGACGGCGTCCTGGTCGGCGCCCATGTACATGAACTGCCACGCGTAGTCGTTCGACTGCTGCTCGACCAGCGCCTTGATCGCCGGGTGGGTCCACTCCTGGCTGGCGTTCTCCAGGCCGTCGGTCATGATCGCGACGATGACGGTGCCGGGGCGCTGGTCCTCGGGGAGTGCGGCCAGGCGCGCGCCGGCGTCGGTGACCAGACGGCCGATCGCATCGAGCAGCGCGGTGCTGCCGCGCGGGACCAGCGCGAGCGGCGGGACGTCGGCGACGTCGAGGTCGCGGTAGACCTCCTCGTAGACGTTGTCGAACTGGGCCAGGGTGACCCGGCAGCTGCCCGGCGCCGCGCGCTGCTCGTCGAGGAAGGCGGCGAACCCGCCCTCGGTGTCGGTCTTGATCGACTGCATCGACCCGCTGCGGTCGAGCAGGAAGTAGACGTGGGTGAGGGTCTGGTCGGTCATCAGGTGCTTCCCTTCGTGGGCCGGCGGGCCTTGAACCGCAGGGGTGCTGCGGCCGGCCTCGCCGGAGGAGTGGTGCCGGTCTCGGCGTCGTAGCGAGCCCGTTCGACGGCCGCGGCGGTGACCCGGCCCTCGTCGTTGGCGTAGGGCGCGAGCGCGGCGGTGCGAGCCAGGCGCGGGCCGACGGCGTTCTCGGAGAGCCCGGCGCGCTGGCCGGCCGCCCGCAGCGAGGTCCCGCCCTCGACGACGGCGGCGGCCATGGTCTCGTCGATGAGCTCGGTCAGTCGCTCGGCCGCCATCCGCAGGTGGGGGAGCGCCTCCTCGGCCCGCAGCCCGACCGCCTCGTCGAGCGCGGCATAGACGCCGGCGAAGTCGCGTCGCTGTCTCGTCATGCCCTCCAGATTGCCGCAGTAAGTGCGGATACGCAAGTAGTGCGGGTTCGGAGTTGCTGCGGACTTTTGCGATAGTCCCGGCCGAACGGGTTGCCAGAGCCCCCGGAAAAGGACCCAAACGGCCGGGACTATCCCGACGCCGGAGCCCCACCAGGGATGAGAGCGGGCCCGAAATTGGTTAGTGAGGGTGAGGATGCTGACCTACGCTGAAGGACATATGACGAACCACGCACCTGACTTCACCCTCGACGCCGAGCTCGACGAGACCGCCGACTGGGACGACGCCGACCGGCTCGAGAGCGACGACCAAGCCCCCGTCGACGACTTCGTCTCGGGATACGCCGACCAGCCCGACCCCGAGGACGATCCCACCGTCGGGGCGATGGAGCTCGCCGAGCGCCACCAGCTGCGGCGCGTCGCGAGCCTGCGCACCGAGCTCGAGGACATCACCGAGGTCGAGTACCGCCAGCTCCGCCTGGAGCGCGTCGTGCTCGTGGGCGTGTGGACCGACGGCACCGTCGAGGACGCCGAGAACTCCATGGCCGAGCTCGCCCTGCTCGCCGAGACCGCCGGGTCGGAGGTGCTGGAGGCGATCTACCAGCGCCGTCAGACGCCGGACCCGGCCACCTACATCGGCCGCGGCAAGGTCGAGGGGCTGGCCGAGATCGTGGCGGCCACCGGCGCCGACACCGTGATCTGCGACGGCGAGCTCGCGCCCAGCCAGCTGCGCAACCTCGAGGACCGGGTCAAGGTGAAGGTCGTCGACCGCACCGCCCTGATCCTCGACATCTTCGCCCAGCACGCCAAGTCCCGCGAGGGCCAGGCGCAGGTCGAGCTGGCCCAGCTGCAGTACATGAAGCAGCGGCTGCGCGGCTGGGGCGGCAACCTGTCGCGCCAGGCCGGTGGCCGGGTCGGCGCCGACGGCGGCGGCATCGGCGGTCGCGGCCCCGGTGAGACCAAGATCGAGACCGACCGGCGACGGATCAACGACAAGATCGCCAAGCTGCGTCGCGAGCTCAAGCACATGAAGGGCACCCGCGACACCAAGCGGGCCGACCGCAACCGCCACCAGATCCCCAGCGTCGCGATCGCCGGCTACACCAACGCCGGCAAGTCCTCGCTGCTCAACCGGCTCACCGGCGCCGGCGTCCTGGTCGAGGACGCACTGTTCGCCACCCTCGACCCCACCACCCGGCGCACCACCACCGCCGACGGCCGCGTCTACACGATGAGCGACACCGTCGGCTTCGTGCGGCACCTTCCCCACCAGCTCATCGAGGCGTTCCGCTCGACGCTGGAGGAGGTGGCCGACTCCGACCTGATCGTCCACGTCGTCGACGGGTCGCACCCCGACCCCGAGGGCCAGCTGTCCGCGGTGCGCGGGGTGCTCGCCGACATCGAGGCCGCCGACGTCCCCGAGATCGTCGTCATCAACAAGGCCGACGCCGCCGACCCGCTCGTGCTCGCCCGCCTGCGTCAGCACGAGCCGCACTCGGTCGTGGTCAGCGCCCGCACCGGCGAGGGGATCGAGGAGGCACTCGCGCTCATCGAGGCCGACCTGCCCAGGCCCGGCGTCGAGTTCGACGTGCTGCTGCCCTACGAGCGCGGCGACCTGGTCAACTGGCTGCACCAGCACGGGGAGATCGAGGAGCTCGAGCACACCGGTGAGGGCACCCGGGTCCGAGGCCGGGCGAACGCGGACCTCGCGAACGAGCTGGCCGCCTACGCCGTCTGACCGGCGGGCCCGTTCGCTCAGCCCGGCCACCGGCTCAGAACGACAGCAGGCAGCCGACGATCCCGCCGACCATGAGGCCCGCCGGCAGCAGGAGCGGCGCGGTCGGTGTGAGGTCGACGACCTCGCCCGGACGGGCCCGGAAGTGCCGGCCGAGCATGACGGCCCATGCCGCCAACCAGCCGAGCGCCGCCACGGCCGCCCACGCCACGATCGCCCAGCGCTGGGGCCGCGTCATCAGTCCCATCGCGCCGAACAGCAGCGGCCCGAACCAGAAGACGCACATGCCGACGACGAACCGGAAGCCCGCGTGGGAGTCGGCGTGGGCGCTGCGCCAGAAGTCCCGCACCCTGATCGCTGACACGCCACCAGGCTGTCATGCGGGTTGTCCACAGGCGCGCGGTGGTGGTGGGCCGGGTGGGCCGTCGACGTCGTTAGGGTGCTCTGGTGTCCACGAAGCCTGCCGTCCGCGACGTCCTCGGCGTGGCGGTCGAGGCCCTTGGCGGCGCGGAGCGCGAGGGCCAGGTGGTCATGGCCGAGGCGGTCTCGTCGGCCTTCGCCGACGAGCGCCACCTACTCGTGCAGGCCGGCACCGGCACCGGCAAGTCGCTGGCCTACCTCGTGCCCGCACTTGTACACGACAAGCGGGTCGTGGTGGCCACCGCGACCCTCGCGCTCCAGCACCAGCTCGTCGAGCGCGACCTGCCGCGGCTCGTCGAAGCCGTCGACGACGTCGCCGGGCTCGACACCTCCTACGCCGTGCTCAAGGGCCGGTCCAACTACGCCTGCCTGCACCGCATCCGCGAGGGGGTGCCCGACGACCAGGGCGTGCTGGTCGACGTCCCGCAGGGCTCGATGGCCAGCAAGGTGCTCGAGCTACGCGAGTGGGCCGAGAAGCAGGCGGAGTCCAAGGGCTCGGGGGAGCGCGACAGCGCCCCGCGGCACACCGACCGGGAGTGGCGCCAGGTCAGCGTGGGCCACCGCGACTGCCTCGGCGCCCAGCGTTGTCCGTTCGGGCAGGAGTGCTTTGCCGAGCTGGCCCGGGAGAAGGCGCACCGCTCGCACCTGATCATCACCAACCACTCGCTGCTCGCGATCGACGCCATCGAAGGCGTGCCGATGATCCCCGACTACGACGTCGCGGTGATCGACGAGGCGCACGAGCTCGTCGCGCGAGTCACCCAGGCCGCCACCGACGAGCTCGGTGCCGCCGACGTCGAGCGGGCGGCCCGCCGCTCCCAGCGGCACGTCGAGGGCACCGAGGCCGACGACCTCACCGACGCCGCCGACGCCCTGCGCGACGCCATGGGCGAGGCGCGTCCGGGACGGTTCGACGCGATGCCCGAGGACCTCGCCGACGCGCTCGCACTGGTCCGTGACGCCGCCCGCGCCTGTCTGTCGGCCTATCCCAAGACCAAGCCGGGTGACGACGCCGACGCCGGCCTCACCCAGGCGCGGGGCTCGGTGCAGGAGGTGTTCGTCACCGCCGAGCGGATGGCCGCCGGGTCCGCCGACGACGTCCTCTGGCTCACCGAGGGCGGGGACCGGATGCCGCCGCGGCTGTGCGTCGCGCCGCTGGAGGTGTGGGCGCCGATGAGGGACAAGCTGCTCACCGACAAGACGGTCGTGATGACCTCGGCGACCCTCATGCTCGGCGGCGACTTCTCCTCGGTCGCCACCAGCGTCGGGCTCAAGCCCACCGAACGCTCCGAACGGGCCGCGAGCGGTCCCGAGCGCACCGAGGACGTGCTGCCGTGGGTCGGCCTCGACGTAGGCTCCCCGTTCGACTACGGCCGCCAAGCCATCCTCTACGTCGCCCGCCACCTGCCCGCCCCGGGGCGCGACGGGCTGACCAAGGTCCAGTTCGACGAGATCGTCGAGCTCGTCGACGCCGCCGAGGGCCGCACGCTCGGGCTGTTCTCCAGCCGTCGGGCGGCCGAGGCCGCCGCCGAGGAGGTGCGCACCCGCCTGCCCCACCTGACCACCCTGGCGCAGGGTGAGGCGCAGCTGCCCGAGCTGGCCGCCCAGTTCGTCGGCGATCCGCACACCTGCCTGTTCGGCACCCTGAGCCTGTGGCAGGGCCTCGACGTCCCGGGCGACACCTGTCAGCTCGTGCTGATCGACCGGATCCCGTTCCCGCGGCCCGACGACCCGCTGATGAGCGCCAGGCAGAAGGCCGCCGACCGGGCCGGCGGCAACGGGTTCATGCAGGTGGCGGCCACCCATGCCGCGCTGCTCCTCGCCCAGGGGGCGGGACGGTTGATCCGCACCACCACCGACCGCGGCGTCGTCGCCGTCCTCGACCCTCGACTGGCGACTGCCCGCTACGGCAGCTTCCTCAAGGCGAGCCTGCCGCCCATGTGGACGACGACCGACCCGGCCGTCGTCCGCAAGGCACTGGCCCGACTCGCGGCCGACGCCGGCTGAACCGGGCCGAAATGCGGCGGATGCCCGCCCCACCTCTGTGAGGTGAGACGGGCATCCGGGATGCCGTGCGCGAGACCTCGGTCAGCGGCGCAGGGCGGTGGCGGTGAACCGCTGGACGAGACGGTTGTCGAGCGGCGTGCCCTGGCAGGAGAAGCCCGTGCGCTGCCAGCACTTGAACCGGCCGCTGCCGTTGACGAGGGTGACCTCGAGCTTCTTGACCTTGTTGTTGAACGGCACGACGCGAACTCCGTCGCCCTGACGGTTCAGCTTGACACGGACGGTGCGGACCTTGCCGGACTTGGCCGTCGTGGTGACCAGCGCGTAGGCGCCGGTGGCCTTCCGGCTGAGGTTGAACTTCAGGCGGACCTTGGCCTTCTTGCCCATCTTGCCCTTGGGCTGGACGACGACCGTGCGGGTGGTCAGGTGGTTGAGCGTGGCCTGGTGGCCGCGGGTCTTGCCCTTGGCCAGCTTGATCCGCTTGGCGGGCGCGGTCGGGTACTTGTTGGCCCGGCCCTCGTCGTAGGCCTTGGCCGGACGGCGGTTCGCGACGGCGTAGGCGCCGAGCATCGCTGCGCCGGTGGTCTTCTTCTTCTTCAGCACCGCGTTGACGGCCTGCCAGGAGTACATGTCGGGCGCACCTGGCGTGGAGTCAGCCTTCTTCCAGATGTCGAGCACCAGCTTCGGCAGCACACCCTTCTTGCCCCGGTACTTCTCGGTGAGGAACCGGAAGAAGCTCCAGGTGCCGTAGTGGAAGCCGGTGCTCGGGTTGAAGGTGTCCAACGGGATGCCGGGGTTGCGCATCTGGCTGGTGCGCAGGTACTGCAGGTTGTCGTCGACGTTGTCGTAGAGCTCGTCCTCGACCCAGGCCGCGGTGGCCTCCATCAGCCAGGCGTCCTCGTAGGCGTCGTAGGCGAACTGGATCGCGTGAAAGTACTCGTGCGCCGCGGTGACCTGGCGGTTCTCCAACGGCGTGTTGGTCGGGAACTCCTCGGCACTGAAGTCGTTGTCGAGCGCGCAGTAGGCCCAGCGGTCGTAGCGGGAGGTGCTCTTGTTCGGGTCGTCGGAGGTGCAGTAGCCGTAGATGCCGAGGTTCCCGATGTTGCCGAGGTAGACGTCGATCTTGCTGTTGCCGCCACGGTTGCCGTCGGCCTTCGGCGCGCGGTAGCCCGAGGCGATGAAGTTGTTGTGGACGTCGGACAGCGTGGTCAGCGTCTCGTTGACCTGGGCAGGCGTGGAGGCGTTGGCGCCTTCGGTGACGTAATGGACGCACAAGGTGGCGTTGCAGACCGGCGGGGCCTCATCGACGTTGCCGTAGTTGAGGTAGCCGTCGCCGCCCGGGCTGGTGGGACGGGCCAGGATCCGGTCGGCCGCCTCGCGCTCGGCGCCGGTGAGCGCGTCGCGGGTGGCGAACAGATCGCGCAACGCCATGGTCGCGTCGCGGCCGGCCGCGCCGTCGGTGCGGATCTCCTGCGCCTCGCGCAGTGCGTCGGTCGCTGCCCGGCGCTCGCCGCCGGCGGCGGGCGCCTTGCCGGGATCGGCGACGCGGGCCGAGGCGCTCGGGCCGGCGAAGGCCGCGAGCATGCCGAGAACCAGGGCGCCGACGGCGCCGAGGGCTACCAGCCCGCGAACAGCCCGTAGCCGGGTCAAGGGGAGGGGATGAATGCGCACGCGCATCAGGGCTCCGATCAGATAGGGAGACCACACCGTAACTCCCGGTGCCGACATCGTGCCGCGCGCCCGGCCGTCGAGCCGGACCCGCATCCTCCCCGGAGGTCTCAGACCTTGCGCAGGACGGCGGTGACGATGCCCAGGATGGTCGCCGAACTGCCGTCGATCGGCTCGAAAGCCGGGTTGTGGGGGAGCAGCCAGACCTCGCCGTCCTTGCGCTGGAGGGTCTTGACCGTGGCCTCTCCGTCGAGGAGGGCGGCCACGATCTCGCCGTTCTCCGCGGTCTGTGCCTGGCGGACCACGACGTAGTCGCCGTCGCAGATCGCCGCCTCGATCATCGACTCGCCCGAGACCTCGAGCATGAACAGCTGACCGTCACCCACGAGCTGGCGCGGGAGCGGGAAGACGTCGTCGTAGGTCTCCTCGGCGAGGATCGGCCCACCCGCCGCGATCCGGCCGAGCAGCGGAACATGGGTGGGCGGGGTGGCCGCGTCGCCGATCCCGGTCTCGTCGAACGAGCTCTCCTCCGCCGCGCCGAGCGAACGTCGGGCAGCCATGACCTCGGGAAGGAAGACCTCCAGGGCGCGGGGACGGTTGGGGTCGCGCTTGATGAACCCCTTCTGCTCCAGGGTGCGCAGCTGGTGGGCGACGCTCGAGGTGCTCAGCAGCCCCACGGACTCCCCGATCTCGCGCATGCTCGGTGGGTAGCCGCGCCGCTCGATGCTGTCCTTGATGGTCGCCAGGACGCGCTGCTGGCGCGGAGTCAGGCCGGTGGCGTCGGCCGGACCGTCGGGAAGCTCGGCGACCTTCGACGGGTTGTCCGGCGAGTTCTTGGGGGTGCGAGGCATGTCGGCCAGCGTGCCACCGATCGAGGCGGAGTTCAAACAGGTGTTCGAACGGCGTGTCGGAGGGTGCACGACCGGCGAGGGATGAACGCGTGTTCGAGCGAGGCCTTGCATTGTTCGAACACCTGATCTAGTCTCGCTCAGGTGTTCGATCGAATGTCTGATCGAACCATCGGTTTGGCCGCCGCGACGTGCGGCCCGAGTGTCGGTGGTCGCCATTAGACATCGGTTCGCACCCACTTCCCCAGGAGGCACCAGATGAGCACCACCCTCGACACCTTCGACACCCTCGACAGGGCCGACGTCCGCGAGGAGTATGTGCCGGTCTACCGGCTCACGCGGCGCGGCCGCCTCGTGCTGTTCGCGCTGGCGTTCCTGGTCCTGCTCGCGATCGGCGTGGTGTTCGCGAGCAACTCCATGGCCACCGCCGAGCCGCAGGCCACCGAGACCGTCGTCGTGGCGCCGGGCGAGACGCTGTGGAGCATCGCCTCCGACGTGGCCGAGGGTGACGACGTCCGCGAGATGATGAGCTATCTCGTCGACCTCAACGACCTGCCCGACGTCACTCTCGACGCCGGTCAGCAGCTGATCGTCCCGGCCGGCTGAGGCGGCCCGGGCCAACCAGACGTCGTCCGCCGCTTCGACCCCGGCGGACGCGGACGGGGAAGAGGCCGGAGGTGGAGCCGCGGGAAGACGGCTCCACCTCCGGTTCGTTCTTTTTCGGCACCTCCGACGTGCCCGGGACCGACCTTGCCGGCGTTTCGAGGTCGGTCGCGAGGTTTCGTCTGCGCCGGTCGGGCTCGTTCCTCGCCCTCCCGGCTTGCTCAACCTCCGGCGGCTTCGCCGCAGTTCCTGCGGCCGGAGGTTGAGCAAGCGAGCGCCAACTGTTCTGTACCGCGAGCGACGACGAAAGCCCGGCACCCGTGCCTGCCGGCGTCTGCTCGACCTCCGACTGCTCGGTCACCCGCCGATGATCGAGCCCAGGTCGGTCGGGTCTCCGCCTCCGGCGCTGATGGCGAGCGCGGCGAGGGTCAGTACGACCGCGACCACGAGCAGTACCAGGCCGGCGAGCACCACGTAGTCGCGCCAGGGGCTGCGTCCGGTCTGGAGGTTCACGTGCTCCAGATGCTCGGCGCGCGCGGACTTGGCGGTCGCGGCCGCCGAACGGCCGCCGACCGCGGTCGTCCAGCCGCAGGCGCAGCCGGCGAAGCGAACCCACCTGCCCTCGCGCTGGGCGGCGGCGCTGATCGAACGCGGATGCTAGTAGCGCGCGGCGGCACGCGGGCGGAAGAACGACGAGGGGGACTGACGCGGGTGCGCGGCGACCAGGTGCTCGAGCCGTACCCTCGCCGCAGCGGCGAGCGCCCCGGCCTCTGCGGACTCCTCCGACTCCCCGGTCCACCCGCACGAGCACGCGCAGGTGGTGCGGTAGAGGCCGTCGAGCACGCTGGCCCCCGTCACCTGGACCTCGTGCTTGGCCACGCTCACTCCGGAGGGGATGCTCGCCGACTCGTCGTCGGGCCGGTGGGCCCTCCAGCCTAGGAGCCGAACCGGGCGTGGGTGATGCGAATCGCCGAATCCGCCTCCAGCGGCTCAGCGGGCGGCGCGGCGCCCACCCGGGCCGCGCGGCGGAGCCGATGCCTCCGGGTCCCCGGTCGGTTGCTCGGCGGGCTCGTGGGGCGCGATGAGCCCGATCGAACGGCCGATGCGGGCCAGGAGGATGAGCGCCACGAACAGGCAGGCCACCGCTCCGGCAGCAGCGAGGGCTAGGAACCACCAGGCCGTGTCGTCGCCGCCACGGGCGGTGGTGCCGAAGTCGATCGCGGCATAGACCAGGTAGCCCCAGGCGACGAATGCGGCGGTCACGCCGAGGGCCAGAGCCAGCAGGGCGGGCCGGAACCGTCGTTTCGCCCGCGCGCCCGCCCGCTTTCCCTGTGCCACACCGACATTGTGCGTGACGAGTGGTTCCGCCGGGCCCGCGGGCGCCGACACGCCGACCGAGACCGATTCTTCGCCTCCGCTCGCTGCGGGCTAGGGCCCGCTGACCTGCGCGTTCGGTGCGACGGTGGGCGACCTGTCCGGACCGGCCGTGAAAAGGTTCCGCGACAGGTTGCGCCCGGTGCTCAGCCCGCGTACGGTTCACACCACATCTAGTAGTTACAACGATGTAGTTATCCACATCTAGTTCACACCGAGATGCGGAAGACCCACATCGCCTGCGGTGTTCTCCCCAGGAGAAGCCGAGTTTTCCACAACCGTCCCGAGGTCCCAGCGGGGTCGCTTCGACGTGCCCGAGAGGAGTTCCCATGCACTGCCCCTACTGCCGCGGCACTGACACCCGGGTACTCGACTCGCGGGTCGCCGAGGACGGGGCGTCGATCCGGCGTCGCCGTACGTGCTCCTCATGCGAGCGCCGGTTCACCACCGTGGAGCTGATGCAGCTCTCGATCCTCAAGCGCTCGGGCGCGACCGAGCCGTTCCAACGCGACAAGGCCGTCGCCGGTGTCCGCAAGGCCTGCAAGGGGCGCCCGGTCACCGACGCGCAGCTGGCCTGCCTCGGCCAAGAGGTCGAGGACGCCCTCCGGCTCACCGGAGCCGCAGAGGTCCCCGCCCACGAGGTGGGGTTGGCGATCCTCGGTCCGCTGAAGGTCCTCGACGAGGTCGCCTACCTCCGATTCGCCAGCGTCTACCGCTCCTTCGAGTCCGCCGACGACTTCATCGAGGAGATCGCGGCGATGCACGCCGATGCGGCGAGTCGCACCCCTCATCCGGCCCCGACCGGCTGACCACAGACCGCCCGGCAGGTAGTGGGGAAGCTGCCTGCCGGGCGCACCATCTCGACCCTTCTCCCTCTCGCATGCTGCGCTGGCACGGCCGGCGCGGACTCGACCAGAACGCCGGACCGCCGACCGGGAAATGTCGGTGGTCCGCGCCAGACTTGAAGCAGCCCGCAGCACCCCTCAGCACCAAGATCAACAGCACCGATCAACAGCACCGAATCGGCACCGACGAAGGAGACGACCCCTATGACCGAGACCGCGAGCGGCGCAGCCACGGGCACCACCGGCACCACCGGGCCCGCCGGCACCGAGCGCACGGGGCTCACCCTCGAGCGCGTCTTCAGCACGCCCGGGGTCCACCCCTACGACGAGGTCACCTGGGAGCGTCGCGACGTCGTCCAGACCAACTGGAAGACCGGCGAGACCGTCTTCGAGCAGCGCGGTGTCGAGTTCCCGGCGTCGTGGTCGCTCAACGCCTCCACGATCGTCACCACCAAGTACTTCCGCGGCGCCCTGGGCACCGAGCAGCGCGAGCAGAGCCTGCGTCAGCTGATCGACCGGATCGTGAAGACCTACACCGCCGCGGGCGTCGAGCACGGCTACTTCGCCACCGACGCCGATGCCGAGATCTTCGAGCACGAGCTCACCTGGCTGCTGGTCAACCAGTACTTCTCCTTCAACTCCCCGGTGTGGTTCAACGTCGGCACCGCCTCGCCGCAGCAGGTCTCGGCGTGCTTCATCCTCTCCGTCGACGACTCGATGGACTCGATCCTCAACTGGTACAAGGAGGAGGGGTTCATCTTCAAGGGCGGCTCCGGGGCCGGCCTCAACCTCTCGCGTATCCGCTCCTCCAAGGAGCTGCTCTCCTCCGGCGGCACCGCCTCCGGCCCGGTCTCCTTCATGCGCGGTGCCGACGCCTCGGCCGGCACCATCAAGTCCGGTGGCGCCACCCGCCGCGCGGCGAAGATGGTCGTCCTCGACGTCGACCACCCCGACATCGTGGAGTTCGTCGAGACCAAGGCCAAGGAGGAGGACAAGATCCGCGCCCTGCGCGACGCCGGCTTCGACATGGACCTCGGCGGCGCCGACATCACCTCGGTGCAGTACCAGAACGCCAACAACTCCGTGCGCGTCTCCGATGAGTTCATGCGCGCGGTCGAGGACGGCACCGACTTCGCCCTGCGCGGCCGCAAGAACGGCGAGGAGATCGAGCGGGTCGACGCGCGCGAGCTGTTCCGCAAGATCAGCGAGGCCGCCTGGGCCTGCGCCGACCCCGGTCTGCAGTACGACGACACGATCAACGACTGGCACACCAACCCCGAGACCGGTCGGATCACCGCGTCCAACCCGTGCTCGGAGTACATGTCGCTCGACAACTCCTCGTGCAACCTGGCCTCGTTGAACCTGCTGAAGTTCCTCAAGGACGATGACACCTTCGACGCCGCGTTGTTCGCCAAGGCCGTGGAGTTCATCATCACCGCGATGGACATCTCCATCTGCTTCGCCGACTTCCCGACCGAGCCGATCGGCGAGACCACCCGCAACTACCGCCAGCTCGGCATCGGCTACGCCAACCTCGGCGCGCTGCTGATGGCGATGGGTCTGGGCTACGACTCCGACGGCGGCCGCGCGATGGCGGCCACGATCACCTCGCTGATGACCGGCCAGTCCTACAAGCGCTCGGCCGAGCTCGCCGAGGTCGTCGGCCCCTACGCCGGCTACGCCCGCAACGCCGACGCCCACCAGCGCGTGATGCGCAAGCACCAGGCCGCCAACGACACGATCCGCACCCTCGCGATCGCCGACGGCCAGGTCCACAAGCTGGCCACCCAGGCCTGGGCAGACGTGCAGCGGCTCGGTGCCGAGCACGGCTTCCGCAACGCGCAGGCCTCCGTGCTCGCGCCCACCGGCACCATCGGCTTCATGATGGACTGCGACACCACCGGCATCGAGCCCGACTTCTCCCTGGTGAAGTTCAAGAAGCTCGTCGGCGGCGGCTCTATGCAGATCGTCAACCAGACCATCCCGCGGGCCCTGAAGAAGCTCGGCTACCAGCCCGAGCAGATCGAGGCGATCGTCGCCTACATCGCCGAGCACGGCCACGTGATCGACGCCCCCGGCCTGCGCACCGAGCACTACGAGGTCTTCGACACCGCGATGGGCGCGCGCGCCCTCAAGCCGATGGGCCACGTGCGGATGATGGCGGCCGCCCAGCCGTTCCTGTCCGGCGCGATCTCCAAGACGGTCAACCTGCCCGAGACGGCCACGGTCGAGGAGATCGAGGACGTCTACCTGCAGTCGTGGAAGCTCGGCCTCAAGGCCACCGCGGTCTACCGCGACAACTGCAAGGTCGGCCAGCCGCTGGCCGACGCGAAGGCCAAGAAGGCCGACGCCGAGGCGAGCGACGGCGCCGCCGAGGTCGTGGAGAAGGTCGTGGAGAAGGTCGTCTACGCCCCCACCCGCAAGCGGCTGCCGAAGTCGCGCAAGTCGCTCACGACGTCCTTCACCGTCGGCGGCGCCGAGGGCTACATGACCTCCGGCGCCCACGACGACGGCGAGCTCGGCGAGGTCTTCCTCAAGCTCGGCAAGCAGGGCTCCACCCTGGCCGGCGTGATGGACGCCTTCTCGATCGCGGTCTCGATCGGCCTGCAGTACGGCGTCCCGCTGGAGACCTACGTCTCGAAGTTCACCAACCTGCGCTTCGAGCCGGCCGGCCTCACCGACGACCCCGACGTCCGGATGGCGCAGTCGATCATGGACTACGTCTTCCGTCGCCTCGCGCTGGACTACCTCGACTTCGACGCACGCTCGATGCTCGGCATCTACTCCGCCGAGGAGCGCCAGCGCCACCTCGAGACCGGCTCCTACGAGCTGCCCGCCGAGGAGACCGGCAACGCCTCCGAGCTCATCGACTCCCCGCGCGCTGCCACGGTGGTCGAGGCCGACCTCGAGGACGCCGAGACCGACGACATCGAGGACGCCGACGTGGTCGAGGGCACCAAGTCCGACACCCGCGGCGCCCACACCAGCGCCGAGCTCCTCGAGCAGCTCACCGGCACCGCCGTCGACTCCCCGCTGTGCATGACCTGCGGCACCAAGATGCGCCCCGCCGGCTCCTGCTACGTCTGCGAGGGCTGCGGCAGCACCAGCGGCTGCAGCTGAGAGCGAGCCATATTCGCATCAGAGATGCAACAGGCCCGCTGCGCTCCGGTTCACGCCGGAGGGCAGCGGGCCTCGCTCGTTACTCAGCCTGTGATGGCTCCACGTGCATGTGCGCAGCGGTGCTCTCGTGAGCTGCTGAGGCAAGGACGTCAGGCGCGCGGCGTCCAGTCCAGCCAGCGTTCCCACCACAGCCGACCGGCGTCGAGGTCGGCCTCGACTCGGGCCGCGGCGGCGAGCACGTCGAGCACGGTGCGCTCGTCGATACGACCCTCGGTGCGTTGGTGGTGGAGGTCGGTGACGTCCTTCCAGCTGCGGCGGCCGTCCGAGCCGACGACGAGGTCCAGGCCGTAGTCGTCGGTGTCGATGTGGGCCGGACCGCGCACCACAGGCGCCTCGAAGTTCACGTACCAGTGCCGTAGCGTGCCGTCGGCCTCGAACATCTTCCACACGCTGTACAGGTCGCCGGTGCGGTACAGCTGCAACACGATCGAGCCGCCCCACGCCCGGTGCTGCGCCCAGGGATGGACGCCGAACGGGTGCCGCGGGAAGGTGAACGGCGAGCCCGGGTCGAGACGGACGGCGAGGTGCTCGCCGTCGTCGTCGACGACGGTGACCGGGTGGGTGAGCCAGAGCTCCCCGTGGAGGACCTCGCGACGTTCGATGCTCGCTCCGGGCTCGAAGCTCACGAGTCGCGCTCCAGGTGCGCGGCCAGCGAGCGCATCGAGGCGAGGAACGCCGACTCCAGATCGACGTCGTAGGCCTCAGCCAGGGTCAGCACGCACCACAGGCAGTCGGCGAGCTCGTGGGCCAGCGCCTCGTCGAGGTCGTCGCGGGGACGCACCCCGGCTTTCCCCTGCACGAGCTTGGCCAGGTCGCCGACGTCGCCCAGGAAGCCGAGCATGATCTCCTCGGTCGTCCAGGAGCGGCCATAGCTCTCGCGCTCGGCCTCCGCGTAGCGTCGTCGGACGTCGCGGGCGGCGGCCTGGAGGTCGGCGAACTCCACGATCTGCTCCTCGGGTCGGGGTCGACCTCGAACCCTACGGAAGGGACCGCCGCTCGACGCCGCGGAGGGGTTTGTCGGTGCCAGGGTGCACAGTGGACCCATGTCCACCCGACCCGAGCTAGTGCGCGCGAACGCGGTGTTCGTGACGCCGCGGCTGCTGGTCGGGGGAGACCTCGACCACGACGACGAGACCGCCGAGGCCCAGCTCGCCGAGCTGGTCGAGGCCGGGCTCACTCATCTCGTCGATGCCCGGGTCGAGGCCGACGACCGCGAGTTCGTGGCCCAGCGGGCGCCGCAGGTCGACTACTTGTGGCACGGCATGGACGACGCCGGACAGCGCGTTCCCGCGTCCTGGTTCGAGGCGGCGGTCGAGTGGGTCCTCGAGGCACTGGCGGACCCCGACGCCGTCGTGCTCACGCACTGTCACATGGGCATCAACCGCGGCCCGTCCCTCGGCTACGCCGTGCTGCTGGCCCAGGGGCTCGACCCGGTGGCGGCGATCGCCGCGATCCGGGAGGTGCGGCCGATCGCGGCGGTCGCCTATGCCGAGGACGCCCTGCGGTGGCATCACCACCGCAGCGCGACCCCGGCCGCCGAACGGCGCCACGACCGAGCCCGGCTCAGGGCTTGGCGGCGCGACCATCCGCTCGACGTGGTGCGGATCATCGCCCGGCAGCGCAGCCTCGGGTACTGACCCGAGTGCAGGTCACTGCTGGTGGTTCTTCGGAGCGGCCGGCTTGGCGGGCGGGGTGAAGCCCGAACCGCTCGGCACGAACAGCACCGAGACCTCGCGGCCGAGGATGAAGCTCCCGCCGCCGAAGTTGCGTGCGGTCAGGTCGACGGTGTGCCCGCCGGCGGTCACCGGGACCACCGCGGTCATGGAGCCCGAACCGCCGTTGCCGGCGCTGCTCTCGTCGTAGGCGTACTCGTGGGTTCCGTTGCTGAGCTGGGTGCCGTCCAGGTTGAGGTTGAACTGCAGGCCGCCGATGCCGGGGATGGTGACGTCGTCCTCGGACGACACGGTGCCGGTGATGTAGAGGACGCCGTTGGTCGGCGCGGTGAAGGTCTTCGACACGATCGGGGTGAAGGTACCGGTCGTGAAGTCGTTGATGAACGCCGACTGGGCGGCGCCATAGGCGGCGACCTGCCCGCTCTTGAGGACGCCGTTGAGCGTGCTCTCCTTGACGTCGGCGCCGGTGAGCGAGTCGTTCTTGATGTCGACCCCGGTCAGCGAGCCGTTCTTGACGTCCTTCCCGGTGATGAGTCGGGCGGCCTCGCTGGGCACGCCGAGGGAGACGGTGAGCGCGGCGACGCCGCAGGCGAGCCCGAGCCCTCCGGCGGTGAGGCGGCGGCGCCGGCTGGTTCGGGAGGTCGCGTGTGTGGTCATGGTGGCTCCTGTTCGTAGGCGAGCGGATGCTCGCGACTGCTGGACAAGAGGCCGGCCCGACCACGGTTGATACCGCTGCCACGAAAACGTCACGCACCGAGCTGGTTCGATCCTCAACTTTTCCTCAACCCGGGTCCTGCGGCTGCCGATACCCGAGTCATGGCAGTTGAGTCGACGGAAGCCTTGGTGACCCGACCCCGCGAACGGGGCGGACGACTCGACCACAGGAGCGGCAGCCGTGAGATCGCCGGCCAGCAGGCCACGGCCGACGCCCTTGCCGGTCTCGGTTCCGGCTGGTCGGTGCACCACGACCTTGCCTGGCCGGGAGGCTCGGACCAGCTCATCGACTGCGTCGTCATCGGTCCCGCGGGCGTCTTCGTCGTCGACACGATCTCCTGGAGCGGCCGCACGAGCATCACCGGGGAGTCGCTGCGCCACAACGGGCGCCGACGTGACGACGTCGTGACCGCCGTCAAGGACGCCGCCCGCGCCATCACCGGCGTCGTCGGCACCCCGGCGATCCCGATCCTCTGCCTCAACGCGAACCTGAGCCCCAGCGTCGTGGACGGCGTGGTCGTCACGACCATCGACGACGTGGTCCGCACCCTGTCGACCTTCGGGCTCTCCCTGGGCGACGACCGCCGCGAGCAGGTCCGCGCACGGCTGATCGCCGCGGCGCCGAGCCAGGACAGCGCGGTCGCGCCCGTCGTCGCCCCCGTGGTCGCCGCCCCGGTGGAGGCGGCGACCGTGGTCGAGCCAGTGCTCGAACCAGTGATCGAGCCCGCCCCGGTCGAGGCGGTCCAGGCCGTCACCGAGCAGGTGCCCGCCTCGGCGCAGGCCGTCCAGCAGCCCGCGGCTGCCGTTGCTCCGGCCGTGCCGGCGCCGGCGGTCGCCACCCCCGCTGTCGCCACCCCGGCCGTCGCCACCCCGGCGGTCGCCACCCCTGCCGTCGCCACCGTCGTCGCTCCCGCGGTCTCGCCCCCCACCGTCGTCGCTCCGGACGCGGCCGCGCCGGCTGCGGTGACCCCCGCCGTGGTGACTCCCGCCGCGGCGACGCCGGCCGTCGTGGTCCCCGGTGTCGTCGCTGCTCCCGCGGCCAGCGCCCCGGTCGCGCCGTCAGTCGCGCCGCCGGTTGCGCCGGCGCCGGTCGTGAGCCAGCCTGTGGGCCAGGCCGTCGTGAGCCAGCCCGTCGTGAGCCAGCCCGTGGTCAGCCAGCCCGTGAGCCAGCCCGTGGTCAGCCAGCCCGTGGTGCTGCCGACGACCACCCCGGTAGCACCCGGCTCACTGGTCCTCGAGCCGCTCGACCTGCAGCCGCTCGAGGCCGACGAGCTGCCCCAGGCCCCGAGCTTCTCCGGCCTCGCGCCGACGGCCGCCGAGCGTGCCGACACCCTGCCTCCGCTGCCCGAGATCGAGCTCGGTCCGCTGCCGCCGCTGCCGTCGTTCATGGCCGAGGCGGGAGCGTCCGCCGCATCCGCCCAGGCTCCGCAGGCCCAGCCGGTCCAGCAGGCCCAGCCGGTCCAGCAGGCCCAGCCGGTCCAGGCCCAGCAAGCTCAGGTCGAGCCGGTGGCACAGGCGACCGCCGTCCTCCCGGCGGCGACGCCGGCGCCGGCCGCCATCTCGCAGCCGACCCCGCTGCCCCAGACCGGACTGACCTCCGCGGACCTGCCGAGCCTGGAGGACCGCCGCGGCAACGACCGCGAGCGCCGCTCCTCGCGTCCGATCGGCTCCTCCAGCCGTACCCAGAGCGCCGGCCGCCGGGTGCTGCCCCGCGTGCTCGGCGGCATCCTGGCCGCCCTCCTGCTCGGTGCCCTGGTGATCCCCGGTCCGCGGACCTGGATCTCCGACCGGATCTACGACATGGTCGCGCCGAAGGTTCCTGCCGACACCAACCCGGTGGCCCCGGGCACCAAGGCCAAGAGCTCGGTGGGCGCGAAGAAGTCGGCCAAGGCCGGTGCTCCCGCCAAGGGCAAGGCCGGAAAGGCCGGGGCGCGGTCCGGCAACCGCTGAGGGCTACCTGGTGCGCACGGCGATCTCGTCGCCGAGCGCGGCGCCGGCGAGCAGATCAAGATCGTCGCCCGACCAGAACCGGCCCGGGTCGTAGTAGTTGGTGGGACGCCCGGGGTCCAGCAGACCCATCGCCTGGTAGGTCGCGGCCACGACCTCCGCGCAATAGGTGAGCTCGACGCCTGCCTGACGCCGGGCCCGCCCGCGGATCCACCGCCCGGCGAGCGCCGCGGTGGAGGGGAACGGCGTCCCGTCCAGGCGCGCGATCGTCTGCAGGACCGCGGCCTCCTGCTCGGCGCTGAGCCGGGTGTGCAACTGGCGTAGCCAGGCCCGCTGCTCATAGCGGCCGCACCACTGGTCCACAGCCTCGCGCAGGTCGTGCAGCTGTACGCCGCGGTGCTTGGTGCCGGTCCACACGTCGGTGAGTCCCTTGCCGAGCTCGGCATGCCACATCAGCGGCGGAAGGTCGTCGAGCACCACCGCCATGCCGACGTGGTTGACCGGACTGTTGGTGAGGACCCGGATAGCGTGATCCGCGGCGGAGTGGCCGCGAAATAGCCACAGATCCCCGGTGCGGGTGACCTCGACGGCCTCGTCGAGATCGAGGCTCGTGGTGGGGGAGCTCATGGAGAGGGAGTCTGACGCATGAAGTTGTGGAAGTGGCTGGGGCTGGCCGGCCTGGCCGGCGTGGCGGCCACCGGAGTGGTCGTGGCCCGCGATCAACGCCGTCGCGCCCAGCTGACGCCGGACGAGGTGCGGGCCCGTCTGCACGAGCGTCTGGCCGAAGCGCCCGACACGGGCGGCATCGATACCGGCAGTGACGACAGAACTGTCCGCGGCGAGGACTAGTTTCGAACCATGGACCTGCGCGATGCCTTCGCGATGGCCGAGGACCTGCTCCAGCATCACGGCCTCGGCGAGTGGACGGTGGCCTTCGACGGCGCCAAGCGCCGGGCGGGCATCTGCCGGTTCGGGCCTCGGGTCCTCGGGCTCAGCGCCCCGCTCACCGTGCTGCACACCGTCGATGAGGTCCGCGACACGATCCTCCACGAGATCGCGCACGCCCTCGCCGGCCCCAGCCACGGTCACGACGCCACCTGGCGCGAGATCGCTCAGCGCATCGGCAGCAGTGGCGAGCGTTGCGTCTCGCCCGACTCGGCGGTCCCGGTCACGCCGTGGCTCGGCAGCTGTCCGGCGGGGCACACCACCGGCCGGCACCGCCGCCCCGAACGCGTGATGACCTGTGCGCAGTGCTCGCGCACCTTCGATCTGGCCCACCTGCTCACCTGGACCCATCACGGCCGCCCGGCCGAGCATCACCCCAACTACGACGCCGAGCTCGCCCGGCTGCGCTCCGGACGGCGGCTTCGGCTGCTCCGCCCCGGCGCCCGCGCCCGGATCGTCGTCCCCGGCGAGTACGAGGGGAGGGTCGGGAAGGTCGCCAAGGTCGGCCGCACCAGCTACCACCTGCGCGCCGGGGGAGCCGTGCTGCGCGTGCCCTTCGCCTGGGTCGAGAAGGCCTGAGCTGGATCCAGGCTGATCCTGCGCGGGCCGGAAACCTCCGCCCCGTCCCGAGACGGCGTTCCCGGAGCCGGCACGAGCACCTACGCTCTGGCCGTGAGCGACGACGACCCCACCTGGCCCCGTTACGACGGGGGTGAGAACCCGTGGGGCCGTGAGCCGGAGGTGCACAGCGGTCAAGGGGGCGCTGAGACCCAACCGCACCTCCAGCGCCCGACGCCACCGGTCGAGCGGCCCGGGCCGCCTCCTCCACCCTCGCCACCAGGGCCTCCGGGGCGACGCACCGGGACGCTGGTGGCCGCCGCCGCCGCGGTCGTCGCGGCGCTGGCGCTGGGCATCGCCGGGATCGTGTGGCTGGTCCAGCCCGACGACCCGCCCGCCGAGGAGACCTCCGCGCTCGATGGCGGCGAGGCTGGCCAGGCTGCCGGCGAGCCTCTCGCGGCGCCTGACCCGGCCGCCAGTGAGCCGGGCGAGTTGGGCGAGGTGCCGGGCAGGAGCGGCCAGCCGCGCGAGGACGACGGCGCTGCCGCGGTCGCCGACATGCACTCTCCGGAGGGCTATGCGGCACTGTTGGACACGCTGCGTGGCCAGTCGGGCGCGACGGAGGTCTTCCGGGCCGTCCTCTATCCCGAGTACGCCTCGATCGACCTACCGGCCGACGCGAAGACGCAACGCAGCGACGGCTGGCACTACGACTCGCTCGACGGCTCGTTCGAGGAGTCCACCATCAAGAGCACGTCGGACTACGAACGCATCGACCTGGCCGCCGTGGATCCCGCACTGCTGGGGAAGCTGCTGCGCCGGGTCGCGAAACTCGTCGACGACCCCACCTCGACGTACGTGATCATCGAGGGCAAGTCGACCATCTTCGACGACGACGGCGCCCGGATCAGCGCCTATGCCAGCAACGACTACAGCGAGTCGGCCTACATCGCGACCAAGCTCGACGGCACGCTGGTCCGCACCGTCAGGCCCTGACAGCTGCCCTCACACCACCGTGCGGTACACCTCGACGGTGCGCTCGGCGATCGCATCCCAGCTGAACGACTCGATGGCCCGCGCGCGCCCGGCCCGCCCGTAGGCGGCGGCCCGCTCGGGGTCGCTCACGAGCTCGTTGAGGGCTGCGGCGAAGTCGGCGACGTAGCGGTCGGGGTCCAGGGGGGTGCCGGTCCCGTCGTCGGCCTGCTCGATGGGCACCAGCAGCCCGGTCTCGCCGGGGACGACGACCTCGGGGATCCCGCCGGTGGCGGTGGCGACCACGGCGGTCTCGCACGCCATCGCCTCGAGGTTGACGATGCCGAGCGGCTCGTAGATCGAGGGGCAGGCGAAGACGGTGGCGGCGGTGAGCAGCGCGACGACGTCGGCGCGGGGGAGCATCTCGGGGATCCAGACGACTCCGGTGCGGGTACGGGCGAGCTCGTCGACCAGGCCGCGGACCTCCGCCTCGATCTCGGGGGTGTCGGGAGCGCCGGCGCAAAGGACCAGCTGCACCTCGGGCGGCAGCGCCGCCGCGGCGCGCAGGAACAGCGGCAGGCCCTTCTGCCGGGTGATCCTTCCGACGAAGGTCACCGACGGGCGGTCGGGGTCGACGCCGAGCTCGCGGACCCGGTCCGGCGCATGGATCGGGCGCCACAACTCGGTGTCGATGCCGTTGTGCACCACCTGCACCTTGGCCGGATCGATCGCCGGATAGGCCGACAGGACGTCGTCGCGCATCGCCGCCGACACCGCGATCACCGCGGACGCCGCCTCGTAGGCCGTCCGCTCGGCCCACGACGACACCGCGTACCCGCCGCCGAGCTGCTCGGCCTTCCACGGCCGCAGCGGCTCTAGCGAGTGCGCGGTCACGATGTGCGGGACGTCGTTGAGGAGGCCGGCGAGGTGCCCGGCGAGGTTGGTGTACCAGGTGTGGGAGTGCACCAGGTCCGTGCCCGCGCAGGCCTCGGCGATCGTGAGGTCGACCCCGAGCGTCTGCAGCGCCGCGTTCGCGCCGGCGAGCTCGGCCAGGTCGGGGTACGACGACGTCCCGGGCTCCTCGCGCGGGCCGCCGAAGGCGTGCACCCGGGTGTCGAGACCGGGGATGGCGCGCAGCGCGCGCACCAGCTCGGCCACGTGGACCCCGGCGCCGCCGTAGATCGAAGGGGGGTACTCCTTGCTCAGCACGTCGACCCGCATGGATCGAACCTATCGGTCAGGAGCAGACGCCGGAGAGGTCGGTCCGCGTCATCTCGGGCGCGGTGATCGGCTTGGCGCCGGGCCGGGCGAGGGAGTAGTAGCGCACCCAGTCGGCCTGCATCCGCGAGCGCGCCATCTTGGCGCCCGGCACCGCCTGCATCCGCAGCCGAGGCCGGTAGACGGTGCCGGTGAGCGCCTCGGGACGACGCTCGGTGTGCACGACCTCGGTGTCGACGAACCAGGAGATGTGGTCGGGCGCGATCTCGATGGCGAAGGTGTGGAAGTAGCCGATGCGCAGGTCGAGGTCGCGGTCGTAGGTGAACGCCGTCGCGGTGTCGACGCCGACGCTCCCCACCGCCTGGGTGTCGTCCTGCTGCCACGAGGCGATCACGATCGTCTTGTCGCTCCTGCTCGCGCAGCCGGTGGCGGCGACCGGCACCAGCTCCCACACGAAGTGGTACGGCGTGCCGGCGTCGTAGCGCTTGCCGCGGACCCGGGTCTCCCAGCGCCCGTAGGCCGCACTGGTGTCGGTGGCCGTCGCGGTGACGGTGCCGGTGCGCGGTCCGGCGTTCAGGGTGATCTGACCCTGCTGCTGCCCGACCTTGCGAGGCCGGTTGACGGCCCACTGGGCGCGCAGGGTGCCCTTCTCGAACTCGTCGCGCCAGGTCTCGGTGCCCCAGCGGAACACCTTGGCGGCGTTGGTCGGGCGCGGGTAGGTGTAGCCGCCGGCCCCGACGAAGTCGTCGTCGCGCTGGGTCGTTGCCGGCGTGCTCGCGGTGTCGGATCTCGCCCCGGTCGAGGGGTCGGCCTGCGACGTCGCCGCGGGGATCGTGAGCAGCCCGAACACGCACAGGGCCGCGAGACCGCGCAGGAGGCTCTGGCGTGTCGCCATCGCTGGCCACCTTTCGTCCGACTTCCGCCACACGACGTCCGGACGGACGCCCACGCGAGGGGTATCGGACGTTACGGTGACCGACATGAGCGCGCGGAAGAAGAAGGTCCTGGCCATCGTGCTGGCCGGCGGCGAGGGCAAGCGACTGATGCCGCTCACCGCCGACCGGGCCAAGCCCGCGGTCCCGTTCGCGGGGATCTACCGCCTCATCGACTATGCGCTCTCCAACGTGGTGAACTCCGGCTACCTCCAGGTCGTGGTGCTCACCCAGTACAAGTCCCACAGCCTCGACCGGCACGTCACCCAGACCTGGCGGATGTCGACGATGCTGGGCAACTACGTCGCGCCGGTCCCGGCACAGCAGCGGGTCGGCAAGCACTGGTACCTCGGCAGCGCCGATGCGATCTTCCAGTCCCTCAACCTGATCAAGGACGAGAAGCCCGACATCGTCGTGGTCGTCGGCGCCGACCACGTCTACCGCATGGACTTCTCCCAGATGGTCGACCAGCACGTCGAGAGCGGCGCGGCCTGCACGGTCGCGGCGATCCGTCAGCCGATCGAGCTGGCCGACCAGTTCGGCGTCATCGACGTCGTGCCCGAGGACCCGGCGCGGATCCGGGAGTTCCTGGAGAAGCCGAAGGACCCGGTCGGCCTGCCCGGCAGCCCCGGCGAGGTGCTGGCCTCCATGGGCAACTACGTCTTCGACGCCGACGCGCTGGTCGAGGCCGTCACCCGCGACTCCACCACCGCAGGCTCCAAGCACGACATGGGCGGCGACATCGTGCCGGCGTTCGTGCGCCGCGACCAGGCCGGCGTCTACGACTACCAGGACAACGTGGTGCCCGGCGCCACCGAGCGCGACCGCGGATACTGGCGCGACGTCGGGACCCTCGGCTCCTACTACGCCGCCCACATGGACGTCGTCTCGCCGCTCCCCGTCTTCAACCTCTACAACTTCGACTGGCCGATCTACACCTCCTACGGTCCGCAGCCGCCGGCGAAGATCGTCCAGGGTGCCGCTGGCACGCCGCCGTTCACTGAGGAAGCGGTGCTCTCTCCCGGCGTGGTGGTGAGTGGCGGCAGCGTCACCCGCTCGGTCCTCTCGCCCGACGTGCGGGTGCTCGACGGTGCGCGGGTCGAGGGCTCGGTGCTGCTCAACGGGGTCCACGTCGGCGAGGGCGCGGTGGTCCGCAATGCCATCTTGGACAAGAACGTGATCGTCCCGCCGGGCGCGCAGGTCGGCGTCGACCACGAGATGGACGCCGCGCGCGGCTTCGTCGTCGAGGACGGTCTCACGGTGCTCGGCAAGGATCAGCCGTTCCCGGTCTGATCCCTCTCCAGGAAGCGCAGCGCGAGCTGCACCCGGTTGGTGACGTGCAGCTTGTCGAACAGGTTGCCCAGGTGGGTCTTGACCGTCGCCAGGCTGACCTCGAGTCCCGCGGCGATCTCGGCGTTCGTCAGGCCCTGGGCGACCAGCTCGCCGACGTCGCGCTCGCGGGCGGTGAGTCCGGCCGGACCGACCGCCGGCAGCCGTCGCGACTCGCCCGTGGCGGGGGCGTCGGCGAGCCGGATCAGCCGCTTGAGGACCGCGGGGGAGAAGTCGGACTGGCCGGCCGCGGCTCGCCGGACCGCCTCGATCACGGCGTCGGGGCGCGAGTCCTTCAGCAGGAACGACACTGCTCCGGCGCGCAGTCCCTCCAGCAGGTAGGTGTCGGTGTCGAACGCGGTGAGCAGCACGATGTGGGCATCGAGGCCGGCCTCGACGATCGCCCGAGTGGCCGCCAGCCCGTCCACGCCGGGCATCCGGATGTCCATGAGGACGACGTCGGGCCGCAGCCGGGTCGTGAGCTCGACCGCCTCCGCGCCGTCGGCGGCCTCCGCGACGATCTCGAGGCCGTCCTCGCCGCCGAGCATCAGTCGAAGGCCGGAGCGCATCAGCGCCTCGTCGTCGGCGAGGAGGACCCGGACCGGCGCGCCTGCTGTCACAGCCACGGGACCACCACGCTCACCTCGTAGGTCGGGACGCCCGCCGCGCTCGTGGTGATCCCGTGCCACGAGCGGCCCCCGAGCATCTCGGCCCGCTCGGCGACGCCGACCAGTCCGTGCCCGGTGCTCAACGGGCCTCGCGGATCCGCCGGTTCGCGTCCGTGGTCGGGAAGCCCGTTGACGGCGTGGACCTCCACGTCGTCACCTCGGCGGCGCAGGGTCAGCTGCACCGGGCATCCGGGCGCGTGCTTGCGGGCGTTGACGAGCAGCTCGGAGACGATCCGGCGAAGCGAGGTCACCAAGGCCACCGAGCCCCCGTGCAGGTCGGTCTCGTCGAGCCCGTCCCATTCCAGCCGGACCGACTGGTCGTGCGACTCGCTCTCGGCCAGGAGATCGGCCAGCCACTCCTCGCGCAGCAGCGGCGTGGTGTCCGCCGCGCTGCCCGGCGTGCGGAGCGCGAGCAGTGCCGAGCGCAGGTCGGTGTTGGCGGCAGCGGCCGAGTCGCGCACGACGCGCATCGCCTGGCGGCTCTCCTCGGCCGGGAGGTCGCTGCGATGAGCCAGCGCACCCGCGTGCATCGCGATGATCGACAGGTGGTGGGAGATGCTGTCGTGCATGTCGCGGGCGATCGCGCGCCGCTCGTCCTCCCGGACTCGCGCGAGCTCGTCGTGGAGTCCGCGTTCGGTCGCGGCGCGGGCCTGTTCGGCCGTCGCCGCTTGGACCTGCAGGGACTCCACCAGCGCCGCCCGGGTGCTGCGCATCCGGCCCCAGAGCAGCGGTAGCGCCGCAAGCGCGATCATCAGCGGCAGCAATGGAAGGTCCTTGCCCCCGTTGTCGAGGACGACCAGCTGCCGCAGGAGCTCGGCCGAGGTCATGCTGGCGCCGACCAGCGCCAGCGCGAGCAGGTCGGTGCCCAGCTCGCGGCGTCGTCCGATCCTGGCGAGCGCGACGACGGCCGCGGCCACGGCCATGTTGGACCAGCCGATGGTCGCGATGATCGGCCAGTTCCAGTAGCCCTGCGCGCGGCGCAGCGGCCCGATCGCGCAGGCGATCGGGAACCCGACGATGAGCTCCGCGGCGAGCCAGGAGTTGGCGGCCTCGGACAGGTCCGGGCCGAGGACCTCCTCGTAGCCCTCGATCTGGATGCCCATCGCGACGGCGCCGATGAGTACGCAGGCCGCCGACGTCGCGATCATGGCGGCGATCGCACGCCGGCCGCTCCCAGACGCGGGAGCCGCAGGAGGCGCGGGAGGCGCTGGCACGGTGGACATGGCCTCGATCGTAGAGAGCGCGCTCGACGCCGGGCTCGGCCATGGGTACTGGATGCTGCCTCCACCTTTCGGCTGAGGCGGGTCGCCGAGTCGGCGACCGTCGGCCGATCCGGGCGGCACCGGAACCCGATGGGATCGCTGCATGAGCACTTCATCCCCCGCCCTGCCCGCCGTCGACCACAGCGCGTCGACCCAAGGAACGCCCTATCACCGCATGGAGTACGTCGCGCTCACCGATCCCACCGGCTCCGCCCGACGTCGCGCCCGGTGGTGGCGCCCGCCGGCCGAGCTCGCGGGGGCGATCGTGTTGTGGGGCGTCTTCGTGCTGGTGCTGTTCGCGGTCGCCGAGATCTGCGGCGTACCGACCCTCACCGACGACCTCGACGACTTCACCAAACCGGTCGATCTCGCGCTCAATCTGGCTCTGATCGGCGCCCTGGTGCCCGCCGCGGTCCTGGCTGCCCGGTGGATCGGTCGCCCGCGCGGTTCGATCCACTCGGTCGAGCGCCGGTTCCGCTGGGGTCTCGCGATGCGCGCAGCCCGGGTGCTGCTGCCGGCCTATCTGATCGGATTCGCCCTGCTGTGGCTCCTCGACCCGCCCAGCGACGCGCACCTGCCGCACCTCGACACCCGGCTGGTCGTGGTGATCGCGATCACCGTGCTCCTCGTGCCGCTGCAGTGTGCCGGCGAGGAGTACCTGTTCCGTGGGGTGCCGCAGCGGCTGCTCGGGACCTGGCTGCGCTCGCCGGCCTGGGGGATCCTGCTTCCGGTACCGCTGTTCGTGCTCGGCCACGGCTACGACCTGCGGGGCCAGATCTCGGTCGGAGTGTTCGCGGTGTGCGCGGGCCTGATCGTGTGGAAGACCGGCGGTCTGGAGGTGGCCATCGTGCTGCACGCTGTGAACAACCTGCCGCTGTTCCTCCTGATCCCGCTCGCGCCGAGCCTTGCCACCGCCGAGGACTCCTCCACGCCGGCGCTGCTCGTGGACCTGGTGATGACCATCGCAGCCACGGCATGGGTGTTCTGGTGGACCTCGCGGTCGCGCGGGCTCCGGTGGTGGCAGCCGGTCGTCTCCGACTACTCGGTGGCTACTGATGATTACTCGGTGACTACTCGATGACGCCGGCGGCGCGCGCCGGTGCCGCGTAGGCCAGCGCCAGCGACTCCACCGTCTCGTGCGCGTTGAGGCCGCTGGGATTCGGCACCACCCACAGCAGCGCTCCCTCGAAGCCGTCGGGTTGCTCACCGAGGACGGCGCGGGGCCGGCCGAACGCCGTGCGATAGGCGGTGATGCCCGCGACCGCGACGACGTGCGGCCTGCGATCCCGGACGAGGGCCTCCAACGCGGCGCCCCCCTCGCGCAGTTCGGTCGCGGTGAGCTCGGAGGCCTTCGCGGTGGCGCGCCGGACCAGGTTGGTGATGCCGATGCCCCGGTCGCGCAGCGCGGCGCGATCGGTCTCGGTCATCCCCGCGGCAGGATCGATCGGCTTCTCGATGATGCCGGCGCGCAGCAGGGCCGGGTAGAAGCGGTTGCCCGGGTGCGCGAAGTGCGTCTGGGTGGCCGCGGTCCACAGGCCGGGGTTGATGCCCACGAAGAGCAGCCGCAGCGGCGTCCCGGGAGGCGGCAGCAGATCGGGTACCTCGGCGTCGCGGAACGACTCGAGCTCGGCGCGGGTGAATCCCATGGCGTACAGGGTGCCGGACGTACCCGGAACCCGCTGGCCTGCCGTACCGTCCGATCATCATGGGACGCCGGATCGCACTCCTGCTCGCGCCGCTGCTGCTGGTGGCGCTCGTCTCGGCCTGCGGGGAGGAGAACGCCTCGGGTCCGGGAGACCGCGCCACCGACTCGGCCTCCTCCAGCGAACCGACCGAGACCCCGACGAGCGAGAGCACCGGTCGCCCCACCGGGCCGATCACCGACCCCGGACCCGACACCCCCAGCCCCGCCGACCCGGTGGTCGAGGTGCTGCACGCCACCGCGGCCGGCGGCCGGGCCAGCGAGGTGTTCACCGAGGTCGGTGACGCCGCCGCCCTCGACGCCTTCCTCGCCGGGCTGCGCCAAGACGACTTCATCGCCCAGATCCGGACCGCCGTCGAGAGCAGTCAGCGCACCGCCGCCCACACCTACGTGGCGGTCGCCTCGGTCGGCTGCGACGTCCCGCCGGTCGAGGCCCGGACCACCGCCGACGGCGGGTATGCAGTGGTGCTCGGCAAGGTCGCCGACCCGATCCCGGAGTGCTTCGCGCCGGTCACGACGGTGGCCGTGCTGGGCGTCGGGTGAGCGGCTCACTGGTCAGCGGGGCCTGCGGTAGCGCAGCTCGACGACGTTGGCGACCCGGCGGGCGAAGCCTGCGGAGGGCTCGTTGACGGTGACCAGCCCCGAGCCGGGCCGTCGGGCGACCATGGTGCTCGAGCCGCCGCCGTCGAGGTTGAGCGCCTCGTCGGCGCCGAGCTCGGCCATCGCCTCGGCGAGCTCGCGCATCGTGTAGCCGCGGCTGAAGTCCTGGCGCCCGTCCACGACCAGCATCAGCAGGGTCTGGGTGTCGTAGTCGATGCCGATCGCCGTGCGCGGGTGCAGGATCTCGTCGTCGAGATCGGCGAGGACGCCGTCGCGGATCAAGAACGCATCGCCGGTGATCGCCACCCGCGGACGTCCGCGGACGCCGGTCGGACCCGCGACGCCACGGACCGTGGAGGTGATCGTGGCCCGGCTGCCGAGCTTGAGCGCGCGCAGCGCGTCGGCGCCCTTGCCGCGGCCGATGAGGATCCGGCCCTTGATCGGCGCGCCCTTCGGCAGCCTGGTCGACTTGCCCACGACCCGGCCGCCTTGGATGCGCACCACCCGCACCCCGCCACGGCGACTGTCGCCGGTGACCCGCGTGCCGGCGGCCTTCCCCCATGCGGGGGTGTAGAGGCCGATGCTGTCCTCGGGGACGTTCGGCGCGTTGAGGGTGGCGATGTCGATGTCGGGGTGCTGCCGGATCCGCGAGACGACCTCGACCCGGCCGATGTCGGGGCGGCCGTTGCCCGCGATGACGAACGCGGAGTTCCAGCCGACCTTCCGGCCGTGCAGGAGCCCGCGGGTGCGCTCGACGCCGACGCCGATCGGGGCGCCGGTGTCGGAGATGTCGAAGAAGTCGCCGTTCACGCCGCCGACGACGTTGCTGCGCCGACCCAGGATCTGCGGCACCGTCGCGGTGCTGCGTACCGGCCCGGCGTTCCCGTAGTCGACGACCAGCCCGGGGGTGCGCCACTTGACGGTGATCAGCTGCGCGCGCACCGGCCCGCGCACCGAGTCCTCGTCCCACTCGCTGACCCGCACCCCGGGAGCCACCCACCACTCGGTCGGCACGGCTCGCGGCACGGTGCCGCGCAGCCAGTCCGGGACGTCGCGGGCCCGCTCGCCACGGACGCCGTCGCTGGTCTGGGCGCGCCTGCCGTCACGCGGATCGGGATCGGCCGCGGCACCCGGGCCCGCCGTCGACAGCGCCGCCGGGCCGGCCAGAGCGAGCAGGCCGGCCAGCACCAGCGTGGGGCAGGAGTGACGTGTGGGGAGAAGACGCACCCGCCCACCCTAGAACGCCGAGTCGGCACTTACGTTTAGCACAAGCGCCGACTCGGCGTTCTTGGAGAGCTAGGAGCAGGGGATGGCGCCGAGGGCGGCCAGGCCCTCGACGTCGCCGGGGCCGTAGCCGGGGCGGGTGATGCCGTCGGGATACATCAGCTGCTCGGGGTCATCGACGTGGTCGAGGCCGACCAGATGGCCGAGCTCGTGGAGCAGCAGCGCCACCTGGAGCTCCGAGCCGCGGGGCTGACGCTCGAGCCGGTCGGTGGTCTCGCTGTCGAGCACGACCGAGCCGGTGACGTAGGCGCGGCGGCCGCCGAGCTCGGTCATCGTCGGGCCGCCGAGGCCGGCGACGTCGTCGGCGAGGTCGGCCACCTCGTCCTCGTCGGCCCAGCCGATGAGCACCGGCTTCGGTCCGCGGACCGGGTCGATGCGCTGCTCGAAGTCGCGGTCCTCGGTGGTGCCCTCGTCGTCGAAGCGCAGGCCGGTGCGCTCGCTCACCTCCGCGATCGCATCCTCGACGTAGCGTCGCCACCCGCGCGGGGCCTGCTCGGGGTTGACGACGTAGTCGATGGTGCGGCAGGGGCTGAACCCGACGGGCTGGTCGCTGCCAGGCTGGGTGTTGAGGAACCGGTGCGGGCCGGTGGCGCCGGCCTCGACGGCGGGCATCACCCGCTCGTCGACGCCGAAGATCGACCGGACCCGCATGCTGAACTGGCTGTCGCCGAAGGTGATGTAGGCGCCGACCGCGATCAGGGTGAGCACCAACGACACGACCGTGATCGTCCGCTCTCGCTCCCGGGGCCGCGCCATGTCGTCCATGATGACGCGGTGAGCGAAGTGCGCTGGGACCGGTTCGTCGAGGGTGACAACCTCGACGTCCTCGCCACCGTCGGGGACGGCAGCATCGATCTGGTCTACGCCGACCCGCCCTACAACACCGGGAGCGAGTTCACCTACGCCGACGACGTCCGCGGTGAGGACGGACGACGCCAGGGCCGCCACGCCGCGTGGGTGGCGATGATGCGCCCGCGGTTGAGCGAGATCCGCCGGGTGCTGGCCGGCACCGGTGCCGTGTTCGTCTCGATCGACGACAACGAGGCGGCCCACCTGCGGCTGCTGATGGACGAGGTCTTCGGTGAGGCCCAGTTCCTGGCCCAGGTGGTGGTCAACCTGAACCCGAAGGGACGTCAGCTCGGCCGCGGGTTCGCGACCTCGCACGAGTACGTGCTCGTCTACGCCCGCGACGCCGCGCGCTGCGTGCTCGACCCCTCGACCAGCGACACCGTCGATCCGGCCGACTTCCCGCGCACCACCGACGACGGACGCCGGTTCCGCCACCTCCCGCTGCGCAACACCAACAAGAAGTTCAACCCGGTGACCGCGCCCACCCTGCACTTCTCGGTGTGGGGCTGCCCGCGCACGGGCCGGGTCGCCACGACGCCGTTCGCGGACGCCGTCGAGGTCCTGCCGGTCTTCGGCGACGGCGCGCCGGCCGTGTGGCGCTGGAGCCCGAGCCTGATCGAGCAGCGCCCCGACGACCTGGAGTGCCGGGTGATCCGCGGCCGGACGGGGGAGCGGGTCGATGTGTTCCAGCGCGACTGGCTGCACGAGGGGCGGCGCAAGAAGCTCCGGACGATCTGGCTCTCCGAGGAGATCGGGTCCACCGACACCGCCGTCGCCGAGCTCAAGGACCTCATCGGGCCGGTCTTCGAGTCGCCCAAGCCGACCGGTCTCATCCGCAGGATCCTCGCGACGATGCCGGACGACGTCCGCGTGCTCGACCCGTTCGCCGGCAGCGGCACCACCGCGCACGCGGTCGCCCTGGCCAACCTCGCCGACGGTGGACGCCGCAGCTGTCTGTCGATCACGCTCGACGAGCCGACGCGACCGGGATCGAACGCGGCGAATGCCGGCTACGCCACCGTCGCCGACATCACCCGCGCGCGGATCCGTGCCGTCGCGGAGCGGATCCTCGGCGGCCAGCCCGGCCGCGGCGCCTCACGAACGGGGACCGGAGCGGACCCAGAGTCGGGCGAGGTGCTCCTCTAGGAGCGTGCGCGCGGTCTCGGCGTCGAGGAGTCCACCGAGCAGGTGGAGGGCGACGCCGTCGACCAGCACGTGCAGCCGGAGCGTCTCGGCGTCCAGGTCGAGACCGCGGCGGAGACGGCCCTGGGCCCGGGCCAGCTCGAGCACGACGCGGCAGCCGGTGCGGACGCCGTCGTCGGGTGCGCGGCGCAGCTCGGCCAGGGCGGGGTCGTTGGCGGTCTCGGCCGAGAGTGCGAGGTGAGTACGCATCTCCAGGCGGCGCTCGTCGTCGAGCGGGAGCATCTCCGAGAGCAGGGCGACGGCGTCGGCGCGGGTCTCCAGGTCGCGGGGGTGCGTGCCGAAGCGCGCGGTCGCGCGTTCGACGACGAGCTCCATCGCCGCGGCCAGCAGCAGCGACTTGGTGGGCAGCACGTGGCGCAACGAGCCGGCCGACACGCCGGCCTCGGCGGCGACATTGCGCACCGAGACCGCCGCGACGCCGTCGCGGGCCAGCACCCGCCACACGGCCTCGGCGAGCTCGGCGCGTCGGGCGTCGTGGTCGATGAGGCGGGGCACCTGGCCATGGTAGTACAACCGTGCTACTTTCTTTGACGACACACTCGTGCCAACAACGGAGCTGCCGTGATCGTCGTCCTCATCGCTGCCTGCGAGGTCGCCTTCTGGGTCGTACTCGGCCTGGGGCTGGCCCTGCGCTACCCGCTGCGCCGCCCGCGACTCGGCGCGGCGGTGCTCGTCTGCGTGCCACTGGTCGACATCATCCTGCTCGTCGCCACGGCAGTGGACCTTCACCGAGGGGCAGAGCCGACGACGGCGCACGGGCTTGCAGCCGCCTACCTCGGCTTCAGCCTGGCGTTCGGGCACCCGCTGATCCGCTGGGCCGACGTCCGGTTCGCACACCGCTTCGCAGGCGGCCCGCCCCCGCCGCCCAAGCCGGCCAAGGGCACGCCCGCTCGGATGAGGGCGCTGTGGACCGAGTGGGCACGCGTCGTCCTCGCGGCGGCGATCACCACCGTCGTCGTCGGCCTGCTCGCCCTCGTGACCGACGCCGGCGACCGAGGCGTCTGGATCGGCTGGGTCGAGCGGGTGTGGATCGTCGCCGGCCTCTGGCTCGTCTTCGGACCCTTGTGGGAGGTAGGCGGTCGCCGCGGCGAAGCCGAAGCGGATGGAGTCAGCCGCGGGGGAGCCGATCGAGCAGGAGTCGCAGGGGAGACCACCTGGACCGACCGGGGCGCGTGACCGCGTAGGCGCGAAGCTCCACCGCCGGATCGGTCAGCGGGACCACTCGCACGCCGGGGTGGCGATCGCGATCGGCCGGCAGCAGGCCGACGCCCAGCCCGTTCGCGATCAGCGACTCGACCAGCTCGAGGCTGTCGACCTGGTGCTCGATGTGCGGGGTGAATCCGGCCATGGAGGCAAGGACGCGCACCGCCTCCTCGTCCGCGGTGTTGCGGGAGTTGGTGATCCACGTCCGCTCGGCGTGCGCGGCGACGACGTCGACGGCCGTGCCGGTCAGCGCCGGGTCGCCGACCGGGGCCCCCAGCCCCCACTCCGCCGTCCAGAGCGGCATCGGCTCGACGTCGACCGGCCAGGCGGCGGGTGCGAGGGAGTAGTCGTAGACCAGCGCGAGATCGAGGTCGTCGCGCGCGAGGCGCTCGAAGGCCTCCAGGGGCTCGAACTCCTCGATCCGCACCCGCACGTCCGGGTGGGTGTCGGCGAGATCGGCGATCGCCGGGAGGAGGGAACGCCGGATCGCGCTGGCGAAGCCGGCGACCCGGACGGTGCCGGCCGGCTCTGCGTCCGGGTCGAGGTCGTGTCGCGCGGCGTCGACGGCGGCCAGGATGTCGACGGCATGGTCGGCCAGTCGGCGGCCCGCCGCGGTGAGCCGCACCCGTCGTCCGTCGGGTTCGAGCAGCGCGGTCCCCGCCTCGCGGGCCAGGGCGGCGATCTGCTGGGAGACGGTGGAGGTCGTCAGGCCGAACTCGTCGGCCACCGCGCGCATGGAACCGAGTCGCGAGAGCTCCAGCAGCAGGCGGAGGCGGCGGACGTCCATGGCCGCATTGTCAATGAATCGTGAACGGTATGTCCATCAATCTCGCGTGGACGCGAACGTTGTCGAGCCCCGACAGTAGGCGCATGCCCCTCCCCGCCTCCACGACCAGCCCGGACGCCGTCGCCGGGTCGGCGAGCCGCTCCGGCGCCTCGCTGGCCCTGGTGTCGATGCTGTGCGTGCAGCTCGGCGTGGCGGTCGCGGTGGGTCTCATCGACCAGATCGGCCCGCAGGCGACGGCGTGGTTGCGGCTGGCCTGGGCGGCGCTGATCCTGCTCGCGGTCGTGCGACCGCGGCGCATCCAGTTCAGTGCCGCGGCGTTGCGCTCCTGCGTGCTGCTCGGCGTGGTCACCGGCGCGATGACGATGCTCTTCATGGAGGCCGTGGCCCGGCTGCCCCTCGGCACCGCCAGCGCCCTGGAGTTCCTCGGGCCACTCGGTGTCGCGATCGCCCGGGGGCGAGGCGCGCGCCTGGCGTGGCCGGTGCTCGCGGGCGCCGGCGTCCTGCTGCTCACCGAGCCGTGGGGCGGGAGCGCCGACCCGATCGGTGTGGCCTTCGCCCTGGGGGCCGCCTGCTGCTGGGCGGCCTACATCCTGCTCACCCAGCGCGCCGGGGACCAGGTCGAGGGCTTCACCGCGCTGGCGGTCTCGATCCCGGTGGCTGCGGTCGCCACGACGATCGTGGCCGGCCCCGGCGTGCTGACCGGCCTCACGCCCCAGATCCTGCTCGCCGGCCTCGGCCTGGCGATCCTGCTGCCGGTGGTCCCCTTCGCGTTGGAGCTGCTCGCGCTGCGTCAGCTGACCACGGCCGCCTTCGGCACCCTGATGGCGCTCGAACCCGCACTCGCGCTGCTGATCGGGCTGGTGGCGCTCCACCAGGTACCCGGATGGCCTGCCGTGCTCGGCGTCGGGCTCGTGGTGGCTGCCGGCGTCGGGGCCGAGCGGACCGGCTCGCGCGCCCCCGTCACACCCCCGCCGCCCGCTCCAGTGCCGTGAGCTCGTCGTCGAGGTGGGCCAGCATCCGCTGGAGGCGCGGCACGGTGCGGCGGCAGCCGGTGAGGCCGAAGCACATGAGCCCGTTGTAGGAGGTGCAGGTGATGTTGAGCGCCATGCCATTGATCGGGATCGACAACGGGTAGGTGCCGAGCATCTCCGCGCCGTTCCAGTAGTGCGCGGTGCGCGGGCCGGGCACGTTGCTGATGATCAGGTTGTACGGGGGACGCACGATCCCCTGCATGCGCAGCAGCGGCGTGAGGATCGCCGGAGCCTGGCCGAGCGCGCTCATGGCGAGGATCTGCACCGGCGTCATCGACGACAAGGCCTCCTTGCCGTCCTTCATCGAGCGGTGGATCGACGCGAGCCGGCGCGCCGGGTCGGCCAGGTCGGTGGCCAGCTGCACCATCACCGCGCCGACGGCGTTGCCGCCCTCGGCAGAGGCGATCTGGGACTGCTTGGCGTTGAGACCGACCGGCACCATCGCCACCAGCGGCGCATCGGGAAGCGCGTCCAGCTCCTGGAGGTAGGTGCGCATCGCTCCCGAGCACATCGCCATCACGACGTCGTTGATGGTGGTGCCGGTGGCCTTCCCGATGGCCCGCAGTCGCTCGACCGGCCAGTCCTGCGCGGCGAAGCGGCGCGAGCCGGTGATGTCCTGGTTGAAGATCGTGCGAGGGGCGTAGAACGAGAGCGCTGAGGTCTGGTTCCTCAGCCCCTTGGTGATCGTCTTGACCAGTGCGGTCGGGAGCCCCGCCGCCTCGACGGTGAGACCGAGAGCGGTCCGCAGCGCGGAGACCGACACCTCCGCGGCGTCCTTGTCGGCTGCGCTCTCGGCGCGTCCTCGCCGCGGACGCGCGCCCCACGGCGGCGGCATGTCGCGCTGGTCGGGGTCGGTGGACAGCACGCTGGCCAGCAGCCGCATGGCCGAGACGCCGTCGAGGAGGGCGTGATGGGTCTTGGTGTACATGGCGACCCGGCCGTCGCGCAGGCCCTCGATGACGTGCGCCTCCCACAACGGACGCTCCCAGGCGAGGCGGGTGCTGTGCAGCCGTGAGCACAGCTCGAGCAGTTCGCGCACCCGCCCCGGCTTGGGCAGCGCGCTGTGTCGGACGTGGTGCTCGATGTCGAACTGCTCGTCGGGACGCCAGAAGAGCTGGCCACCGGTGCGGAGCGAGCGATAGGGACGCTTGAGGAAGAGCGGCGCGATCTCCTCGGGACTGCTCATCGCCTCGAACAGCTCGCGCACGTAGCCGCGCCCGGCCCCCTCGGGCTTCTTGAACAGCTGGAGACCGCCGACGTGCATGGGCATGTTGCGGTTCTCGGCGAGCAGGAACGCGGTAGCGGTCGGGTCGATCGGCGTGGCCACGGAGGCCCCCTTTCCTCGGGGGGATCCTCGCCTGCCATGACGCCGACCACAAGGTGCCGAGCCGCGCGCCGCCGGCGGGCAGTTCCCTCGATGAGGGTTGTCCCTAGGGAACCACTGATCAATACCGGGACGGCGCCAGCGCCGCCCGGGCGGCACCCTGGCGGCGTTGCCGGACGCTTGAAAGACGCCCAGTCTGCCTGCGCGCCGGCGCCTTGCCAGGCCACCACCCGACCGACGCTGGCATCCACCCACATTGATCAGTGATTCCCTAGTCCTGTCGCGCACGGCTTGCCTCGTCCTGCGCCGGTGGCGCAGGGTCGGGAGTCAGGGTCGAGCCGACCCGCCACCTCCGCTTTGGGGAGAACGCCATGCGTCGTCGTCTGCTGTCGTTGTTCGGAGCCGCCCTCGGGGCCGGGGCGATGCTGTTCGCGCATCCGGTCCCGGCGCATGCGGAGCGCTACTCCGCGCCGGTGGGGCAGGCGGTCGACTCGATCCCGGTGGCCGCCGAGCGGCGCACCGGCTACGACCGGGACCTGTTCCGGCACTGGATCGACGCCGATGGCGACGGCTGCGACACCCGCGACGAGGTGCTCATCTCCGAGGCCGACGACCCGGTACGCGTGGGGAGCGGCTGCTCGCTGAGTGGCGGACGTTGGTACTCCTACTACGAGGGCGGCTCCCAGACGTCGTCGTCCGCGCTCGACATCGACCACATGGTGCCGCTCGCCGAGGCGTGGGACTCGGGGGCGCGCTCCTGGACGTCGGCGCGTCGGCAGGCCTATGCCAACGATCTGGGCGACTCCCGCTCCCTCGTCGCGGTGACGGCCGCGCAGAATCGCGCCAAGGGCGATCAGGACGTCGCCGAATGGCTGCCCCCGCGCCAGCGCTGCCGCTACCTGGTGGAGTTCGTCGCGGTGAAGATCCGCTGGGGGTTGAGCGTCGACTCGGCCGAGCGCACGGCGATGCGCTCCCTGGCGGCCGGTTGCTCCGGCCGCGTCGTCACGGTCACGACCGTGGGCTGAACGCGGAGAGCTCCGCGCGCTCCGGCGCCGTCAGGCAGCGACTGGGCCGGCGTCCTTCTCCGAGTCCGCCGCGCCGGAGAGTTGTCCACAGGCCGACCCTCCGGTCAGTTGTCCACAGGCACTCCGAGGCGGCCACCACCACGCCGCCGCCGCGCCTAGCGTCCTTCGGACCAGCGCCGGGCCAGCCGGTGCCGACCTCTGGGGGACCCATGGGAAGACTGTTCATCCTGCCGCTGCTCGTGCTGATCGCGCTCGGCCTCGCCGGCGGTCTGGCGGTCGCCGTCGCGGCCACGCCGCTGGCCGGCCACGACCGTCTCGTGGCGCACGCGAGCGCGGGCCGGCCGGTCATCGTCGATGTCGCGGGTGACGCCGCGAACGGCTTCACGATCACCTACTCCGACGGCTCGCAGGACTTCCCGCCGACCGACTCCGAGTCGCGCGCCGAGTGCTCGGAGTACGACACGATGCGGCAGCGGGTGCGCTGTCGGACCGAGGTGCACACCTGGTACCGCGACCTCGCCGATCTCAAGCGCTCGCTGGCGTGGGTGCGGTCGCACCGATGAGGCCCCGGCGAGGTCTGCGACGATCGGAGGGTGTCCGGCGAAGCCACCGCTGCCGTGGGCGGCCCACCGCGGTGGGTGCTCCACGTCGATCTCGACCAGTTCCTGGCCGCGGTGGAGATCCTGCGCCGTCCCGAGCTCGCCGGCCTGCCCGTGGTGGTCGGCGGCCGTGGGGATCCTGAGGAGCGTGCCGTGGTCTCCACCGCCTCCTACGAGGCGCGAGCCCACGGCATCCGGTCCGGCATGCCGCTGCGCACCGCACGCAAGAAGTGCCCCGAGGCGGTGTTCCTGCCGGTCGACTTCCCGGTCTACGAGGCGAAGTCCACCGCGGTCATGGACGCCCTGAAGGCGCTGAGGTGGGACGGCGACCCGGTCGACGTGGAGGTGCTCGGCTGGGACGAGGCCTTCGTCGGGCTGCGGCCGGGCGCCGCGCAGGTGGCTCGCGATCCGGTGGCGTTCGCCCGGCAGATCCACGCCGAGGTGCTCGCGGCGACCCGGCTGCACTGCTCGGTGGGAGTGGGCAACAACAAGCTCCAGGCCAAGATCGCCACCGACTTCGGCAAGCCGCGCGGGGTCTACGCGATCACCGACGACACCTGGTTCGCCGAGATGGGCGAGCGCCCGACCCGCGCCCTGTGGGGCGTGGGCACGAAGATCGAGCGGCGCCTCGCCGTGCTCGGCATCGACACCGTCGCCCAGCTCGCCACCGCCGACGTGCAGGTGCTGGCCGAGGCCCTCGGGCCGACGATGGGGCCCTGGTACCACCGGCTCGGGCGGGGTGTCGACACCAGTGCGGTGGATCCGACCCCCTGGGTCGCGCGTGCCCACGGCCGCGAGGAGACCTTCCAGGCCGACCTCGACGACGACGCCCAGATCGAGGCGCAGGTGCGGCGGATCACCGGGCGGGTCGTCGACGACATCGACGCCGAGGGACGCCCGGCATGGCGGGTCGGGCTCAAGGTGCGCGACCGCGCTTTCCAGACCGTGAACCGCAGTCGCAAGCTGCCGGCGCCGACCAGTGACCCGGTGGTCCTCGCCGATGCGGTGGTGGCGCTGCTCGCCAAGGTCGAGCGCAAGCGCCCCGTCCGGTTGATCGGGGTCCGGCTGGAGATGGTCGAGCCCGAGGGAGGCTATCCGCGCTGACGTCGATGCGGGGCCGCGATCACAACGACGCGGTCAGCTCGCGGACCACCGAGTCGACCACTGCGACCAGATCGCCGTCCGAGGCGGCAGCCACCGCGCGCTGCCGCTGGTAGGAGGCGCCGCCGGCCATCAGCTCGGCGACGGCCGCCAGATCCTCGGCACACCCGAGACGCTCGGCGGTCGGGGCCAGCCGCTCGAGCTCATCGGCGAGGTCGTCGGTGACCAGCCGCTCGGTGCACTCGTCGTCGAGGATCACGATCGCGTCGAGGCCGTAGCGCGCGGCCCGCCACTTGTTCTCCTGGACGTGCCAGGGCGGCATCGTCGGCAGCGTCTCACCGGCGGCGAGACGGGTGTCGAGGTCGACGACCAAGCAGTGCATGAGGGCGGTGAGCGCCGACAGGTCCGAGAGCCTGGAGACGCCGTCGCACACCCGGTTCTCGAGCGTGCCCAGGTGTGCCGCGGGCCGCAGGTCCCAGCGGATCTCGGAGAGCTCGTCGATGACGCCGGTGGTGAGCTGGTCGGCGGCGAAGCCCTCGAACTCCTCCCACGTCGAGAACTGGAAGGGCAGCCCGGCGGTCGGCAGCTGCTGGAACATCAGGGCCCGGTTCGAGGCGTAGCCGGTGTCGACGCCGCCCCAGATCGGCGAGGACGCCGAGAGCGCCTGGAGGTGGGGGAAGTAGCGCAGCAGCGCCGAGAGCACCGGCATCACCCGCGACCGCTCGGGCAGCCCGACGTGCACGTGCACGCCCCAGATCAGCATCTGGCGCCCCCACCACTGGGTCCGGTTGATGAGCTCCTCGTACCGGTGACCCGCGCTGAGCTGCTGGCTGGACCAGGAGGCGAAGGGATGGGTGCCGGCGCCGTACAGGTCCAGGTCGAGGTCGTCGCAGGCCGGCAGGACGCCTTCCAGGGCGGCGCGCAGCTCGCCCATCGCCTCACCGGTGGTGTGGCACACGCCGGTGACCAGCTCGATGGTGTTGCGCAACAGCTCCTGGTGCAGCCGGTCGGGGTGGGGGAGCCGTGGACGGGCCCGCGCGAAGAGGTGGGAGGCGTCGTTGCGCAGGTCGCGGGTGCGGCGATCTACCAGCGCGAGCTCCCACTCGACGCCGAGGGTGTACTCCGGCGACGCCTGGAAGTCGATCCGCACGAGTCAAGCCTAGAGAAGGGCTCGCCGATCGGCCCAGTCGTCGGTCCTGAGGGTGAGGGACGTCGCAATGCCTGCGGGTTGGGATCGGCGGTCGCGCTGCGGGACCATGCTCGGGTGGGTGAGCAGCACGACCAGAGCGAGAGCCCGGCCCGGGCACTGGCGCCGATCCTCGACCTCGCCTTGCGGATCGGCGAGGTCCTGATCTCCTCCGGCGCGGGCGTCGCCGACGTGAGCGCGACGATCCTGTCGGTGGCCCGCAGCCTGGGCGCCCGCGACGCGACGGTCGACATCACCTTCACCTCGCTGTCGATCAGCCATCCGCTGGGACCCGACGAGCCGGCGGTCATCGCCACCCGGCAGGTCGTGCGGCGCACGATCGACTACCAGGACCTCACCCGGGTCGACCATCTCGTCGGCGACATCGTGGCCGGGCACCTCGACCTGCCCGCGGCGCGGGCCGAGCTGCGACAGATCATCTCCACCGGGCACGACCGCCACCGCTGGGCGGTCACCGCGGGGTGGGGGGTGATGTGCGCCGGCGTCGCCATGCAGCTCGGCGGGGATCCGATGGTGGCCCTGCTCGCCTCGATCTCGGCGGTGCTCATCGACCGCCTCCAGATCCGGATCGCGCGGCGCCGGCTGCCGCAGTTCTACCAACAGGTGGCCGGCGGCGGACTGGCGACGCTGGTGGCGGTGGCCGCCGCCGCGGCCGATCTCGACATCGACGTGTCGTTGATGGTCACCGCGAACATCGTGATGCTGCTGGCGGGCATCGGGTTCATGGGTGCCCTGCAAGACGCCCTCACCGGCTTCTACATCACCGCCGGCGCGCGGATCACCGAGGCCCTGCTCTCCACCGCCGGCATCATCGCCGGGGTCACCGGCGGGCTGAGCCTGGCCTCGGCGGTCGGGGTGAGCATCCCGGTGCTCGAGCCTGGGCGGACCGGCATCCAGGGACTGGGCCTCTCGGCGTTCGGCGCCGCGATCGCGGCCTCGGCGTTCGCCTACTCCTCCTACTCGCCGCGCCGGGTGCTCGGCCCGATCGCGGTGGTGGCGGCGATCGCGATGGCGATCGCGGTCTCGATCCAGCAGCCGGGCATCACCCGCACCTGGTCGGTCGCCACGGCCGCGTTCTTCGTCGGCCTGGTCGGATACGCGGTCGCGCGCCGATTGCGGGTGCCCCCGCTGATCGTCGTGGTGTCGGCCGTGGTGCCGATGCTCCCCGGTATCTCGATCTACCGCGGCCTCTCCCTGCTGGGGGAGGGCACCCGCAAGGACACCTCGCAGGGCCTCGTCGCGCTCATCGCCGCCGCCTCGGTGGCGCTGGCGATCGCCGCCGGCGTGATCTTGGGGGAGTACCTCGCCCAGCCGCTCACCCGCGAGGCGCGACGGGTCGAAGGGCGGCTCTCGGGGCCGCGCCTGGTCGGTCCGGTCAAGATGGTGACGCGTCGAGGGAGTCGAGCGCTGCGAACCACGGCCGAGAAGAGTCATCGTCGAAAGGAGGCTGCTGCCTCTTCACCGCCGCACGTACGGCGGCGGCGGCCTCCGTGGCCAGGGAAATGATCTCCGGCGGATAGCCGAAGCGCACCCGGTGCTCGGCGAACTCGTCCTCGTCGTCGACGAACACCTCGCCGTCGGCGGCCTTGACGACGTCGAGATCCAGGTCGACCGCGTGGCAGACGGCCACACCGTCGGCGACCGACCAGTACGGCACCGTGGTCATGTCGACGTAGGTCGCCACCTTCCAGCCCGGCGCGTGGAAGGTCGCCAGCCACGCCTGGTCGGGCGGGACCAGAGTCACCTGGTCGGTCACCGTGACGAAGCGGGCCGCCGGCCGAACCATCACGGTGCCTGCCGGGATGCCGACCCACTCCCCGTGCGGGTCGGACCCGAGGTAGCGCGCATCGAACGCCCAGTGCGGCCGCTCGCCCCACTTGGTCATCTGCATCCGGACCCGGTCGCCGGGACGTCGGCTCACGGCCGGGCCCGCCGTGCGGCGCGGGCGACGACGTCCTGGTAGCGGGCACCGGTCCACTTGGCGAGGTGGTGCAGCGCGTGGGCGTCGGCGCCGACCAGCACCCGGGGACGGTTGCGCTCGATGCCGCGCACGATGATCTCCGCGGCCCGCTCCGGCGTCATCCGGGCCATCGTGGTGTCGAAGCGCTCCACGCTCTCGTCGCGTTCGCTGGGGTCGGCGAACCTTCCGTTGCGCGCGATCGCGGTCTTGATCCCACCGGGATGCACAGCGGTGACGCCGACCGGGTGGCCGGCGACCAGCATCTCCTCGCGCAGCGCCTCGGTGAGCCCGCGCACGGCGTACTTGGTGGCGTTGTACATCGACTGGCTCGGCATGGAGATCAGCCCGAACAGCGAGGACAGGTTCACCACGTGGCCCTCGCCGCTGGCGATGAGGTGGGGGAGGAACGCCTTGGTGCCGTGGATGACGCCCCACAGGTTCACCCCGACGATCCAGTCGATGTCGTCGTAGTCGAGGTCGACCAGGTCGCCGGTGAGCGACACGCCCGCGTTGTTGACCAGCACGTTGACCCGGCCGAAGTGGGTGACCACCGCCTCGGCGTAGTCGGTGACCGCCGCACGATCGGCGACGTCGAGTGCGTCGGTACGAGGGGTGGGGGCGCCGGTGACGGTGACCAGCCGGGCGGTCTCGGCCAGGCCCGCCTCGTCGACGTCGGAGAGCGCGAGCTGCGCGCCTCTGGCCGCGCAGGTGAGCGCCAGTGCCCGCCCGATGCCGGACCCTGCTCCGGTGACGACGACGACCTTCCCACGCAGCGATCTCATCCGGCGACGGTATCGGGCCGGTCGAGCTCGTTCCTCGCTCGTCCCGCGTGCTCAACCTCCGGAGAGGTCGTACAGCGTCACACCGTCGACGACGGTCGGCGAGAAGTGGGACCTGACCCACGAGGTGATCTCGACCCGCTGGCTGGCGAGGTCGCCGGCGGAGGTCGCGTGGGAGCCACCGCCGTCGGCGATGAAGTAGTGGATCCGGTGGGCGGCGACGTCGGCCTGGAACTGCGCGAGCGTCGGGCTGGGGTCGGTCCCGTTGAAGCCGCCGATCGCCATGACCGGCGATCCGGTGGCCAGCTGGAAGCCGGCGGCGGAGTTGGACCCGACGATCGCGGCGACCCAGGTGTAGTCCTGGGCGTCTGTCCTCAGAAGCGACGTCAGGGCGGGTGTCGGCTCGGACCCCCACAGCAGCCCGCCGACTGCGCGGCTGTGGCCGAACAGGCCGGAGAACGCGGGGAGCGGGGGACCTGCACCCCGCTGCGGGATCGGACCCGAGGTGGGGATGGCGCCTCCGTGGGGTGTGGCGGCGGTGTCCACGGCGTAGGCCGTCGGTCCGGCGAGGACGACGGCGAGGGCCAGTCCCGCGAGGCTCAGACCCGCGACCTTGGAGCGAATCTCGAACCCGGCCAGGACGACCACGACGGCGCCGACGGCCAGGATCGTCCACCGCAGCCACGGGAGCCAGTCCGGAGTGCGGCTCAACAGCGCGACCGACCAGATCACGGTGACGACGAGGACGGTCCAGCCGACGACCCGTGCCCGGGCCGTCCTACGGTGCTGCCACAGCAGCCACCCGCCCAGGCCCACGCAGCCGGCGATCGCCGGGGCGATCGCCACGGTGTAGTAGGCGTGGTAGATCCCGGCCATCAGGCTGAACGTCACCGCCGCGCCGAGCAGCCACCCCAGCATCACGGAGGTCGCGATCCGCACCGTGCGCGCGCCCAGCCACAGCGCGGTGATCCCCAGGATCAGCCCGGCGACCAGCAACCACGAGACCTCGCCCCCGTTCCTGGCGCCGAACATCCGCACCACCCCCGTGGCGCCCCACCCATGGCCGGCGCTCACCGACCCGGTCTCGTCGCCGGTGAGCCGGCCGAAGCCGTTGTAGCCGAAGGTGAGCTCGAGGAAGTCGTTGTTCTGGGAGCCGCCGATGTAGGGGCGCGAGTCGGCCGGCCACAGCTCGACCAGTGCGACCCACCAGCCGCCGGCCACCGCCATCGCGCCGAACGCCGCCAGCAGATGTGCGACGCGCCGCCGCCAGGTCCCGGCGGCGAAGCAGGCGTAGGTCAGCGCGAAGGCCGGCAGCACGACGAAGACCTCGAGGGTCTTGGTCAGGAAGGCCAGACCGAGAAGGGCGCCAGCGAGGGTGAGCCACCACAGTGCTCGGGCCGACCCCTCGAGCGAGCGGAGGACGGCGTACGCGGCGCCGGTCAGCAGCAGGGTCAGGAGGGCATCGGGGTTGTTGTACCGGAACATCAAGACCGCGACCGGGGTGAGCGCGAGGACGAGTCCGGCGAGCAGCCCCGCCCACGCATTGCCGGTGGCGCGCCGCACGAACGCCGTCAGGAGCGCCACCGAGGCGACCCCCATCAGGGCCTGGGGGATCAGGATGCTCCACGCAGAGAGACCGAAGATCCGGACCGAGAGGACCATCGGCCACAGCGCCAGCGGCGGCTTGTCGACGGTGATCGAGCCGGCGGCGTCCGAGGCGCCGAACAAGAACGCCTTCCACGACTGCGACCCGGCCTGTACCGCCGCCGAGTAGAACGGGTTCGCCCATCCCGAGGCGCCCAGGTCGACGAGATAGAGCGCCGCGGTGCCCCCGAGGAGGACGAGCAGTGCCATGCGCTCGCGCGACCACTCGCGCCTGGGGGCCGGCGGGTCGGGCTGCGCGGTCGTCGGCACCCGGTCCCGCACGATCGTGACCATGCGACCACGATCCGCGTCCTCGCTGAACGCACGATGGACGCAGCCTGTACGTCGGCTGAGACTGCGTCAGCGGTTCGAGATCAGCGGCTGACGACGTCGGCCAACTGGTCCAGCCCCCAGTTGAGGTCGTCCTCGGAGATCACCAGGGGCGGGGCGAGCCGGATGGTGGACCCGTGGGTGTCCTTGGCCAGCACGCCGCGCTCCATCAGCGCCTCGCACACCTCGCGCCCGGTGCCGACCGCCGGGTCGATGTCGACGCCGGCCCACAGGCCGCGTACGCGCACGCCGACGACGCCGTGGCCGACCATCGCCTCCAGGCGCTCGCGAAGCAGCGCCTCGAGGTCGGCGGCGCGGCGCTGGAAGTCGCCGGTGGCGAGCAGGTCGACCACGGTCGCGCCGACCGCGCAGGCCAGCGGGTTCCCGCCGAAGGTCGAGCCGTGCTGGCCGGGCTTGAGGACGCCGAGCACGTTGGCGTCGGCCACCACCGCCGAGACCGGGACGAGCCCGCCGCCGAGCGCCTTGCCGAGCACGTAGAGGTCCGGGACGACGTCCTCGTGGTCGCAGGCGAAGGTGCGGCCGGTGCGCCCGAGACCGGCCTGGATCTCGTCGGCGGCGAAGAGCACGTTCTCCCGGGCGGTGATCTCGCGGACGCCGCGCAGGTAGCCGTCAGGGGGGATCACCACGCCGCCCTCGCCCTGGATCGGCTCGATGAGGACGCCCACGGTGTGGGGCGTGATCGCGGCCTCGAGGGCGGTCAGATCGCCGTAGGGGACGGTGACGAAGCCCGGCGTGAACGGGCCGAAGCCGTCGCGGGCATCGGAGTCGTCGGAGAAGCCGACGATGGTGGTGGTGCGGCCGTGGAAGTTGCCGGCGGCCACGATGATCTCCGCGCTGTCGGCGGGGACGCCCTTGACCTCGTAGCCCCACTTGCGCATGACCTTGATGGCGGTCTCGACCGCCTCGGCGCCGGTGTTCATCGGCAGCACCAGCTCCTTGCCGCACAGGTCGCCGAGCTTGGCGGTGAAGTCGGCGAACCTGTCGTGCACGAATGCCCGGCTGGTGAGGGTGAGCTGGTCGAGCTGCTCGTGGGCGGCCGCGACCAGCACCGGGTGGGAGTGGCCGAAGTTGAGCGCGGAGTAGCCGGCGAGCAGGTCGAGGTAGCGGCGTCCGTCGACGTCGGTCATCCAGGCGCCCTCGGCATGGGCGACCACGACCGGCAGCGGGTGGTAGTTGTGCGCGGTCCGCGCCTCGGCGCGGGTCACCTCGGCCTCGTTGGTACCGGTCTGCGCGGTACCGGTCTGCTCGGTCAGGGACGCACTCATCGTTCGGCCTCGTCTCGTCTGGTTCCACCCCGGAAGGGCTTGTTCCAAGATTGTCAGACAATTCCTGCTCGAACAAACTCGGCCAGGGCCGCGATGCACTCAACCTCGCCGGACGGTGCCGCGTAGAGATCGGGTGAGAGAGTGCCACGAGGCGAGAGGTCGACCATGAGTTCGGGCAGGAGATCGGGGAGTCGGTCCAGTCGAGACCAGGAGTTCGAGGAGTTCGTCCTCGGCGCCTGGCCGCGGCTGCGGCGAGCGGCGTACCTGTTGGCGCACAACACCCACGACGCGGAGGACCTGGTCCAGACCGCGCTGACACGCAGCTATGCGCGCTGGTCGAGCGTCCAGCGCGAGGGCGCCTACGCCTACGTGCACCGCGCCCTGGTCAACGCCTACATCGACTCCACCCGGCGCAAGCGACCGGTGCCGGTCGAGCAGGTGCCCGAGCGCGGGACTCGCAGCGATCCGGACATCGAGGATCGCAGCGAGCTGGTCGAGCTGCTGGCTCCGCTGACGCCGCGGGAGCGGTCGATCCTCGTCCTTCGCTACTACCTCGACACCCCGGAGAAGGAGGTCGCCGAACGTCTCGGCGTCGCCCCCGGGACCATCCGCAGTACCGCATCGCGTGCCTTGGCTCGGCTGCGCGCCGACCACGAGAGGAACAACCGATGAACACCCCCGAAGACCGCCAGCTCCTTGCTCTCGTCGAGGCCGACGACGCCCATGTGCCGCCGCCGGACCTGGCCGCCCTCCGGGCGGGCGGGCAGCGCCTGGTGCGCCGGCGCCGCACGATGATCGGTGCCGGGGTGGCCGCCGCCGCGTTGGCGGTCGTGATCCCCACGACGATCGTCGCGACGTCGGGCGACGACCCCAAGTCCGACCCGCACACGCCGGTCGCCACCGACCAGTCGAGCCCGCCGACCGACCCGACGACGCCGCCTGCCGACCCGGCAACGACGAAGCCGTCCTGGCCGGAGGAGACGACCGTGCCCCTGCCGAACGGGGACAACGCCGCAGTCGTCATCGAGGACGGCGAGATCCTCGGTGAGGTCGTGAAGATCGGCACCTGGAACGGCTACGACGAGGTGATCTACGCCGCCCGTCGGCAGAACCCCGGCGTCAAGCAGCCGACGACCTACGTCGCCGACGCGATCCGGGTCGGCGACCAGCTCATGCAGGTCAGCTACCCGATGGAGGTCGGCAAGGACGAGGGCGTCTGGATGCAGGGCGGGGAGGACCGGCGCTCGATCAGCGCTCCGGAGGACCCCGGCTACCGTCTGCTCGGCATCGCGTCGGGTGAGCGCGACGTGACGGTCTCGCTCGACGGCGGCCCGAGCAAGGCGCCGACCGTGAGCAGCACCGACGTCCTTCCCGGGATCACCGTCTTCGTCGTCTCGGGTCCGTGGCAGGACGGCTGGGACCCGCTCCAGGCGGCACCGATCGTGGTCACCGTCGACGGCAAGGACTACGACGCGCGCAAGGTGAGCGTCATCTCGTGACGCACCACTGACCCCCGTCCTGCCCCGAGCCGAGCCGAGTGGCGGCGGGGCAGGACGGGTCCCGACGTCCGCGGGCTCACCCCAGCCGGACGTCGATGCGGGTGTCGCCCGGGACGCTGGCGAGCGCCACCGTGCCGCCGTGCGCGGTCACGATCGCGTCGACCAGCGCCAGGCCGAGCCCCACCCCACCCTCGCGCTGGCGGGCGGCGTCGGCTCGGGCGAAGCGCTCGAAGGCATGCGGCAGGAGCTCTGGTGGGAAGCCCGGTCCGTCGTCGTGGACGGTGAACCCGTCGGGCCGGGCGGTGAGCGTCACCGTGGTGCCGGCGGGGGTGTACTTGCGGGCGTTGGTGAGCAGGTTGGTCAGCACCTGGTGCAGGCGATGCTCGTCGCCGGTGACCTCGACCGCCTCCTCGGGCAGCTCGAGCCGCCAGCGGTGCTGCGGCGCCACCACCCGCGCGTCGGCCACGGCCTCGAGCAGCAGCCGGGTCAGGTCGACCGGCCCCCGCTCCAACGGCCGGCCGGAGTCGAGCCGCGCCAGGAGCAGCAGGTCCTCGACCAGCGCGGTCATCCGCTGCGACTCGTCCTCCACCTTGGCCAGTGCGGTGGCTGCCACCGCGGGGTCGTCGGGGCGGCGACGGGCCAGCTCGGTGTAGCCGGCGATCGTGGTCAGCGGGGTGCGCAGCTCGTGGGAGGCATCGGCCACGAACTGCCGCACTCGCTGCTCGCTGGCGTGCCGGGCATCCAGCGAGGTCTCCACGTGCGCGAGCAGCGTGTTGAGGGCGAGGCCCACCTGCCCGACCTCGGTGTGTTCGTCGGTCAGGTGCGCGGGCACCCGCTCGGTCACCCCGATCTCGCCGGAGTCGAGCGGCAGGGCGGCGACGTTGTGCGCGGTCGAGGCCACCTCGGTGAGGGGGCGGAGCTGGCGGCGGACCAGCCAGAACCCGGCGGCCGCCGCCAGGGCCCCCCCGAGGACGATCAGGAGGGCCTCGCCCCACAGCAGCGTCTCCACTGCCTCGTCGACCTCGTGCGACGGCAGTCCGGTGACCACCACGGTGCCGTCCGGAGCAGTGGAGGCCACGACGCGATACGAGCCCAGACCGGGCAGGTCGACGCCACGGACCCGGCCGTCGTCGGGGACCGTGCCGAGCACGGTGATGACGGCATCGGAGGGACGCACCTGGGCGAGGAATCCGCCCGAGCGCTCCTCGAGGACGAGCGCCTGCGACTCCTGCCCGTCGACGAACTCCGCACTGACCGTGCCGATCTCCTGGCCCGCCCAGGCCCCCGGGCCGCGACCGTCGGAATGGCCGAAGTCGGGCCCGTCGCCGCGCGGTCCGCCGGCCCGGTCCGCGGCGGAGACGAGATCCCGGTCGAGCTGGTGGGTCAGGTAGGCGCGCATCGTGAGGGCGGTGGCCGCGCCGGCCAGGACCGAGACCACGACGACGAGGGTGACGGCGACCAGCACCAACCGGGCCGTCAGCGTCGTGGGCCGCCTCACGGGCCGGCCGCCGGCTTGAGGACGTAGCCGGCGCCGCGCATGGTGTGGATCATCGGCTCGCGTCCGGCGTCGACCTTCTTGCGCAGGTAGGAGATGTAGAGCTCGACGACGTTGGCCTGGCCACCGAAGTCGTAGTTCCACACCCGGTCGAGGATCTGCGCCTTGCTCAGCACCCGCCTGGGATTGCGCATCAGGTAGCGCAGCAGCTCGAACTCGGTGGCGGTGAGGGTGATCTCGGTGCCGGCGCGGACCACCTCGTGACTGTCCTCGTCCAGCGTCAGGTCGCCGACGGTGAGCACCGACGAGGTCGCGGCCTGCTGGGCGCCCGCCCGGCGCATCAGCGCCCGCAGCCGCGCGACGACCTCCTCCAGCGAGAAGGGCTTGGTGACGTAGTCGTCGCCGCCGGCGGTGAGGCCGGCGATCCGGTCCTCCACCGCGTCGCGGGCGGTGAGGAAGAGCACCGGGACGTCGGGGTGGCTGGCCCGCATCCGCCGCAGGACCTCGAGTCCGTCGAAGTCGGGCAGCATCATGTCGAGCACGACGGCGTCCGGGGCGAGCGTCCTGGCCGCGGCGACCGCCTTGGTGCCGGTGTGAGCGGTCTCGACCACCCATCCCTCGTAGCGCAGCGCCATCGAGATCAGCTCGGCGATGTTCACCTCGTCGTCGACGACGAGGACGCGCACCGGGGTCCCGTCGGGGCGGGTCAGCTGGGCCGGGGGAGTGGTAGGCACGAGTCCACTGTGCTGGGGCCGCCTGTGCGTTCCCTGTGAGGATCCGGTGAGTCTGCTCACCGAGCCGCCGACTCGGCGCGGTAGCGACTCGGTGGCAGGCCCACCAGGGCGGTGAAGTCGCGGCCGAAGTGCGCCTGGTCGTACCAGCCGTGGGCGGCGGCGAGGTCGGCCAGCGAGCCGTCGTAGCCGTCGTCGAGAGCCGCTACGACGTCGTGCATCCGGTACCGGGCGAGCACCCACTTGGGCGCCACTCCGACGTAGCGTGCGAAGAGCCGCTCCAAGCGCCGGCGGAGGATCGCGTGGCGCTCGACGACGTCGCTCACCCGGAGCAGCGAGCGGTCGGCGAGCATGTCGGCCACCACCGCGAGCACCAGGTCGTAGTCGGCATCGGGTGCGTCGGTGACCAGCGCCGCGACGGCGGCGTCGGCCGCCTCCGCGGCAGCGGCGACGGGGGTGCCGGCCGGGATGTCGCGCAGGACGTCGACGACGTGGGCCGGCAGCAGCTCGCCGGCCGGGACGGTGCGGTCGGCGAGGGTCGCGGCGTCGACGTCGGCGAGCGTGGCCAGGCCGCCGGGCCGGAACTTCACTCCGAGCACCCAGCCACTGCGCGACAGCTCGACGTCGAACCGGCGCGTCACCACGCCGGTGACGACCACGCGGTCGGCGCCGACGCCGCGTCGCGGCTGACCGAGCTCGAGACTGAGGGTGCAGGCCGGGTGCGGCAGGGTCTGGCTGGAGAAGACGGCGTCGTCGGGGAGATCCCACCGCAGCACCCAGTGGTTCTCGACCCAGTGCGCGATCCCGGGAGCGCAGGCCACCCGCTCGACCGTGGCGTGCCGTGCCAGCTCGCCGGGGCGCAGGATGCCGGCACCTGTCGAGGTGGGCGCCGGTGTCGCACTTCTCCTAGTCGGCACGCCCAGATCCTAGGGAGGATGGAGCCATGAGTGATCCGGCTACCGAGTCAGCTGCTGTGCCCGTGTTGAAGATGACGACGATCGACTGCGCCGATGTCCGCGCCGAGGCCGCGTTCTGGTCCCAGCTGCTCGGCTGGGACGTCACGGTCGTCGAGGACGAGTACGCGATGCTGGCCGGCCCGGCCGGCTCGATCCTGGGCTTCGGCCTCGTGCCCGACTACCAGCCGCCGACCTGGCCGAACGAGGGCACCAAGCAGTTCCACTTCGACCTGGCGTGTGAGGACCTCCCGGCCGCCGAGGCCCGGGCGATCGAGTTGGGGGCCACCCTGGCCGAGCCGCAGTTCGGCGAGACCTGGCGGGTGCTCCTCGACCCCGCCGGGCACCCGTTCTGTCTCACCGACGCCGCCAACTGGTAGCCGCTGCACGCCTCACGCACAGCCTGCGCACAGCCTCCGCGGCGAGGTTGGTGTCATGAGCGAAGAGAACAACCGACCCGACGCCGTCGACGTACCCGAGCCCACCGGCCAGCCCGCGGGCCACTCCGCCGGCCAGTCCACCGGCCAGCCCACGGGGGAGTGGGAGCCGGAGTCCGCGGCCCAGACGACCCAGCAGTCCCCGAAGACCCGGCTGCGCGACCGTGCCTTCGGGATCCGAGGCCTGGCCGCGGTGGCCGTGGCGAGCCTGATCCTCGGTGGCGTCGGCGGTGCGGCGATCGCCGCCGTCGCCGCCGGTGACGGACGGCACGACGGGCCGGGACGCGGCGGTCCGATGGGCATGCACAGGGACGGGCCATCGGGCCAGAACGGACCGGACGAGCGGTTCCGGGGCGCGCCGCCGGGTGGGTTCCCCGGCGGCGAGCTGCCGCCGGCGACCCCACCGGGCGACGAGCAGGGCCCCGGTGCCTCGCAGGCCCCGGGCACGACGACGGCGCCGGATCAGCAGTCCTGAGCTATCGCCTGCCGTACATCACGAGGGCGACGATCGCCGCGATCACCACGATCGCGGCGATCACGGCCGCGGCGATCTTGAGTGCGCTGTAGGGGCGCTCGCCGATGACCTTGCCGGAGTTGGCGTTGACCAGCACCTGGTATGTCTTGCCCTGGTAGACGTAGCTGGCGATCCACAGCGGCATCAGGAGGAGCTTGAACATCGCCTTGGAGTAGGTGACGTCCATGTCGGAGATCCGCTGCTCGTCGCCGCCGATGTCGTGCTCGACGTCGCGCGTGATCACCTCGCGCATGTGTTCGCGCGCCTCGTTCGAGCCGGTCTGCGGGTCGACGTCGTAGCGCACGGCGGAGTAGCCGGTGAGGTACTCGGGCTGATAGGCCTTCGCCTTGCGGAGGTTCCACGGCCCCATCTTCTCGAGCTTGTCGCGCTCGATGTGGTGGCTGGCGACCACGAGGATGTCGTCGAAGGAGCGACCGACGTGCCCCGATGCCGGGCGCCACTTGGTGCGACGCTCCTGGTAGGTCTCGGTCCTGGTGCCGCCCTTGCCGTCGGAGACCTGGCGGGTCTTGGTGACGTAGTAGTAGTCGCCGCGCTGGCCGTCGTAGTCGGTCTCGGTCCGGGCGTCGTAGGTCCAGTACGGCAGATAGGTGCCGCGCAGGCCCTCGGTGGAGCCCACCCTCTTCAGCGAGTTGGGCGCGAAGCGACGCGAGCTGACCCACTCGCGGAAGTTCTCCCGCGCGCCCTTGCCGTCGACCTGGAAGGGGATGACCCCTTCGGGTGTCACCAGGCCCTCCTGGGCCTCGACGGCCACCAGCGCTCCGCTGCAGAACTGGCAGCGGGAGGCCAGGTCGGTGCTCTCGGAGCGGGCGCCGCAGTTGCCGCACTCGAGCTCGACGGCGGCCAGGCTGGCCACCCGCACCCCGCCGTGCTTGGCCACCCAGGCATCCAGCGAGTGCTCGCGGATCTTGGCCTCGGAGACCTCGATCTCCTGGACCGCTCCGCACGAGCCGCACTTGAGCGTGCTGGTGCCGGGGGCATAGGCGATCTGGGCGCCGCAGCTCGGGCAGACGGCGCTCAGCTCGCCGCGGCCGGCCGGCCGAGCCGGAGCCGGGGTGGCATCCGACTGGCCCGACTGGCCCGACTGCTCGCCCGGCTCCGATTGCTCGGCGTGCTGCTCGGTCGCGGCAGCAGGAACCGGCGGGGGGCCGGAGGGGGGACCGGCCGGGGTGCTCCCCGGCAGCGGCGGGGGCGTGGGCTCGGCGCCGGGCAGCGGCGGCGGAACCGTTCCGTCACCAGACATCGCGTGACTCCTCTCAGCCCTGCGGAGGCAGCGGCGGGGGCGTGGCTCCGAACAGCGCTCGGATCTCGGCGATCTCCGAGACCGGCGTCCAGTTGGCCATCCCGTCGCGCCAGGCGAGGGTCTCGCGGGTCACCTCGCCGGAGGTGATCTTCTCCTGCAGCTCCGCGCGCTCCAGCGGGCCGACCTGCTGGCCGCCGATGGCCACGAAGAACGCCGAGGACGACGTCGGCAGCGGCGGGGGCGAGGCCGGTGCGGGCGCAGCCGCGGGCTGCGCGGGAGCCTGCTGCTGCTGTTGCTGCTGCTGGAACGACTGCGCCATCTGCTGTCCCATGGCCATCCCCATGCCGAGGCCCATGCCCTGACCGGCGCCGCCGGGGTTGTTGGCGGCGTCGCCGATCGCCTCGGCGGTCTGGAAGCGGGTGTACTGGTCGAGGTTCCCGAGCACGCCCATCGAGGTGCGCTTGTCGAGGGCCTCCTCCACCTCCTTGGGCATCGAGATGTTCTCGATCACGAACCGCGGGATGGTGATGCCCATCGGCTCGAGCTGCTCGGAGAGGGTGAGCGCGAGCTGGTCGGCGATGCCCTGCTGGTTGGCCGCCAGGTCGAGCATCGGCACATTCGCCTTGGCCAGGGCCGTGCCGACCTGGGACACGATGTTCTGCCGCAGGTACTCCGAGACCTCCTCGGTGCGGAACTGCGGGTCGGTGCCGACCAGCTCCTTGAGCAGCTTGCCGCCGTCGACGATGCGCAGCGAGTAGGTGCCGAAGGCGCGCAGCCGGACCATGCCGAACTCGGCGTCGCGCAGCGTCACCGGGTTCTGGGTGCCCCACTTGAAGTCGGTGTACTGGCGGGTGCCGACGAAGTAGACCTCCGCCTTGAACGGCGAGTCGAAGCCGTACTTCCAGCCCTGGATGGTCGAGAGGATCGGCAGGTTCTTGGTCTCGAGGGTGTAGGTGCCGGGTTCGAAGACGTCGGCGATCTTGCCCTCGCTCACGAAGACCGCGACCTGGCCCTCGCGCACGATCAGCTTGGCGCCGTTCTTGATCTCGTTGTCATGGCGCGGGAACCGCCACACCAACGTGTCGCGACTGTCGTCGAGGAACTCGATGATGTCGATGAACTCGCCGCGGATCGCATCCATCAGGCCCATGGGGGTTCCCTCTCTCGCATTCGTGCCGGCCGGTCCAGTCGCCGGTCGCAGTGGACGGTAGCCGACCTACCCACGGCAACGATGCCCCAACCGCCGTTCTCGCCGCTGGGGAAACCGCTCGACAGACGATCCACCGGGCCGGGCACAATGGCGGCACCATGTCCTCCCCGGCCACGTCCTCATCGGCCTCCTCGCCGGACCCCACCGGTCCCGACCTCGTCATCACCTACCCCGACGACCTGCCGGTCAGCCAGCGCCGCGACGACATCGCCGCGGCCATCCGCGACCACCAGGTCGTGATCGTGGCCGGCGAGACCGGGTCGGGCAAGACCACCCAGCTGCCGAAGATCTGCCTGGAGCTCGGCCGCGGCCCGGGCGGACGCGGAGGACTGATCGGCCACACCCAGCCGCGCCGGATCGCCGCCCGGTCGGTCGCCGAGCGGATCGCCGCCGAGCTGGGGCGGCCGATCGGCGACGCCGGCGCCCAGGACAGTCCGGTGGGCTACCAGGTGCGCTTCACCGACCGGACCACCCGCGCCAGCCGGGTCAAGGTGATGACCGACGGCATCCTGCTCGCCGAGCTGCAGCGCGACCGGATGCTGCGCAAGTACGACACGATCATCATCGACGAGGCCCACGAGCGCAGCCTGAACATCGACTTCCTCCTCGGGTACCTCAAGCGGCTGCTGCCCAAGCGACCCGACCTGAAGGTGATCATCACCTCCGCGACGATCGACGTCGACCGGTTCGCCCGGCACTTCCAGGACCGGAGCGGCACGCCGGCGCCGATCGTCGAGGTCTCGGGCCGGACCTATCCGGTCGAGGTTCGCTACCGCCCGCTGGTCGACCTGCCCGAGGACGACGAGGACGGCGAGCCGATCGTCCGCGACCAGACCGAGGCCATCGTCGCCGCCGTCGGCGAGCTGTCGGCCGAGGGGCCCGGCGACATCCTGGTGTTCCTGCCCGGCGAGCGCGAGATCCGCGACACCGCCGACGCGCTCGCGGGGGCCGTCGCCTCGTCGGCGGAGATCGTGCCGCTCTACTCCCGCCTCTCGGCCGCCGAGCAGCATCGCGTGTTCGCCCCGCACAGCGGACGCCGGATCGTGCTGGCCACCAACGTCGCCGAGACCTCGCTGACCGTGCCCGGCATCCGCTACGTCATCGACACCGGCGTCGCGCGGATCTCGCGGTACTCGGTGCGCACCAAGGTGCAGCGCCTCCCGATCGAGCCGATCAGCCAGGCCTCGGCCAACCAGCGCTCGGGCCGGTGCGGCCGGGTCGCCCCCGGCATCGCGATCCGGCTCTACTCCGAGGAGGACTTCGAGGCGCGCCCGGAGTTCACCGAGCCGGAGATCCTGCGCACCAACCTCGCCTCGGTGATCCTCCAGATGACCTCGCTGGGCCTCGGCGAGGTGGGCCGGTTCCCATTCGTGGAGCCCCCCGACCGCCGCAACGTGCAGGCCGGCGTCCAGCTGCTCGAGGAGCTGGGCGCGCTGGGTCGCCCCGACAAGCACGGCCGCCCCCGCCTGACCGCGATCGGACGCCGTCTGGCGCGGCTGCCCATCGACCCCCGTCTGGCCCGGATGATCCTGGAGGCCGAGCGCCTCGGCTGCCTGCGCGAGGTGATCGTGATCGTCGCCGCGCTGAGCCTGCAGGACCCCCGCGAGCGCCCGGCCGAGCAGCGCGCGCAGGCCGACCAGCAGCATGCCCGGTTCAAGGTCGAGGGCTCGGACTTCCTCGGCTGGCTCGAGCTGTGGCGCTATCTGAGAGCCCAGCAGCGCGAGCTCAGCAGCAGCGCCTTCCGCCGGATGTGCAAGCGGGAGTACCTCAACTACCTGCGGGTGCGCGAGTGGCAGGACTTCGAGTCCCAGCTGCGCCGGGTGTGCAAGGAGATGGGCCTCCACCTCGGTCAGCCCGCCGACGTGCCCGACGCCGACGGCATCCACCAGGCCCTGCTGTCGGGCCTGCTCAGCCACATCGGGCTGCTCGAGGAGCGCGAGCCCGACCGCGGCGCGAAGCCGACCGGGCGACGTCCGATGCGGGAGTACCTCGGCGCCCGGGGCGCCCGGTTCGCGATCTTCCCCGGCAGCGGCCTCGCCCGCCGCAACCCCCCGTTCCTGATGGCCGGCGAGCTGGTGGAGACCGGACGGCTGTGGGCCCGGCAGAACGCCGCGATCCAGCCGGAGTGGGCCGAGCGGCTCGGCGCGCACCTGGTCAAGCGCACCTACTCCGAGCCGCACTGGTCGAAGAAGCGCGCGGCCGTCATGGCCCACGAACGGGTCACGCTCTACGGCGTGCCGCTGGTCGCCGACCGACTCGTGCAGTACGGCTCCATCGACCCCGCCGTCGCACGCGAGCTGTTCATCCGGCACGCCCTGGTCTACGGCGAGTGGTCGACCCGGCAGCGGTTCTTCACCCGCAACCGCGAGCTGCTGGAGGAGGCCACCGAGCTCGAGCACCGAGCGCGGCGCCGCGACATCGTCGTCGACGAACACACCCTGTTCGACTTCTACGACGCCCGGGTCGGGGCCGACGTCGTCAGCGGCGCCCACTTCGACTCGTGGTGGAAGCGCGAGCGGCAGCGCCGGCCCGAGCTGCTCACCTTCGACCTCGACATGCTCACCCACGACACCGCGGACGCCGTCCGCGAGGCCGACTTCCCGACCGCATGGCTCAGCCAGAGCGCGGCCGGTGAGGGGAGCGGCCTGACCTTCCCCATCAGCTACCACTTCGAGCCCGGAGCCGCCGACGACGGCCTCACCATCGAGGTGCCGGTGGCCACGCTCAACCGGGTGGAGGCCGACGACTTCTCCTGGAACGTGCCGGGCCTGCGTGAAGAGTTGGTCACCGCGCTGATCCGCAGTCTGCCGAAGAACCTCCGCGTCTCGCTGGTGCCCGCGCCCGACCGTGCCCGGCGCTTCCTCGCCGAGGTGCCGGCGGGGGAGGAGCCGCTCCTCGACGCGCTCGAACGCTGGGTGCGCGCGACCACCGGCGTCGCCGTCCCGCGCGATGCGTGGGACTGGACCAAGGTCGCCGAGCATCTGCGCCCGACCTATCGCGTCGTCGACGACGCCGGCGCCGAGCAGGCCCGCGGCAAGGACCTCGAGGCGCTCAAGGCCCCGCTGCGCCCGCAGTTCGCCGCGGCGCTCGACGAGGTGGCCCACGACAGCGGGCTGGCCCGCACCGGCGCGACCGAGTGGGTCTTCGGCGCCGTCGAGGAGGCGATCACCGAGCGACGGGCCGGCCATGAGGTCACCGCGCACCCGGCCCTGGTCGACGAGGGGGAGACGGTCGGGCTGGTCGTGGTCGGCTCGGCGGAGGAGGCCGAGGCGCGGCACCGGCTCGGTGTCCGGCGGCTGCTCGCGCTGGCCCTGCCCGATCCGACGGCGCAGGTCCTCGGCGGGCTGACCAACCTCGAGAAGCTCGGCCTGGCCGGCTCGCCATATCCGAGCGTCGCGGACCTGCTCGCCGACGTGCGCACCGCGGTGCTCGCCGATCTCGTCGACGCGCGTGCGCCGGTGCGCGACGAGGCGGCATTCAACGCACTCCTCGCCGCGGCGGCGCCCGACCACGAGGCGGCGGTCCGCGCCACCGTGGGCGACGTCATCGGCGTGCTCGACGGCTGGCGCGAGGCCGACAAGGCGCTCAGCGGTCGGGCCGACATGACGCAGCTGCCGGCGCTGGCCGACATGAAGGCCCAGCTCGGCCGGCTGGTGGGCCCCGGTTTCGTCGGGGAGGCCGGCGCCTCGCGGTTGCGCCGCTACCCGACCTACCTCCGCGCCCTCCAGCTGCGCCGGACGCGGCTGGACGAGGGCGGCGGCGTCGTGCGCGACCGGCAGCACCTCGACCAGGTCACCCCGCTGCAGGAGGCCTACCTGCACCGGGTGGCCGCACTGCCCGAGGGACGGCCGCCCGAGGCGCGACTGCGACAGGTGCGCTGGATGCTGGAGGAGTGGCGGGTCTCGCTGTGGGCCCAGCAACTCGGCACCGACGGCCCGGTGAGCGACCAGCGGATCCGTAAGGTGCTGGGCTGAGCGTGGAGCCTGCGTAGGCTGGTGGGGTGCCCGAATCCGAACCAGGCCCCTCGCGCCGCGCCCACCAGCGGCCGCTGGCGCGGTGGTCTGGCTACTTCGAGGAGTTCGAGGGCGGCGCCGACCCGGCCCTGGTGAGCGAGGCGGCCGACCGCGCCGCGACCCTGCTCGTGCGCGGCGCCCGGGAGACCGACGACGCCGCCGTCACCGAGCGGCTGCTCCACCTCGCCGACGCGGAGGGCATCGAGACCGTGGCAGAGGTCTGGGCCGGGTCTCCGGCGGACTCCCTCGCCGGCTGCCTGTGGCGCCTGTACCTGCTGCGGTCGTGGGTGCACGCCGACCCGCTGCGCGTCGCCCGCGAGTTCGACGCCGGCCGCGGCCGGGCCGAGGTGGCCGAGGTGGTCGCCGGGGTCGCCGACCCGCCGGGCCCCGACGAGCTGCGCGCCATGATCGACGACGTCCTGCGCGGGATCGCCGGCAGCGAGTTCGCCGACGTCCTGCTGCGCGCGGCGGCGTTCGGCAGGGTGATCGCGACCGGCCGGGCCGCACTGGGAGAGGCCGGCGACGCCGAGACCCGCCGGATCGCGGTGTTGGCCGACCAGCTCGAAGCCGCGGCCCACCTCGAGCTCGACGGTCGTCTGGGGAACCACTGATCTGGGGGAATGCCGGAGCGGCGCGTAGAGTTGCTCAGTCGAGCACGCCGGGCTGCGGCAGCCCCGGGTCCCAACATAAGCCGCTACGAGCGGCCACGCGCCGTGAGGCGCTCCCGGTCCGGCGTGCTCGTCACCTGCCTCGGTAGGGTGATCCGACCCACCGAATCTCGAGGAGCCTGATGCGACGACGACGCAGCCGTCGACTCGTGCTCGCCCTGGTGGGGGTCCTGGCGCTCTCGCTGACCGCCGCCTGCGACCAGCAGGACGACGACGAGCCTCCGGCCGGCCAGGTGCAGCTCACGTTCGGCGTCTTCGGGTCCCAGGAGGAGGTCGCCGCCTACCAGCGGGTCGTCGACACCTACAACGCCGCGGCGGAGAGCACCGAGGTCGAGCTGAAGTCGTGGCCCGACAGCGCCTCGCTGGCCGCCTCCCTGGACAACGGCGAGAGTCCGCCCGACATCTTCCTGACCACCCGGCGAGAGCTCGCCGGCATCGTGGCGGACGGGCAGAACGCACCGCTGTTCGACCTGCTCGAAGCACGGGACATCAGCTACGGCGACGGTTACGCCCAGACCGGGATCGAGGCGTTCTCCTCCGACGACGACCTGCAGTGCATGCCGTACTCCGTCTCGCCGATGGTCATCTACTACAACACCGACCTGATCGACTTCGACCGGATGCGCGAGCGGGGCCTGCCTGCCCCCGACGATCGCCTCAAGGGGTGGACCTTCGAGGAGTTCCGGGCGGCAGCCGAGTTCGCGGCACGCCGCCGCGGTGCCACCAAGGGCGTCAGCGTCGAGCCCCGGCTGCGCAGCCTGGCGCCCTTCCTGTATTCCGGTGGGGGCCAGCTCTTCGACGACGACGCGAAGCCGACGTCTCTGGCCCTCTCCTCGAGCTCCACCACCGGTGCGCTGACCACCACCTTGGAGCTGCTGCGCTCGCCGATCACCCTCACCCCCGAGCAGCTCGCCGAGGCCTCACCGCAGGAGTGGTTCGAGCGCGGCAAGCTCGGCATGATCGAGGGCTACCGCTCCCTCACCCCCGAGCTGCGGCGGATCGAGGGCCTGAACTTCGACGTGATGCCGATGCCCAGCCTCGGCACGCCGGCCACGGTCGCCGACATCAGCGGCCTGTGCCTGAGCCCCGGCGACCACGTCCAGCAGGCCGCCGACTTCCTGGTGCACGCGATCTCCGACGAGAGCGTCGCGACCGTGACCGAGGCCGGGAACATCGTGCCGGCCAACGTGACAGCGGCCCGCTCCGAGGCGTTCTTGCAGTCCGGCCAGATGCCCGAGCACGCCGGAGTGTTCAACGCCAGCGTGCTCGACGTCGTCCTGCTGCCGGTGATCGAGGACGGTCCCGAGCTCGAGGAGCTCGTGGCGCCGCTGCTCGACGAGATGCTCAACGGGACCTATCCCGACCTGCCGATGCTCACCAACGAGATCGACGACCTGTCGCGGACGCTGTTGGATCCCGACTACGAGCCGGAGCCGTCCGACTCGCCGTCGTGAGCCGGGTCGTCGGCGTCGAGGATCGCGGTGACGATGATCGGCGCGGTGAGCGCGATCTGCCACGGCCGGGCTCCGAGGGCGGAGAGCTGATCGACGACGCGGTCCAGCAGGTCACCGGGGTCGCGGGTGGCCGGCGGCGCCCACAGGGTCCGCCGGAGCACGTCGGGGGTGAGCAGGTTCTCCACCGGGAGGTTCTGCTCCTCGGCCAGCGCGGTCATGGCGTCGCGGGCCAGCTGCAGCCGGCGTGCCGCGACCGGGTCCTTCTCGGCCCACGCCCGGGCGACCGGAGGCCCCTCGCCGCGCGGTGACCGCGTCGGCAGCTGGTCCTCCTCGAGCGAGGCCGCCCGTTCCAGGGCCTCCACCCAGCGCGCGGCGTAACGGTCGGCCCCACGGCCGTGGAAGCCCTTGAGCGCGGACAGGGCGGCCCGGTCGGTGGGCATCGCGACCGCCGCCGCGACGATCGCGGAGTCGGGGATGATCCGCCCGGGCGTGACGTCGCGGCGCTCGGCGAGCTCGTCGCGGGTCTCCCACAGCTCCTTCACCGCGGCCAGCCCCCGGCGTCCGCGGACTCGGTGCAGGCCGGAGGTGCGACGCCACGCGTCGACGCGGGGGGTGGGCGTGAAGCTGCGCAGCGCGTCGAACTCCTGGCGCGCCCACTCGGCCTTGCCGGACTCCTCCAGCTCGGCGGCGAGGAGGTCGCGCAGCTCCACCAGGACCTCGACGTCGAGCGCCGCGTACTCCAGCCACGACTCGGGCATCGGCCGGGTCGACCAGTCGGCCGCCGAGTGCTCCTTCTTCATCCGGAACCCCAGCAGGGTCTCGACGAGCGTGGCCAGGCCGACCTTCGGATAGCCGAGCAGTCGACCGGCGAGCTCGGTGTCGAAGAGCTCGTCGGGATGCAGCCCGACCTCGGTGAGGCAGGGGAGGTCCTGGGTGGCCGCGTGCAGGATCCACTCGGTGCCTTCCAGCGCCTCGACCAGGGGAGCGAGGGAGTCGAAGGCGATGGGGTCGACCAGACCGGTTCCGCTGCCGGCGCGACGCAGCTGGATGAGGTAGGCGCGCTGGGAGTAGCGGTAGCCCGAGGCGCGCTCGGCGTCGATCGCGACCGGGCCGGTGCCGGCAGCCAGCCTGGCGGCGTACTCCTCGAGCGCCGCCTGGGTGTCGATGAGCTCCGGCAGTCCGTCGGCGAGCGTGAGCAGCTCGGCGGGCTCGGGCTCCGAGACGTCGGCCGGCTCGATCGGCTCGGTGGTCTCGCTCATCGTCCGGGGCTGCCGCGCTGCCCGCGGCGACTGGGCAGGACGGCGACCCCCTCGGGCACCGGCTCGAGACCCGCGGCAGCGCACAGCAGCTCGCCCCAGGCCTCCACGTGCGGGGTGATGTCGAGCTCGCCGGTGGCCTCGTCGGCCAGAGGCGTCCAGGAGGCGCGCACCTCGACCTGGGCGGTGCCGCCGTCGTCGGCCATCGTGCCGAAGCTCTCGGTGACCACCCGGGTGACGGTGCCCGACGCGGCGGTGTGGGCGGCGTCGTGGGCCTCGAGGGCGTCGGTGAGCCAGGACCAGCCCACGTGGGCCAGCATCGGGTCGGCGACCAGCTCGAGCTCCACCTCGGCGCGGCAGTAGGCCACGCAGCGGAAGGTGCCGTCCCAGGCGTCGTTGCCGTCGGGGTCGTGCAGCAGGATCAGGCGGCCCGTGCCGACGTCGGTGCCATCGACCGTGACGTCGGCGGAGAGGGCCGAGGCATAGGGGGCGATCCGCTGGGGGGCGGGCATCTCCTCGCAGAAGACCTCCGGGCGCAGCGGCGCGGCGCGCATCGCCGCGACCGCGGACCGGAATCGGGCCGGCGCGAGATTCGACTCCTGACGCACCACCATAGGGCCACAGTAGGTCCGCCCGGCGACATCCGATCGCCGGACACGCGGGGCGGGATGCGAGGCTTGGCCCGTGTCCGCCCCCTCCCAGCGTCAAGACCATCCCGATCTGGCCGAGAGCGCCTTCCTCAAGGCCGTGCGCGGCGAGCCGGTGCCGCACACGCCGGTGTGGTTCATGCGGCAGGCGGGGCGCTCGTTGCCGGAGTACCTCAAGGTACGCGAGGGAGTCGCGATGCTCGAGTCGTGCATGCGACCCGAGCTCGTCGTCGAGATCACCATGCAGCCGGTCCGCCGCTACGGCGTCGACGCGGCCATCTTCTTCTCCGACATCGTCCTTCCCCTCAAGGCGGTGGGCGTCGACCTCGACATCGTGCCCGGGGTGGGACCCGTGGTGGAGAACCCGGTGCGCACTCTGGACGACGTCGCGGCCATCCCCGAGCTCACCGCCGAGCACGTCCCCTTCATCACCGAGGCCGTGCGCGGGCTCGTGGGCCAGCTCGGCGGGACGCCGCTCATCGGCTTCGCGGGCGCACCGTTCACCGTGGCCTCCTACCTGGTCGAGGGCGGCCCGTCCAAGGACCACGCCAAGACGAAGGCGATGATGTTCGGGGCGCCCGAGGTCTGGGACGCGCTGCTCACCAAGATCGCCCAGATCGCCGCCGCCTACCTCGAGGTGCAGGTCGATGCCGGTGCCTCGGCGGTCCAGCTCTTCGACTCCTGGGCCGGCGCCCTGACGCCGGAGGACTACCGCGAGCACGTGATGCCCTACTCCGCGCGGGTGCTCGAGCGCGCCGGCGCGCTCGGGGTGCCCCGGATCCACTTCGGGGTCGGCACCTCGAACCTGCTCTCGCTGATGGGAGAGGCCGGAGCCGACGTCGTCGGCGTCGACTGGCGCACGCCGCTGGGGGCGGCGATCCGCGTCGTCGGCGACCGCGGCGTCCAGGGGAACCTGGACCCCACGCTGGTCTTCGCGCCCACCGAGGTGATGACCGCGCGCGCCGCCGAGGTGATCGCGGCCGGCAGCGCGGCGAAGGGTCACGTCTTCAACCTCGGCCACGGCGTCCTTCCCTCGACCGATCCCGACCAGCTGGCCCGGCTCACCGAGTTCGTCCAGTCCTACCCCGTCCAGCGGCAGTCCGCCGGTGCGCGCGACTGAGACCGCGCCGCCCCGGTTCTCCGCGCCGGCCGGCGAGATCGTGGGCTGGCGCGACGCGGGGGTGGTGCGAGCCACCGGCATCCGCTACGCACGGGCCGGTCGGTACGAGGCGCCGGTCGCCGAGCCGCCGGCGGACCTGATCGACGCCACCTCGTGGTCCCCGGCCTGCCCGCAGGTCGGCTCGCCCCTGCTGGATCGGATGTTTCCGGCGGGCTTCGGCGGTCACACGCTCGACGAGCACTGCCAGCGGCTGTCGGTGACGGTGCCGGAGGGCCTCGACGTGGGGGCCGACTCCGACCTCCCGGTGATGGTCTTCGTGCACGGCGGGTCGTATGTCAGCGGCTCCGGCGACGTCGAGGTGCACGACCCCGCGACCCTGGTGCGCGAGCAGCGGGTGATCGTGGTGTCGGTGACCTACCGGCTCGGCCTGTTCGGATTCCTCGGCGGCACACCGCAACGGCCCGCCAACCTCGGCCTCCTCGACATGATCGAGGCCCTGCGGTGGGTGCGGCGCAACATCCATGCCTTCGGCGGCGACCCCGACAACGTCACCGCGTTCGGCGAGTCGGCCGGGGCCGACGCCGTCCTGCACCTGATGGCGGCCGAGGAGGCGCGCGGCCTGTTCGGTCGGGCCATCGTCCAGAGCGCGCCGCTGGGGATCACCCGCGGTCGCGCGGAGATGACCGCGGCCATGGTCGAGGAGGCGGCCGGGATCCCCCACGATCTCGCCGCGGAGGAGGTCAACGGCCACTACCGGCGGGTCAACGACCGCGCCCGGCCCTTCGGCCTGCGCGCCGCGATGCCGTTCGGCGTCCAGTACGGTCACGCGCCCGTGCCCGCCGAGGACGATCTGGACGCGGCCTGGGCGGCCGTGGCTCCCGACGTCGACGTCCTCATCGGCACCAACAGCCGCGAGACCAGCTTCTTCGTGTCCGAGGTGCCGGCGGTCGACCGCGTGGCGCGCCTCCCGATCGTGGGTCGGATCCTGGTCGAGCCGCTGGTGCGGGCGCTGTCGTGGCGCATCTACGGGCGCGACGCCGCCCGGTTCCTGCGACGTCATCGCGCGGCGGGTGGCCGCGGCGCGAGGTACTCCCTCTCGTGGGGGCCGCGCGGCAACCGCCTGGCCGGTGCTCACACCGTCGATCTGGCGCTGCTCTTCCCGAATCGCGCCGGCTGGGCCGGGTCGCCGATCATCGACGGCGCCACCTGGGCCGAGGTCGAGGAGGCCGGTCGGCCGGTCCGCCGGGTGTGGGCCGAGTTCGCCCGCACCGGACGGGTGGTCGACCCCGGGTGCGGCCACCTGAGGCTCGACTCCTCCGGTTGACGCCCCTGAGGCGGCCGACCGCGCGCGGGACGCCGGACGGCATTTGAGACCATCGCTGGGTGCGGGTCGTCGTCGTCGGTGCAGGGATCGCGGGCCTGACCGCTGCCCACGACCTGCAAGCGGCGGGGTACGAGGTCGTCGTCCTCGAAGCCGCCGAGCGCGTCGGCGGCAAGATCCGCCGGGCCGAGGTGGCTGGAGCGGCGGTCGACGTCGGTGCGGAGGCGATGGTGAATCGTCGCCCCGAGGGCATCGGCCTGGCCCGCGAGCTCGGACTGGAGATCGTGCATCCGGCGGTCTCATCCTCCCGGATCTGGACCCGCGGCGCGCTGCGGCCGCTCCCGCGCACCCTGCTGGGCGCACCGTTGGACCTCGACCAGCTCGCGGCCAGCGGGATCATCTCGGAGGAGGGTCTCTCTCGCGCCCGCCAGGACCCCGGCGGGCTGGACAGCCTCCCCGAGGACCCGTCCGTCGGTGATCTCGTGGCGCGCCGGTACGGCGACGAGGTCGTCGACCGTCTCGTCGAACCGCTGCTCGGCGGGGTGTACGCAGGCCACGCCCGCGAGATCTCGGCCCAGGCGGCCGCGCCCCAGCTCCTCGCGCTCCGCAACGGTCCTCTCACGCTCCCCGCCGACCCCGGGATCCCCGTCTTCGCCGGGATCGAAGGCGGCATGGGCGTGCTCGTCGAACGGCTGGCGGCCACCCTCGACGTCCGCACCGGAACCACCGTCCGCGAGATCGGACCGGGATTCACCCTCGTCACGGGACCCCGCCCCGCGCCCATGATCGAGCGGGCCGACGGCGTGATCGTGGCCGTGCCGGCCGCCCCGGCCGCCCGGTTGCTCGGCGGATTGGCGCCGGCGGCGGCCGCCGAGGTGGCGACGATCGACTACGCCTCGGTGGCCGTGGTGACCCTGGCCTTCGACCGCGCCGCGGTACCCGACGCGGTGGCCCAGGCGTCCGGATTCCTCGTCCCGCCGGTCGACGGCCGCCGGATCAAGGCCTCGACGTTCTCCACGACCAAGTGGGGACTCGGCCACGACGTCCTCCACCTGCGCACCTCACTCGGCCGGGTGGGGGAGGAGCGAACCCTCCAGCGAACCGACGACGAGCTCGTCGCCGCGTCGCTGGCCGACCTTCGCGACGCCGTCGGCCTCGCGGCAGCGCCGCTGGACGCGCACGTGCAACGGTGGGGCGGCGGACTGCCGCAGTACCGTCCGGGCCACCTCGACCGCGTCCGGCGGATTCGCGACGCGATCGGCGAGGTGCCCGGCCTCGCCGTGTGCGGCGCCGCCTACGACGGGGTGGGGATCGCGGCCTGCATCGCCTCGGCCCATCGGGCGGCGCGCGACGTGGTGGGCGCACGCGGCACAATGGCGTCATGAGCGAGACCCAGTCGAAAGCCGCCCGCCTGCGCGAGATCAACGACTCGATCCGCTACACCATGTGGTCGGTCTTCCGGCTCTCCGACCTGCTCGGTGAGCCCGAGTCCGGCGGCGCCGACAGGGCGGGCGAGGCCGCCGAGGTCGAGAAGCTGTTCGCCGACCTGGCCGAGGACGGCGTCGTCGTACGTGGCGTCTACGACGTGAGCGGGCTGCGTGCCGACGCCGACGTGATGGTGTGGACCCACGCCCCTCGCTCGGAGGACCTGCAGTCGGCCTACCACCGGTTCCGGCGGACTGCCTTCGGCCGTCGTCTCGAGCCGGTGTGGTCGCAGATGGCGATCCACCGGCCGGCCGAGTTCAACAAGAGCCACGTCCCGGCGTTTCTCGATGACGAGGAGGTGCGCGCCCACGTGTGCGTCTACCCGTTCGTCAGGTCCTATGAGTGGTACCTGCTGCCCGACGAGGAGCGCCGAGACATGCTCAAGGAGCACGGCATGCAGGCGCGGCCATATCCCGACGTGCGCGCCAACACGGTGGCGTCGTTCGGGCTGGGCGACTACGAGTGGATGCTCGCCTTCGAGGCCGATGACCTGTACCGGATCGTGGACCTGATGCGGGACCTGCGGGCCAGCCGCGCCCGGCGGCACGTGCGCGAGGAGATCCCGTTCTACACCGGCTCGCTCACGACGGTTCCCGACCTGCTCGACCGGCTGCCCTGATCCGGGAACCTGGTGAGCCTCGGGGTCGTCCTACCCAGATGAGGCAGTCGATCGCAGCAGGGGCCCTTCTCCTCGCACTGACGGCATGCGGTGCGGACGGCGATCCCAACGACGAGGCCGTCGACCGCGGCTCGTCGGATCAGAGTCAGACGCCGTCCTCGGCAGCGGACGGGTTGCCCAGTGAGATTCCGGCCGCCGACGGCATGGTGCGTACCAGGGAGCCCGCGACGGTGATGGGCACCGCCAAGGGCACCATGCTCTGCCTGGGTGCGGTCCTCGAGTCCTACCCACCGCAGTGCTCGGGACCGCCGGTTCGGCGCTGGAACTGGGATGGACCCGGCCTGTATGAGCAGCAGGGCGAGGCGCGATGGGGCACCTTCGCGGTGACCGGCAGTTGGAACGGCAAGCGCTTCACCGTGAAGAGCGCGATCTCGTCCGCCCTCTACGACCCGCCCTCCGAGGAGCCGCCGCCGCTACCCACGCCCGCACGCGACTACTCCCAGGCGGAGCTGGACGACCTGGCCGTGGAGCTGAGTCGGACGGTGCCGGGCGTACTGTCGGCCAGCGCCGACGCCGAAGGTCATGTCCTGATCGACGTCGTCTACGACGACGGGACCCTGCAGGATGCGCTCGACGCGAACCATGGCGCCGGCGTCGTCGTCGTGACGAGCGCCCTGGTGCCCGTCTGACGAGTGACCCGGTTACTGCTGATCGGCAGGCTCCAGGGTGAGGCTGACGGAGTTGATGCAGTAGCGGTCGCCGGTGGGCGTGCCGTACCCGTCGGGGAAGACGTGTCCCAGGTGCGAGCCGCAGTTGGCGCATCGCACCTCCACGCGCTTCATGCCGTGGGAGTTGTCCTCGAGGTACTCGACGGTGTCGGTGATCGGCTGGTAGAAGCTCGGCCACCCACATCCGGAATGGAACTTGGTGTCCGACTCGAACAGCTTGGCCTGGCAGGCCTTGCATCGATAGACGCCGGTGGTCTCGGTGTCGGTGTACTCCCCGGTGAAGGCGCGCTCGGTGCCCGCCTGCCGCAGCACCTGGTACTCCTCGGGGGAGAGTTGGGCGCGCCACTCCTCGTCGGTCTTCTCCACGTCGTAGGCCATGCGTCCAGCGTACGGGCGACCGGTCGAGAACGCGGCGGACTAGGGTGCTCGACATGGCGAAGACCGCAGCCGTCGAGGTCGATGCCGGCGGTCGCGCCGTGCGAATCTCGAGCCCGGACCGGGTGATCTATGAAGCCACCGACCGCACGCCCGAGGTCACCAAGCTCATGGTCGCCGAGTACTTCGTGAGCGTGGGTGACGGCCTGATGCGTGCGCTGCGGGACCGCCCCACCGCCCTCGAGCGCTGGACCGCCGGAGTGCGCGAAGGCATGCGCCTGGCGACCGGGCCCCAGGACAAGAACGCCGACGCGTTCTATCAGAAGCGGGTGCCCAAGGGTGCGCCGGACTACGTCGAGACGGTCCGCATCACCTTTCCCAGCGGTCGGACCGCCGACGAGATCTGTCCGACGGAGCTCGCCGTGCCGGTCTGGTGTGCGCAGATGGGCACCCTCACCTTCCACCCCTGGCCGGTGCGGCGTGCCGACGTCGACCGCCCAGACGAGCTTCGGATCGACCTCGACCCGCAACCTGGCACCACGTTCCGCGACGCGGTCCGGGTCGCCGGCGTCGCCGATGAGCTACTGCGGGAGCTCGGCCTGGTCGGATTCCCGAAGACCAGCGGCAACCGCGGCGTGCATATCTATGTGCGGATCGAGCCGCGGTGGGAGTTCGTCGACGTGCGGCACGCGGCGATCGCGTTCGGCCGCGAGTTGGCCCGCCGCGAGGACGGCGTGACCACCGAGTGGTGGAAGGAGGAGCGCGGTGAGCGGATCTTCGTCGACTTCAACCAGAACAACCGCGACCGCACGATCGCCTCGGCGTACTCGCTGCGTCCCCAGCCGGGCGCGCCGGTGTCGACACCGATGACCTGGGCCGAGCTCGCCGAGGTCGATGACCCCCGCGAGTTCAACCTGTTCACCGTGCCCGAACGCCTCGCCGCCGACGGCGATCCGTGGGCAGGCATCGACGACGTCGCCTACTCGTTGACACCGCTGCTCGACCTCTGGGAGGAGCAGGGCGCGGTCGAGCTGAACTACCCCCCCGACTACCCGAAGATGCCGGGGGAGCCACCGCGGGTCCAGCCCAGCAAGAAGGTCGCCGCGCACTGGGACGAGGACGGCAACCGAATCGACGGTTGATCCGCTCCCCGCCCTCAGGCGACGTCGCCGGGCGGCGGTGGCGCGAACGCGAGGTACACGTGCCCGGTAGGCGTGGTGATCTCGGTGACGTGTGAGGGCCCGGCCCGCGGACGGCTCGACCAGCCCAGCGCCTCCTTCGCGTGGTTGCACCGCTCGCACAGTCCCTGCAGGCCCCAGGCTTGCGTCGTACCGCTCTCGCGGTGCGGCTCGATGTGGTCGACGTGGCGCACCGGGGCGCCACACCACGGTGTGCGGCATAGCTGGTCCCGATCGCGGATGAACGTGGCGAGGCCTGCGGGCACGGTGCGCCGGCGGGAGTCCATGGCCATGAGGGCGCGAGCCCCGGGTGCGACGTAGAGACGGCGCACCCAGGCTGTGGCTCGAGAGGCCGATCGTCCAACCAGGTCGCGCCCCCACTCAGCGGGTACCACCCCGTATCCGGGGAGGTGCGCAGGTTCGGCACTGTTCTCCAGGAGCGCCCGGTCGGTCATCACCAGGTGCACCTCGACCGGTGGCGGAGTCGCCGCGCTGCGGCCGGTCACCAGCTCGACCATGGTGTCGGCCATGATCTGGCCGCGGCCCTTGGCCTCGCCCTCGGCGATTGCAGTGTCGGCGGCGCGCTTGAGGGCGGCGTACATCGCCACGCCGTGCTCCACCGGCAGCAGCGCCGTCACGTAGGTCATCGTGTCCGGGGCGGGACGGATCGTGACGCGCCGGTCCCGCTCGGCGAGTCGCTGCCGCTCGGCGACACCGGCGTTGTCCAGTCTGGCAGCGAGCTCGTGGGCCTTGCCGACGACCTGTTTGGTGCTCAGGGTTTCGACGACGTCCGAGCCAGCCACCTTCTCATCGATCAGGCGGCGGTGCTCGAGTCGTAGGCATGCCGTCTCGCGCACCAGGAGGATGGCGCGCCATTCGTCGATCCGGCCGGTGGCCAGGGCATCGAGGGTGTGCGGCATCTCGGTGCACAGGACGCGGGCCGTCCCGAGCATCCGGGCGGCGCGCTGGTGGCTCTGTCGGGTGGCGAGCGCGACCTGCAGCGCGATTCCTTCGCCCACCTGGCGGGCCGGGACGCCGGCGGCTCGCTGCGCGGCGCGTTGCGACTCGTCCAGGGCATGCGCTACGCGGTGCTGTGCTGCATCAACGGCCCCCTTGAGCGCCTCGAGGGACCGGAGCTGATCGACGCGTGCGGCGTCATCGACGTCGTCTCCAGGGACGCCGAGCTCGCCGAGGGCGTGGGCCCATTCGGCGAGCACTGCGGGCGGGGAGGCGGCCATGGCGCGAACCTAGGAACCAGCGCGGCACCACGCACGCGCCGGACCCGAGCCTGTGGAGAACTGCGCGAAACCTCCGCCTGTGGACAACGTGTCGCCCGAGAGGCCGCGTCGAGCGCTCGAACGGTAACCTCGCGCGGGTGAAGAAGGTCCTCATCGTCACCGGCTCGGGCCGCAGCGGCACGAGCAGCGTGGCGGGCACCCTGAAGCGGTTCGACTTCCACGTGCCACAGCCCGAGGTCGAGGCCGACGAGCGCAACCCCCGTGGCTACTACGAGCCGCTGTGGGTGGCCGACTTCCACAAGTACTGGCTCAACGGCATCCCCGTCCGGACGATCGACAGCCGGCCGCACGCCGGCGACATCGCGATGAACGACCTCACGCCCGAGCGAGAGGACGAGCTCCAGTCATGGCTGGCCGAGGAGCTCGCCGGACGTCCCGACGACGACGTCGTCGTGATCAAGGAGACCCGTGCGTACTGGGTCTATCCGCTCTGGCAGCGCGTCGTCGCCGCCACGGGGGCAGAGCTGATCAGCCTGACGATGCTCCGGCACCCCACCCAGGTGGTGCGTTCGCGCGACTCGGCCTACCTCACCGGGATGTCGGACGAGGCGCGCCTCCAACGCGAGACCACGAACGTCGCCGCCTGGATGAACTCGGTCTTCGTCACCGAGCGGGCGACTCGCGCGAACCGACGTGCGTTCGTGCCGTACTACGACCTGATCGGCGACTGGCGCGCCGCGATGACCCGCGCCTGCGCGCAGCTCGGTGTCGACCCGGGCGACCTGACTGCGCCGCACCCCGTCGACGACTTCCTGACCAGCTCCCTCAACCGCTCCTCCGATGCCTGGGACGGGCTCACCGTTCCCGACACACTCCGCGACCTCGCCGAACGGACCTGGTCGGCCGCCAACGTGCTCGTCTCCGAGCCGGACGACACCGCGGCGATGGCCACCCTCGACGGTCTCGCCGCCGAGTACAACGAGCTCTACGTCGCCTCGGCCGCGATCGCCTCGGACGAGGCAACCTCCCAAGTTGCGGCAGCCCGCCGCAAGCTGAAGCAGCGGGTGGCCGCGAAGGAGGAGCGGATCGCGGAGCTCGAGGAGACTGTCCGCCGTCTGCGGGAGGACGCGCCCAAGCGACGCGGCTGGTTCCGCTGACGCCGGGGGCCGGGTCGGCCTCCTACCCCCGCAATCTGCCGGATCTCGGGCTAGCGGCCCGGAAGCTCCCAAGGGCCGGCGACGGGGTAGTACTCGGCGAAGAAGCGGTCCAGAGCCCGATCGAGGGCGGCGGCGTCGAGCGCGTGGTCGTGATGGTCACCCAGGCACAGGAAGTCCTGCTGCCGGTCGAGGGCACGGCGAAGCAGGCGGTCGGCGCCGCTGTTGCTGAGGTTGATGAAGTTCAGCGGATGGGCCTCGGCGTCACCCACGAACGCGGTGCCCGTGACCAGACCGTAGTGCTGGGCCAGCGAGCTCAGAGTCGACACATCGCTATCGCTTCGGAACGGCGACCTGGCCGTCGCCGCGAACGCGTCGGGGAACCTTGCCTCGAGTTCGCGCAGCACGGACACGCGGTGTGGATACGGCGCGTGCGAGAGGTGATGGGTGGTCACGACGCCGAAGGCCGCCTCGAGCAGCGCCCGGTTGTTCCACGCGGCCCGCACGAACGGGGCGGCGTCGGGAGAGTCGGTGAGGCCGATCGCCAGCTTGGAGAGATAGACCGCCGACAGCCCGGAGGAGGTGAAGAACGCCTCTGGGCGCACCGGCCGTCCGAGCATCATGTCGTCGTTGAAGTAGACGAAGTGCTCGGCCAACCCATCGATGCGATGGAGCGCCGACTCGATGGCATGTGAGTTGAAGGTCGGCAGGGCGTCGGCCGGCAGGATGTCGCGGTGGTCGACGACCTGGATCTGCGGATGGTCCGCGTCGAGCCAGGTCGGCAACTGTCCGGCGGTGACGATGTGGATCCGACGCACCCAGGGCGCGAAGAGGTGCAGGCTGCGCAGCGAGAAGCGCAGCTCGCCGCGGTCGACGTACCGGGCCCGACCGCTGGACGCCCGGGTCAGTCCTACCCCCGTCACCTCGGTGAGTCGGCTGCGCCGCGCCTGCTCCCACGCCGGGTCGTTGCCGTCGACCCACGTATAGACGGCGTCGATCGGGAAGGTCACCTCCGTCGCCGTCGGCGCCGCCATCATCGGCACCGTGCGCGCCGGGACGCCGTCGACCTCGATCTCGACCGTGTCGGGCCGGGCGGGCAGCCGGTCGAGGTAGGGATTGCGGCGTGGGGCGACGAGGGAGCCGTCCGGTGCCGCCTCCCAGAACTCGATCTCGACGCCACAGCCGGACGAGATCACCGTGGCCCGACCCTCGATCTCGGGCCAGGGCTCCAACACCGCCGACGACGTGCGACCGCGGCGCAGGTCGGCGGCAAGTTCGGTGACGGGGCCACGTCGCTCCGGCCAGCCCTGCTCGGCGGGGTCGCGCAGGCTGAGATACGTGGGCGCGTCCGATCGGCCGAGTGCCTCGAAGAACGCCGCCCGCGCCTCCATCGGCACGATCACGGTGGGCGTCGCCCGGTCGTGGGCGGGCATCACCAACCACGCGTCGGACGCCGATCGGGCCGCCTCCACCGCAAGGGCGAGCGCCTCGCTCCGAGCGCGGATCGGTGTGAGTCCGCCGAGGTCCGGGGTCGGCGCCGAGGAGATGGACGTGTTGGGCGTTGTCGGGGTTGCCTCGGCCCGGGCGGTCAGCCGGCCGCGGCCGGCGCGCGCCGTGATCGCGTCGGTGAAGATCGCCTCCCAGCGGTCGGCGATCCGGGCCGGGTCCCAGGCGCGGGCGGTCTCCAGCGCGCCCTGACCCAGGCGCCGCCGGAGGCCGTCGTCCTCGGCGATCCGTCGGATGGCGCTGGCCAGGCCGTTCACCGACTGCGGGGCCACCAGCAGCCCGTTCACGCCGTGGTCGATGATCTCGCGGGGCCCGGAGGGGCAGTCGAAGCTGACGGCGGGTACTCCGGCCGCCATCGCCTCCTGGAGGACCAGCGGATAGCCCTCGGCCTTCGAGGACAGCGCCACTAGCGACGCTTTGGCCCACTGCGCGGTCATGTCGGGGACGCTTCCGGGCAGCTCGACGCGGTCCCACAGGTTCCACTTGCGGATCTGACGCAGCAGGTCGCCGCGCTGCGGCCCGTCGCCGCAGATCCGTAGCCGCCATCCGGGAAGGTCGTCGGCGACGAGCGCGAAGGACTCCAGCAGGCGGCCGAACTGCTTCTCCTGCACCAGCCTGCCCGCAGTCACGATGAGCTGGGAGTCGAGCGTGGAGCGGGGGGTGAACCCGAGCGGGAGCGGGTTGGGCACGACCACCGTCTTCGGCGTGAGTCCGCCGAGCTGCTCGCCGAGCCACGCCTCCAGCCCCGGGGTCAGCAGCGACACGACGTCGGCGCGCGGGGCGTAGGCGAGCAGCGGTTCCAGGCCGCCGGTGCGGGCGCTGCTGGAGCGGTGCTCCTGGTGCACGACGACGATCTTCGGCGCGGTGAGCTCGACCCCGGCGGCCAGGAGGCCGGGGGTCACGGTGACGAGCACGTCGACGTCGAGGCCCGGGAGTGACTCCTCCAGAGCGACGTCGCACAGTGCGGTGAACTGAGCGTCCCACCTGGCCGGCACCAACGCCGACTCCCGGCGGTGCAGAGCGACCGCGCGGTCGGGTGACAGTCCGCCGTAGGCCGGTCGGTCGGGGTCGCGAAGGTCGACGAGTCGCTCGACGTCGATGCGGGGGTCGATGGCGTAGTGCGGTTCCTCGGCGGTGCGGGTGACGCTGAGGATCCGGACGTCGTGTGCCCCGGCAAGAGCGTTGGCCTGGGTGATCGCGGAGCGACTGGTACCGCCCATGCCGTCGATGTTGAAGACCAGGTAGCCGATCCTCATCGCGCGGTCTCCGGGTCCTCGAGGAGCCGCGCCTGGAGCAGTCCGAGACCCGACCAGCGCAGACGGAGCCGGCCGAGGGCGGGAAGCGGCACGGCGCGGGCCGGGTCGTCGAGGTCGTTGTCGGCCCGTCGTACAGGGAGGTCGTCCAGCAGCAGCCGCGCGACCTGCGGCGCCGTGGAGGCGAGCGCGACCAGGTCGTCCTCGCCGAGCGCCACCACGTCGCCGGTGAGCGGCCAGCTCGCCAGCTCGGTGTCGTCGTCGGTGACCAGGCGCAGTCGCGCGCCGGGTCCGGACAGGCAGAGCGCGACCTGCTCGCCACCCGACGGGTCGGGCTCGGACCGTACCGAGGTGAGCGTGGCGGCCGGCACCACCCGCTCGCTGCGGACGCGCAGCGAGTGGTCGTCCCCCCGGGCGAGCAGGAACCTGGTCCGGCCGTCGGGCGTGGGTGCCGGTCGATGACGGGGCAGCGGCGGGGTCGCGACCGGCGTCAATCCGCCGGACGACTCGACGACCACCTCCAGCACTGCGGGGGGCGGCTCGGGCAGGGCGGCCAGGTCGAGGCGCGCGGAGAGGTAGCCCGGCTGGTCGCCGGGGTCGTCGTCGGGCACGTCGAGGAGGCGTCCGGTCTCGGGGTCGCGCAGGCCGATCCGGTCCGACGGCGCTGGGGAGGCCGACTCGATCGCCACCCACAGACGACGTCCGTCGAGGATCCCCGCGAAGACCGCCGCGGGCCTCTCGTCGTCGGCGGGGCTGGCCTCGGAGCGGCGACGGAACCTCACGCGCACGAGGGTAGTGCCGACGCCGTCAGGCCCCGCCGATGCCGTCGGGTCCCGCGGCCTGCTCGTCGAAGGTCTCGTGCTCGAGCAGGTGCAGGACCGGGACGCCGAGCTTGCGCCGCGCCTTGGAGGCCCAGTCCTGGCGGAACAGCTCGGCGACCACGTGCGGGCGGGTCAGCACGATCGTCTCGCGGGCGTCGACCTTGGTGACCTCCGCGGCCAGCTCGTCGATGGGCGACCCGGTGACCAGCTTGCTGCCGCCCACGTTCGCGCCGGCCTCCTTGAGCACCGTCACGGTGGTGGTCAGGTCGGCCTCGGAGCGTTCGCGGCACTCCTCGCGCACCGCGTCGATGTCGATGTCGTTCATCGGGACACCGGGGGCGGCCAGCAGCTCGCTGCCCGACAGCGTGCCCAGCGAGGCCTCCACGCGCGCGGCGGCGTCGTCGAGGGGGAGCAGCACGTAGTAGACGACCGGCTCGTCGAGTGCTTCGTGCAGCGAGCGGACCTGCCGGGCATCGAGCGGCGTGAGGGCCTGCTCGACCAGCAGGACCACGTTGTAGGTGGGATCGGCCATAGTTCATTCTCCTCCGGACAGGACACTGGACAGGTCGTAGCTCACCGGCTGCTCGAGCTGGTCGTAGCCGCACGACTCGGGATCCCGGTCGGGCCGCCAGCGCTTGAAGTGGGCGGTGTGGCGGAACCGGCGGCCCTCCATGGCGTCGTACTTCACCTCGAGCACGCGCTCGGGGCGCAGCGGCGTGAACGAGAGGTCCTTGCCCTGGCTCCAACGACTCTGGGTGCCCGGCACCCGGTCGGGGTTCGCGGTGAGGAACTCCTGCCAGCGGCCCCACGGGTGCTCCTCGATGGGGCAGACCAGCTCCTGGAGCTCCTCGATCAGCTCCGCGCGCCGGGCGGCGGTGAAGCTGGCACTCACGCCCACGTGCTGCAGCCCGTCGTCGGTGTAGAGGCCGAGCAGGAGACTGCCGAGCAACGGCTTCTCGGGCGTGCTGGTCTTGTGCTCGCGGTAGCCGGCCACGACGACGTCGGCGGTGCGCTCGTGCTTGATCTTGAGCATGGTGCGCCCGCCCTCGGTGTACGGCGCGCCGAGCGGCTTGGCCACCACGCCGTCCAGCCCGGCCCCCTCGAACTGGTGGAACCACTCCTCGGCGACGCCGGGGTCGTCGGTGGTGCGGGTCAGGTAGCAGGGGCCGCCGCTGAGCCCGCCGAGCGCCTCGACGAGCGCAGCGCGCCGCTCGACGAAGGGGCGATCGAGATAGGAGTCGTCGCCGAGGGCCAGGAGGTCGAAGGCGACGAAGCTCGCCGGTGTCTTCTCGGCGAGCATCGTGACCCGGGACGCCGCGGGGTGGATCCGCTCCTGGAGCACCTCGAACTCGAGGCGCCGCACGCCGTCGGGCCGGTCGAGCGCCACGAACACCTCGCCGTCCAGGACGCACCGCTCGGGCAGCTGTTCGCGGATCGCGGTCACGAGCTCGGGGAAGTAGCGGGTCAGCGGCTTGGTGTTGCGGCTGGTGAGCTCGACCTCGTCGCCGTCCTTGAAGACCAGGCAGCGGAAGCCGTCCCACTTGGGCTCGAAGCTGAGCCCTGCGATGCCGCCGACGACCGTCTTGCTCGGGTCGGGCACACCCTTGACGGCCTTGGCGAGCATCGGCTGCACGGGTGGCATCACGGGCAGGTCCACGTGGTGAGCCTAGACCGCCGGACGCGCCGGATCGCGCGGCGGTACCGGCGCCGCCCGTCTCATAAAGTAGAGTAATCAACTCAAGAAAGAAGGTGAAGCGTTGGCCATGACGACCGGCCCCAGGGTGGGCTACGTGCCGGGTGTGTTCGATCTCTTCCACGTCGGGCACCTCAACGTGCTGCGACAGGCACGAGCGGCGTGCGACGTCCTGGTCGCCGGGGTGGTCTCCGACGAGCTGTGCGAGCAGGTCAAGGGCATCCGTCCCTTCGTCCCGCTCGAGGAGCGGATCGAGATCGTCGACAGCATCGGCATCGTCGACGCCACCTACGCCGAGACCACCCTCGACCGCACCGATGCCTGGCGCGAGGTGGGCTTCCATCGCGTGTTCAAGGGCGACGACTGGCGGGGGAGCCCTCGCGGCATCGACCTCGAGGCGCGGATGGCGCCGCTGGACGTGGAGGTCGTCTACATCCCCTACACGGCGCACACCTCGAGCACCCAGTTGCGCGCGGCGATCGGCTCGGCCACCCGGTCGGCCTCGTGAGCGGGCTGCTCGACCGCTCGATCGCCCCACCGCTCGTCGACGTCGGCGACGACGGCCTGCTCGTGCGCGACACCTCCGCCGCCGCGCTCGTGGTGAGCTTCGACGGCCGCTACATCTTCGCCACCGCACCGATCCGCGACGGCCGCCCGGCGCGCGGGGGCGTGCACGTGCCGTGGCCGCGGGTCCTGCTGCCCTTCCTGCGTGGCAGCACCCGGATCGAGGTCGCCGATCCCGGCGGCAGGAAGGTCCTGCTCGACGCCGAGGTGAGCCTCGGCGACCCCGACGACGCCCACCGCCGCATCGCCGTGGTCGACCCGCAGGGACTGCCGCTTGCCGTCGACAAGGTGGGGCACCTGTGCCGCGCCTTCTCCGCCACCGACGAGAGCGTGCGAGACGAGATCCTCACCGGCACCCGGCGCGCGATCGCCGACCTCCAGGAGCATGCCGGGGTCGCCGCCTACCTCAACTACGGCGCCCTCCTGGGCGCGGTCCGCGACGGCGCGATGATCGCCGAGGACTCAGACACCGACGTGTGCTACCTCAGCGGGCAGGCGTCGCCGGCGGAGGTGATCTCGGAGTCCTACCGGATCGAGCGGGTCATGCGGGACCGCGGCTGGACCCTGCTGCGCATGTCCGGCGGTGACATCAAGCTGCTGCTCCCGCTCAGTGACGGGAGACAGTGCCACATCGACGTGTTCGTGGCCTTCCGCGTCGACGGGGTCTTCTACCAGCTCGGCAACCGCAGCGGGCGGCTCCCCGAGTCGGCCATCCTCCCGCTGTCCGCCGTGAGCCTGCACGGCGTCGAGTTCCCGGCGCCGGCGCGTCCTGAGGAGATGCTCGCCTTCGTCTACGGACCCGGCTGGCGAGTGCCCGACCCCTCGTTCAAGTACGCCGACCCGGTAGCGGGCATCCGTCGCCTCGACGGCTGGCTGCGCGGCTTCCGCACGACGATGCCGGCCTGGACCGAGTTCCACCAGGGCGCCGGACGCCGGCGGGTCCCGCGGCGCCGCTCCACGTTCGCGCGCTGGGTCGCCGGGCAGGTCCGCCAGGACGCGCCGATCGCCGACCTCGGCACCGGGACCGGCCGCGACGCCGTGTGGTTCGCCCAGCGCGGGCACCCGGTGCGCGCCTTCGACTTCTCCCGCGCCGCGCGCGGACGCCTCGCCCGCCGCGCGGCACGCGACGGACTGCCGCTCGACGTGCGGATCCTGATCCTCGACGAGTTGCGGACCGTCCTGGTCACCGGCGCCGAGCTGGCCCGCGAGCGACACGACCTGTGTGCCCGGCAGCTGTTGGGCTGTCTGGGCGAGGCCGCTCGCGCCAACCTGTGGCTGTTGGCCCGGATGGCCGGGCGTCGCGGGGGCCGCCTGTTCCTCGAGTTCAGCGCCGCCGACCCCGACCGGCCGCTCGCCGACCCGGCACCGACCGGCCTGGTCCGCCGACTCGACGCCGACGCGATCCGCCGCGAGATCGAGCGGCACGGCGGCGTCGTCGAGTACGAGGAGCGTGGTCCCGGCACCGATCTGTGGGACCAGCCGGATCCCGCGGTCGTGCGGATGCGGGTCTCCTGGCCGTCCGGACAGCACCAGTCGCACCGAGAGGAACCCTGATGACCCGCCTGAGCGCCACCACCGCCGTCGCCCGCGAGCGCTACCGCCGGCTGCGACGCCGACCTGTCGGTGTGCGGGCCCGGCTCGCCGCACTGGAGGCGGAGGTGCAGGAGAACCGCCAGCTGCACCGCCGTGTCGCCGAGCTCACCGACGTCGTGGCCGAGCTTCTGCTCCCGGTCGCGGACCGGGACGAGGACGGCGTCCGCCGGGCACTGGAGGAGTACCGCGCGCGCCTGTGACGGCCCGACGACTAGGCTTACCGCTCATCGATCCCCGGTTGGTCTGCCGGCAGGGCCCGCCTGACTTTGAATCAGGATTAGCGACGTAGGTTCGACTCCTACCCGGGGAGCCACGCTCGTCCGCGGCACACTCGGACGAAGTCGCGTGAGACCGTTTCGGCGGGTCGCGGCGTCTTGTCTGGTGACGGAGCCATTAGCCACGACACCAGGGGGACCGGTGCGATCCAGATCGCGACACGACGCGGAGTTCGCCGAGTTCATGGCGGCCCGAGCCGATCGACTCTTCCGCAGCGCGATGATGCTCACGCTGCGCCGGGCCGATGCGGAGGATCTGGTCCAGACGACCCTGGTGAAGGTCTACGCCTCGTGGGCCAAGGTCCGCCGGGCCGAGGATCCCGTGGCCTACAGCCACGGGATCCTGCACAAGACCTTCCTCTCCGAACGTCGTCGGCGCAGCAGCGGCGAGGTGCCGGTGGGGGAGCAGTTCGATCAGGCCGACCCCGACGCAGGGGACCCCGCCGACCGGATCGCACTGTTCGAGGCGCTCGGCGAGCTCGCCCCGCTGGACCGGGCCGTGGTCGTGCTGCGCCATTGGGAGGACCTCAGCGTCGTGCAGACCGCCGAGGCCCTCGGTCTCTCCGAGGCCGCCGTCAAGAACCGGAGCCTGCGTGCGCTGCGAGTGCTGCGCGCCGGGCTCGACGACCCGCACCTGAACGGAGCCCAGTGATGAGCCCACACACCCACCAGTCCGACGAGAACGCAGGGAGCCTGCGCGAGCGGATGAGTCGCTCCCTGGACGGGTTGTCCGTCCCCGGCGACCTGCCCGGCGCCGTCCTGACCGCCGGACGGCGCGCGCGCCGACGCCGTCGGCTGGCCGCCACGGGCGGCACGCTCGGCGTCGCGGCCCTGGCGGTCGCGGTGGTCTGGCCGCTCGCGGGCGGAGCCGACGACCCGACCCCGGTCGGCAGCCCCGAGGGCACCACCGGGTGGGCGACCAGTCCCGACCCGGGTCAGGCCAGCGTCCCTGGCGCCACCACCAGCGACCCGGGCGTGCCGACGCCCGGCATCCCGCAGTACAGCGAGCCCGCACCCGGTGAGGCCCACGGCTGGTGGAACCGGACGGCCAGGCAGATGTTCGCCGTGCTGGAGGAGCGGCTGCCTGAGGACATGACGATCGAGGACGCATACCCGGAGTTCGCCGACCAGGTCGGCGTCCTGGTGGTGCGCACCGACAGCCCCGTGGGCCGGGGCACGATCGAGCTGCGGCTGAGCGCGCCCGGCGAGAGGTCGAACGACATGCGCTGCGAGGCCTACGCCTGGGCGTGGTCGAAGGCCGAGCGCGACCTCTACAACGCCGAGTGCCGCGAGCTCACCGACGCCGGCGGCGAGGTGGTGGGCCGCGTCATCTCCACCGACGCCCGCGAGGCCGGCGGCCAGCTGCGCGACCACACCGTCGAGCTGCGCACCGAGGACGGCGGGATCGTGAGCGGCTCGGTCGCTAACACCGTCGATGAGAAGTGGTACCCGAACTCGCCCGCATCGGCGGAGCTGCCGCCACTCACCGTGCCGCAGATCGAGAACCTCCTGCGCGACCCGATCTGGACCACCGGCGAGTCCTGATCCGGGCGATCCCGGCGCTCTCGCCGATCCGCCGACCGGGGAGCCGGTGACCTACAGTGACGGGGTGCCGAGCAACCTCACCGTGATCGTCCTGGCCGCAGGCGGGGGCACCCGCATGAAGTCGAAGACGATGAAGGTGCTCCACCCGGTCGCCGGGCGCAGCATGATCGCCCACGTGCTGGCCGCGGTGCAGGCCACCGAGCCGCGCCGGGTCGTCGCGGTCGTGGGTCACCAGCGCGAGCAGGTCGGCGCGCACATCCAGGCGCTCCTGCCCGACATCCTGCTCGCCGTCCAGGAGGAGCAGTGCGGCACCGGGGACGCGGTCCGGGTCGCGGTCGAGGCACTGGTCGCGAGCACGTCGGGTCCGGTCGAGGGCACCGTCGTGGTCGCCTACGGCGACACCCCGCTGCTCGAGGGCGACTCGCTGCGCGCGTTCGTGGCCGAGCACGAGGCCGCCGAGCGGGCGGTGAGCATCCTGTCCGGCGAGCTCGCCAACCCCTTCGGGTACGGCCGGGTGGTCCGCGACGACGACGGCGACGTCGTCGCGATCGTCGAGGAGAAGGACGCCACCGTCGATCAGCGCGAGATCCACGAGATCAACTCGGGGATCCTCGCCTTCGAGGCCGGCTTCCTCGCCGACGCCCTGCCCCGGATCGGCAACGACAACGCCAAGGGCGAGTACTACCTCACCGACACCGTCCAGATCGCCCGTGACGCAGGGCTCACCGTCGGCGCCTGGGTGATCGACGACGTGATGCAGACCGAGGGCGCCAACGACCGGGTCCAGCTCGCCGACCTCGGCCGCGAGCTGAACCGCCGCATCGTCACCCGGTGGATGCGCGACGGCGTCACCGTGATGGACCCCGCCACCACCTGGATCGACGCCGACGTCGTGCTCGCCCCCGACGTGACGATCCTGCCGGGCACCCAGCTGCTCGGTGCCACCGTGGTGGGCGAGGACGCCGTCATCGGTCCCGACACCACGCTCAAGGACTGCGAGATCGGCGTCGGCGCCCGGATGGTGCGCACCCACGGCGAGCTCGCGGTCATCGGCGACGCTGCCAACGTCGGGCCCTACTCCTACCTGCGCCCCGGCACCAGGCTCGGCGTCGGCGGCAAGATCGGCGGGTTCGTGGAGACCAAGAACGCCGACATCGGCGACGGCGCCAAGGTGCCGCACCTGTCCTACGTCGGAGACGCCGAGATCGGCCAGGGCACCAACATCGGCGCCGGCACGATCTTCGCCAACTATGACGGCGTGGCCAAGCACCGCACCCGCATCGGCCGGCACGCCAAGACCGCCAGCAACAACACCTTCGTCGCGCCGGTCGAGGTGGGTGACGGCGCGGGCACCGGCGCCGGGACCGTGGTCCGCCGCGACGTGCCGCCGGGCGCCCTGGCGGTCAGCAGCGGCCCCCAGCGCAACCTCGTCGGGTGGACCGTGCGGCGGCGTCCTGGTACCGCCCAGGCCGAGGCCGCCGAGGCGGCCCTGGCAGAATCCGATCCGGTCGACGACGGTTCCGACGACCAGTGAATCCCACGGATCTCCGACCCCCCGAGGAGCGCACGTGACCGGCATCCAGAAGACCACCGAGAAGAACCTGATGGTCTTCAGCGGCAGGGCCCACCCCGAGCTCGCCGAGCAGGTGAGCGAGATCCTCGGCACCCCGCTGGTGCCGCAGTCGGCCTACGAGTTCGCCAACTCCGAGATCTACGTGCGCTACGAGGAGTCGGTGCGCGGCTGCGACGCGTTCGTCATCCAGAGCCACACCGCGCCGATCAACGAGTGGATCATGGAGCACCTGATCATGGTCGACGCGCTCAAGCGCGCCTCGGCCAAGCGGATCACCGTGGTGATGCCCTTCTACGGCTATGCCCGCCAGGACAAGAAGCACCGCGGCCGCGAGCCCATCTCGGCCCGCCTGATCGCCGACCTGTTCAAGACCGCCGGCGCCGACCGGCTGATCGCCGTCGACCTCCACGCCGACCAGATCCAGGGCTTCTTCGACGGCCCCGTCGACCACCTGATGGCGCTGCCGGTGCTCACCGACTACGTCAAGGAGAAGTACGGCGACCAGCCGCTGGCCGTCGTCTCTCCCGACGCCGGGCGGATCAAGGTGGCCGAGCGCTGGTCGGCCCGCCTCGGCGGCGCCCCCCTGGCCTTCATCCACAAGTCGCGCCGCACCGACCGGCCCAACGAGACCGTCGCCAACCGCGTCGTCGGCGACGTCAAGGGCCGCATGTGCGTGCTGGTCGACGACATGATCGACACCGGCGGCACCATCGTGAACGCCGCCGAGGCGCTGATGAAGGACGGCGCCGCCGGCGTCGTCATCGCCGCCACCCACGCGCTGCTCTCGGACCCGGCGGTCGACCGGCTCAAGAACTCGCCTGCGGTGGAGGTGGTGGTCACCAACACCCTGCCGATCCCCGCCGACCGGCAGTTCGACAAGCTCACCGTGCTCTCGATCGCACCGCTGGTGGCACGTGCGATCCGGGAGGTCTTCGAGGACGGGTCGGTCACCTCGATGTTCGAGGGTCAGGCCTGAGCGACCGCCTCGCGCACGGCGCCCGCTCCTGGCAGCGGGTCGCGTTCGCGATGTTCGTGGTCGGCTGGGGTGCCAACCAGTTCACCCCGATGCTGCTCGCCTACCGCGACGAGCTCGGGATGTCGACCCAGACCCGGGCGTTCCTGTTCGGCGTCTACGCCGCGGGACTGGTGCCGGCGCTGCTCGCCGGTGGCGCGGCCTCGGATCGGTGGGGACGCCGCACGCTGGTCGTCCCCGCGGTCGTGCTCTCTCCGGTGGCGAGCCTGCTGCTCATGGTCGAGTCGCACTCCACGCTCGGGCTGTGCGCGGCCCGGCTGCTCGCGGGGGTCTGCTCCGGCGTGGTGTTCAGCGCCGCGAGCGCCTGGGTGGCCGAGCTCTCGGTCCACGAGGCTCCGGGGACGGCGGCGCGCCGGGCCGCGATCGCCCTGTCCGCCGGGTTCGGCGTCGGGCCACTGGTGACCGGGCTCGTGGCGCAGTGGTCCCCGGCGCCCCTCGTGCTGCCCTACCTGCCCCATGTGGTGATTGGAGTCCTCGCGATCATCTTGGTGCGCGTGGTGCCCGAGACCCTCGTCGACCCGGGTCCGCGCGAGACCAGGCGGCCGCTGCTCAGCCTGCCCGCGGTCACCCGCGGTCGCCGCTTCCTGCTGGTCGTGGCGCCGGCGGCGCCGTGGGTGTTCGGCTGCGCGGCGATCTCGATCGCCTTCCTGCCCAGCGCGATCGGCGGCCACGGGCCCGGCGAGCTCGCCTTCGCCGGCATCCTGGCCGGCCTGACCCTCGGCACCGGGGTCGTCATCCAGGGCGTCGCTCGTCGCCTCGACGACCACCGCCCGCTGCTGGCCGGGGACGCCGGACTGGTGCTGGCCGCCGCGGGCTGCCTGATCGGCGTGGCCACCATCGCTGTCGACGTCCGCTGGATGCTGCTGGCCGCCGGTCCGGTGCTCGGCGCCGGCTACGGGATGATCCTCGTCTCCGGCCTGCGCGAGACCGAGCGGATCGCCGCCCCCGACGAGCGCGGCGCCACGATCGCGGTGTTCTACGCCCTCACCTATCTGGGCTTCGCCGCGCCCTACGTGCTGGGTGCGTTCGGCGGGGGAGCGGCGGCGCTGGCCGGAGCCGCCGGTTTGGCGATCGTCTGCCTGGCGGTCGTCACCGCCGGTCGTCGAGAGCGTCCTCCCAGTCCCGCCGCAGGATCGTGTTCGTGAGGCCGTCGGTCGCCGCGGCGACCGCCTCGAGCTGGGCAGCGGTGAGCGGGATCTGCGGGAACGCCTGACCCACCGCCTGCGCGAACGCCTGGCCGCGCTCGGCCAGGGTGGGCGCCTGCTCCAGGTAGCGCTCCACGAACGGCGCCAGCAGCTCGGCCTGCTCCACGTCCCACAGGCCCGCGGTGAGCGCGCCGAAGCGACGGTTGGAGACCCCCGGCTCGACGGCGGCCGCCCACGCCTCCTCCTTCGCCTCCTGGGTGGGGCGCGACGCCAGCGCGCGGGCCGCCCCGAGCTCGCCGTCGACGGTGCCGTCGCGCCGGCGCTCGGCCTCGACCCCCTCGGCGTCGATCGCGTCGAGCTGGGCGAGCCGGGCGATCACCCGCCACCGCAGCCCGGCGTACCAGCCGAGGACGCCGTGCGGGCCGGTCACGCCGTCGGCCTCCAGCCAGCCGGCCAGCAGGTCGGCGTCGCGACTCGTGGCCGCCAGGCCCTCGGCGAAGGTGAGCCGCAGCTCGTCGGTGTCCGCGCGGGCCAGTCCGTCGGCGAACGCGCCGGCGAGTGCGTCGACGGCGTCGCCGATCGCGCCGGAGGGCACCCGCTCGGGAAGGATGTACATGACGGTGCGGTTGGCCACGGACGTGACGATCATCGGGTCGGTCTCCGCCGGGAGGTGCCGGGTGAGCACGCCGAGGTAGGTGAGCGGATCGATCCGGTGCGTGCGGACGCCGTCGAACCACTGCCCCCACACCACGGCCCGGGCGAGCGGGTCGGCCAGGGCGCCGAGGCCGGTCGCGAACGCCTCCATCGAGCGGTCGTCGAGGGTGATCTGCGCGAACGTCTCGCTGCCCACGTTGGGCAGCACGACGCGACCCTCCCACCCCTCGAGTGCGACCGGCTCGGACTCCAGGTCGACCATCCTCGTCTCCAGGAGGGCCAGCTGGTCGTCGTAGGCGGCCACCTGGAACCGGTGCGGGCGGCTGCCGATCCGCCGCAGGACCGGCACGTCGGCGGCGTCCCGCTCCACCACGATCGTGTCGAAGCCGCTGGTGCGCAGCCAGGCGTCTGCCCAGGCGACGGCGTCCCGCTCGGAGGCGGCGTCGAGGGCGGCCACGAAGTCGGCGAGCGTCGTGTTGCCGAAGGCGTGCTCGGACAGGTAGCGGTTCACGCCGGCCAGGAAGGTCTCGTCGCCCAGCCAGGTGACCAGCTGGCGCAGCGCGGCGTTGCCCTTGGCGTAGCTGATCATGTCGAAGTTCGTGGCCGCAGCGTCGACGTCGGGCACATCGGCGGCCTCGGGTGCCACCGGATGGGTGGAGCGGCGGGCGTCGTCGCGGTAGGCGTTGACCTTCCGCATCGTCTCGAAGCGCACCAGCAGGTGCGGGTAGCCGGCTGCGGCCTCGGCGACCCGGTAGCCCATGTAGTCGGCGAAGCTCTCCTGGAGCCAGGTGTCCTCCCACCAGGTCATCGTCACCAGGTCGCCGAACCACATGTGCGCCATCTCGTGGGCGATCGTGGTGGCGCGCTGGGTGCGCATCCGGTCGGTGATCCGGCCGCGGGGCAGGTACTCGTCGCGGTACGTCACGCACCCCGGCGTCTCCAGTGCTCCCCAGTTCTGTCCAGGCACGAAGGCCTGCTCGTAGGAGTCGAAGGGCATGGGCTCGGTGAACAGTTCGGCGTAGTGGTCGAAGCATGCCTCGGTCGTGCGGCGCAGCTCGTCGATGTCGCGGTCCAGCTCGGCGGCCAGGGAGGCGCGGGCGTGCCAGGCGAACGGGATTCCCGCGTGCTCCCACCGGTGGGAGTGCCAGGGACCGGCACAGACGACGAACATCGGCAGCGGGAGCGGCGGGGTGGTGGCAAAGCGCCAGCGCCCCGCGGCCGCGTCGTGCTCGACGACCCGGCCGTTCGCCACGACCGTCCACGCCGGATCGGCCGTCACCGTCAGCGTCACGGGGGCCTTGAGGTCGTTCTGGTCGAAGCAGGGGAGCACCTTCTGGGCGATGTCCATTCCTAGGTAGGCCGACACATAGGTCTCGCCGTCGGCGGGATCGGTGAAGACGTGCATCCCGTCGCCGTCGGTGACCAGCGGCACGCGTGCGGTGATCTCGACCTCGTGGGCGCCGCCCAGCCCGTGCAGGTACAGCCGGCGTCCGTCGTAGTCGGGTTCGAGCGGGACGCCGTCGAGGGCGACCGCCAGATCCGTGGCATCGGTGAGCTCGAGGAAGGTCTCGGGTCCCGCCGCCCGGAAGCTCACCTTCGCGCGCATGCCGTAGTCGCCGTGCGCGGGATCGGTGGGATCCAGTCTGAGATCCAGGTCGAGGTCGTAGGCGACGTCGGAGACGATCGCGGCGCGGACACGGGCTTCCTCGAGACTCAGGCTCACGACCCCGACTCTGGCACGCGCACGATTGGGACCGGAGCGGGGGAGTCCCGTAGGGTTCTCGGGTTGCCTCGGCGAGGGAGCGGACCGCTCCGTGATCGACAGGGCCGGCTGCACTCGAGTCTCCCTCGAGTCCGCCGCGCTGTCGAGCGGCCAGCGGATCCGCACCGGCCCGGGGCCCCTCGAACCAGTCGATCGCCCCAGATCACCTAGCACGCAGGAGACGCCAGCATGTCCGAGACCGAGAAGATCAAGGCCGAGAGCCGTACCGAGTTCGGCAAGGGCGCCGCGCGCCGGATCCGCCGCGAGCACAAGGTGCCCGCGGTCATCTACGGCCACGGCAACGACCCCGTCCACATCACCCTGCCGGGCCACGCCACGATGATGGCGCTCAAGCACGGCGGCGCGAACGCCCTCCTCGAGCTCGAGATCGACGGCGACACCCAGCTCGCGCTCACCAAGCAGGTCCAGGTCGACCCGATCCGCCGCACGCTCGAGCACGTCGACTTCGTCGCGGTCCGCAAGGGCGAGAAGGTCACCGTCGACGTCCCGGTCCACGTGATCGGCGAGGCCGGCCCCGACACCCTGGTCGTCACCGAGAACGCCACCGTCCAGGTCGAGGCCGAGGCCACCAACATCCCCGAGTTCATCGAGGTCTCCGTCGAGGGTCTGCCGGCCGGCACCCAGATCACCGCCGCCGAGCTCACCCTGCCCTCGGGCACCACCCTGCTGGTCGACGAGGAGACCCTGGTGGTCAACGTCACCGAGCAGATCAGCGCCGAGGCCCTCGAGGCCGAGCTCGGGGAGGCCGAGGCCGAGGCCGGCATCGAGCGCGAGGAGTCCGACGAGGAGGCCGCCGAGGCCGAGGGCGAGTCCGCCGACGGCGAGTCCGCCGAGGAGACCGCGGCCGACGAGGAGTGATCCTCTCCCGGCTCCGGTGGTTCCTGGGCCGTGTGATCGCGCCCCAGAAGCACGCGCCCGAGGAGGCCGACGACATGTCCGATGTATGGCTCGTCGTCGGCCTCGGCAACCCCGGACCCGGCTATGCGGGGCACCGGCACAACGTCGGCTACCTGGTGATCGACGAGCTGGCGCGCCGGCTCGGCAGCCCGTTCCGCGCGCACAAGTCGGGACGGGCCGAGGTCGTCGAAGGACGACTCGGCCCGCCCGGACCGGACACGCCGCGCGTCGTGCTGGTCCGGCCGCGCTCCTACATGAACGAGGTCGGCGGCCCGGTCAAGGCACTGGCGAGCTTCTACAAGGTGCCGCCGGAGCGGATCGTGGTCATCCACGACGAGCTCGACATCCCCTTCGGCACCCTGCGCACCAAGAACGGCGGCGGGGACAACGGCCACAACGGACTGAAGTCGCTGCGCTCCTCCTTCGGCACCGGCGACTTCTACCGGGTCCGCGCCGGGATCGGCCGGCCGCCCGGACGCCAGGAGGTCTCCGACTTCGTGCTGTCGAACTACTCCGCAGCCGAGCGCAAGGAGCTGGCCTTCCAGGTCGACACCGCCGCCGACGCCGTCGAGAGCCTGATCACCGACGGCCTGGAGAAGACCCAGCAGCGCTACAACAGCTGAGCGCGCCGCCACCGGCGCTCGATTACGATCGGTGCGACCCGGCCGGAGCCGGCGGGGACTGGGGGACAGGCGATGGGCGAGCCCGAGGGCGACGACTCGTTCCTCGACGACGAGGGTCATCTCTCGGACGGGTCGACCGACGCCGAGGCGCCCGACGAGGACGACTCGCGCTGGTCGTGGCCGCGCCGCATCCTCACCACGCTCCTGGTGCTGGTGGTCGTGCTGGGCGTGGCCGGCGTCGGAGGGTTCCTCTACCTCCAGCACCGGCTCGGCGGTCAGGTCGACCGGATCCCCGGCGTCTTCGCCGGCCTGGAGAACCGGCCGACCCGGGTCACCACCGGCGACACCGAGAAGGCGCTCAACGTCCTGCTGATCGGCACCGACCGGAGATCCGAGGTCGCCACCACCGGAGACAACGCGGAGTCGCCGGAGTGGGAGCCCGGTGCCCAGCGCAGCGACACGATGATGATCCTGCACATCGACGCCGACCGGCGTGGTGCCTCGGTGATCTCCATCCCGCGCGACTCCTGGGTCGAGGTCCCCGGGCACGGGCGCGACAAGATCAACGCCGCCTTCTCCCTCGGCGGGCCCGCGCTGGCCGTCGAGACGGTCGAGACGCTCACCGACGTGCGGATCGACCATCTCGCCGTCGTCGACTGGGCCGGCTTCGCCGCCCTGACCGACGCGCTCGGCGGCGTCACGGTGACCATTCCCGAGACGGTCCACGACAGCGCCCGTGACTACACCTGGACCGCCGGCGAGCACCACCTCGACGGTGAACAGGCCCTGCTCTACGCCCGCCAGCGCTACGGGCTGCCCGGCGGCGACCTCGATCGCGTCCAGCGTCAGCAGGCCTTCTTGCGCTCGCTGGCCACCAGCACCCTGAACCGGGCGGGCAGCAAGAACCCCGCCGCGATCTATGAGCTCCTCGACGTGCTCACCAAGAACCTCAGCGTCGACGAGGAGTGGAGCACCGGCCAGATGCGCGACCTGCTGTTCTCCCTGCGCTCGCTGCGCGGCGGCAGCATCGACTACCTCACCGCGCCGGTGAGCGGGTTCGGCACCGAGGGTGCGGCCAGCGTCGTCTACCTCGACGACGATCTCGGGCGGGGGCTGTGGAAGTCGGTGCGCGAGGACGACGTCGAGTCGTGGGTCGAGGCCCACCCCGGGGAGCTGACGCCGCAGGTCGTGCGGTGAGCCAGCCGGGCTCCGGACGCAGTTACCCCAGTTCAGGTAGGAGATCGGCTTCGGCGCCGGTCTAGGTTGAGTGCGACGTCGCCGGGATGACTCGGAGGATCCAGACGGTCGTCGGGCACCGCGTCACGGCGGCCCCGTCATCGGGGCGCAGCCGCGGGGCGGTCGACCTGGATCCATGGGGACTGTTCGATGGGGGGCGACAGCTTTGGCACCGGTCTGGACCAGCACCGATTCAACCTCGGCTCGGCTAGGGCGCGGCGCCGGGTCGCACCTAGACTCCGGCTACGTCGCTGGGACCTTCTGGTCCGTTCCGGTCATGCGATCGAGTGACCGGAGCGGTAGTTGTGGGGAACGCGATGCCAGGCAAGAGCGGCTCGACACCGATGCTCTCTGAGAGCGGGGCGGCCGGCCGTCGCCGGGTCCTCGTCGCAGCGCTCGTCCTCGCGGCGCTCGTGGTCGCCGGGCTCTGGATGGCGCTCGGACGCGGCGACGACGCGTCGGCGGGACCGCCGCCGGACGCGCAGGACTCCGCGACGCCCTCCCAGGACACGACGTCGGAGGGGACCGCGGTCCAGCCCGATCCGCGCGCGCCACGGGCCATCGGCCCGGTGAAGCGACCCGGTGAGGCCCGCACGTCGCGGGACCAGCTGCTCCGAGCCCCCGGGGCCGAGTTCGGCGCGCCCGCCGCGTATCCCGACGGGGTCTCGGTACGGATCCTCGGGCACACCAACCGCCACGTGAACGGGCTCGGCCCCGGCGCCACGAGCGGCCCGGCCACCATGTTCCGGATCTCGGTCGCCAACGACTCCGAGTCCCCCCTCGAGCTCGGCTCGGTGGTGGTCACCGCGGTCTACGGCCCCGGAGCCGGCTTCGTGGCGGACCCGTCGTACGACCTCCCGGTCGGCGACCTCGCCGGCACCCTGCGCCCCGGTGCCACCCGCACCGCCAAGTACGCCTTCGCGATCCCCGCCGACGCGCGCGACCGGATCCGACTCTACGTCGACCTCGACGGGTCTCGGATGCCCGCCGTCTTCACCGGAAGCATCGAATCGTGAGTCACTCCCAACCGAGGAGAACCAGCATGCGTGACCTCCGTCCCCGCCGATCGGTCTCGGCCGTGCTGGCCATGATCCTCACCACCGCCGGAGCCGTCGGGACCGGCCTCGCCGCGGCAGTGGTCGGCGTGACCCTCGCCGCGGCCCCGTCCCATGCCGACACCACGCCCGATCCCGGCCGCCCTGCCACCGTCTCGGCCGACGGTCTGCCGACCTGGCAGGTCAACGGGATCGTGTGGAACCAGGTGCTGGTCGGCAACACCGTCTATGCCACTGGGAACTTCACCAAGGCGCGCCCGCCCGGGGTCGCCGTCGGCGGAGCCGGGGAGGTGCCCGCGGGCAACATCTTCGCCTTCGACGTGCGCACCGGAAACCGGATCACCTCGTTCAACCACACCCTCAACGGCGTCGGCCAGTTCATCACCGCGTCACCGGACGGATCACGGGTCTACGTCGGCGGTGACTTCACCACCGTCGACGGCATCGCCCGCGGCCACCTCGCCGCCTTCAACACCGCAGACGGCAGCCTGGTCGGCAGCTTCGCGCCGAGCGTGTCCTCGCGGGTCAGTGGCATCACCGCCAGCAACGACACCGTGTGGATCGGCGGCAGCTTCTTCAACGTCAACGGCTCCTCGCGCACCCGCCTGGCCGCAGTGCGAGCGACCAACGGCAGCCTGTTGCCGTGGGCCCCCGCCGCCGACGCCGACGTCGACACCATGGTGCTCGCGCCCGGAGGGGACACCGTGGTCGTCGGCGGCTCCTTCAACAACCTGGGCGGCGCCCCGGCCAGCGGGATGGGTGCAGTCGACGCCGTGAGCGCAGAGCCCCGGCCCTGGGCCGCCAACACGACGATCCGCAATGGCGGCAACCAGTCGGCGATCGTCAACCTGCGCACCGACGGCACCAACATCTACGGCTCCGGATGGGCGTTCGGGACCGGCAACTTCGAGGGCACCTTCTCCGCCGATGCCGCCACCGGGAACCTCAACTTCCTCAACGACTGTCACGGCGACACCTACGACGCCGTCGCGGTCGGTCAGGTGCTCTACAACGTCTCGCACGTCCACAACTGCCACGCGGTCGACGGCGGGTTCCCCGAGTCCAACCCGCGCTGGGTGAACATGCAGCACGCCTCGGCCTACACCAACTTCCCGGTCGGGCAGAACCACGGCCCCGACGAGTACGGCTGGAACTTCGACGGCGTCCCGGCTCCGGAGATGCTGCAGTGGTACCCGGAGCTGGCGCTGGGCAGCGCCAGCGGCCAGTCCCAGGCGGCCTGGTCGATCTCCGCGGACAGCCGCTACGTCGTCCTGGGCGGAGAGTTCCCGCGCGTCAACGGCGTGGCCCAACAGGGACTGGTGCGGTTCGCCGCCCCCGACCTGGCTCCCAACAAGCAGGGACCACGAGTCGGCCCGAACGGACTGCTCACCGCCAACGCCCTCGCGCTCGGCGGCAACTCGATCCGGGTCTCGTGGCAGGCGCCGTGGGACATCGACAACGAGAACCTGACCTACGAGGTGTTCCGCAACGGCGGCGCCACGCCGGTCTACACCACGAAGGCGAAGTCGAGGTTCTGGAACCTGCCGATGATGGCCTTCCGCGACTCGGGCCTCCAGCCGGGGGTGCAGTACCGCTACCAGGTCCGGGTCAGCGATCCGTTCGGCAACCGGCTCACCTTCCCGCAGACCGCTCCGGTGACGATCACCGCGGGCGAGGCGCCGGGCACCTACGCCGACGACGTGGTGGCCGACGGCGCGACCGCCTACTGGCGTCTCGGGGAGCCCTCCGGCGCCGTCGCCTACGACTGGGCCGGGGCCAACGACGCCGCCGTCGGATCGGGGGTGTCGCGCGGGACCGCCGGAGCGATCAGCGGCACCACCGACCGTGCCACCACCTTCGACGGCACCAGCGCCGGCACCGCGGCGAGCCCGCCGATGACGACCACGGCGAACCTCACGGTGGAGGCGTGGGTCAAGACGACCAGCAACCGGGGCGGGAAGATCGTGGGTTACGGCTCGGCGGCCTCCGGTGACAGCGGGAGCTACGACCGGCATCTGTACCTGACCAACGACGGCCGCGCCGTCTTCGGGGTCTGGACCGGCGCCACCCGCGTCGTCACCAGCAGTCCGGGCCTCAACGACGGACAGTGGCACCACGTCGTCGGGGTCCTCGACGCCGCCGACGGGCTGAGCCTGTGGGTCGACGGCCGGCGGGCCGCCGCCGACCCGACCACCCGATCGGCCCAGCCCTTCTCGGGTCGCTGGCGCATCGGCGGCGACAACCTCGGCGGCTGGCCGAACGGACCGTCGAGCAACTACCTCGCCGGGGCGATCGACGACGTCGCGATCTACCCGACCAGCCTCAGCCGCACCCAGATCCAGCGCCACTTCACCGACAGCGGCCGCACCCTCGACGTCCCGCCAGCCCCGACCGACGACTACGGCCGCGAGGTCGTGGGCGATGAGCCGATGCTCTACTGGCGACTGGGCGAGGCTCCGGGAGCCACGTCGGTCGCCGACGCGTCGGGCAACCTGAACCCCGGCGTGTTCCCCGGCGGCGGGGTGACCCTCGGCGCCCCGGGTGCGCTGGCCGGCACCACCGACACCGCCGCGGTCTTCAACGGCGCCTCCGGCACCATCGGCTCCACCCAGACCACCAGCAATCCACGGGCCTACTCCGAGGAGCTGTGGTTCAAGACCACGACCACCCAGGGCGGGAAGCTGATCGGCTTCGGCGACCGACAGTCCGGGACCAGCTCCAACTACGACCGGCACGTCTACATGGAGGACTCCGGTCAGCTCACCTTCGGCGTCTACACCGGTACCACGAACACCACGACCACCGCGGACGCCTATAACGACGGTCAGTGGCACCACGTGGTGGCCACCCAGGGCGCCGACGGGATGCGGCTCTACGTCGACGGCATCCAGGTCGGGTCGAACCCGCAGACCGCCGCCCAGGACTACACCGGGTACTGGCGGGTCGGCGGCGACTCCCCGTGGAACGGTCGCACCTACTTCCAGGGCACCATCGACGAGGTAGCGGTCTACCCCAAGGCCCTGTCGGCGGCCACCGTCGGCCGGCACTTCCAGGCCGGCGGCGGCCACCTTCCGAACCAGCCGCCCCACGCCGCATTCACCAGCACGTCGGCTGCTCGGACGGTGCACCTGGACGCCGCCGGGTCCGCCGATCCGGACGGCACGATCGCCGGCTACGCCTGGGACTTCGGCGATGGCCAGACAGGCACCGGGGTCGCGCCCGAGCACACCTACGCCGCCGACGGCACCTATCCGGTGACCCTGACCGTCACCGACGATCGCGGTGCCCAGGCGCAGGTCTCGCACCCGGTCACCGTCACGAACACCGCGCCGCAGGCCGCATTCTCCGAGCAGGTCACCGGCCTCGGGGTGGCCGTGGACGCCACGGCGTCCAAGGACCCTGACGGCACGATCGCCTCCTATGCCTGGGACTGGGGCGACGGCACTCCCGCCGCTGCCGGCGTCACCGCCGCACACACCTACGCCGCGGCCGGCACCTACACCGTGACGCTGACCGTCACCGACGACCTCGGTGGCACCGATGCGGTCAGCCACCCCGTCACGGTCGCTCCGGTGCAGTTCCTCGCCCGCGACGACTTCGGGCGGACCACCGTCAACGGCTGGGGCGACGCCGACCTCGGCGGCACCTGGGTGCGCACCGGCACCGCTTCCCGGTTCGCCGTCGCTGGGGGACAGGCGACGATCAGCCTGGCCCCCTCCTCGGGACCGTGGGCGACGCTGTCGGGCGTCGACTCCACCAGCACCGACGTCACCGTCTCGATCGGCCTCGACAAGCTGCCCGTCGGCGGCGCGGTGCAGGCGATCGTCCGGCCGCGCGTCACGGCCGGCGGCGACAACTACCACTTCGATGCCCGGGTCCAGCCCACCGGCGCGGTCCAGGTGCTCGTGGGGCGCAAGGTCGGGACCACCGACTCGATCCTGGCGACCGTGCCGACCGGCCTGACCTACGCCCCCGGCCAACGGCTGCTCATGCGGGCCCAGGCGACCGGCACCAACCCCACGACGCTGCGGGTGAAGCTGTGGCCGGCGGGAACCCCGGAGCCGGCCGGGTGGCTGTCCACGACGACCGACGCCGGTGCCGGCCTGCAGACCTCGGCCAGCATCGGGCTGTCGGCCTACCTGTCCGGCGCCGTATCCAATGCGCCCATCGTGGTCTCCTACGACGAGCTCGCGGTGCGTCCCGGTGGCTGAGCGAGCGCCGAGGACGCCGACGAGGGCCGCTGTGCTGGCCGTCGTCCTGGCGGTGCTGGCCGCCGGCTGTTCGTCCGACCCCGAGGATCCCGCGCCGGAGTCCGGCGGCTCGCCCGGACCGTCGGGTGCCTCGTCGGGTGCCTCGTCCGCCGCGACTCCCGACGACACCAGGTCCGGCGGCGCCAGTGTGCCGCCCCCCGCCACCGGCGAGGTCGATGCGCCGTCCCCGGGCACCGGGACGACGGTGCCACCTGAGGAGCAGCAGCCACCGCTGGAGGTCGGATCGGGCCAGGCAGGCCCGGTTCAGCCCGGGGTGCGGGTCCGGCTCGGCGCGCTCACCCGCGTCGACGCCGAGGCTGCGGCGCCGGGGGAGGTGTCGGGCCCCGCGGTCCAGGTCGAGGTGGTCGCCGACAACGCCACCGACGCCGAGGCGACCCTCGCCGCAGTGGTGGCGTTGTCCTACGGCCCCGACCAGACGCCGGCGCCCTTGTTCGCCGGCGAGTCCACCCCGCTGCCCGCCGTTCTCGCACCCGGTGACCGGGCCAGCGCTGTCTATGTGTTCGCCGTCCCCGCCGACTATGCTGCGCTCAGCGTGCTGGTCAGCTCTGGGGGGAATCGACCACTCGTCTTCAGCGAGACGCTGTGACCGGTCCACTCGGCGACGGAACACCTCCCCCCACCGTCAGAACCACCGCCGCTGAAGGAGAACCACGGTGACGTCACTACCGTCACGATCCGCTCGTCGCGTATCCGGACCTCTCGCGCTGCTCCTGGCCGCTGCCCTGGCCGTCGCCGGGCTGAGCCTGCTCTCTCTCGCTCCGGCCACCGCCGACTCCGCGCCGGCCGACCCGAGCGATCCCGCGACCCCGACCACCGTCACCGCCGATGCGCTCCCGACCGCGCAGATCAACGGTGTCGCGTGGGCCCAGGCGGTGGTGGGCAACGTGGTCTTCGTCGGCGGCGACTTCACCAAGGCCCGTCCGGCGGGTGCCGCGGCCGGGACGTCCGAGGTCAACCGCAGCTACCTGCTCGCCTACGACATCACCACCGGTGAGCTGCTGGCCGACTTCGCGCCCCAGCTCAACGGCCAGGTCCGCGCGCTCACGGTCTCGCCCGACAAGACCAGGCTCTACGTCGGCGGCACCTTCACCAGCATCGACGGCCAGACCCGCAACCGGGTCGCGGCCTTCAACCTGGCGACCCGGACCCTCGACCCGGGCTTCCAGACCAACATCAACTACGACGTCTACGCGATCGCCGCCACCAACGACAAGGTGTTCGTCGGGGGGAACTTCCAAAGCGTCGGCACCAACGCTCGCGGCTACCTCGCCGCCTTCACCACCAACGGTGCACTTCTGGACTGGGCGCCGCAGGCAAACGCGATGGTCCGCGCCCTGGCGCTGAGCCCGGACGCCACCAAGATCGCCGTCGGCGGCTTCTTCACCAGCCTCAACGGCTCGACCAACCCCGGCAACAGCCTGGCCCTGGTCGACACCACCACCGGAGCGGTCCTGCCGACCGCCATCAACTCGATCGTCCGCAACGGCGGCACCGACAGCGCCATCACCTCGCTGATCAGCGACGGCGACAGGTTCTACGGCTCCGCCTACTCGCTGGGCAACCGCACCGCCCTCGAGGGCATGTTCGCCGCCTCCTTCAACGGTGGCACCACCACCTGGATCGCCGACTGCCACGGCGACATGTACTCCGCCTACCCGCGCCAAGGCGCCGTGTACGGGACCGGCCACTCGCACTACTGCGGCAACATCGACGGCTTTCCCGAGACCACCCCGACCAGCTACCAGCGCGCGATCTCCTTCTCGGCGGCCGCCACCCGCCGGGTCACCCGCGAGCGGCTGGGCTACCAGAACTTCGAGGGCCAGCCCGCGCCCGAGCTGCTGACCTGGTTCCCGCGCCTCAACGCCGGCACCTTCACCGGGCTCAAGCAGGGGCCTTGGACGGTCACCGGCAACGACGACTACGTCGTGATGGCCGGTGAGTTCACCTTGGTCAACAACAAGCCGCAGCAGGGGCTGGTCCGCTTCGCCAGCCGCGCCCTGGCTCCGAAGTCCCAGGGGCCGCGGATCTTCGGCGCGGACAACTCCCTCAACCTGGTCGCCACCGGCTCCGGCCGGGTGCGGATCAACTGGCGCACCAACGAGGACCTCGACAACGAGTCCCTGACCTACCGGGTCTACCGCGATGTCCTGACCCGCGCCGGACTTCGCTACGAGAAGTCGCGGCGCGCCGACTACTGGGCTCCGGACACGATGGGCTTCACCGACTCCGGCCTGACCCCAGGCACCACCTACCAGTACCGGGTCTCGGTCACCGACCCCGACGGCAACATCGCCTACTCGCCCTGGACCTCGTTCACCGCGCCCACGACCGGAACCGGCGCCGGCACCGAGAGCGCCTACAGCCGCGCGGTCTACGACAGCCAGCCGTCCCACTACTGGCGCTTCTCGGAGAACTCGGGCAGCACGGTCGCCGACGCCTCCGGCTTCGACCCGTTGACCACGTCCGGCACGGTGACCCGTGGTGTCGCAGGTGCGATCGCCGGAGACGCCGATCGCGCGATCACCTTCAACGGTCTAAGCGGCTACGCCTCCACCCGCACCAAGATCGACCCGACCCAGGAGTTCTCCATCGAGGCCTGGTTCCGTACCGATCGCGCCGGTGGCAAGATCGTCGGCTTCGGCGATCGGGCTACGGGCTCGTCGTCGGCCGAGGACCGCAACCTGTACCTCAACAGCTCCGGTCGCCTGGTCTTCGGCGTCAACAACGGGTCGGCCCAGGTCGTCACGAGCAACGCCACCTACACCGACAACAAGTGGCACCAGGCGGTCGCGACCATGTCGCGCACCGAGGGGATGAAGCTGTACGTCGACGGCAGCCTCGTGGCCCAGCGCGCCGACGTCTGGTTCCCGCGCACCGGCTATGCCGGCTACTGGCGCGTGGGCTACGACAACCTGGCCAGCTGGCCGAGTCGCCCGTCGAGCTACTACTTCCGCGGCAGCATCGACGACGTCTCGATCTACCACCGGCCACTCACCGCCGCCGACGTCACCAACCACTACCGGGCCGCGACAGGCGCCAACCTCGCGCCGATCGCCGCCTTCTCGACCGCGACCACCGACCTGAGCGCGACCGTGGACGCCTCGGCCTCCTACGACGTCGACGGCACCGTCGCCGACTACCAGTGGGACTTCGGCGACGGCTCGACCGGCTCGGGCGCCACCCCCTCGCACACCTACGCCGCGGCCGGCAGCTACACCGTCACGCTCACCGTCACCGACAACAGCGGGGCGACCTCGTCGACCACACGCACGGTCGAGGTGCGCGCCGCCAACGCCGCGCCGAGTGCCGCCTTCACGTCCACGGTCGCCGGCCTGCAGGCGAGCTTCGACGCCGCAGGCTCGAACGATCCCGACGGATCGCTGGTCTCCTACGACTGGACCTTCGGCGACGGCGAGAGCGGCACGGGCGCCAACCCGACGCACACGTATGCCGCGGACGGCACCTACCCCGTGCAGCTCAAGGTCACCGACGACCGCGGCGCCACCGCGACCACGACCAGCCAGGTCACCGTCGCGGCACCGGTGATCGCGCCGTTCGCGCTCGACACGTTCAACCGCGTGGTCACCGGCGGATGGGGCACCGCCGACACCGGCGGCGCGTGGGTCCGCACGGGCACGGCCACGAACTTCGCGGTCTCCGGAGGCACCGGCACGATCAAGCTGGCCAACGCCGGCTCCGGGCCGCGGGTCACCCTGTCCGACGTCGCCTCCGCCGACACAGAGGTGCGAGTGAGGTTCACCGCCGACAAGACCGCCACGGGGAACGGCACCTACAGCAGCGTCGAGACCCGCACCACGCCCTCCGGCGACGCGTACACCACCCAGGTGCGCTGGTTGTCCGACGGCCGCGTCGACGTCAGCCTGATCCGCCGGGTCGGAGGCGCCACGACCGTGCTGGCCAACACCGTCCTGGCCGGGGTGCAACCCGGTGTCGGAGACTACCTCCAGGTTCGCGCCCGGGCCGTCGGCACCGGGCCCACGCAGCTGCGCGCGAAGGTGTGGCTCGCCGGGACCGCCGAGCCGGACGCGTGGACGCTGACCGCCGCCGACAGCACCGCCGCACTGCAGCAGCCCGGCGCGATCGCGCTCGCCCCCTACCTCAGCGGCACCTCGACGAACGCGCCGATCGTCGTCAGCTACGCCGATCTGTGGGCGGGACCGACCGGCTGACCCGGCTCACCTCGCGACGCGACCCGCGTCCTCCTGGCCGGTCTTCGACCGGAAGCCGGCCAGGTGGGCGAAGGTCAGCGTCCTGCCGTCCTGGCCGGGCCAGTAGACCAGGTCGGATGCGCGGTCGCTGCCGCGTCGGTAGAGGTTCGCATCGGCGGTGATGTGCAGCTCGCGTCCGCTCCAGCGACGGGAGTAGTCCTCGACGCACAACAGGCAGGAGCCGGTCGCGCCGGTGCCGGTCAGCCGGTTGTTGCGGACCTGGATGTGCTGGATCCGCCAGGTCAGCGGGAGGGTCGGGTCGCGCCAGCTGCCGGCTGGGTCGACGTCGCGGCTGTCCTGGACGATGTTGATCGGCCGCGTGTTGCCGGTGATCCGGTTGCGAACCAGACGGATCCGGTCGCTGCTGTTGACGTTGATGCCGTCCTCGCCGTTGCGTGCCACGACGTTGCGCGCGGCCACCGCGGTGCCGGAGATCTCGAAGCGCAGCCCGTGGTGCCGGTTGCCGACGAACCGGGAGCGCCTGACGGAGATGTCGTAGGCCGACTCGTCGAACCACAGGCCGGTGCCGAAGTTGCGTGCGAAGGTGCTGCGGGTCACGGTGATCCCGCGCGAACGGGTGAGCTTCACCCCGCCGGCGGCCGGGGAGTAGTTGAACCGCTCGTGGTTGTTGCGTTCGGCGCGCAGGCCGACGATGCGCAGGTTGCGGGCGCCGTTGGAGGTCATGCCGAGCATGCCGTTGCCGCTCAACGTCACATCGCGAAGCACGATCCCGGAGGCCATCACGTGCAGCCCGGTGGTGGCATTGTCGCGGATCCGCGAATGCAGGATCCGGATGCCGTCGGCCTCGGCGGTGACCGCCCCCATGTGCGGCACCGACGGGGCGAACCGGGAGACGTCGATCCCGTCGATCGTGACGTGGTCGGCCCGGATCTCCAGGGCCCGGATCAGTCGGCTGGCGGAGACCCGGTGACCGCCGGGGTCGCTCCCCACGATCAGCCGGTCGCCGCCGTCGTCGACGTAGAAGGTGCCGGCCCGGACCCGGGCAGGGCCGGCGACCTGGCGCAACCGCCGTCCGTCCACCCAGACCTGGTCGGGGTGGGCGGCCATCGGGTGCTTGCGGTTGACGAACTGCCAGTACTCCGCGGCACTGTCGGGCTCGCCGAAGGTGTAGGTGGGGCTGTGGTCGAACTCGGTGGTCCAGCCGGAGCGCACCCACGTGCTGCCCGAGCGGACGAATCCGGTGACCGGGCTCGCGCCGTCGAGCAGTACGGTGCCGCGCTTCGCCGCGACCAGGGAGAGGCCGGGCTTGTCGCTCGGGATCTCCACCGACTCGTGGTAGCGCCCGGGCCGCACGACGATCCGCTGGCCCGGGCGCGCCGAACTCACCGCGGCGCCGATGGTGCGCAGTGGGTGGGAGGCGGTGCCGCGAGCATGGTCGTTGCCGCGGACCGACACATAGAGCGTGCCGGACGCGTGGCCGCCGGAGTCGGCCGGCCTGACTGCTCGAGCAGGTGGGCTGGCGGACGCCGTGGGAGCCGCCAGCAGGCCCAGGCAGAGCAGCGCGGTGGCCAGGGCGGCCACCGATCGGGTCGGGTTCGGTCGGACAGTGTCCGGCCCGTGATGGGCAGGGTGCATCGTGGGGGATCCTCGGTGGTGATCGCCGCTGGGGGGAGCGGTCCTGGGGTGGGGTTCATCACAGCGAGGGAGCGGCCAGAAAGATACGGCAAGTGTCGGCAAACCCGCAAAGTCGGGGTGTCCTGCTCTGCTAGATTCGGCCGGTGCAGGCGCTGCAACAGACGGGCCGACGCCTCCGAGGCGGCCTCAAGCGGGTGGTGCGCGCGGGCGGCGTCGCCACGTCGGGGCTGCGGCCCGATCCCGACTTCCTGGTCATCGGCGCCAAGCGCGGTGGCAGCACCAGTCTCTACTTCGACCTGCTGGCCCATCCGGCCTACGTGCGGCTCTACCCGCCCCCGGTGCCGGGGCTGAAGAGCATTGCGACCAAGGGGGTCCACTTCTTCGACTCCCACTTCACCGAGGGCGAGCGCTGGTACCGCTCCTACCTGCCCACCCGGGTCACCCGTTCGCTCCACGAGCGACGACTCCGTGGTCCGAGCGTGGTGGGGGAGGCCTCGCCGTACTACCTGTTCCACCCGTGCGCCGCAGAGCGCGCCCACGCGATGCTCCCCGAGGTGAAGATCGTGGCGCTGCTGCGCGATCCGGTCGAGCGCACCTACAGCCACTGGAAGGAACGCCGCCGCGCCGGGGCCGAGGACCTCGACTTCGTCGCCGCCCTGGCCGCCGAGCCCGACCGGCTGGCCGGGGAGCGCGAACGGCTGCTGGCCGATCCGGCCTACCGCAGCTACGCCTGGGAGCAGCAGAGCTACGCCACGCAGAGCCGGTACGCCGAGGCGTTGGTGCCCTGGCTCGAACGGTACGGACGCGACCGGGTGCTGGTGGCGGCCAGTGAGGACTACTACGCCGACCCGCTCGACGTCCTGCGTCGCATCGACGAGTTCCTCGGGGTACCGCCGCGCACCAGTACGACGGGGGCGATCCGCAACCAGGCCCCCGGGGCACCGCTCGCCCCCGAGGTCCGGGCCCGGCTGGAGTCCGAGTTCGCCGCGCCCAACCGCGAGCTCGAGGCTCTGCTCGACCAGAGGTTCCCCTGGACGTCGTGAGCGCGTCGACGACCCACGTCGTCTAGGGTCGCCGCGGCTCAAGTCCCTCGCCGCCGGGACCGAACCTCCTCCATGTGAAGAGAAGGCATGGGATCGCTGCGCTGTCGGCGACGCTGATCCTCGCCTTTGTCGGCGCGGCCTTCGGGACCGCGCTCGCCGGCGCCCCCGCCGCCGCCGAGGAGCCCGCCGCGGCCTCCGCCTCCGCCGACCTGCCCGGCAGCCGACCGGTCGGGACCGCGCGCTTCGACGCGCCGGCCGGATCGGTCTACGTCTCGCCGTCCGGCAGCGACGGAGCCCCGGGCACCGTGGAGGCGCCGGTGCGCACCATCGCGCGCGCCATGTGGATCGCCCCGATCGGCGGCACCGTGGTGCTGCGGGCCGGCGAGTACAACGAGCGCGTCGTGGTCAGCAAGCGGCTGACCCTGCAGAACTACCCCGGCGAGGCGGCCTGGATCGACGGCAGCATCCCGGTCTCCGGCTGGCGTGCCGAGGGCGGTGACTGGGTCCGCGACGGCTGGACCTACCGATTCGACTCCAGCCCCACCTACACCCAGGGCGCCGCGGACGGCACCACCGAGGACTGGACCTTCGTCGACCGCGCCAACTACCCGATGGCCGCCCACCCCGACCAGGTCTGGGTCGACGGCAGCTTCCTGCGCGAGGTCGCCTCGCGCGACCTGGTGGTCCCGGGCACGTTCTTCGTCGACGACGCCGGCGCCCGCCTGGTGATCGGCAGCGACCCCACCGGTCGCACCGTGCGCGCCACCAACCTCGCCCGGGCCCTCAACGTCCAGGCGGCAGGCACCGTCGTCCGGGGGATCGGGGTGCGACGCTTCGCGACCTCGGTCCCGATGATCGGCATGGTCACCGTGGAGAAGCCTGACGCCGTCCTCGAGGACGTCGTGATCGAGGAGTCGGCCACCACCGGCATCAGCATCCTGGCCACCGGGGTCACCGTCCGCGGCCTGACGGTGCGGGAGAGCGGCATGCTCGGCATCCACGCCCGCTTCGCCGATGGCCTGGACCTGCGCGACGTGCTCTCCGAGGACAACAACCGCGAGCGGTTCAACAGCGCGCCGGTCTCCGGCGGGATGAAGGTCACCCACCTGCGCGGCATCACGATCCGCGACTCGGTCTTCCGGTCGAACTGGGGCCCGGGGTTCTGGGCCGACGAGTCCACCTACGACATCGACCTGGTGCACAACGAGTTCAGCAACAACCAGGGGCACGGCATCTCGCTGGAGCTCTCGGCCAAGGCGATCGTCGCGGGCAACCTGCTCCTCGGCAACCGCCGGTTCGGCATGAAGATCAACAACACCAGCGACGTGCAGATCTGGAACAACACGATCAGCGGCAGCGACCGCCCGGTCAACCTGGTGCAGGACACCCGCCGCAACACCAATCCGAACGCCAGCATGGTCGACAAGCGGCAGCCGTGGCCGCAGCCGGAGATGCCCTGGGAGGTCCAGGACATCACGGTGGCGAACAACGTGATGACGATGCCCGACCCGCGCGGCAACTGCCTGCTCTGCGTCGAGGACTACTCCTTCAAGGAGTCTGCCGAGCAGATGCGGATCAGCGCCCCCGGCAACGTCTACCACCGCAACTCCAAGACCGCCCCCAGCTGGGAGGTCGTCTGGTCGCGTGGCGCCGGGAACCCGGCCGTCTTCACCACGCTGGCCGCGTTCACCGAGCAGACCGGCCAGGAGCGCGGCGGCCGGGAGTACCTCGGCGCCGCGATCCTCGACCCCCGGACCGGAGCGCTCGACCCGGCCGTCGCCGCGCAGGCCGACCGGATCGGCGCACCGGTGCCGGCTGCGGTGGCCGCACTCCTCGGCGTCCGCACCGGCGCCCGCGCCCTCGGCGTCCTCGACGTGACCGCGACCGACGGCTCGGGCACCGGCTCGGGAACCGGCGACGGGGACGACGGCACCACGCCCCCCGGCACCGGGACCGGGACCGGGACCACCGAGCCGGGCACCCACACCGACGCGCTGCTCGCCTCCGACGACTTCACCCGAGCGGTGAGTCGCGGCTGGGGCCAGGCCCAGCGCGGCGGCCGCTGGAGCAGCACCAACGCCAAGGCCCGGCTCTCGGTCGGCGACGGGCGCGCACGGGTCCGGCTGCCGCGTCGCGCCACGACCCAGATCCGGCTCTCGGCGGTCCGCAGCTCGCGCACCGACACCGGCGTCCGGGCGGCCACGCCCGCGATCGGGACGAGCGTCGGAGTCCTCGGCCGCCACATCCCTGGAGCCGGCGACTACCGCGTCATCGCGACCCGCCTCTCCGGGAAGGCCGTCCGCATCGACCTCGTCCGCACCGTCGGTGCCCGCTCGGTCCGGCTCGACTCCGCGAAGATGCCGGTCGGGAAGGCCAAAGCCCTGCGGATCCGGCTGCAGGTCAGCGGCTCGGGCACCACCACGATCCGGGCCAAGATCTGGTCCAGTACCCGCCGCGAGCCGGGTGCCTGGTCGGTCACGGCCTCCGATCGCACGGGCAAGCTGCAGAAGGCCGGCGCGGTCGGCCTGCTCGTCGCCACCTCGGGGGCGGCCAGGGCGACCTCACGCGCGGAGTTCGACGACCTGCGCGTGCGCGAGCCAGCCGGCCGTTGAGCCGCCGCGACCGCCGCCCGGTGGTATTCTGCGAGGCAGGTTCGGGCGCTCGGATCGAGGCCTTTACTTCTCCGGCGGATCGGCCTCGCACCGTGGCTGCGAGCGGGGCAACTTGTGGTCGTCCACATCGGGCGACCTCGACCAGGCTGATTCAGGGGGCACACCGGTGACTCTGCTCGGGTTCCTCCAACTGCTGCGCAAGCGGTGGGTGAGCGTCCTGCTGCTGGCGGTCATCTTCGTGGTCGGCGCTCTCGCCGTGACCGAGGCGCTGCCCAAGCGGTACGCGGCTGAGGCGCGGTCGTTCGTCTCGATCACGCCGAGTGCCGAGGACCCCTCGACCGTCTACCAGAGCAGCCAGTTCGCCAACCAGCGGGTGAAGTCCTACACCCTGCTCATCGACAGCCCCGAGATCCTCGACGCCGTCATCGAAGATCTCGGTCTCGACACCACCGCGCGGCGCCTGGCCAAGGATGTGACGCTGGTCAATCCGCCGGACACCACCATCTTGACCGTGCAGGCCGAGGACTCCGAGCCGGCCCAGGCCGCGGCGATCGCCAACAGCGTCAGCACCCACCTGGCGGACATGATCGAGACCCTCGAGACGCCGCCCAGCGGTGGTACCTCCCCGGTCCAGGTCACCCTCACCACTCCGGCGACCTCCCCGAACTCGCCGGTCTCGCCGAATCGGAACATCAACCTCGCCCTCGGCCTGCTGATCGGACTGGCGGTCGGGGTCACCGTCGCGATGGCCCGCGAGCACCTCGACACCACCGTCCGGACCACCGACGACGTCGTCGCGCTGACCGGGCAGCTGCCCCTCGCCGCAGTCCCGGTCGACCCCGACGCCAAACGCACCGGACCCCTCGCCCTCGACACGACCAGTCCGCTGCTCGAGTCGTTCCGGACCCTGCGCAGCAACCTGCGGTTCTCCCACGTCGACAACCCGCCGCGCACCATGGTCGTGTGCTCGGCGCTCTCCGCGGAGGGCAAGAGCACCACCGCCCAGAACCTGGCCATCGCCCTGGCCCAGTCCGGGATCAAGGTGTGTCTGGTCGACGGCGACCTACGCCGCCCGACCATCGCCACCAACCTGGGCATCGAGGGTGCGGTCGGGCTGACCAACGTCCTCATCGACGAGGCGGAGCTGAAGGATGCGCTCACCTCGTGGCACGACGGCCTGCTCCACGTCCTGCCGGCCGGGACGATCCCTGCCGACCCGCCGACGCTGCTCGGCTCGGAGCACATGCGGTCCCTGCTGGTCGACCTGCGCAAGATCTTCGACTACGTGATCATCGACGCTCCGCCGATCATCCACGTCAGTGACGCCGCGGTCCTGGCCGACGCCGCCGACGGCGCCCTGCTGGTGATCCGGTCGGGCCGGTCGCGGCGCGACCAGGTGGCCTCCTCGATCGAGGTGCTCGCCACCGCCGGCGCCCGGTTGGTCGGGACCGTCCTCACCTTCGCGCCGACCACCGGCGACTACGGCTACGGCGTGCCGGTCCTCAGCGACCACGAGGTTCGTGACGCCGACGCGGTGTCCACCGCGAACGCGATCCGCCTGGTCTCCGACGACCGCTTACGCGCCGCAGCCGCTCAACGCGACGGCCGCCCCGGTCCGGTGAGCGAGGCCGGCGCCGGCAATGACGACGGCGATGGCGACGAGGCTGGGCCCGTCGACGACCAGCCCGCGGCCGATCGGGCAGCCGGTGCTGACCAGGACGACGAGCCCGAGCCGGAGCCGGCGCTCGAGGCCGATCGTGGGGAGCCCGCGCCTCGGCCCGACGGGCGCGAGGCGAGGCAGGGCCCGGCGTCGAGTGCCAAGGCGCTGGTTCACATTCCGGGTTCCCACCTGTCGAACCCCTTGCACAAGAGACGCAACAGGCGCGGCCGCGGCGACTAGGGCGTTCTCCCTAGCGAATCGTCAAGTCAGCGAATCGTCGGGTCAGCGTCCGGCGGAATGGTCGAGGCCGGCCGCAAGCGAGGCCGCCACCTGTTCCAGCCGAGGTAGGAGCTGTCGGTGGGTGACGCGGTGCGCAGTCGAGTGGGGGTCGAGCAGGTCGACGCCGGGCCGGACGCGCCACGGCCAGCGCGACTCCCGAGCGGCGGGGAGCTCGACCAGGCCGCGGACGTCGTCGAGTCGCGTCGCGATCTCGGTCAGGGGCACCCCCGCGGTGGACGCCTGCGCCGCGACGGCGGCCAGCAGGTGAGCCGCTTCGATCGCGGTGAACGTTCGCGCGGTCAGGGCCGGTGCCATCCGGGCGATCTCCGCACGGGTGCGCCGATCTGCGGCCAGCACGAGGTCTGCCTCGGCCACCTGGTGTGGGCTCAACGGGATCGGTCGGTGGGTGGCGGCCAGATCGTCGGCGTCAGGTCCGGGCGGCACCAGCGCTCGGATCTGGTCGCACCAAGAGAGCCGTGGGTCGGCCCGCCAGCCCGCCGTACGAACCTCGATGTCCAGGCCGGGGTATCGGCCCAGCAGGAGTGCGAGGGTGGGAGAGCGGCACACGTTCGCGCGGCACACCACCAGGACCTGACCGCGGTCAGGCACCGCGACCCTCCGCCCGCCCGGGGTCGAGCTCCGGCGCGTGGGTGAGATCGATCGACAGCGAGCACATCAGCATGAGCAGGAAGAGGACGTAGGCGTCGATCAGCCCGCTCGCGGTAACGCTGTAGATCAGCGCGAAGACGACCACCGGCAGCACCAGCGCCTGTTGCGGATGGCCCAGGCGCAGCGCACGCAGGAGGTTCCGCACGCACCACAGGGCGAGCAGGGCCAGCCCGATCGCGCCGCCTTGGACATAGGCCGAGACCCAGCTCGAGTCGAGGACCTGGGTGTCCCAGAACGTGCCGGACACGCCGACCGTCTTCGCGCTCAGGCCACGGCCGAACCAGGCCTGCCAGAACTCGTACGGCTGGTCGAAGGCGGCCGTCCAGGCGATCGTGCGCGAGTTCAGCGTCAGCACGCTGGCGTCGCCCCCGCGGTTGAAGTAGGCCGCGGCCATGCCCGAGGAGGCGGCCAGGTAGAGCATCGCCGGCAGCGCGACCGCGGCGAGCACGAACACGCCGCCGGGACGCCGGCGGTAGGTCAACGCGGCCAGGCCGATGGCCAGGAGCAGGGCCACCAGGCCGGTGCGTGAGCCGGTGAGGGCGACCAGGACGAAGAGCACCAATGTCGCCGCCTTGTCCAGGCGCGTGGCCCGGCGCTCCAGGAGCAGCCACACGTTCACCAGGACGGCGAAGCCGAACATCATCGCGAGATCGTTGGGGTTGAGCGGCAGGACGCCGCCGCGGAGCCGACCCTCGGTGGCCAGGCTCCCGGCGCCGGTCAGGGCGATCACGCCGCCGGTGAGGACGATCGCGTTGCGTGCGGCCCGCATCGTCGTCTCCACGGTGTGCGAGGTCATCACCAGCATCACCGTGGCCATCAGCAGCAGCACCCGCGCCGCGACGATCGCCGAGGCGACCAGCGCCCCGGCGGCCCAGCCACCGATCACCGTCACCGCGAGATACCCGCCCACCAGGACCAGCGTGGTGATCCCGAGATCGCTGCGCCGGCGCGCACCGCCCCACGTGAACCACGCCGCGGCGAAGGCGAGCACGCCGACCATCGACTTGGCCACCACGACCGGGTCCAGCCCGCCGGTGAAGTAAGCGCCCTGGCGCCAGGGCAGCACGCTGAGCAGGATCAGCACCCAGAGCACCGTCAGTCGCCGGTGCCGGCCGCGGGCGGGGGAGGTGCTCGGCTCGCTCGACGAGCCGGTGGACGGGCCGGGCGACGAGCCGATCGAGCCGGCGGCGGACAGCGTCATTGGACCTCGGACAGGAGCGGCGGGGCCCCTAGCCTAGTGGTCATCTGCATCGACGCACTACGGAACCACTGGTCGACGCCGGTCTCACGGGCCGGCTTCCGACCGGCCGGCGACGTCGTCCGCGGCCGTACCCGATGGCGTCGCAGCCGCCTGCTCGGAGCCCGGCAGGATCCGGTTGCGCAGCACCAGCGCCTGCACGACGAGCCCGCCGGCGATGACCAGCGGAGCCAGCACGACCGGTGCGCCGGTGAGGAGCAGCCCGGCGGCGACCGCGAGGGTCGCGACGGCCACCAGCACGGCGTTGCGGATCACCGCGGCCTGGCGCGCCCGCACCGCGGCCAGCGAGGCATAGGGCGCGTTGGCCGCGGTCGCGGCCGCGAACGCCGCCCACGCCAGCGCCTCGACCGGGTCGATCGAGAACGAGGACCCGGTGATCACCGGGCCGAGTGGACCTGCGAGCGCCGAGGCCAGTGCCCCAGCGGCGAGCGCGGCGACCGCCATCGCGACCGCGGTCCGGTCGGCCCGTCGCACCAGGCGCGACAACGGCGAGGTGCGATCACGGGCGTAGCTGGCGAACAGGTAGGTGCCCAGGCCCTGGATCACCAAGATCCCCGGAGCGACGTAGATCCGCGCGGCCTCGAGCCGGCCGAACGCCTCACGCCCGGCCTCGACGATCACCAGCACGCGCACCAGGGTGAGCAGCAGAGGCCGGATCGTCTGCTGGACCGCGCGCAGGCTGCCGTAGCTCCACACCGCGCGCAGGTCCGCGCGGCTCCACGACCAGCGCCGGTCCTCGGCCGAGAGCAGCGGCAGCCCGGCGAGGGTGCCGGCCACCTGGCCGACGACCAGGGCGACCAGCATCGCGTCCAGGTCGAGAGTGGCGGCCGCGGCCCAGACGCCCAGGGTCGCCAGGGAGGCGACCAGGCTGACGCCGTCGACGACGACCACCGACCAGAAGCGCAGCTCTGCCATCAAGATCCTGCGGAGCAGCCCCTCGAGCAGGAATGTCGCCGAGGCGGCGGCGACGATCACGCCGGTGACGAGATCGACCACGCCGAACCCGACCAGCGCCGCGGCGGTGAGCACGCTGGCCGCGGTCGTCGAGGACAGCGCCCAGTGCTGGAGCGCGGCCCGGATCGGCGGCTGGCTCCGGTCCAGCACGGTCAGCGAGTCACCGACCAGGCCCCCGGTGAGCGCCGAGCTGGTGACGATCACGCTGTAGATCAGGGCGTAGGTCCCCAGCCCACCGGCGCCGAGGGTGTGAGCCACGATCGCCTGGAGCCCGAAGCTCAGCAGAGCCTGTGAGAGCTGCGCGGCCACGGCGCCGCCCACGACGGCGACGCGCCGGCCCACGCCTGCGAGGCGGCTCGCCCTGGAGTGCGGTCGGCTCATCGGGCGGACTCGTCGAACGCGGCCAGGATGGCGGCGTCGAGGACGTCGCCGGGTTCGGCCTGCCGCATCCGCTCCTCGACGACCGGCCGGTAGTGCGCCACCGCCGCCGGGGCCAGCGGACCCGGAAGGGGCGTGCCCCGGACGGCGCGGCTGCATGCGGCGAAGTAGGTCTGGTCGGCGCCGGCCGGAGCGGTGCGCCAGTCCTCCCAGTCGAAGAGCCAGACCCGCCCGCGGTGGTCGCGGCGCAGGTTCCACGGGGTCAGATCATGATGGGCCGGTGCCTCGCCCGGGCCGGGCGGCTCCAGCGGCACCGTCAAGGGCTCCAGCAGCGCCCCGACCTCCTCGAAGAGACCCTCCGGCGCACGCAGGACCGGGGTGTGTGGGCGCTCGAACACGCACTGCTGGGCCGACCACCACCAGTCCCCGGCATGACCCAAGCCCAGCGGCCGGGGTGCCGAGAACGTCGACGGCGACCGGTCGGCCAGGACGGCGAGCGCCTGCTGCTCGCGTTCGAGCCCGGCGGGCTCGTCGCGCACCTTGAGCACCGCGAGTGGCCGCCCAGCACCGAGCCCCACCATGGTCAGGCCCACCCGGTGCCGCTGCCGGCGACGGTAGACCGCGACGTGCTCGACCCGGCCGATGGCGCTGCGCCACTGCTCCAACAGTTCGCTCCAGGTGGCGTCGTCGCCGGGGAGATCCAGCGGGCTGCTCGATCCGGGCAGTACCCGGGCGCCGGCCGCCCGCACCGCCCAGTACGCCGCGCGCTGGATCGCCAGTGCGCGCGGCGAGCTGGCGGTGTAGAGGCAGACGCCCAGCGCCGCGCTGCGCCGGTCGCGCATCGAGACGAGCACGCCGTTGTCGTTCGGGGGGAACCGCTTGACCAGGGTGGGGTCCCTCGGCGAGGGCGGCGTCCGCGCGCCGGTGGCCCTCATCGCGCTGCTCCTGGAGGGCCCATCGGCGCCCACGACGTGCTATCAATGCCGCGACGGCCGGACCCGGCCCACGACCGGCCGAGGGAGCGAGCGCGATGTCCAGACCGACATCCACCGTGGTGATGGGGCACCACACCCCCGACGTGTACGGCTCGGACCTGCAGCTGCTGGAGTCGGTCAGCGCCCTGGTCGACGCCGGGCACCGTGTCGTGGTGACGCTCCCGGGCGAGGGCCCGCTGACCCCGCTGCTGCGCGAGCGCGGGGCGGAGATCCGCACCATCGAGGTGCCGGTGCTGCGCAAGAGCGCCCTGACGCCGTTCGGGCTGATCGGACTGGCCGCGCAGATGCTGCGGCGGCTGCCCGCGATGGTGCGGCTGCTGCGCCGCGAACGCGCCGCGGCGGTCTACGTCAACACCGTGACGGTGCCGCTGTGGTTGGTGGCGGCCAGGATCGCCCGACGGCCGGTGCTCTGCCACGTACACGAGGCACAGGATGCCGGACCCCGGCTGCTGCGGGCCGCCCTGGCCGCGCCGCTGCTGCTCGCGGACCGGGTCCTGGTGAACAGCCTGGCCTCGCGCCGGGCGCTCGCCGACGCGCTGCCGCGGGCGGTGCGCCACGCGACGGTGGTCTACAACGGCGTCTGCGGCCCGCCGGCCGACGAGCCGGCCGACGAGCCGGCTGGAGGCAGCGAGGCGAGGTCCGGTCAGGGGTCGCCGGCCGATCGCATCGTGATGGTCGGTCGACTCTCGCCCCGCAAGGGGACCGACGTGCTCGTGGCGGCGCTCGCGCGGCTGGTCGGCGAGGGCCGCGACGTCGCGCTCGACCTGGCCGGCACCGCGTTCCCCGGGTACGAGTGGTTCGAGGAGGAGCTGCGGACCCGCGCTGCAGCCGACGACCTGCGCGGTCGCGTCGTCTTCCACGGCTATCTCAACCCGGTCTGGGACCTGCTGGCGGCCGGCGCCGTCGTCGTCGTGCCCTCGCGGCTCGAGCCGTTCGGCAACACCGCGGTCGAGGCCCAGCTGGCCGGGCGCCCGGTCGTCGTCGCCGGCGTTCAGGGACTCACCGAGATCGTCACCGACGGCGAGACGGGGCTGGTGGTCCCGCCCGAGGACGACGCCGCGCTGGCCGCGGCGATCGGCCGGGTGCTCGACGACCCCGCGCTCGCCGTCCGGCTCGCCGCGGCCGGTCGTCGTTCGGCCCAGGAGCGCTTCGGCACGGCGGCCTACCGGGCTCGGATCCGTGCGGAGATCACCGGGCTGCTCGACCGCTGAGCCGATCGTGGCTGGTTGGCTCAGGGTCGGTCGCCCCCGGTACGGGCCGAGCGCCTTCGGCCCGACGCGGTGCCGTGGGTCGACTCGCCCGCCGCCAGCCTGATCGCGAGGCTCTCGTAGCCGTCGGTCACCCGGTCCCAGTCGTAACGCTCGCGGGCGCGCTCGCGAAGGGCCTGCCCCGAGGACACGGTGGCCTCGGCATCGGCCTCGGACTTCTCCACGAGGCGGGCGATGTCCGCCGTCGTGGTGAAGAACCCGGCCGTCTCGCCGAGCACCTCGCGGTTGAAGTTCACGTCGTAGGCGAGCACCGGTGCCGCAGCGCCCATGGCACGCAACAGGGAGGGATTGGTGCCGCCGACGGAGTGACCGTGCAGGTAGGTGAGCGCGTTGGCGTACAGCGCATTGAGGAGCGCCTGGTCCCACAGGCCGCCGGTGAGCGTGATCCTCTCGTCGGCTTCGGCAAGCGTCCGGATCCGCGTGTCGTAGGCGCCTTCGTAGGGATTGCTCCCGACGACGACGAGGGGCTGCTGCGCCGAGGAGGCGTGGTAGCCCTCGAGGATCTCGGCGACGTGGTTCTCCGGCTCGAAGCGGGCCACCACCAGGTGGTAGCCGTGCCGCTCGAGGCCGAGGGAGGCCAGCAGCTCGGTACCAGGGTCATCGAGGATCGGCGCGCCGTAGGCGATCACGTCGGTCTCGATCCCGAACTCGTCGCGGTAGTAGTCGGCGATGCCCTGGGCATCGGAGATCAGCCGGTCGCCGAGCCGGACCGCGATCGACTCGGCTCGCCGGTAGTACTGCTGGCCCGACCCGCTCCACTTGCCGCGCTTCCACTCCAGGCCGTCGACGTGCACCGCGACGGGGATCCGCCGCGCCCGCAGCAGCGGCAGCAGCGGGGCGTTGGCGGAGTTGAACACGAACGCGACGTCGGGTCGCTGCCGGGCCACCACGTGACCCAACGAGATGGCCGAATGGCTCAGCGTCTCCAGGGAGCGCCGGGGCACCGCGGGCAGGTGGACCAGCCGCATCCCCAGGTACTCACGCATGGTGGGGTCCTCGGCGCCGCGACAGTAGACGGTGACCGCGTGACCGCGTGACGCCAGCCGGGAGCCGATCTCCTCGACCGCCGTCTCGAATCCGCCGTAGCGCGCAGGCACGCCGCGCGTGCCCACCATGGCCAGTCGCACGGCGTCCTCAGTCCTCGGGGGCGAGGGTGAGCAGGTCCTCGCGCTCGGCGGGGATCACCGCGATGTCGCGGCTGCCGTGCACGGTGAGCAGGTCGTCGCGCAGGAGCGCGGTCGCGTCGATCTCCATCAGCGTGACGTCGGCGACGACCCAGAAGCGGTAGGACCGCTCGGCCAGCCCGGCCAGCAGTGCGCGCAGCTTGGGCGTCTCGCGCAGCACCTCGACGAGGATCGTGGCGCGGCGCTCGACCAGTGGGTCGAGGATGGGCTCGAGCACGAGGTGCTCGGAGCCCTCGATGTCGAGCTTGACCAGGTCGACGCCGTCGGCGAGCTCGGTAGCCGGCACGGCCGGCACGGTGATGCTCCCGGAGGCCGGCCGCCGGGCCTCCACGCCCTCGGTGGCGTCACGGACGAACGCGCCGGTCGGGGTCGCGTACCGCTCGAGCTCAGGGAGGGCCAGCTCGACACTGGTGATGTCCGGGGACCCGACCGCGGCCGCCTCGACGAGGTCGACATTGGTGATCCGGTTCAGCTCCAGGTTGCGGCGCACCGTCGCCGCCGACGTCGGGTGGGCCTCGACGGCGCGGTAGGGCACCGTCGGCGCGGCCAGCGCTCCTTGCACGGTGTAGTAGCCGATGTTCGCGCCGACCTCGAGGATCGCGGTCGCGTGAGTGCAGAAGTGGCGCCACCAGTGCACCTCGTGGCCCTCGATCGCCTCCTCGCCGTACCAGTACAGGAGCCGCACCAGACGCGAGTCGACGGCGGCCAGCCGGATCCCGTGCGGGCCGGGGACGGTGACGGTGCCCATGCCGGAGAGGTCGCGGTGCCGAAGGACCGAGCGGAGGACGCCGCGGCGTTGGGCACCGCGGATGGCCGACAGCGGGACCAGGTCCAGGGCTCGCCCCATCGCGACGCGCGACAGCACTCGCCCGCGGTCGAGAACCGAGCTCTTGGTGACCACGCGCGGAAAGTATCAGCGGCGCACGGGTCCCCGCGGGGAAACGGCAGAACCTACCCAACACAGGCGGCGAACCGGGTGTGAGTGGGTCATCGGGTAGGGCGACAGGCCACTAGGCTGCCCCGGTGACCTTCGAACCCCGTACCGCGCCCGCCGACATCGTCGCCGACGACCACCTCCTGGCCGCCTGGCTCGCCGAGGAGGCCGGACGCCGGCTCCTCGAGGTCCGCGAGGAGGGCCTGGAGGGCCGCGAGCTCAAGGACGCCGGCGACCGTGCCGCGCACGAGCTGCTCATGGAGCTGCTGGCGCAGTACCGCCCGGGGGATGCCGTGCTGTCGGAGGAGGGCAAGGACGACAAGGCGCGGCTGGAGGCCGACCGGGTCTGGATCGTCGACCCGCTCGACGGCACCCGCGAGTTCTCCGAGCCGCCGCGCGACGACTGGGCCGTGCACGTGGCGCTGTGGGAGCGCGGCGCCGGTTCCGAGGGCGACCTCACCGCCGGGGCGGTCGCCCAGCCGGCGCTGGGGGAGACCTTCAACACCGCCAACCCGCCGGTGGTGCCACGGGCCACGAGCGAGAGCCCGCGCATCGCCGTCTCTCGCAGCCGCCCGCCGGAGTTCGTGCACGGCCTGGCCACCGAGCTCGACGCCCAGCTGGTCGCGATGGGATCGGCCGGCGTCAAGGTGCTCTCGGTCGCCCGCGACATCACCGACGCCTACGTCCACGCCGGCGGCCAGTACGAGTGGGACAGCGCCGCCCCGGTCGCCGTCGCGCGCGCCGCCGGCCTGTTCACCAGCCGCATCGACGGCAGCCCGCTGCGCTACAACCAGGACGACGTCTACCTGCCCGACCTGGTCGTGTGCCGTCCCGAGCTGGCGGAGAAGATCCTCGCCTGGATCGAGGCCAACGGCGTCTGAGTCGGTTGGGCCGGCGCGACAACTCGGTCGCGGACACCTCGCGACGCGTGGAAGGCTCGCACGGGTGACCTCGTTCATCTCGCACACGACCATCGACTGCCGCAACGCCTACGAGCTCTCCGAGTGGTGGAAGCAGGTGCTCGGCTACGTCGACCTCGCCGGCGACCCCAACGAGCCCGGGCACGAGGAGTGCCTGATCCTCGATCCCGACACCGGGCATCGGCTGCTGTTCATCGAGGTGGAGGCCGACGCGGCCACCGAGCTGCCGGGCAAGCGGATCCACTTCGACGTCGTCCCCCGCGAGGGCACCCGCGACGAGGAGATCGCCCGCATCCTCGCCCTCGGCGCCACCGAGGTCGCCGACCACCGCGGCAAGTACGGCCCCGGCACCGGCTGGGTCACCCTCGCCGATCCCGAGGGGAACCAGCTGTGCGTGCTGCGGTCCGAGGCGGAGCGGGCGGGCTGAGCCCGGGCCGGGATTTCCCCGGTCGACCGGGGAAACCTGAACTTGGCGGGCGATATCCCGGCCGACAAGTTCAGGTTTTGCCCGTCAAGTCGGGCCTCGTGGGCGGTGGGGCCGGCCGGCGCGGATAGGGTCGCCCGGTGTCAGGGGTGGTGCTGGGCTTCGTCACCGTCGCGGTCCTCATCGGGTTCGGGAGCGTGCTGGCGCACCTGCGCATCCTCGACGCCGCCGGCCAGCGCACCCTCTCGGCGGTGGCGTTCTTCGTGGCCAGCCCGGCGCTGCTGTTCACCGTCCTCCAAGACAGCGACGTCCACGGGCTGTTCTCGGGCAACCTGATCGCGCTGACCGCCGCGGTGCTGGTGAGTGGCGCGGTCACGGTGGCGATCGCCGTCGCGCGCCGCCGGGACCTCGGCGAGAGCGTGATCGCCGCTCTCTGCGCGGCCTATGCGAACGCCGGCAACCTCGGCCTCCCGATCGCCGCCTACGTCCTCGGGGACGCTGCCCTCATCGCACCGCTCCTGCTGCTCCAGCTGCTCGTGCTCCAGTCGCTGGCGCTCACGATCCTCGACGTCGCGGTGAGCGAGCAGCGCCCGTCGCGCCGCCGGATCCTCAGCCGGCCCGTGCGCAACCCGATCACGCTGGCCAGCGCCGCCGGACTGGCGGTCGCGCTCGCCGGCATCGAGGTGCCCCGGCTGGCCGCCGAGCCACTGGAGGTACTCGCCGGGATGGCGGTGCCGGCGATGCTGCTGGCCTACGGCGTGAGCCTGCGGCTCGGTCCGCTGCCCGGCCGCGGCGTCCCACCCGGGGAGCTCGGGCTCGCCGTCGTCCTGAAGCTGGTGGTGCAGCCGGTCACGGCCTACCTGGTCGGCCGGCTTCTCGGCCTCGACGACGCCGCCCTGCTCGCGGTCACCGTGATCGCCTCGCTCCCCACCGCGCAGAACGTGTTCATCATCGCCAACCGCTACCGCCGCGCCGAGCTGCTCGCGCGCGACGCGATCTTCGTGAGCACGATCGGGTGCGTGCCGGTGATCTTCATCGTGGTGGCGCTGCTGGCGTGACGGTGTGCTTCAACGTGCGGACCGCTCGGGCGAACAGCGCGTTCTCGTCCAGGGTGCCCGCCGGGGCCGGTCGGTTCGGGCTCCCGCCCCAGAATCGGATCGTCAGCACGGTCCCATCCCGCTGGGTCACCGCCACGTGGCCGTAGCCCCAGCGGTAGTCCCGGTTCCTCCCGATCTGCCCGATCTGCTCGATGCCGGGTTTCGTTCGCTCGGGGCGGGCCGGCACGTAGACGAGGACCCATAGCTGAGGCCCGTCGACCAGCCCCGACGGCGTCCCGAACGTGGCGGAGAAGTTGTAGTTGCGGTGGCCGTCGTCGGAGGGCCCGCCGACCAGCCGCGTCGGCGTGAGGTGGTGCTCGAAGGCCGCGACGATCGCCTCCCACTGCCGCCGCCCCTCGTCGCCGAGTGGACACCACCTCTGCGCGCGGTCCTTGCGCCGGCAGGTCCGCTCGTAGTCGAAGGCGATCGCGTCGTCGACCGGCACGACCTGCGGCGGACTCGTCGAGGTCGGAGTCGCTGGAGACGGTGTCGTCGAGGTCTGTTGGGTGGCGGCTGGAGGATCGGGCTCGCCGGAGCAAGCCGACAGGAGCGCGACCGAAGCGGCGAGTGCGGCGATTCCGGTCGCGGCCGCGCGACAGCGGCGCTGCGGTGCCTGCCCCATCGCCCGATCACCTCGCTCGCGGCTGTTGCCATTAGAAGTGACCGTGCCGACGCCGTCAACAGTCGCTGTGACCTGTCGGGCTCGATCCGTAGGCTGTGCCCCGCGTCGCACCGAGCGACCCGAAAGGGAGGCCATGGCCAGCAAGCAGCACGCCGCCGACACTCACGACCTGATCCGCGTCGAGGGCGCGCGGGTCAACAACCTGCGCGACGTCAGCGTGGAGATCCCCAAGCGCCGGCTCTCGGTGTTCACCGGGGTCTCGGGGTCCGGGAAGAGCTCGCTGGTCTTCGCCACGATCGCCGCGGAGTCGCAGCGGATGATCAACGAGACCTACAGCACCTTCGTGCAGGGGTTCATGCCGTCGATGGCGCGTCCCGACGTCGACCACATCGAGGGCATCACCACCGCGATCCTCGTCGACCAGGAGCGGATGGGCGCCAATGCCCGCTCGACGGTCGGCACCGCCACCGACGCCAACGCGATGCTGCGGGTGCTGTTCAGCCGGATCGGCGAGCCCTTCGTCGGGCCGCCGACGGCGTTCGCGTTCAACGTGCCCACCCGCAAGGCCAGCGGCGTGATGACCTCGGTGACCGGCGAGAAGCGGGTCGCGCGCAACGAGGTCTACCTCGGCGGCATGTGTGCCGAGTGCGAGGGCCGCGGCACCGTCTCCGAGCTCGACTTCGCCGAGATCATCGACGAGTCGAAGTCACTGGTCGAGGGCGCGATCCTGGTGCCCGGCTACACCGCCGACGGCTGGATGGTCGCGCCCTACAAGGAGGTCGTGCCTCCCGACGTGCCGATCAAGGACTCCACCGACGAGCAGCGCGCCGACCTCCTCTACGCCGAGCCGCGCAAGGTGAAGGTCGACAAGATCAACATCACCTACGAGGGCCTGATCCCCAAGATCCGCAAGTCGATGTTCAGCAAGGACGTCGACTCCCTCCAGCCCCACATCAAGGCCTTCGTCGAGCGCGCCGCGGTGTTCGCGCCCTGCCCCGAGTGCGAGGGCACCCGCCTCAACGAGGCCGCCCGCTCGGCCAAGGTGGCCGGCAAGGGCATCGCAGAGGTCTGCGCCATGCAGATCACCGACGCCGCCGAGTGGGTCCGTGGCATCGAGGACAAGTCGGTCGCGCCGCTGCTCAAGAGCCTGCTGCACCTGTTCGACTCCTTCGTCGAGATCGGCCTGGGCTACCTCTCCCTCGACCGTCCCGCCGGCACCCTGTCGGGCGGCGAGGCCCAGCGCACCAAGATGATCCGCCACCTCGGCTCGGCCCTCACCGACGTCACCTACGTCTTCGACGAGCCGACCGTCGGCCTGCACCCGCACGACATCGCCCGGATGAACAACCTGCTCGGCGACCTGCGCGACAAGGGCAACACGGTGCTCGTGGTGGAGCACAAGCCCGAGACCATCCGCATCGCCGACCACGTCGTCGACCTCGGCCCGGGCGCCGGCACCGGCGGCGGCGAGATCTGCTTCGAGGGCGACGTCGCGGGTCTCGAGGCCTCCGACACCCTCACCGGCCGGCACCTCAGCTACCGCGCGAGGCTCAAGGACGAGGTCCGCGAGCGCACCGGTGCCCTGGAGATCCGGGGCGCCGCGAGCCACAACCTGCGCGACGTCGACGTCGACGTGCCGCTCGGCGTCCTGTGTGTCGTCACCGGCGTCGCGGGCTCCGGGAAGAGCTCGCTGATCCACGGCTCGGTCGCCGGCCACGACGACGTCGTGGTGATCGACCAGAGCGGCATCAAGGGCTCGCGGCGCAGCAACCCCGCGACCTACACCGGCCTGCTCGAGCCGATCCGCAAGGCCTTCGCCAAGGCCAACGGCGTCAAGCCGGCGCTGTTCAGCGCCAACTCCGAGGGCGCCTGCGAGAGCTGCAACGGCAACGGGATGATCTACACCGAGCTCGGCTTCATGGAGACCGTCGCCACCGTGTGCGACGAGTGCGGCGGCAAGCGCTTCCAGGCCGAGGTGCTCGAGCTGACCTTCGGCGGCCTCAACATCGCCGAGGTGCTCGACCTGCCGGTCACCGAGGCCCATGCCTTCTTCTCCGGCAGCGACGGGCGCGAGGGGAAGGTGCCGGCCGCCGCCGCGATCCTCGGTCGGATGGAGGACGTCGGCCTCGGCTACCTGCGCCTGGGCCAGCCGCTCAACACGCTCTCTGGCGGCGAGCGGCAGCGACTCAAGCTGGCGATCCGGATGGGGGAGAAGGGCGGGGTCTACGTGCTCGACGAGCCGACCACCGGCCTCCATCTCGCCGACGTCGAGAACCTGCTCGGCCTCCTGGACCGGCTCGTGGACGCCGGCAAGTCGGTGATCGTGATCGAGCACCACCAGGCCGTCATGGCCCACGCCGACTGGATCATCGACCTCGGGCCCGGCGCCGGCCACGACGGCGGCCAGGTGGTCTTCGAGGGCACCCCCGCCGACCTCGTCGCCGACGCCTTCACCCTCACCGGCCAGCACCTCGCCGAGTACGTCGGAGCCACCGACGGAGGTTGACGAACGCCCGCGGCCGGAGGTCGAGCAAGCGAGCTGCCAATACGAGGCCGGAGGTTGAGCAAGCGAGCGCCAGCTGTTCTATACCGCGAGGTTGGTGACACCGGGGGTGCGGGTGACTGGGGGTCTTCCGGCTAGTGCGGTGTGGGGTC